>URUD01000025.1 GCA_900550935.1 uncultured Roseburia sp.
TGCAATCTGCGCAAGACCATCTGGAAGACTTTCAAAGCCTACCGTGTCGCGGATAAACTCGATATCCTCGATCTGCTTCACAGCGGCTGACACTGTTTTGTTGATGTTTGCCGT
The DNA here is from genome assembly GCA_900550935.1 of uncultured Roseburia sp. Lineage (GTDB taxonomy): Bacteria > Bacillota > Clostridia > Lachnospirales > Lachnospiraceae > Roseburia. Next base: position 115 of record URUD01000025.1, read on the forward strand.
CTCGCAGTTGACCTGGCGGTTTACATTTCCGCGCATTTCTTTTAAAATGCGGATGTTCTCCAGCTCCATCAGTGACAGATGGGCTTCCATCACATTCAGGATATCTACGATCTGGCTTCCCTCTTTAATATATACCACATAATAGCGTTTGCGGATGACAATTTTTGCATCGATATCAAACGTCGCCATAATGGACTGGATCTGGCGCGCTTTGGGCTCTGTCGCGCAGACGATCTCAAAATGGTAAAACTTCTCCGGATCACTGATCGATCCTGATGCGAGAAAAGCGCCGCGCAAAAATGCCCTGCGGCAGCAGGGGTTCTGGACGACCACATTTCCCACCACAGAAAGATTCTCCCCAATCTCCCCGTCTTCCGATAGAAGTTTTGTGGCTTTCAATACACGGAGCGCGTCCTCATGCTGTTTGACACAGACTGAATAGATCCTGTTTTTCCCAAGATGCGCGTTCCTCCGTATAGAAATGTCAGTTTCTATATTAAATGTTTTTCTCAATAATGTAAAGCACTTTCTGGCAACCGTCACATTTTCTGTATGGATCTTGATGCTGTAATGATCGTCTCCGGAGATCTGGATCCGACCGCAAAGACTTAAGATCGCTGCGATCTCAGCGATCTGGCAGTGCCTTGCTGCGCTCATATGCCTGGAAAGTTCTTCCTTGATCCTGGAAGAGAAAGACATGACTACTTTCCTCCATCCTTCCCCGCGTCTCTGTGTTCCAGCCGGATCTCATACCGCCCGGACTCCGTCAGACGCTTAAATACTTCTCCTGCGATCGTCACCGAACGATGACGTCCGCCGGTGCACCCGATCGCGATCACAAGCTGCGTTTTTCCTTCCTGTTCATACTTCGGGATCACAAATTCCAGAAGGTCATTCAGTTTCTTCAGGAATTCTTCCCCGGTGCCGCCCTGCATCACATAGTCCTGCACCGCTTTTTCTGTTCCCGTGTGAAACCGCAGTTCTTCCACATAGTAAGGATTCGGGAGGAACCGCACATCAAACACGAGGTCCGCGTCCGCCGGGATCCCGTATTTGAAGCCGAAGCTCAGAACCGTGATAAACATGCTGCTGTGTCCGTCGTTTCCCCGGTAAAGATTCTCCAGCTCATGGCGCAGCTCCTTTGTCAGAAGTCTGCTGGTGTCGATGACCTGGTCGGCCTCTTTTTTCAGGAAAGCGAGTTTTTCCCGCTCCAGCTCGATCCCTTTTTCCACGCGCCCCGTCCTTGAGAGCGGATGGCTCCGTCTCGTCTCCTTAAAACGCTTGATCAGGACTTCATCGGAGGAGTCCAGAAACAGGATCGAGAACGGATATTTGTTCTCTCTCCATTTCCGGATGATCGTCTCAAGATACGGCAGTTCCTCACCGCTGCGCACGTCTACCCCTAGGGCGATATCCTGTTTTTCGCTCTGTCCGTTCATGACCAGCTCCGCAAATTTTTCGATCAGAAGGACCGGCAGGTTGTCGGCACAGTAAAATCCCATGTCTTCCATCATCTTTATCGCTGTACTTTTTCCTGCCCCTGACATTCCAGTTAATATTACGAATTTCATGTCACTCCCATGCCTTTCTGACACTCATTGCCCTGTTCTAAAACTCGCCAAGCATCTTTACTTCCGGCTCCAATGTCACTCCAAATTTCTCCTGTACGGTATCTGACACATCCTGCATCAGTCTGCGGATATCCGCTGCCGTTGCATCCCCGGCATTTATTACAAAACCACAGTGTTTTTCTGACACCATGGCACCGCCTACCTGATATCCTCTTAATCCGGCATCCATGATCAGTTTTCCGGCAAAATAGCCCTCCGGTCTTTTAAAAGTACTTCCGGCACTCGGATATTCTAACGGCTGTTTTTCACGTCTCTGCTGTTTTAAGGTGTCCATCTGAGCTAAGATTTCAGATGTTTCTCCCTGTTTTAACTTTAAGACAGCTTCAACCACAATATAATGGTTCTCAATGATATTACTTCTGCGATAACCCAGGTTTAAGTCCTCCGCCTGTATCTGACGGAGCTCTCCCTCCTCATCCAGTACGGTAACCGATACCAGGATGTCTTTCATTTCTCCGCCATAGGCTCCCGCATTCATCACAACAGCTCCACCTATGGTTCCCGGGATCCCGGCTGCAAATTCCATACCGGAAAGCCCTGCTTTCGCTGCTTCCATTGCGGTCTTTGACAATAACATCCCTGCCCCGGCCCGGATGGTGTCTCCGTTTATCTCGATCGCATCTTTGACGGAGAGCATCTCGATCACAAGACCCCGGATGCCCTTATCGCCAATTAAAAGATTACTTCCATTTCCAATCACACAGCAAGGTTCCCCCTGCTGTGCACATAGTCTGATGACTTTTTTTAATTCTTCTGTATCCGGTTGGATCAGCACATCAGCAGGACCTCCCACACGAAATGTCGTGTGTTTTTTCATCGGTTCTTTCTCTAAAATGTGGTCGTCTCTCACGATTTTTTTTAGTTCGTTTAAAAACTGTTCTGTCATTCTAACCTCTGTTTCTGTACTGATCTGTGCGATACGTTTTATTTTTTATAATGTTGCCTCTAAGAATACGACATATCCGCGGAATGCCTCATACAGGTCAACTTTGCTGATGATCTCCCATGGAGCGTGCATGTTCAATACTGCCACACCGCTGTCGATCACATTCATGCCGTAATTTGCCAGGATATAAGCGATGGTTCCACCGCCGCCCTGATCTACTTTTCCAAGCTCTGCGGTCTGGAAACATACTTCGTTTGCATCCATGATACCGCGCAGTGCACCAACATACTCTGCATTGGCATCATTGGAACCGGATTTTCCTCTGGAACCGGTATATTTGTTGAACACAAGTCCTCTTCCAAAATATGCAGCATTGCGTTTTGTCATGACTGACGGATAATTTGGATCAAATGCTGCGGATACGTCAGAAGAAAGCACTTTGGAATTGCGCAGTGCACGTCTTACCTTTAACTCGGAGTAATCTCCTGCTGCGTTCATAATCTCTGCAACGGTGTCCTCGAAGAAATGAGAGTGCATACCGCTTGCTCCCACGCTTCCGATCTCCTCTTTGTCTACTAACAGACATACGCTGGTGTATTCCGGCTCTTTCATCTCTAACATTGCCATGAAAGATGGGTAAGCACATACTCTGTCATCATGTCCGTAACCCATGATCATGCTGCGGTCAAATCCGTAATCTCTTGCCTCACCTGCCGGTACAACCTCGATCTCAGCGGAAAGGAAATCCTCTTCCTCTACACCATATTCTGCCTCTAAGATGCGTAAGATATTTGCTTTTACTTTTTCTTTTACGGCTTCTTTATCGTCTTTGTCTTCTGCCTGTGGGATGCTTCCAATGATGAGGTCTAAGTTTTCTCCCTCGATCACTTTTGCACCCTTTTTCTCAAGCTGGTCTGCAGAAAGGTGGATCAGAAGATCGCTCACACCAAATACCGGATCGCCCGGTTTGTCGCCGATGTTTACCTGAACTACAGTTCCGTCTTTCTTTACGATCACACCATGTAATGCCAATGGTAAAGTAACCCACTGATATTTTTTGATACCGCCATAGTAATGGGTATCTAACAGTGCAAAATCAGTATCTTCGTATAACGGGTCCTGTTTTAAATCCATACGTGGGGAGTCAATGTGTGCTCCTAAGATATTCATACCTTCTTCGATCGGTTTCTTTCCGATCACGAACATGGCGATTCCTTTTCCCATGTTATTTGCGATGATCTTATCTCCTGCCTTTAAAGCAGTTCCTTTCTCTATCACATCTTCCAGTTTTAAGAATCCGGCATTTACTGCCTTTTTCTCAAACTCTGTAACGCACTCTCTTTCTGTCTTGCAGTCAGATATAAATTTGCGGTAGTCCTCTGCAAACTGATATACTGCCTCTCTTTTTTTGCCTTCCGGGTATTTTCCCCATGCGTTCTGTCTTTCCATTGTTTTTATGCCTCCATATGTTATTTTATAACCTGTATTTATTCATCCTCTTCCGGTTTTTTGGTGAGGTTTTCCTGCACACGGCGGTATAACTCCTGTGCAGCGTTATATCCCATCTTTTTCTGTCTGTGGTTGACAGCGGCGGTCTCACAGATGACTGCAAGATTTCGTCCTGGACGGATCGGGAGTGAATGACATACGACTTTGTTGCCTAAGAACTCCGTGTATTCCTCTTCCAGACCAAGACGGTCATATTCATTGTCCTTCTTCCAGTCCTCTAACTTGATGACAAGGTCGATCTGCTGTTTCTCCTTAACACACTCGACACCAAACAAGGTCTTAACGTCAATGATACCGATACCTCTTAATTCGATAAAGTACCGGGTGATATCCGGTGAGGTTCCCACCAGCATATGATCGTTGATCTTTCGAATCTCTACGACATCATCGGTAACAAGTCGGTGACCTCGGCGCACTAACTCCAGAGCTGCCTCGCTCTTTCCGATACCGCTCTCACCCATGATCAGAAGTCCTTCACCATAGACATCGACCAAAACTCCGTGAATGGTGATGCAATGCGCAAGCTGTTCACTCAGACAGTAGATCAGCTCTGCCATAAATCCTGATGTGCTTCTCTTGCTTCCGAATACCGGTAAATTTTTCTCCACTGCAATCGCAAGGAATGTGGCATCCGGCTGTAAATCTCTACAGAAAATAACAGCAGGAATATCATACTCCATAAATTCGCGGTAGATCTGTTCCCTCTTTTCACTGTCTAGCTGCTGTAAATAGGTATATTCTACCGTTCCTATGATCTGAACACGCGACTGTTCAAAATGCTCAAAATATCCGCTGAGCTGTAATGCCGGTCTGTTTACATCACTTACCATGATGCGGTGTCCCTTTAAATCCATATCCGGCAGGAAATTGTGCAAATCCATTAATTGTGCTACTTTTGATACGCTAACTCCATCCATACCCTGGTCTCCTCACTTTTGTTTTTTACTCATACCGCAGTAACATTCAGTTATCCTTAATATAGCACAAACCCTTTTATTCTTCAACTGCTGACGGCTTATGAAAAAAATCATAGACAGACTGGGCAGCCTGCTCATTCATGGTATCTGTCTGCATTAAGGTTTCCACATCCGCTTCCTTGATCTCATCCAAAGACTGGAACCGGCGCATTAACGCTTTTCTCCTTGCCGGTCCGATGCCAGGGATGTCGTCTAATACCGAATGTACCTGTCCTTTGCTCCTTAAGGAACGATGATACTCGATTGCAAACCGGTGTGCCTCATCCTGGATCCTTGTGATCAGTTTAAAGCCCTCACTGTTCCGGTCGATCGGGATTTCTACATTATTATAATATAACCCTCTTGTCCGGTGATTATCATCCTTTACCATACCAGACACCGGAATATTTAATTTTAATTCATCCAACACCTTTAATGCGATATTGACCTGTCCGCGTCCACCATCCATCATGATCAGATCCGGGAAACGCGTGAAACTGCCATATTCCTCCGACAGATCTTTTTCCGCCAGTTCTTCCTGCTCTTTCATTCCATGCGTAAATCTTCTGGTCAGCACCTCATACATGGATGCGTAATCATCTGGTCCCGTCACAGTCTTTAACTTGAACTTACGGTAATCGCTCCGCTTTGGCTTTCCTTTTTCATAGACGATCATGGAACCTACCGTTTCAAATCCATTGATATTGGAAATATCGAATGCCTCAACCCGCTGCAGATGTTCCAGTCCCAACAGCTTTTCGATCTCTTTTAAGGCACCGATCGTACGTCCCTCTTCCCGTCGCATCTTTTCTCGGTCCTGAGAGAGGACAAGCTGTGCATTTTTCTTTGCCAGTTCGACTAATTTCTCTTTCATGCCTTTCTGTGGCACGCGGATGTGCACCTTGCTTCCCCGTTTCTGGGTCAGCCATGCCTCTAGGACCTCGATGTCTTCGACTTCCTCCTGAAGCATGATCTCTCTTGGCAGAAATGGGGTTCCAGAATAAAACTGTTTCAAAAACGTTGTTAATATCTGGCTCTTGCTGTCCTCATTTCCCAGTTTGATATAGAAATGATCCCTTCCGATCAGCTTTCCGTCACGGATAAAGAATACCTGCACCACTGCATCCCTGTCGTCTGCCGCCAGTGCGATGATGTCCTTGTCCTCTCCGTCGGTGTGCGTGATCTTCTGCTTCTGTGCGATCTGTTTTACGCTTCCAAGCAGCTCCCGGTACTCGATCGCACGCTCAAACTCAAGCTGTTCTGATGCCTCGTTCATCTTCTCTTCCAGTGACTTTAAAATAGGCGCATAATTGCCATTTAAAAATTCAACGGCGGCATCCACCTTCTTGCGGTACTCTTCCTTGCTGATATAGCCCTGGCAGGGAGCTGCGCACTGATGGATATGATAATTCAGGCATGGACGGTCTTTGCCAGTATCACGCGGGAGATTGCGGTTACAGGTGCGCAGTCCGTAAAGTTTATTGATCAGCTCGATCGTATCTTTTACCGCCCCCGCACTCGTATATGGTCCAAAATACCGTGATCTGTCTTTTTTCTGCTGACGTGAAAAAAGGACTCTTGGATAATCCTCTCCAAGGGTCACCCTGATATACGGGTAAGTCTTATCATCCCGCAGCATTGTATTATATTTTGGCCGGTGCTCTTTGATGAGATTGCACTCTAAGACCAGTGCCTCCAGTTCTGAATCGGTAATGATGTATTCGAACCGTGCGATCTGCTTTACCATCTGCGCCTTTTTGATGCCCTCATCATGGCTCGGCTGGAAATACTGATGCACTCTTTTTCTGAGGCTGACCGCCTTTCCGATATAGATAATGGCATCCTTTTCATCGTGCATAATATAAACTCCCGGTGTATCCGGGAGTTTTTTAAGTTCTTCTTGAATATTAAACATTATTCACCATCATGATTTACTGTTGTGTTATCGTCTACGGTATGATCCACATAAGTACCCTTTGCGGCTTCATCCAGATTTTTGCGTGCTTCCTCTGCCTGCTCGAAGAAGGTCTTTTTATTTTCCTCCTCTTCCGGCTCCTCAATGCCTTTTAACTGGCGGAAGATCTTCATAAATTCTTTTCCGGTAATGGTCTCATGCTCGTAGAGGTATTCAGAGATATGGTCTAACACTTCCCTGTTCTCGGTAAGGAGACGGATCGCCTCGTTGTAGCAGTTGTTGATGATGGAAAGGACTTCCTCATCGATCATGGCTGCGGTGTCCTCGCCACAGATCAGTCCTGCACGGTTATCCAGATACTGGTTGTCAACCGTTGCAAGACACATCATACCAAATTTATCCGACATACCATACTGTGTCACCATTGCTCTTGCGATTGCGGTTGCATGCTCGATATCGTTTGCCGCACCACTTGTCGCAGACTGGAACACAAGCATTTCTGCCGCACGTCCTGCCATGTAAGTTGTGATCTTGGCAAGCAGTTCATCCTTGGTCTGTAAGTATTTCTCTTCTTCCGGGGTCTGTAAGGTATAACCAAGCGCACCCATGGTACGAGGCACGATCGTGATCTTCTGTACCGGCTCTGTGTTCTTCTGTAAAGCTGTGACCATCGCATGACCAACCTCATGGTAAGATACGATCTTACGCTCCTTGTCGCTCATAATGCGGTCTTTCTTTTCTTTTCCACCTACTGCAACCAGCTCAAACGCATCAAACAGATCAGACTGGTTTACAAATTTTCTGCCATTCTTTACTGCATTGATGGCAGCCTCGTTGATCATATTGGCAAGATCAGATCCTACCAGTCCTGCGGTTGCAAGTGCCAGTGCATCCAGATCAACCGTCTCATCCATCATAACATCCTTGGAATGAACCTTTAAGGTCTCAAGACGTCCCTTTAAATCCGGTTTGTCAACGATGATCCGGCGGTCAAAACGTCCCGGACGCAGCAATGCCTTATCGAGTACCTCCGGTCGGTTGGTCGCTGCAAGGATCAGCAGTCCTTTTGAAGTATCAAAACCATCCATCTCTGCCAGTAACTGGTTTAAGGTCTGCTCACGCTCGTCGTTTCCGCCATAACGGCTGTCACGGCTCTTACCGATGGCATCGATCTCATCGATAAAGATGATACATGGTGCCTGTTTCTGTGCTTCTTTAAACAGGTCACGGACACGGGATGCACCCACGCCGACGAACATCTCTACGAAATCAGATCCTGCCAGTGAGAAGAACGGTACCTTTGCCTCGCCTGCAACTGCCTTTGCCAGCAATGTTTTACCGGTACCAGGAGGTCCGACCAACAGTGCACCTTTCGGCAGTTTTGCACCGATCTCTTTATATTTTTTCGGATTGTGTAAGAAATCTACCACTTCCTGTAAGGATTCTTTTGCCTCATCCTGTCCTGCGACATCCTTAAAGGTAACCCCTGTCTGTTTCTCTACATATACTTTTGCGTTGCTCTTTCCTACGCCCATTGCTCCACCGCCCATGCGGCGCATTAAAAAGCCAAGTAAGATCCAGATCAGTGCCAGCGGAATCAGATAACTTAAAATGCTGTAGATCCAGGTTGAAGTATTATCCGGGATCACACCATAGATCTCGACATTGTGCTCTTTTAACAGCGGAAGCAGGTCTTCATCTGCCACCCTACCGCAGTAATAGGTCATCTGGTAAGGCTTATTGGCGTTTTCTTCTTTGGTCACCGGTGTGATCGTGATCTCATACGAGCCAATCTCAACGGATTTGATCTCATCCGCTTCCACCTTCTGTAAAAACTCGGTATAAGAGATCTCCTGCGTGCTCATCTGGTTAAACTGGTTCGACACCATACTCATAATGAACAAAATGACTAACGACACCAGGATAAATGCCATGACAAACTGTCCGTTACGGTTGTTCTTTCCACCGTCGCCGCCGTTACCGCCGCCATTTCCTCCGTTATTTCCATTGTTGTAATTGTTGTTTCCATTGCTGTAATTATTTGGTCCCTGATTATCCATAAGATATTGATCCTTTCCAACAGTTGCAGCTTTATGCTGTACCCGGATTTTATCATACTTTTATTACAAATTTCTACTTTATTATATTGAAAAGAAAAATGAAAAGCAATACGAACTTGATGAACTTTTCTTGTTATTTCTAAAGATTTTATAAATTTCCATTTATCTTTTTTAGATTTTGCTGGATTTTGCAAATACTTAGTTGTATACTATATGGGTTATAAAATACGTGAACTTTTTTATTTATCAATTTATACTTATTATATGAGGAGGATACCCCTATGCCTGTAAAGTACGTCTTTGTCACCGGCGGCGTTGTTTCCGGTCTCGGAAAAGGTATCACGGCAGCTTCCCTGGGAAGACTTTTAAAAGCCCGTGGATACAAAGTGACGATGCAAAAATTTGACCCCTACATCAACATCGATCCTGGAACGATGAACCCGATCCAGCACGGAGAGGTTTTCGTAACGGATGATGGTGCAGAAACCGACCTTGACTTAGGTCACTACGAGCGTTTTATCGATGAGAGTCTGACCAAACAGTCCAATGTCACAACCGGTAAAGTTTACTGGTCTGTTCTGCAAAAAGAACGCCGTGGAGATTTCGGTGGCGGTACCGTTCAGGTTATCCCTCATATCACAAACGAGATCAAGAGTCGTTTCTACCGCAACTTCACTTCCGATGAAACACATATTGCCATCATCGAAGTAGGCGGAACCGTCGGAGATATTGAGAGCCAGCCATTCTTAGAGGCGATCCGTCAGTTCCAGCATGAAGTCGGACATGAAAATGCCATCCTGATCCACGTTACCTTAATTCCTTATATTAAGGCATCCGGTGAATTAAAGACCAAACCTACCCAGGCAAGTGTAAAAGAGCTGCAGGGAATGGGTATCCAGCCGGATATCATCGTCTGCCGTTCCGAGCAGCCTCTTGATCAGAGCTTAAAGGACAAGATCGCTTTATTCTGTAATGTTCCAAACCAGAACGTACTTCAGAACCTGGATGTGGAATACTTATACGAAGCTCCTCTTGCCATGGAAAAAGAAAATCTCGCAAAAGTTGCATGCAATGCCTTACATTTAGAATGCCCAGATCCTGATTTAAAAGACTGGGAAGCAATGGTAGATGCGCTCCGTCATCCAAACAAGGAAGTCAAGATCGCACTGGTCGGCAAATACATTGCGCTGCATGATGCTTACATTTCCGTTGTCGAAGCATTAAAACACGGCGGTATCGCAGAGCGCGCCACAGTTGATCTTCACTGGGTAGACTCTGAGACCTTAAATGAGGACAACGTCGATGAGATCTTAGGCGATATGGCTGGTATCATCGTTCCGGGCGGTTTTGGTTCCCGTGGAGTCGAGGGTATGATCACAGCTGCCAAATACGCAAGAGAGCATAACGTTCCATACCTTGGTCTCTGCCTTGGTATGCAGGTTGCCATCATCGAATATGCAAGACATGTCTGCGGATTTAACGATGCTCACAGCATCGAGCTTGATCCGAACACCACGCATCCGGTCATCGCATTGATGCCAGACCAGAATGGTGTAGAAGACATCGGTGGTACCTTAAGACTTGGTTCTTACCCATGTGTTCTGGACAAATCTTCCAAGGCATATGAATTATACGGTTCCGAAGAGATCCACGAGAGACACCGTCATCGTTACGAAGTCAACAACGATTTCCGTGCCGCACTGACCGAAAATGGCATGAAACTCTGTGGTACCTCACCAGACGGACGTATCGTCGAAATGATCGAGATCCCGGATCACCCATGGTTCCTTGCTACTCAGGCACATCCGGAATTTAAATCAAGACCAAACCGTCCACATCCATTATTCAAAGGTTTTGTCGAAGCCGCAGTAAAAAATACAAAATAATCGTTACGATACCAAAAAGGGATGCCAGTTACGGCATCCCTTTTCTGATGTTCTGATCTTTTTTTACTGTGCAAAATACACATCAATTCCGTTTGCAATTCCGGTCACGATCTTATTCTGATAATCATCTGTCGCCATCAGCGCATCTTCATTTGCATTTGTCATGTAACCCATCTCCACGATCGTGACAGGCACCTGACACCAGTTGATCCCGCTCATGGAATCCGTTTCCCATACGCCCTCACTTTTTGCCCCGGTTGCAGCACAAAGACTGGTCAACACCGCATCGGACAGGGCTCTTGAACTGCTGTAAATATTGGAGCAATATGGATTTGCCGCGGTCGGACAGATCGTCATGGCACCGTTTGCCGCTGCGTTTTCACTTCCATTTGCATGGATCCGGATAAACGCATCCGCGTGATTGTCATTTGCGATCGCTGCACGCTCCGAATTGCTGATATTCACATCATTGCTCGTGCGCACCATCAATACCTGATAGCCACGGTTGGTAAGCTCCTGCTGCAGTTTTAAAGAAACCTGAAGGGTCAGTTCATATTCTGCCAGTCCGCTTGCAACACCGGAAGTTCCCGATGCCACTTTTGCCTTGGTCTCGGTTGCGCCGGGACCGATCGGCTCCTGTTCACTGTTTCCCCTGCCCTGATGTCCGGCATCGATACATACGAGTTTTCCGCCACCGGTCACCTGCGGTTTCTCCTGTTTTTCTTCCTGCTCCATTGCTTCCGTCTCCCCTTCCGGTTTTGCGGGGATTTCCGTTTCCGGCATTTCCTCGGTCTCGGTTACCTCCTCCGGCTGCTCCGTTTCTTCTGTCTCCTGTAAAAGTGTTTCCGTTTCCATCTCCGTTTCCCGCTCTGGCTCTTTTGGCTCGGTCCGCTCCTCCATCAGGGATGTGACATCAAACTCCGTCTCATTTTCAGCCGTCTGTGCCTGAGTTGGTTCCGAAGTATCTGCTGCTGTATTATTAGTCCCACAGCCACTTAAAAGAAGTGCCACAGTCATGATCCCAAGAAAAATTACACTTCCTATTTTATGATCTTTTCTCATGCTTTCATCCTTTCCATTCTTTTACGCGCGCTGCCCACGCAGTTTTTTCCAGCCCACGCGCAGCCCTTTTGATACATACATGACAAACAGTGCATTTGCCGCACTTGCCACCAGATAAATGACACCCTTCTGGGCATGTGTCAGCCAGGTTATGGAATACACAAGCTGAAGCATCGCCCAATGCGCCAGATAACAGTTATAGCTGTACTCGCCAAGGAAGGTTGCCACGTTTCCATCCAGATATTCTGTCAGGTAACCCGCTTTGGAATAAGTTAAAGTTGCTCCTGCGCCCATCAGATAGATCAGCAGCCATGACAGCTTATTTGTGCGCTCTGCCACATCCATATATCCAAAGATCATCAGATAGATCACAAGTTCCGCCATAGAAATAGCAATACGCTCGCCTTTGGAAAACGTATGTGCCGCTAATTTTTCCCCGATCTTATAACAGATACATCCTAAGGAGATCATCATCACCGCGCGTAAGATCGTGCCGCTGCATATGCCATATCTGTTATCCTGATAGAGTGCCTCATAATTCTGAAATGTAAATCCCATCAAAAAGAAAAACAGGATCGGTGCCGCCAGATACAGAAAATTCTCTTTTAATTTTTTTGCCAGCGGATACAGTAACAGCAGTGCAAACAGCATGGAGGAAATATACCACATCGGTCCGTTGACCATATAGTCTTTCATCCCGGTGCTGCTGACTAACAATAATTCTCCATAAGATTTTGCAAAATTTACCATGCTCTGGCGCAATCCGCACTGGTCATGAATCTGCCGGATCACAAAGCAGATGACCCATGCCACATAATAATTCGGCATCAGATTTAAGATCTTGCGCTTCATAAATGATGCCGTATCTTTTCCGATCTCCGCATCCGGCACCTGATAGCGCATGGCGGTGCGTGCAAACAGGATACCTGTCACAATAAAAAAGAAATCCGTTGCCAGATATCCTGACCGGAAATGCTTTTCCCCGAAATCACCGTGATAAAATACCACTTCCACGGCAAAAAGGAATTTCAGGATATCCAGTGCCCCATTTCTGTTCTTCATACATAACTCCTTGTTTCTTTTTCTTCTATAAAATAAGACATCACATCTGGTGTCTTACCACTGCATATTCATCGTCAAGCTGATAATAAGGACATTCCTTGTAATGCCCCTGCATCAGACGTGCCGCATCATCCTCGTCCATGTCAACCTCACAGTAATAGGTCTCGTCGTCCTCATCATAGACATTGTATACACAACTGTCACAATTTGATCTTGCCATTGTAAGTTTCCATCCTCCTTCGCGCTATCTCCATGTGGAGATTACTTCATCGTAAAGCTGTTCTAAAAATTCTTTGAGCAGCGCGCGCTGCGTCTCCCAGTATTTCTCTGTGATCTCATCTCCATCCGGCATGGTCTCTGTCACATCCATGACCGCATCCAGAATCTCGGGATTTAAGTCATCCATTGCCTCGGAGACAGCCGCCTCAAAATCGCAGTATACCTCGCTGGTCAGATACAGAAAAAAGTTCTCCCGGTTGAGATTTCTCGCCTCGTAGCTTCCTGTAAAAATATCATTTCCGACCGATGCGATCTCTTCGAACTGATTTTTCACAGTCGCATATTCTACCGGACAATAACTCTCTGTAAAAAATTTATCAAAAACTTCTTTATCAATCTTTTGTTCCATCGTACCTGTTCCTTTGCTTGCTTTTTCATTATTCCTGTGCTATTTTAACATAAGTTGTTACCACTTGCATACCGTTACCGGAAAATATATCGATGATATCTCATCGAATCCGACAGGAGGCTATTATGTTCGACCAGTTACCAAACGATCCCGTTATGCTTTTAAGCTTTGTCAACACACAGTTGCGTGACCACTATTCTGATCTCGCTGCTTTTACAGAAGCCTATGAGGCTGACCAGGAGGCGATCATCGCAAAATTAAAAACCATCGACTACGAATACGATGCTGCCACCAACCAGTTTATCTGATCTTAATCCGGGTGCTTTCCGTTTAAATAACTGCGCACCTGTTTCCACGCCGGATAAAACTGTGTCATATAACCCCAGAACACGGCGTTATGACTCGGTTCCAAAATATGCGTCATCTCGTGGACTACCACATATTCCAGACATGCTTCCGGCATCTCATCCAAGGCAAGATTGATATTGATATGACAGGTTCTGACATTGCAGGACCCCCATCTGGTCTTCATCTGCCGGATCGTGATCCCGGACACCCTCACCTGCATCACGGGCTCCCATTTTTTTACCAGTTCTTCCACACGTCTTTTTAAGGCTTCTTTTCGAAGTTTTAATTCTGCCGGGGTAAGTTCCGGTTTTTCTCCTCTTTCCTGGCTTTCCCTTTTATATTTCTCCTGATATGTCCTGATCCAGTCGATCCGCTCTGCGGCAAACCGGTAGATCCGCTCCCTGCTCAGCTGATGCGGTGCGGAAATGCAGACACTTCCATCCTCTTTTTTGATCCGAAGATACATATGTTTCATTCGTTTTTTCGTTACTGTGATCGGGATATCTTCTACCGTGATCACATACGTTTTTTCTTTCATCCTTGACCTTCTTATCCTTTTATTTGTTCCTTATTATAACATCTGCACCGCAACTTTGTGCGGCTTTTATACAATTTCTTTCTTTTGTCTAAATCGGTAATTTTTCTCATTGCAAAAGATTTTTATCATGCTATAATAAAGATAATAGAAAAATCATTACCGAGAGACATGAGCAAGGTAAATAAAACGTCTTAGGACGTGTTATTTCCTTGCTCTTTTTTTACCCATTTGTCTCACGGAGAAAAGGAGAACATATGATGTATGATGTAGCAATTATCGGGGCAGGCGTCATTGGAAGTGCGATCGCAAGAGAATTATCCAGATATCAGGTAAACGCCTGTGTCATTGAGCGGGAAGAGGATGTCTGCTGCGGTACATCCAAAGCAAACAGTGCGATCATCCATGCCGGATTTGATGCCACACCGGGCACCCTGAAAGCCAAATTAAATGTCCGCGGAAACGAACTGATGGAGCACCTTTCCAAAGAACTTGATATTCCATTCAAACGAAACGGTTCTCTCGTTGTATGTACCAAAGATCAGGACCGAAACGGTCTTGTTACTCTTTTAGAAAAAGGAGAGAAAAACGGGGTTCCTGGACTTCGCATCTTAGAGCGCGAGGAACTGATCGCGTTAGAGCCAAATTTAAGCGACGATGTCACTTGTGCCCTTTATGCACCGACCGGTGGTATTGTCTGTCCGTTCCATATGACAATGGCATTCGCTGAAAACGCCAACACAAACGGAGTTGCCTTTTTCTTAAATACCAACGTCGACAACATTCGCAAAACAAAAACCGGTTTCCAGATTGAAACCACACATACCGATACCAAGCAGACCGAAGTTTTTGAAGCAAAAGTTGTCATCAACGCTGCCGGTGTTTATTCCGACAAGTTAAACAACATGTTAAGTGAGCGCAAACTTCACATTACCGCCAGAAAAGGCGAGTACTGCCTGCTTGACAAGGATGCCGGAACCCATGTCAGCCACACCGTTTTCCAGCTTCCTTCCAAGATGGGAAAAGGCGTTTTGGTTTCTCCGACCGTACACGGAAATCTTCTGGTCGGTCCGACTGCAGTCGATGTGGATGACAAAGAAGCAGTCAATACCACACAGGCAGGTCTTGACTCCCTTGCAGGCACCGCTTCCTTAAGTGTAAAAAATGTACCGATGCGTCAGGTCATCACTTCTTTTGCCGGACTGCGTGCACATGAGGACGGCGGTGACTTTGTCATCGGAGAGGCAGAGGATGTCAAAGGATTTATCAACGTTGCCGGCGTGGAATCACCCGGACTTTCCTCCGCACCAGCCATCGGCGAGATGGTAGCCGCTCTGGTACGCGACATGCTCTCTTTATCCGAGAACCCAGACTTCATCCCGACCCGAAAAGGCATCCTGCATCCGGATACCCTTTCCTTAGAGGAACGCAACAAACTCATCAAAGAGCAGCCTGCTTACGGCAATATCATCTGCCGCTGTGAGATGATCACCGAGGGCGAGATCTTAGATGCCATCCATCGTCCTCTGGGCGCACGTTCTCTGGACGGTGTCAAACGTCGTACCCGCGCCGGAATGGGACGCTGCCAGGCAGGTTTCTGTTCTCCGCGTACGATGGAGATTTTGGAGCGCGAAGTTCCTATGAGCATCTATGACATTACGAAAAACGGCGTAAACGGTGCCATCGTCATCGGACGCAACAAAGAGATTTAGGAGAGGGAGGAAAGCATGATGAAACATTACGATTTAGTCATTGTCGGCGGTGGTCCTGCTGGTCTTGCTGCTGCCGTATCCGCAAGAGATCACGGTATTGAGAGTATCCTCATTATCGAAAGAGACAAAGAACTGGGTGGTATCTTAAATCAGTGTATTCACAATGGTTTTGGACTCCACACCTTTAAAGAAGAATTAACCGGCCCGGAATACGCAGCACGTTTTGTTGCACAGGTTTTAGAGCGCGGCATTGAATACAAGATCAACACCATGGTCATGGACATCAGCACCATCGATGGTTCCACTGCGAAAAAGGTAACTGCCATGAACCGTGAGGATGGCATGTTTGAACTTTCCGCAACCGCTGTCATCCTTGCAATGGGATGCAGGGAGCGTTCCAGAGGTGCCTTAAATATACCGGGTTACCGTCCGGCCGGTATCTTCTCTGCCGGAACTGCACAGCGTCTTGTCAACATGGAAGGTTACATGCCGGGACGTGAAGTTGTCATCTTAGGCTCCGGTGATATCGGACTGATCATGGCAAGACGTATGACCTTAGAGGGTGCAAAAGTAAAAGTCGTTGCCGAACTGATGCCTTATTCCGGCGGTTTAAAACGAAATATCGTACAGTGTCTGGATGATTTCGGTATTCCGCTGAAATTAAGCCATACCGTCATTGATATCGAAGGCAAAAACCGTGTGGAGGCTGTTACGATTGCTGAGGTTGGACCGGACCGCAAACCGATCCCTGGAACCGAAGAACGTTACACCTGCGATACGCTGTTGTTATCCTGCGGACTGATCCCGGAAAACGAGTTGAGCAAGAGTGCCGGCGTTTCCTTAAATCCGGTTACTTCCGGTCCTATCGTAAATGACAGCTTAGAGACAACCGTGGAAGGTGTCTTTGCCTGCGGCAACGTCCTTCACGTTCACGACCTGGTAGACTATGTTTCCCAGGAAGCAGCGGTTGCCGGCAAAAACGCAGCATCCTATATCAGACATGGTTCTGCCAAAGATGTAAAAACCGTTGAGATCATGCCGGTTGACGGTGTCCGTTATACCGTTCCAAAGTACATCCGTCCGACTGAAATGGATGATACCTTGACCGTCCGTTTCCGTGTTGGTGCTGTTTACAAAAACTGTAGCATCGCCACCTACTTTGACGATACCTTAATCAGCAAACGCAAACGTCCTGTCATGGCTCCGGGTGAAATGGAACAGGTCATCTTAGATAAGAAGAAACTGGGCGAATACCCGGATTTAAGCAAGATCGTCATCAAAATCGAAGAAAACGCATAATCTATTGGAGGGATTACTATGAGCACAAGAGAATTAACCTGTATCGGCTGCCCCTTAGGCTGCAGCTTAAGTGTTACCTTAGAGAATGGTGAAGTGACCTCCGTTACCGGAAATACCTGTCCGCGTGGAGATGCTTATGCCAGAAAAGAAGTGACCAACCCGACCCGTATCGTCACATCCACCGTCCGTGTCAAAGGCGGGGTTGCCGCTATGGTCAATGTCAAAACCGCATCTGACATTCCAAAGGACAAAATCTTTGACTGCGTACACGCGATCCGCGACGTTGAAGTCAATGCACCGGTCCACATCGGAGATGTCATCGTACCGGACGTTGCCGGCACTGGTGTTGCCATCATTGCTGCCAAAAATATTGCAGCAGTTTAACTGGTTATTTGAGGGGATTTCATATATAATAATAGCATGTACGCTTCGCGAACATTCTATTATCAAAAATAAGGGTGTCAGAAAGCGACACCCTTACTTCGTATGGAATCATTGTGAAAGGAATCGATCCGATGAAAAAAGAATTAAAAGAAGCTCTCTTAGACTCTCCCATCATCGTTGCCATCAAAGATGATGCCGGTCTCCAGAAATGTTTACAAAGCGATTGCCGCATTATTTTTATCCTTTACGGCGATATCTGCAGTATTCCCGATATCGTTTCTACGGTAAAGTCTGCCGGAAAAATAGCCATGGTACATATTGACCTGATCGCAGGTCTCAGTTCCAAGGAGATTGCCGTTGACTTCATTCAGAAATATACCAGTGCGGATGGTATCATCACTACCAAACCGGCTCTGATCAAACACGCCAAAGAATTGGGTCTTTTTACGATCCTGCGTCTTTTTGTACTGGACTCAATGGCATATGAAAATATCGACCGCCAGATCAAGGCAGCACATCCTGATGTCATCGAGGTGCTCCCGGCACTCATGCCAAAAATCGTTGCAAAGATCTGCAAACTCTCACCGATCCCGGTCATCGCAGGTGGACTGGTCTCCGACAAGGAAGACGTGATGTCCCTGTTGCAGGCGGGAGTCGTCAGCATCTCTTCGACAAACCCGAATGTGTGGTTTTTATAAATTTTTTCGAAAATCGGCATACCGTTTCTGATCCAGTCGAAAGGTAAGACCATCATATGCCTCTCCCCGAACAGAACGTATGCCCTTTTTTCTACAGCACTCCTCAAATCCGATTTTTTCCGCGATGTGCACCATTCTGTGATTTCCCGACCAGGTCTGCAGATAGATTTCCTGCTCCCCATATTCCAGCAGATAAGAAATGAAGGCAGTTAATGCCTCATAAGCATAACCTTTTCCACGCGCCGATCTGTCTGGAATACAGATGCCGATCGCACACAGTCCATCCACATCCGTAAAACAATAGTCATTGTCTATATGATAAGAAGCTACCCAGCCTATATAACTTTCTTCCTTCCGTGTTTCTATCTCAAACGAATACCGCTTATCCGTCTCGCTTTTCTGACGTGCAAGTTCCACCCTCCGGTGCAGAGAAGCAATATATTTCTTAAGATCTGCTTCCTGCTCTTCCTCACTCATTTCCCCATATTCCCAAGGGGCATCCCAAAGTTGCCACTCAGTTTCTGTTTTTTCCCAATAAATCCTTTTTGGAATATCTGTCTCCACTAGATCCCGTAACCGGATATTTTTTGTCTCTAGCATTTTTCTTTCCTCCCTTTCTACATCAACGGACTGAACAATCTTAAAATGCACTGTACGCCCCGGACTGCCACATTCTGTTTTGCACTGTATTTTCCGGTCACTTCCCGGCTGATCTCAAACAGTTCGTCAAAATCGGTTTTTACATCTGCGACCGCCGGGCAGTCATAGAACAGACAACCATTTTCAAAATGCAGATACAAACTGCGGAAATCCAGATTGATCGTTCCGACCGCCGCAATTTCTCCATCTGCCAGGAACTGTTTTGCATGGATAAAACCCGGTTCGTATTCGTAAATACGGACTCCTCGGGTTGCAAGCCCTGCATAATAACTTCTGGTTACACTGTAGATCAGCTTTTTATCCGGGATTCCCGGTGTGACGATCCTTACATCCACACCGCGCTCTGCCGCCATCGTAAGTTCCCGCTTCATTTCATCGTCAATGATCAGATATGGCGTTGTAATGTAAACATAATCCTGTGCTCCCTTGATCAGGTTCAGATAAACATTTTCCCCGGTGCGCTCTCCATCCAACGGACTGTCTGAATACGGCTGGACAAAGCCCTGCGCACTCGCATCACACGACACTTCCGGAAAAAATCCGCTCAGATCCTCTTTTTCTTTTTCCAATGCACTCCACAACCGCAGAAAAATAACTGTCAGGCTGCGAACTGCTTCCCCTTCCAGACGGATTCCGGAATCTTTCCACTGTCCATACGGATGTGTCAGATTAAAATATTCATCTGCCAGATTATATCCTCCAGTAAATCCAACCTTTCCGTCGATCACCGTGATCTTGCGATGGTCGCGGTTATTCATAAAAACATTTAACACCGGCATGACCGGATTGAACACCTTGCATTTGATGCCTTCACTTTGAAGCCGTTTGACAAATGGCTTACTTAAAAATCCAATGCTTCCCATGTCATCATAAAATACCCTGACATCCACGCCACTTGCCGCCTTTTCCTTTAAAATAGCTTCTATCCCTGCCCATGCAGTCGAATCCTGAATGGCGTGATATTCCATGAAAATAAATTTTTCCGCCTTTTTCAGCTCTTCTTTCTGCGCTTCCAAAGCTTCACACGTATCTTTATAAAAGCGGACATCCGTGTTCTGATAAACCGGAAAGCCTGCTTTCTTCCACAGATACCAGGACTGATTATAGATCCGTCTGTCCTTTTTCAAATGTTCCAATACGTCCGGTTTCTGATTTAGCAGTTTGTCTGTCTGCGTATCAATATTAGCAAGATGATGACGGATCATTGCCGTGGAACCTTCATTTCCAAACAATACAAAAAGACACACCCCAAGGATTGGAAATGCCAGGATCAGCACGATCCAGGACATTTTATAGGCAGAATTATAGGTTTCCCCATAAATGCGGAACACCAGGATCAATGCCACAAAACTGGTCGCTGTCGATAAAACTGCATAATAACTGTTTAATTTTATCGCAAACGTAACGATCCAGTATACCTGTAGCACTACACCGAATGCCGCCATAAAAGCCCTTCCCACACTGTTTTTCATTGTCTGTTTCTTTTCCTCTGTTTTCATATTGTAAGTCCCTTTTCTTTAGCTCAACTAAAATTACCTTATTTTAGCACATAAATGATCTTCCTGCAATTTTGCATCCACTATTTCAAAGTAAAAACGGATTGACTTTCCCTTAAAATGTATCTAAAATAGCCTTGATTTTTAGAAGGGAACCTTATCATGGATCACACAACTGAAACCAACCTGTTTGGAACCGAAAAAATATGGAAAATCCTGTTACGCCTGACACCACCAGTCATGTTCGCCCAGCTCATACAGGCTCTTTACAACATCGTTGACAGCTATTTTGTCGGCAAATACTCCCCGGACGGTCTGACTGCACTCTCCGTCATTTTTCCGATGCGGCAGTCACCGTACTTGGCTTGTATTATAAAATGCAGACGTTCTTTTTTATCCCTCTTTTGGGGCTCCAGACCTGCATTGTACCGGTCTTAAGTTATAATTACGCTTCAAAACAGTACAAACGGTGCCAACTTATTATGAAAGACTCCGTCCTGTTTTCACTGACCTTTATGCTGATCGGGATATTCTGCTTTGGGGCTCTCCCGAAAACGCTGCTCCGCCTGTTCTCAAATGAGGCGGATGTACTGCGTATTGGCGTTCCTGCTTTCCGTATCATCGGAAGCAGCTTTTTACCGGCAGTGATCTCGTTGTTGTCTCCTGTATTTTTTCAGGCGATCGGAAATGCCAAAGCCAGTGCCCTGTTGTCCCTGATCCGGCAGTTAGGCTGCCTCATTCCTATCTTCTGGGCATTTTCAAAGCTGGGACTGGTCTATACCTGAATCGCCTTTCCCGCTGCGGAAGTCATCACCGGAGTGATCGGCATTGTGTTATACATACGGCAGATCAAAAAATGGTCTGCCGCCTGATGTTTTACTCTTCTTCTCCCTCCATCAGTTTCAGATAATCCCCCTTGTCAATGTGCATCATGGATATCTGATTCTGATATCTGCGAAAGCCGTAAACACAGTCTACATTCCGGATCAGTGACTGAAGCCTCTCATCCGGCACACATACGATCAGCTGTAAATCCATCTTTCTGGCGTATTTTAAGCAGACTGCACTTCGCTCCTGATCCATCTTGGAAAATGCCTCGTCTAATAGTACCAGCTTGATCTTCGAATCCCTGTTATTCTGCTGCATATAAAGCATTGCAAATCCGGCAAGCAGGGCAACGTATTTCGGGTTCTGTCCCTCTCCTCCGGAGTCTCTTCCTGCCATATCGTCGACAAAATTTTCACGGATCACATTGCCTTCTTCATCGGTGACCTGCTCAAACATGCTAAAGGACAGGTAATTGCGATAATCCGCATACTGCTCCATCTCTTTGCGCCTCTGGGCACGCAGATGTTCGTCATCCTCCCGCGGAGGCATAAACTTATCTGTCAAAAGTTTGATCTTCTGCTCATACTTCTGGTAGAATGTGTCCTCACCAAAGCTGATCTGTCCTTCAAACCCGGCATTGTCCAGATTTTTACTGTCTAATTCCTCTGCCATCAGCATGTCAAAAAACTGTCCGTTCTCATTTTTCGCCGGCTCGATCTTGATCTGATAGGTACTGTCGGAGAAATTTGTTTCCCGGAGCAGCCGGTTGATCTCATAGGTATGACGTTTTGCCGCCTTAATATCTCCGTGGATCGTCGCAATGACATTTTCCCTTAAACTCTTATAGATAAACTCACACTGTTTTTCAAACTCCGCTTCATAAGCCGGTTCATAATCGGTCTGGTATTCTTCCAGTAATTTTTCGTAGGCTTCATTTGACTTCTCGGAACCGTTGAACGGGCTCGCCGGATAGGCAAAGATATAACGGTTTCTGGATGCTCTTAGAGTCTCAGCGCGTTCCTCAATCTGTCCGTTTAATACCGTGATCTCGGCATTTTTCTGATTCTTGATGGACTGTCCGGAACGGTTCTTTAATGCCTCCTGCACCTCCCGCTCGATCGCTTCGTTTGGCACATAGCCCTCTGACATCTCTTTTAACTGGGCACTTCTCTCCTCATTGGCACCGGAAAGCTTTTCGTGACGGCGGATCTGCTCATTCATCTGACTCTGATTTTCATTGATCGCGTCCTGCATCTCCTTCATCTGCTGTTTCAGGGTCCGCTCTTTTTCTTCAAGTTCCTTATATTTTCCCTCTTTTAACGCGCGGATCGCCTCTTCAAGTGCCGCTTTCTTTTTATTTACCTCAGAAAGCTCTCGCTCTGCATTTGAGAGGTTGACATAATAACTGCTCTCTCCTTTTAAACATTCAAAATCTCTTGCCGCTTTTAACCGCTGCAGCATCAGATTCACTTCATCAAGTTCTTTCTGTAAACGTGTCACATCAGTTTCATACTCTGCAAGGCGTGCCTTGGAAACTTTTCCTCCAATGCAGGCATTTGTGGTGTAATCTCTCTTTTTCAGATGGCGGAAAATAAAATTGCTGTAGGAATAGCAATCCGGTGTCACACCATCTCTCACCTGCTCTAACTCTTCAATGCTGCGGCATTTTATGATATGTCCCAGATAACGTTTCAGACAATCATCCACATACGGCTCTTTTGTCGTAACCGCCTCATAGAGCGAATTTTCCTGTGGACACGGCATACTGTCTGCGATCGCTTTGGAATGGATCAGATCAATTTCCTCAAACTGCTTCATGTCACGAAAGATCGCTGCCGCATCTTTTGCATAGTTTGGCTCAGTGATCAGGGAAAATTTAAGTCTTCCAAGTCTTCCCTCGATCGCATTTTTCCACTCTTCATCCTCTACGTCAAAGAGGTCGGCAAAGATCTGTACTTTGATCGTACGACCATAGCGGTCGCTTAATTTACGCTCTAAGGCACTTCTTGCGGAACGTAAGTTTTCACTGTAAGACTTCCGGTTGTTTTTCATATCATCCACAAGTCTCTGTTTTTCTTTTAACTCTTTCGTGTTCTCACGTTTCTTTTCACTGTAATCTTCCAGCTCGTTTTCGATTTCCTGCTTTACGGATTCGATCTTTAAATGAAGATCCTGACAGATTTCCTCTGTTACTGTTCCCTCTGTGATCGTCTCAATGAGATTTAACACCGGGTTGCTTACATAGTCGGTGATCACATCATCCTCTTCCCAGTTTTTTAATCCCTGTAAGACTTTTCTCCACTGTCTGCTGTTGTCGGTGAGCATCCTGCTTCTTGCATTTAACTCATCTAGCTGCTGCTTCTTGCTGCCGAGATCGCTTGCCTGCAGATCGGCGCTGACACGGATCAGTTCCTGCTCGGTCTGTGTTCTCTGTTCCATAAGCTGCTCTGCCGTCTGCTGCAATACTGCCTGTTCTGCTTCGATCCGGCTCTTATCGTCCTCTGCCGCTGCGATCTTTGCTTTCAGATCCTCAATATCAATGCAGCAGATCATTGCCTCAGCGCGTACGATGTCCGTCTGAAGCTGCACAAGCTGCTGCCCATTGTCCCTGATCTCCGTCAACAGTTCGATACGGTTTCTCATGTCCTCGATTTTTTCTTTGATCTGACGATACGCGTCAAGCTGCTCACTGATCGTCTCGATCGTATCTGCTGTACTCTTCGGGAACATATAATCGCGGATAAACTGTCCGGTACCGTTAGTCATTTTCAGAGCAATGGCACTTTTTTCCATTGTAATAAAACGGTTTGGATCGAGATACCCTAAGATCACATCATATAACATTCCAAGATAAGCCTCCTTGGATGCGTAAATGCGATTTACCTCTCCCTTGCCTCGATTGTCCGAAGACTTCGCTCTCTGATTGATCAGATTTCTGATATCCTGATTGGAGTAGCAGAACCCGTCCTCTGTCATATAACCCGGCTCCGGCATTTTCCCGGAATGACTGAAATATGCAAATTTTTTGATCTCGGAATCATTTTTGCGCACTTCAAATGCGATTCCCACACAGGTCACGATATGCGTTCCCATATCTTCGATCTCAAGTGCAATGACCGAACAGAAATCGCAATCGGCACGATTGGCAGAACCATCCTTCTGCTCGCCCCTTAAATAGCTCAACACACTTCTTCTGTTTTTTGCATCATCCGCCGCTTTATTTAAAAAACTCGGACTGAAACTACCATATAAAATAACCTGGATTGCATCCATCACAGTCGATTTCCCAGAACCGCTCTTTCCGCTGAACAGATTGACATATTCGTGAAATTCCAACACTTTGTGATTGATTCCACCCCAGTTGTTCAGGCACATCCTGGTAAAAATTTTCTTATTCTGACTCACTGATTTTCCTCCGTCTGATATTTCCGTACCAATTCACTGATGTCCATCGCAGAACAAAAGATATTCACGGTGCTGTAAATATATATTGGGGTATCATCCTCCAAATTTCCGATCGCTCCCGGAAGTTCGATCATCTGATGTGTCTTCATCACCATAAGGGCATCCTGCCACTCCTGCAAAGTCAATCGTCTGGTGATCAGGTTGGTATTTTTGCCGTATTCCCTGATCTCTGCAAGGTTCGTGGTCGTGGCATGCAGTCCCTCTCCCATGATCTTGTCGCGGTAGATCATTTTTAGTAAGATCACCAGTTTTGTTGTCGTAAGGCTCATGCGCTCGGTCATGACGCCCTCTCCCGCAATGCGGAAGATATGCTCCTGTGGGTCGTGCACCAGTTCACAGTCTAACACTGCAAGATAATCTG
Organism: uncultured Roseburia sp.; assembly: GCA_900550935.1. Lineage (GTDB taxonomy): Bacteria > Bacillota > Clostridia > Lachnospirales > Lachnospiraceae > Roseburia. Next base: position 25,496 of record URUD01000025.1, read on the forward strand.
CAATAAATTCACGGTTTCTAAGACAGACCTGATATCTTGGATTATCTCTCTGAATCAGGGTCACAGGGTCACACTTTACCTGTAAAATACAGGTCTGTCTGAACAGATCCTGTATCGTTTTTCTGATATTTTCTGCTTCACTCTGTGAAACATTTTCCATATATTCAAACATACTTACTCCATTCCTGCTCTTATCTCATTTCTTCCGATGTCGTTTACTCTGTGCCGATCACAAGTTTCGAATAGGTAAATCCATCTTTTCCTCGGATCTCACCATCTACGCACACCGTATCTTCGCCCAGCCTGTCCTCGGTCTCTTCCTGCCATAAAAACAGCAGTTTCTCCAGATCCTCTACCGACTGCACCGTATCCTCCGTCGCCATAAAACTGCCATTTTGCATATTCCGGTTACGAAATTCTGCCAGCTGTTTTCTGGTATAGAGCGGTTTTGGGACGAAATCTGTCATGACCTGTTTTCCCGCGCTTTCTTCTGTTTCCAATACAACCGGCGTAAACTCATTGTCTCCGCGGTCCCTTCTCGCTGAAAAGCTGTCATCGGTGATATTTTTAAACTGTGAGGTAAGATGGATACGGTCACGCATTTCCTCTAAGATCTGCTCTCTCTTGTCACTGCGGTCTAACAGATTGATAAACTTCACCGTGTTATCTTCTTCTCCTGCGCCCTCCTGCAAAATATAATGGATCCGCGCCAGTGCCCGCTTCGCAAATATGGTCTTCTGCTCAATCAGTTTATTGTATTTCCGCTCTACGAGGTCAAATTCACGCTCTACCCGATATACGATCCGGCTGGCATCCTCGCAATATTCCAAGCTGTACTGCAGTCTCCTTGCTGCAAGAGAGCCCACCTCCAGTTGCTGTTTTTCCAGCATCAGCCTTTCTCGTTTGGTCTCATTTTCATTTAAGATCTGGCTGATCAGCTCTTTTACCGCTTCCTTGTAACGGTAAAAACTGTCCGTCGTTGTTAAAATGGCATACTTCCGGCTGTCGCTGTTGTTGATCTCCTCCACTAACACTTCCTGTATGCCGATAAAATTTTTCTGATTGGAAAGTTCATCAAAATAAGAGCGCATCCCATCCTGCATGTTGGAAAGGAGCTGCCCCAGATTTTTTGAGGTGCGCAATGCACTTTTTAAGATGTCATTATTTTTCTCTGCATCTGAATGATAGGTAAATAACGCACTATAAATAGAGAGGATACTTTCCCTCTCTTTACCATCATCCTCACTCTGCAATTTCTGAAATAACTCAGCATACAACTGGCTGTACTCCGGAAAGGAGATCACATCTGTGTTGAGTTTCTCATCAAAATCGCTTTTGAGCCATCCCCACCGGATTAACCGGTTTAGTATCCCGGAAGGAGACATACTGGAAAATAACGTATCAAACTCTTCTTCCTCTTCTAATTCCTCTTCTTCCCAGACAATGTCCATCCGCTGGATAGAATCCTCTATGATGGCTCTGCATTCCTCTGTTGTAAGCCCGAGGGAGGCATATACTTCGTTATTTTCCTCATAAAGTGCCACCAGAAACTGCATGTACGCATCCCGGTTCTTCGTGCGGAATAATTTATAAAAATCTTTTGGAATTTGTTTCTTTAAAATCATCTATGATAAATCTCTTTTCGACTTAGGTTCTCGTTTTGCTCCGTCCCCCTATTATATAAGGAAAAAAAGTATTTCGCAAGCGGGTTAAACTGGTTTTCGTTTGACAAAGCTTTTCACGTGACCTATACTACTTGAAAAAAAGAAAGGACTTTCGATTATGCTCACATTTTTTGTATGCCTGCTTGCCGGACTTGGTGCCGGACTTGGAACAGGATTTGCCGGCATGAGTGCCGCCGCTGTTATCAGCCCTATGCTGATCGCATTTCTTGACATGGAACCTTATCAGGCGATAGGAATCGCACTTGCCAGTGACGTTCTGGCAAGTGCTGTTTCTGCTTACACCTATGGAAAAAATAAAAATCTGGACATCAAAAATGGGCTCGTTATGATGTTCACCGTCATGATCTTTACTTTTATTGCAAGCTATCTGGCCAGTTTTATCCCAAGCACGACAATGGGCGGATTTTCCACCTTTATGACACTGCTACTCGGGATCAAATTTATCGCAAAACCTGTTATGACAACCAAGGAAGCCATGGCTGCCACTGATCCGAAGAAACGTATCTTACAATCGATCGGCTGTGGCACCATCATTGGCTGTATCTGCGGTTTTGTCGGTGCCGGCGGCGGTATGATGATGCTTTTGATACTTACCACCGTTTTGGGCTATGAACTAAAAACTGCGGTCGGTACCAGTGTTTTTATCATGACCTTTACCGCATTTACCGGTGCTGCCAGCCATTTTGCCATCGGAGGCATGCCGAACCTTACAGTACTGCTCCTCTGTGTGATCAGCACCTTGCTTTTTGCCCGGCTTGCCGCTGTGCTCGCCAATAAAGCTCCTGCAAAACTGCTCAATCAGATCACCGGTGTGATCTTAGTCGTACTCGGAGTTGCGATCATCGGTGTAAAATATGTACTTCCTATTCTATATCCGATATCCGATTTAATGTAAAGTCGTCTACGGTTCCCCAGCTCTTTACATTACATTTGATACGCACACCAATTTTAAGGCTGCCATCTGTGACTTTGATTCCGGAAACTTTTGGGTTCTGCCAATCAGCATAGGTGGTTACCATAAATGGTGTTTTCATTTCATCGCCACCGCTGACGGCATATAATTCCATCTCGGCATCGTCTGCCATATCACCGCCCTGTGCAAAAACGGACAACTGATAGATACCCGGCTCTAAATCGGTAAATTCCTGTTCAATAGAAAACTCCCTATCGGAATCTCCGGACCAGAAATGGAACGCGATATCACCTGTATAGGCATCATCTGCCTTATTCTGAAAATCAGTTGGATTGTTTTCCCCAGTATAGGAAATGTTCCACATGGAAGTATCTTCCTCTTCAAAACTCGGGTTTAACACATAGTTTACCATCTCAACTTCCACATGTGCGGTAACTTCTGTTCCATCTTCCAGCGTACCGGTCACCTCATAGCTTCCTGCTTTTTCGGTATTGATCGCTGCGATCTGTGACTCATCCCAGGTCACATCCGCCTGCTTATTTGCAGAACGGTCATTGTAAACAATCTCGATCTGCTGTGGCAGTGTAACCTCGCCACCCACATCACAGGTCACGGAAACTTCCGGGATAAAGTCTACTGCAAGTGGTGCAGTTGCACCATATTTTAAATATTTGAATACATTTAAAGAAGCAAGCGGATGTCCGGTAAAATCAAACATTGCCTGATTATCCCAGGAACAGCCTCCATAATAAAGTCCTGCATCATCCGGGTCGTAGTCTGCAGAATAGCTGCTTGCCCAGCCGCTTCCATATTTCTCCCATAAGGCAGAATTGTCGGCTGTTTTTTCACCAACCGGAATCCAGGTTCCTTCCCAGTAAAAGACACCAAGTACATCTGCTTCATTTGCTGCGGCGCAGATATCCCGGATCATCGTTGCCTGACTCTGTACAGTTGCCGCATAACCATCTACAAGGTCGTCCGTACCTTTTAAACTGTTATCAAAGCCGTCTCCATCCTCGGAGGTATAGCAATATGATGTCTCTGCAATATAAACTTTTTTCCCGTATTTCTCTTCAATATTTCTTGCAACGTTCTGCATATTTTCATTGGTACCATCCCAGAACGGATAGTAGGACAGTCCAAACAGGTCATAATCCACGCCGGCATCTGCAAGATTTGCAGCCATCGTGTCTACTTCCTCATTATCCTCGATATTGGTATAGTGCACAGCTACCTGAATGTCTTTCTGATAGTTCTCTGCCACTTCACGGACGGCACGACTCCCCGCACGGATCAGGTTCATCACTGCACTTACGTCTTCTTCGCCCGCCATACCATTGTTGATCTCATTTCCAACCTGCACCATTCCAACGTCGATACCTGCCTCCAACATCTGTGTCAGGCTGTCTTTGGTAAAGTTATATAATGCAGTACATTTTTCTTCGACACTTAAGCCTTCCCATGCCTTTGGCGCGTGCTGACGTTTCGGGTCTGCCCAGAAATCAGAATAATGGAAATCAACGCACACCTTCATGCCATACTGTGTCGCACGTTTTCCAAGTGTGATCGCCGTTGGCACATCATTGTTTCCACCACCGTATCCGTTACCGTCTACATCATACGGATCATTCCATACACGCAGTCTAATGTAATTTACTCCTGACTGTGCCAGTGTCATAAAGACATCCTGCTCTTCCCCGTCATAATTGTAATAAGTTGCTCCGCTGTTCTCGACGGAAAGCACCGCAGAGGCATCCATACCGCGAATAAAATCATCTGAGATCCCTTCGACCGGCTCAACATAAATCTCCGCTTCCTCCGGTCCGTCCGGCAATGGAAATGTCATTTGTTCTATAACCGGTTCGGTATCCGTATCCTTTTCCGTATCTGCAACTTCCTGTACTTCTGTCGCGGTTTCTGTTTCTCCGGTTTTTGCCGTCTCTTCTGCACCCTTTGTGCCACATCCTGCCAGTGCTGTGACAGATAAGCTTACACTAATCCCAAGTGCCAGCAGCTTTTTGTAAAACTTTTTCCCCATTCTCTTTGTTTCTCCTCATTTTGATACAAAATAGATTCCGTTGCCTCTGTTTGCGCAATCGGTTGTTCATTTTTATTTTATCATAACATATTTGTGTAGTAAATAGACTTTTTACATATCCAATCTAAGACAGGGCTGTCACTTTTTGAAAAATATCATTTGCCCTGTCTTTTTAACGAAAGGACAGATCACATCCTTCCAGAAACGCTTTTTAAAATTCTCGGATTTTCCTCGAAATCATAATGAGATTTTTTCCACGGGAAAGTATGATATACAATTTGTTATAATCCAAACCGATCCATGGCAGGATATTTTAAAAACGACAGCCCCGTTACCGGATACATAATATTTTTATAGAATGAAGAAACCCCGGAAACATCGCTGTTCCGGGGTTTCTCCGAGGAGTTTAGTTATGAAAATGTTAATCTATATAAAGGAAATTGCGTCGAAAGAAGTCTCTGGCACACAGCCTTTATTCTATGTCGCCTTTGATTAACAACTGCCTGGGTAGATGTTGTTATCTCCTTTCGATGGTTTAAGTATACGCAAAAAATATGTCCAAAATGTGTCGATTTAAAAAAAGAATTATAAAAATTCTATTTTTCCGTTTATATTTTCTTTAGATTTTTTTAGGATTTGGTTTATGAACCAAAAGATAACGGCTAAGTTCCAGTATTTCCGGGGTTCCAAGGCTGTTTTCAAACTTTACGTTTCCTTTTGTTTTCTCTGGTTTCAACAAGTTTTTCTCCTGTAATCTTCTTCTGGTTTCACGAGCAGTTCCCGCTCCCCCGTCAAATACCTTCACATTTTCTCCCAGTGCGTTCTGGATCATTTCTTTCACGAGCGGATAGTGCGTACAGCCCAACACGACTCCATCCACCGGATCGGACCGATATGCACGAAACAGTTCTTTTAAAAACTGTTCTAACTCTGCCCCATCCAGTTCCCCTCGCTCCACAAACTCCACCAGTCCCGGGCAGGGAAGTGACAGGATCTCCGCCTCTGTGCGATGCTGTTCCATCAGATGATGAAATTTTTCCTCGCGCAACGTCATCGGGGTCGCCATCACAAGCACCCTCGGATGCTCTCCCATCTGCACTGCCGGTTTTAATGCCGGTTCGATCCCGATCACCGGAATGTCCTGATAGGTCTCCCGAAGCAGATCGATCGCCGCACTTGTCGCCGTATTGCATGCCACGACCAGTGCCTTTATGCCCTGTTCCCTTAAATATGCCGCATCTGCCATTGTCAGCTTCTGCACTTCTTCCAGTGTTTTTGTCCCGTAAGGTGCATTTTTTGAATCGCCAAAATAAATATAGTTTTCCTGCGGCATAAGTGCCACAAGTTCTCTCAAAACACTGATGCCACCCACTCCTGAATCAAATACACCGATTGCCATTTCTTTCTGTTCCATAACTACCTGTTCCTCGTTTCTTCCATTTCTCAGTTTTCCTCACTCCATGCGACTTTGCTGCCCCGCTCCGTCCTCGTGACAATGAGTTTCCGGTCGATCTGTTCTTTCAGCTCTGTTACATGAGAAATAATCCCGATCATCCTGTGATTGCCTGCCAGCTCATGCAATACTTTGATCGCCTGCGTTCTCGCCTGCATATCAAGCGAGCCAAATCCCTCGTCAATAAACATCATATCCATACGGATGGCTCCGGCATTTCTCGCCACGATATCTGCCAGCCCGAGTGCCATGGCAAGCGCCGCCAGAAAGGACTCTCCACCGGACAGTGTCTTGATATCACGCTCACTGTCCGTGATCAGACTGTAAACCGCCAGATCCAACCCTTCATTTGACCTTTTTCCGGTATTTCCTGTTTCCTTTAATTTTAACAGAAACTGTTCATGGCTCATAATAAGAAGACGTTTATTTGCTTCTGTTATGATCTGCTCAAAATAATGTCTCTGCACATACGTTTCGAAATCCATTTTGGCAGACTGGCTGAGCCTTCCGTTCGCTGTGTCCGAAAGACTTTTGATCACCGCATTCTGTTCCCTTAAGACAGCCCTCTTTTGCAGATAATTTTCATTTTGTTTTAACACTGCTTCATTGGTCACGCGTGCGTTATACAGGACACTGACCTGCCGCTGCAATGCTTCGATCTCATGAACAGACCTCTGTTCCTGCTCCCTCTGCGCAGACACATCTATACGCTGTTTTCCTTTGGTATCTTCTTTATATTTTTGAATGACAGTACCATTATCGTCCTGCTCTTTCTGATAATTTACACTCTGTCTTTCCAGTTCGTCAAGTTCCTGCTCTTTTATTTTCGCCTGTTCATATTCCGTCCGGTCAGAAAAATCTGCTTCACTTAAAGCCAGCGCAAACGCTTCTTCCGCGTGTTGTTCCTCTGTTTCTAACTGTTCTTGTAAGTTTTCTTCCTGTTTCCGTTGCCCCTCTGCCTGCGTGATCTTTTTTTCTGTCACTGACTGGTTTTGCCGCTTCTCTTCGATCGCTCTGGTCTCCTCTGTCAGCATGGAACGGATCTTTTCGATCTGCTCCCTCGCCTCTGTTTCCGTATCAAAAGTAAGACCATTTCTTATGTTCCCTGCTTCTTTCTGGCAGATTTCCACATCGCGCGCCCTCTCTTTTACGGTCAGTTTTTCAATCGGCTCCGGTTCTACCTCTGGCAGCGCAGCTTCTGGCGCATACGTATCCGCTGCACAGTCTGCTTCCCATGCAAAATCAGCTTTCTGCTGCTTTAATACATGGCATTTCTCCTGGTATGCTTCCCGTTTCTGGTTTAAAAGTTCGGTTGCCCGGTCTCTTTTTTCTTCTGCGGCATTTCTTTTTTCCTTTGCCTTTTTTACATCCGCTTCACTGACAGCACCCTCCGGCAAACGCGCCGGTTTCGGATGCGACAGGGAACCGCAGACCGGACAGGGCATTCCGTCTGTAAGACTTTCTGCCATTCTGCCCGCCTGTGTGCGTATCAGTGCCTCATACATCCTGTCGTATTCGTTTTGCGCCTCCACAGTTTCCTTGTGACATGCCATCTGATTTTCCTCGCAGCCCTTTACTTCTGCCTCAAGGTTTTTACACGTCTCTTCGTTCTTTTTAATCTGCGCAAATTTCCATGCAAGCATTCGCGCGAACTGTTCTTTCGCTTGCCTGTAATGTACCTTCGCTTCCTGCTCTTTTCTTCTGGCTGCTGTCAGTTTCTCATACTCCGGCAGACTCTCCTCCAGACGATGCAGTGTGCGTTCTTCCTCTTTCTGTTTCTTCTGAAAGGCTTCTTCCTCTTCCTTTAACAGGTTTTCCATTTTCTGGTATTCTATTCGTTCCTGCAAAAGCCACTCTGACAGCCGCCTGATTTCCGCTTCGGATGCCTTTTTCTGTCTCTGTTTTTCTGACAGTTTTTCTTCTGCCACCAGCACTTTAGCTGCCCGTTTTGCAGCCGCGATCCGCTGTTTTCTTGTTTCCTCTTCCGGCTCTTTTTCCTTTAACTGCACCTGCCGCTCCAATGCCTCATCCAAACGGTCAAACAGACGGTTCTCCGTCTCCGCCTGCGTGATGATACGGCGGACTGCATCTAACGCTTCCTGTTTTTTTGCTTTCTGTTCGTTTAATTCTTTTTCCTTTGCCCGATCCCAGTTTACCAGTTCTTCCAGAGAAATAGCAGCGCGCTCTTCCTCTGACAGTTCTTCCGGGTAAATGATCCTGCCCTGCTCCTGCGCAAATGCTCTCTCATTTTCCAAAAGCAGATCCTCCATCTCCCCTTTTTTTCGTTTCAGGGATTCCTGGATCCTCCAATAGGACTCAGTGTGAAACAGCTTGCCAAAAATCTTTTTCCGGTCTTCGGATCTTGTATAAAGCAGTTTTAAAAATTCGCCCTGCGCGATCATGACCGTCTGCGTAAACTGTGCCGCATCCAGCCCGACGATCTCTGAAATTTTTGCATCTGTTCCACTCTTTTTCTCCGGGAAAACCGTGCCATCCGGCATCGTAAGCTCCACTGCTCCCGCCACCTTGCGGTCTTTTAACGTGCCATTTTTTAACTGTCTTTTTACCACATACTCCGGATTTCTGCGGATCGTATACATTTTCCCGGCATAGGAAAACTGAAATATCACATAAGTTTCCACCGTATCTTTTGCATACTGGCTTCGCATCATATTGCCATCGCGCTCTCCGCCACTGGTCTGATTGTAGAGCGCGTACATCATTGCATCAAATATCGTGGTCTTTCCTGCCCCTGTGTCTCCTGTGATCAGAAATATCCCCTGCCCCTGTTTGGAAAAATCAATGGTCGTCTCATCCGCATAGGAACCAAAGGCACTCATTGTCAGCTTCCATGGTTTCATTCTTCTACTTTTCCCCCGTTTTGTTCTAACAGTACGGATCGCAAGATCTTATCCTCTTCCTCTGTCATCTCCCTCTGGTTCATTTCAAGGAAAAATGCACAGAATGCCTCATAAGGATTTAAATCTTCCACTTTCTGTTCCGTAAGTTCCATCAGTTTTCTGGTTCTCGCATTATCGATCCTGATCTCTAAGATATGATCAAATTTTTCTTCAAGCTGTTCTTTCGGCTGATATGCCTCGACCTCGTCTGTCAATGTGATGCTGACATAATCTTCTCGCATCTCTTCGGTTGCCTGATCTAATATCGTCTCAAGGTTTCCGGTCAGTTTGCGCACTTTGCGGAGCGGCATAAGCGGAAGAGTCATGATCTCCGGTTCGCTTCCCTTTTCTTTCAGGGTCACTACCGTAACGCTTTTCTCCTCGCCCGCTTCACTGACGGAGTACGCAAGCGGGGTTCCACAGTACCGGTTTTTGGCATTTCCCATCTTCTGTGCCCTGTGGATATGCCCGAGTGCCGCATAATCAAATGGTTCCAGTGCCGCAATGTCTACATTTTCAATGCCGCCCACAACCGCAATCTCCGAATCACAGGTCTGCGGTTCTACTCCGGATGCCGTGTAAAACTGATGTGTCAGTATCACATTTCGTCTGGTCGGATCGATCTCTTCCCGCTCGATCAGTTTTTTTACCGCCATGTCATAGCCTTTGATCTCTTCTTCCATTATCCCTTTTACATACGATGGTTTCACAAAAGGAAGCAAATAAAAATCTACTTCCCCATATTCATCCTGCAGGGTAACCCGGTGGATCTTCTCCTCCTGATGCATCGGGGGCAGCCCGGCAATGTACACCTGATGTTTTTCCAGAATACTGCTTGCAAAATCAATCCGCCTCGCGCTGTCATGATTTCCGGCGATCAGTAAAATTGGAATCTGTGGTGTGATCGTGCAGAGTGCAGACAGGAAATAATCAAACAGACTCACCGCTTCTGCGGACGGAACTGAAACATCATAAATGTCTCCTGCGATTAAGATCGCATCCGGCTGCTCGCTGCGTGCAAGCTCAACGATCTGACTTAAAATATGGCGTTGATCCTCCGCCAGACTGTAGCGATGCAGTTGTTTTCCAATATGCAGATCTGATAAATGAAAAAATTTCACAAAAAGCCTCCTTTCGTCTATACATTTTGCAAAACTGTAAGAAAATATTTCCTTTTCTTAACACTTCGTGCTATAATAAAAAAAGAGAATTTTGTACTGGAGGTAATCACATGGAACAAGCTAATCTATTTGAAAACTATAAGTACTGCGAAGTCTGTGGCAGACCCATGGCATTGAGCTACGAAAAATCCGTGTGCCCCCAATGTGAAGAAGAAGATCTTTTCCGAAGAGTCCGGGATTACATCCGCGCAAATGATGTCACCGAATACGATGTTGCATATGACTTCCATATCCCGATACGTAAAGTCAAAAAGTGGATTCAGGAAGGTCGTATCGAGTACAAAGAAGGAACACCGGTCAAAGGTATCATGGATGTCCACTGCAAGATCTGTGGCAAACCGGTTACTTTTGGCACGATCTGTCCGGAGTGTATGAAGCAATCTGCCATGCCTTCTCATAATACCAGACCGGATGTACCTGCTGAGCAGGAGTACAATCAGCCGGGTCGTATTTCTTTTCTTACAACCCCATCTCCAAAAAAATCTTAACGCATGGAAAATGGTATCCGAAAGTCAGTGCTTCCGGATACCATTTTTACTTCAAAAATCCATTGATAATCTGTTCTTCTGCCTCTTTTTCGGTTAATCCAAGTGTCATTAATTTAATGAGCTGTTCTCCTGCAATCTTTCCGATTGCTGCTTCGTGGATCAGGTTTGCATCAATATTATTTGCCGTCAGCTGTGGGCTTGCCGTCACACAGGCATGATCCATAATGATCGCATCACATTCGCTGTGTCCGGCGCATGCTCCATTTCCGTTGATGATGGAGAAAAATTCCTGCCTGGAACTTCCCTTTGCCACCGATCTTGAGATCAGGTTGACACTGGAATCATCTCCGTTTAAATCCACTGCAAAATCAGTCTTTGCATACTGTTTTCCGTGTGTCATGATCTTTTCACGGATCTCTAAGGATGCGCCCTCTGCCAGATCACCTCTTGTGATCCTTACCGTAGAATCAATCCCCTTGATCTGGGTGGTTTCCATCTCCATATGCGCTCCTTCTTTTAAGTGAACAATGGTCTGCGGATTCATGATATTTTCTCCATTGCCATCGCCCTCTCCATAATGGCGTTCAATGTAGCGCACTTTCGCACCTTTTTCAATATAAAAAGTATGGATACCATCGTGCTTTGATGTATCTACACCACAGTTGTGGATTCCACACCCGGCAACAATCGTTACGTCTGCACCTTCTCCAATATAAAAATCGTTGTATACCATATCCTGAAAGCCACTCCTGCTCAGTAAAACCGGAATATGGACACTCTCGTTTACCGTGCCCGGTTTAATGATGATATCGATGCCATCCTTATCTGTCTTTGAAACGATATCGATATTGGCAGTTGTATTTCTGGCGAGTTTCTCTCCGTTGGATCGGATATTGTACGCACCCTCCGGTATCTCATGCAGTCCTGCTACCTGCTCTAATAAGTTTTTCTGTATTAAATCCATCGCGACAAATTCCTTTCTCTGCTCTCTTATGCCTTGTCCACAAGTGTCTGGCATGTCTCCGCTGTATGCAGCAATTCCGGTAATACCTGCTCTCTGGTACCGATCGTCTTGATCCTGCCATCTGCAATAACAACGATCTTGTCTGCAATATCTAAGATACGTTCCTGATGGGAAATGATCAGGATGGTTCCCTGGATCTCATCACGCATCTTTTCAAAAACACGGATCAGACTATTAAAACTCCATAAGTCGATCCCCGCTTCCGGCTCGTCGAAAATGGAGAGTTTGGTTCCCCTTGCCGTTATCATGGCGATTTCGATGCGCTTTAACTCGCCACCGGAAAGGCTCGCATTGATTTCTCTGTCAATGTATTCCCTTGCGCAAAGTCCTACCTCGGATAAAATATCGCAGATCTCCGATACGGACAGCTCTTTGCCCGCTGCGATCGTGATCAGATCTTTTACTGTAAGTCCTTTAAAATGGACTGGCTGCTGAAATGCATAACTGATGCCATGTCTGGCACGGGATGTAATATCAAGATCCGTAATATCCTCTCCATCCAGTAAGATCTGTCCGCTGGTTGGCTTGATAATTCCTGCTATCATCTTGGCAAGCGTTGATTTTCCTCCGCCGTTTGGTCCTGTGATCGCAACAAAATGGTCATCTATGGTCAGACTGATGTCCTTTAATATCTCTTTGTTGTCCTCCACTTCGTAACAAATATTTCTTAACTCTAACATGCCTCTCTCCTTCGTCGTTTATTTCGTAACGATACGTGCGTATTTAACACTCATTGCATCTAACATGTCCTCATCCGGCTCAAATTCATAACGGATCATTCCCTTGTCACCCTTGCAGATCAACGCATAGATCTTTGCCTCCGGATTTCCGGATGTCAGATTTTTATAGGAAACAGAGGAGTCATTTTCATATTTGTAAATACTTCTGTCTCCCCTTGGTGCTACTGCAAGCACATCATCCATCTGGATGCGCGCGATGCTCTTTCTTCTGCTCTTGGCGCGGATTCTTGCAAAATTCAGGTCTCCGTCATAGTAGGTGTATTCCCATTCCGTGTCCATACGGAATGACTGAAAATACCATAATACAGCAAAGCCGATCGCCGGTACAAAGAAAATGATCGGTGATAAAAAAGTTGCCCCGATAAACATCAGGCAGGCAAGAATAAACCATACCGTATTTAAAATTTTTCTTCCCCCTGTGGTTTTCTTTGGAACAATCACTAAAATCTCTTTCATTGCTTTATACTCTCTCTTTCCTCAAGATTTTTGGTTGTATAAAAAGCCTTTTTTCATTTTATACTATTTTTAGAAAAAAAGCACGCCCAATCTCTGGATTTTTACTATTCTATCATGTAAAATATTGTCAGAAAAGAGTTTTTCGTAAATTTTCGTTCTATTTTATTTTTATTTCATAAATATTGGCTGTCATCAGCCAGAAAGGACTATTTTTATATGATCTCTTATGAATATCACAAAGATTCCTACCCGACTTTTACGGACGGCATAAAACGGGAATGGGCAATTACCAATGGGATTGGCGGTTATGCCGGAAGTTCTCTGATCGGTGCCCACAACCGCACACACCAGGGCTACCTGATCGCCAGCCTGCATGCTCCTACCGAGCGTTATCTGATCTTTTCAAAAATAAATGAAACCTGCCACACGGGGGATACCACATATTCCTTAGAAACTTCCCAGCATTTAAAAGATGGAAAAACCGTCTGTGCAAACGGACAGAACTATCTTACTTCTTTTTCCTATGACGGCAGTGTGCATTACACCTATGAATTTGGGGACATTGTATTAAAAAAACATATGACATTAAAATTTTCTGAAAACGTCTGTGCCATTTCCTATGAGATTAAAAACAATGGTTCAAAGGCAGACTTTACGCTTGTTCCGCTTTTTAATTTCCGTGAACACAGTGCATCCTCCACAAAGGACTCCTTACAGTTTAAGACCAACCTGTTTGGGCGTTCTCTCTGTCTGATCCCGGACTGCCGCCCAGAATACACGATCCTGTTCCAGAGCAGCGACGGCACTTTCGAGGCACATACGCCGCTCTACGACGAAAACATGCAGCTGCAGACGGAAGTCGATCTGGAAACGGACGGGCTTGACAGCCACTACTGTCCGGTTGAACTGTCCATCACCGTTCCTGCCAACAGTGAAAAACGGATTTCCCTGCTGTGCTCTTTAATCCCTTCGGCAAGTACGTTTTCCGATATTTCAGAGGATACCGCTTTTGCCATTTTAAACGAGCGGGAAAGCTACACCAGACATTTATATGAAACAGCCGGTTTTACTGATACGTTTGCCAACCAGCTTTTGCTTGCTTCCGACCAGTTCTTAGCCGATCGGCGTTCCACCGGCATGAAAACGGTCTTAGCAGGTCTGCCATGGTTTACGGACTGGGGCAGGGATACCATGATCGCCTATACCGGGCTCGTGCTCGCCACCAACCGCAAAAAGGAGGCACAGGAGATCCTGCTTACGTTTGCGCGCTATGTGCACCATGGGATCGTCCCGAATATGTTTCCGGATGACAACACGCCACCACTCTATAACACGGTGGATGCCTCTCTCTGGTATTTTTATGCAGTATGGCAATACCTTAAGTATTATTCCTCCGGGGAAGATTATTCATTTATTGAAAAAGAAATCTATCCGCAGCTAAAAGAGATCATTGCAGCATACCAAAACGGCACGGATTTTAGTATCTATATGGAGGAGGACGGTCTGATCCATGCCGGAAGCGGGCTTGACCAGATCACCTGGATGGACGTGCGTGTCGGCGACTGGGTCGCAACCCCGCGCCACGGCAAACCGGTCGAGATCAATGCGCTCTGGTACAATGCGTTAAAGGTCATGGAAACGCTCTCCAAACGTTACGGAGATCACGCCCTTGCAAATGACTACCTCGCGCTCTCCAACTTGACGCGCCGTTCTTTCCGTGAAAAATTCTGGTGGAATGAAATGGGCTGTCTCTATGATGTTGTAGACGGGGAAACCACAGATGACCACCTTCGTCCAAACCAGATCTATGCAGTTTCTCTTCCTTTTACCATGTTAGATAAGGAACAGGAAAAGCAGATCGTCTCTGTAGTAAAAGAAAAGCTCTATATCGGCTGCGGATTGCGTTCCCTCTCCGCGGATCATGTAGATTACCACGGCATCTACTGTGGTTCTCTGCCAAAACGTGATGCGGCTTACCATCAGGGTACTGCCTGGGGCTTTCTGCTCGGCGGCTTTTTAAGTGCGTATGCCAAAGTGCATGACCACTCCCCTGCCTGCATCCGCGAAATGCTTGCCATGTTAGAACCGGTCAAAGCACACCTGACAGACAATGGATGCATCGGATCAATCTCCGAGATCTTTGATGGAGATGCACCGCACAATCCAAGAGGATGCTATGCACAGGCATGGAGCGTAGGCGAGGTGCTCCGGGCTTATACCCAGGATGTAATGCCATATAAAAATTTTGCATAATTATAATTTTTCCCTTGACACAGCAAACTTTATACTGTAAAATAAATTTTGCTGTGAGACGCCCAGTTAGCTCAGTTGGTAGAGCAGAGGACTGAAAATCCTCGTGTCTCTGGTTCGATTCCGGAACTAGGCATATTTTACGGAGCATTAGCTCAGTCGGTAGAGCACTTGACTTTTAATCAAGTTGTCCGGGGTTCGAATCCCCGCACGCTCA
>URUD01000026.1 GCA_900550935.1 uncultured Roseburia sp.
GGATAAACGCTGAAGGCATCTAAGCGTGAAGCCCCCCTCAAGATGAGATATCCCATAACGTAAGTTAGTAAGACCCCTTGAAGACGACGAGGTAGATAGGTGAAAGGTGGAAGCACGGTGACGTGTGGAGCTGATTCATACTAATAGGTCGAGGGCTTAACCGAAGAGGTTAGGTTTGTAATGAAACGCAACGAGATAGAACGAGAGTTATCTTTAAAGGTAATCGGATGAAAAGACATAGATAAGCAGTGTAAAGAAAAAACTTTACAAAAAAGATGTGAGATGATATATTTAATGTGCAGTTTTGAAGGAGCAATTCTTCAAGGAAATTTTCCTCGATAGCTCAGTCGGTAGAGCACGCGGCTGTTAACCGCGCTGTCGTAGGTTCGAGTCCTACTCGGGGAGCTTGAATAAGTTATTATCATTTTAATTGCATAGATATGGCGACATAGCCAAGTGGTAAGGCACGGGTCTGCAACACCCTGAGCACCAGTTCAAATCTGGTTGTCGCCTCTTGAAACTCCAGTGATTATTCATTGGAGTTTTTTCTTTGCCAAATCTGACGTTTATCACAGAATAAAAGAAATAGCATAATTTAGAATAAGTGAAACTGTCTTTTCAAAGGGATATGGAGGTTCCATATGAAAGAAAAGAAGATATTTGAAGGTGTAGGAACAGCAATTATTACGCCGATGAAAGAAGATGGAAGCATCAATGAGGCTGTTTTTAAAGATTTAATAGAGTGGCAGGTAAATGAGGGTGCAGATGCAGTTGTGGTTGCAGGTACCACAGGAGAGGCATCTACGCTTTCGGATGAGGAACATTTAAGGCTGGTCGAGTGTGCAGTTGATGCAGTACAGGGCAGAATACCGGTTATAGCAGGAGCCGGGAGCAACGATACAGCGCATGCCATTTTCATGGAAAAAGAATGTGAAAAATTAAAAGCAGATGCAATCCTTTCGGTAACGCCCTATTACAATAAAACTTCACAGGAAGGAATTTATCAGCATTACAAGGCATGTGCCAATCAGACAACACTGCCAATCTTAGTTTATAATGTACCGTCAAGAACAGGGGTAACCATGATACCACAGACCTATCAGCGTTTAGCGGAAATAGATAATATTGTGGGATGTAAAGAAGCAGGAACAGATATGGCACGGCTGGCGGAGACTGCAGCATTATGTGGCAAAGGATTTGCCGTTTATTCCGGTAATGATGATCTGATCGTTCCAACAATGGCATTAGGAGCATCCGGGGTAATCTCTGTTCTTTCCAATCTGGTACCGAGGCAGGTCCATGATCTGGTAATGGAGTGTCTGCACGAAGACTGGGAGCAGGCGAGAAAGCTCCAGTTTTATTATATGGAACTGAATAAAGCATTGTTTTCAGATGTAAGTCCAATGCCGGTAAAATATGCAATGAAACAGATTGGATTTGATGTAGGCGTATGTCGTCTTCCGCTGTGTGAAATGAGTAATGAGAAAAAAAGAAAAATGCAGGATATTCTGGATAAATATTGTATAAAAAAGTGAAAATTTAACAAAAGATACCTTTTTAATTCTGGTTTTATATGTTATTATGAATAATATATATAGGTAAAGGATACAAAAGCAGGGGGTAATGTTTTATGACCAGACAGTTTCAAAAGATAAAGCCACAAAAAGAACCAAAAATGGTGAAAAAAGGAAAGGAGTCAAAAGTAAAACAGAAATCTGTTCAGGGAAAACAGAAAAAAAGCGGTAATGCAATGTTATTTGGCATTCGTACCAAAATATTTATCTGTTTTCTTGTGCCGATTTTCTTTTTGGTTTTCGTAGGCATCATTTCTTATGAAAAGGCAGCGGAAGGGATGACAGAGACATTCTGCGAGTCCAGCCAGCAGACTATTCGTATGGCAGGAGAATATATTGATGTCGGAAACTCGTTTATTGAATCAGAAGCATTAAAATATGCGTTTAATTCACAGCTCGGCAAATATCTGATGGGATTATATGAAGTAGATCTGATTCAGAGAAAAGAAATTTTAAACAGTGTAAGTTCAGATATCAGAGCATCTCAGGTAGCGAATGATTTCATTAATAACATTTTCATTGTTACCAATGAGGAATTGCAGATGTTTACGACATCCGGAACCAATAACAAAAAGGGCAATTATACAGATTACAACAATGAAGTTATGGCACTCTCTGAAAATGGAACCAAGGCGCCGGCGTGGATCGATAGCCATGCCTCTTTGGATGATTATTTAGGATTGTCATCTTCAGATTATATCTTATCTTATGAGACAACACCACAGACTGGAAAGGGATATATTGTCATTGATGTCAGCTCTTATGCAATCAAGACATTCCTGAGCAATCTGGATCTTGGAACTGGAAGTATTGTCGGTTTTGTCAGTCCGAATGGAAAAGAAATCATCTGTGAAAATCTCGAAGAGGGACAGGAAGGCAGACTTGCTGAGGGCGAGAGCGTATTCTATGGACAGGATTTTTACACTGGTTTAGAGGAAAAAGAAGGATTAAAAGAAGTTAAATATCAGGGAAGCAATTATCTGTTTTTATATAGCAGAAGTGATGTCACAGGTGCATCGGTATGTGCACTGGTACCGATGTCTGTTGTAACCGGTCAGGCAGATTCAATTAAAAACATTACAATTGCAGTCGTTGTAGTTGCCGTGATCGTAGCAGCAATGATCGGTCTGTTTATTACAACCGGAATCCAGAAAAACATGAAACGTATTTCTGGAAGACTGGAAGAGGTTGCAGAAGGAAATCTGACAACCCAGGTTAAAGTAAAAGGTCGTGATGAGTTTAATAATCTGGCAGTTGTTGCCAACCATATGATCAACAATAACAAGAAGTTAGTCCAGAAGGTAAGCGGTGCAACGCAGACCCTGGAACTTTCTGCAAAGGAAGTAAGAGAAGCATCCAACGTAATGCAGGACTACTCCGCAAATATCACGCAGGCAATTGATGAGATCAATGAGGGAATTGTAAGACAGTCTGAACATGCCCAGGAGTGTGTAAGAAAGACAGATACCCTTTCTGAAGAGATCCGTGAAGTAAGTCGTATTGTTGACAGCGTAGAAAAACTGGTTACCGAAGCAGAGAATATGATCCATCAGGGTACTGAGATGGTAAGAGAGCTCGGAAGCCGTGCTACAGAGACGACAGAGATCACGGTCAAGGTAGAAGAAAGCATTGAAGAATTAAAACGTGAGTCCGAGATCATCAACGAGTTTGTAGAGACGATCACGGATATTTCAGAGCAGACGAATTTGTTGTCACTGAATGCGTCAATTGAAGCAGCACGTGCAGGAGAAGCCGGCAGGGGATTTGCAGTGGTGGCTGAAGAAATCAGAAAACTCGCAGACCACTCAGCAGAGGCAGCCGGTGAGATCCAGAACAATGTAACACATATTACAGATCAGACAGTAATAAGTGTAGAAAATGCAAAAGAAGCCCGTGAGATGGTAACTTCACAGACAGCTGCTGTACAGGAGATCGTCAGCGTATTTGAAGATATGAACCAATGTATGCAGAATCTGTTTGAGGGATTAAAAGAAATTGTTACCAGTACAGAGCAGGCAGACCGGGAGCGTGAAGATGCTGTATCTGCTGTCAAGAATATATCAGATATCATTGAAGAGACGGCAGAAGGTGCAAAGATTGTTCAGAATGTCGCTGCAAAATTAAAAGAAAATGTAGAGAACATGAACAATACAGCTGAGTCGCTGGGAACTAATATGAATGATCTGAAAACAGAGATTTCAGTATTTAAGACCGAGTAGCAGGAACAGAAAAAATAATGTAATTTTAAAAAGATGGGAAATTGAATGCAACAATTTCCCATCTTTTTTAGACTATATATATGACAGGTAATTCATGGAAAACGGAAATGAGGAATGTTATGGAAAATTACTTAAAGAAAGTAAAAAGAGCAAAACATGGCGACACAGAAGCATTCGCAGAATTGTATAGTGAGGTGTATGAAAACATGTATCGGTTCGCCTTATATACATTGCGCAATACGTCTGATGCGGAGGATGCTGTCAGTGAGGCAGTGACGGATGCATTTGCAACGATCCATAAGTTGAGAACAGAGGATGCATTTAAAAGCTGGATCTTTCGTATTTTATCCAACAAATGCAAGGATAAGCTCCGGGGATATCTGCAAAAGGAAGAGGAATTAAAAGAAGAGACGTTGCAGGATGAGCCAGAAGCGGGGCTGACGGAGCGTATTATGGTAAAAAATACATTTTTTGAGCTGTCCGATGAGGAAAGGCTTATTATCAGTATGCATCTTTTTGCAGGTTATACGAGCAGGGAGATTGCTGACGTTTTGCAGATGAATGAGAATACTGTCCGTTCCAAAGAGAGCCGGGGACTGAAAAAAATGGCTGGAAAATTAGAGGATATCAGAGAGTAACAAGGGTTAATAGAAAAGAGGTTTATGCTATGACAGAAAAAGAAGTATTAGAAATGATAAAAGAATCAGCAGAAAAAGAAAAAATGCCAGATGCATTACGACCGGAACAGATAAAGGAAAAACTACAGGCAACAAAACAAAAAAAAGCAGGAAAATGGCTTGCAGCAAGCAGGGTGGCTGCAGTGGCACTTGTGCTGTTCTTAGGAGGTGCTGTCGGATTACAGACATTGTATCTGCATTCGGGGGACGAGGCGTATACATCTGGGTCAGCGGAAGTCGGACAGCCTGAAATGATGGCGGAGGAGGATACGGAAGAAGAGTCGGTTTCTATCACTGCCAAAAAGGACGCGGGAAAGTTGTATACGGTAGCGAAAAATTACGATGAAGTTTACGATGCGCTGCAGGCGCAGAGCAAAGAGAGGGAGATTTATGAGACGACCATTGATCCGGAATATTCGTTTCTATTTAATGAAGGTAGCAGTACCAGTGGTGCGGATTCATCTATGAGCACAGGAACGGCTGAAATTGCAATGGAGGACAGCGTAACATATGCACAGACGGAAAGCAGTACAGCCGTAAATTATTCCAAAACCAACGTCCAGATGGAGGGTGTGGATGAAAGCGATATTGTAAAAACAGATGGATCTTATCTCTATACGGTATCCAGAGGCAAGGTCATTATTACCGATATCCGGAACGGAGATTTAAAGGAAGCAGGGGAGATCAATGTGGTATCCGACCAGGCGGCAGATGACATTTTAGAAATGTATGTCGCAGGAAAGCAGTTGAATCTGATCGTACAAAGAGAGAGTACCGGGCTGACAAAGGAGAGTACATCAAAAAATAAAAAGGACGTGTATTCGGTATCTTCTGACGTGCAGACACAGATCCTGACTTACGATATTTCTGATCCAAAGAAGCCGGAACAGACCGGAACGATGACACAGGATGGCTATTACCACACTTCGCGCAAGATAGGGGATATTATTTATCTGTTTACTGATAAAAGTATGAGTTATCCATCTCTTACGAAGGAAGAGGCGGTTCTTGATGATGAGGTAAGTGGATGGATCCCGCTTGTAAATGGGAAAGCGGTAGAGGCGGATTGCATTTATCTGTCTGATTCTGCACAGCAGGGTCTTGTGATCTCCGCCATGGATGTGAAAAAACCAAACAAAGTTGTGGATAATACCGTGATCTTAAATGGATATGTGGATATCTATGTGAGCACAGATGCGGTATATCTGTATCAGACCGATTATGCCAGCAGTGATGTTACCACACAGATCGCCAAGTTTGAGCTTTCTAATGGCAGTATTAATGCGGTAGATGCCGCTTCTGTAAAGGGGGAGATCCGGGATACCTTTGCAATTAATGAATCGAATGGAAGTTTAAGGGTGCTGACAACAGCAGATGCGTTTACTGGCGAGAGCACAAATGGATTGTATCTGTTTGATAAAAATATGAAAATGACAGGAAAACTGGAAAATATTGCAGAGGGCGAGGAAATATACGCTGCCAGATACCTGGGAAATATGGCATATTTTGTGACCTACCGCAATACCGATCCGTTGTTTGCAGTGGATCTGTCCGATGTAACGAAACCGGAGCTGATCGGTGAGTTGAAAATTACCGGATTTTCGGAGTATCTGCATTTCTGGGGCAAGGATAAGCTGGTTGGTATTGGTTATGAGACGGATCCAAAGACTGGAGAACAGAAAGGATTAAAACTGACTATGTTTGATCTTTCGAATCCAAAAGATCTAAAAGAACTTAATACAGTTGTACTGAAAAATGTAGATTACAGTCAGGCATTGTATGAATATAAAGCCGTGCTCGCAGATGCAGATGAAAATTTATTTGGATTTACAACGGAAGATTATACAACAGGTCAGATAAATTATCTGTTATTCTCCTGGGAAAATGGAGCATTTAAAAATCTTCTTACCGATAAAGTATCCGATAATTTTTCCATGGATGAATATCGTGGTGTTTACGTGGGAGAAATGTTTTATATTGTAAACCGGGATGGCATACGTTCTTATGACAGAAAAAATGGGTATCATTTTTGCAAAGAGCTGTTATTCTAAGGGAAATGGCAAAATTATGCGTAAATGATGTAATCTACGGATTCCCCTTTTTATTTAATGGGGGATATAGTATAATAAAGAGCGTAGGAAAAAGGTAACAATGCACTTTATGATACATGAAACAGTAGGTTATATATGAAAAAAAGAAATAAAACAATAACTGCATATCATGTCATAGGATTGATCGGATTTATTCTGGTTATTTTAAGTTTGATTTTCGGAAAAGAGAATTTATATGACAAATCTGTTGAAGCAGAATCGTATGAGATCAAGCCTGTATCGATAGAACAGAAAACAGATTGGATTCGTGAATATACATTATCTATGAGGGAAACATCAAAAGACCAATCCTGTCTGTTTTTTTATACCAATCATAAATTTGTTCATGTCTATGCAGATGGAAATTTAATTTACGCATTGGAGACGACACATTCTCCGTTTGGAAATACAACAGGATCTGTCTGCAACTTTGTAGAAATACCTGCTTCGGCAGATCAGGTTGTGGTTACCATTGAGGCGGCATATCGGAGCGGTCAGAACTATTCAGTCGATTTTGAAATGTGCAATGCGCTGGAGAAGTTTCGCTCGATGCAGCGAAGGTCTGTGCCAGGTGTACTGATCAGTGTTATGAACATTTTTCTCGGACTTTGTATGGTCATATACCGGTTTTTTGTAAGAAAAAAGGTGTATGTTGGAAGAGAACTGTTATACTTAGGTATTCTCTGTGTGGACATGGGATTTTGGACTTTTATGGAGTCCGATATGATCAATCTGATGGTCCCGAATCATGTTGCAATTTCATTTATAGCGTTTGTCTGTCTGATGCTGCTTGGAATGCCATTTGTACTTTTTGTCAAATATTTTTTCCATGCACAGGATCGTATTTTGTACCGGGTTTTGTTGATCTTGCAGGAATGTTCGGCAGTTATTCTTTTAGTATTGCATTTTACAGGGATTGCCCAGTTAAAGGAAACAGCATCTGTCACACATCTGATGATTTTTCTTTCCATTCTTTATTTTTTCTTTATTTTGCTGGGAAAAATGAGAGACAGGGATGTGCAGCAGCGGATCAAAGTAAGTCTGATCGGTTTTCTGATCATGTTTATATCGATGCTGGTCGATCTGTTTACCTATTATAATGGAGCGCGCCAGGGGGACGTCATTGGAAAGATTGGCTTTTTAATTTATGTGATCATGCTGGGATATATTACGTTAAAAGGAACGATTGCAAGAATGCAGGAGGGCAGCAGGGCGGAATTTTATCATGAACTTGCGGAGCGGGATATGTTTACAGACACTTATAACCGCAATGCTTATGAGAGTGACGTTGCTGCTTATGGAAAAAAGAGAGACACGTTGGTGATTACTTTTGATCTGAATAATCTGAAGTTTCATAATGATCATTTTGGACATAATTTCGGTGATAAATATATCAAGGATGCTGCAGTGATCATCAAAAAGGTATTTCAGAAATATGGGAAAATATACCGGATTGGCGGGGATGAGTTTTGTATCCTGATCGATTCCCGTGTATGGTGTCCGGTGGACCGGCTTTTACTGGATATGCAGGACATGCAGGATGCTTATAATGAAAAAACACAGGTTGTCCACATGCAGATTGCCTATGGTTATGCATGGTTTGATGAAAATCAGGATCAGGATCTGGAACACACAAGAAATCGTGCAGATAAGCGCATGTATGAGAATAAGGACAAACAGAAAGCAAATGACAGTTGGATAAAAACAAGACGAGTATAGGAGCAGACGGTAATGATAGCAGAAACATTTGAAATGAAAGTAGAAGGTTCACAGCCGGGGGCAAGACTGGATCTATATAGAATGGAATATTCGCAAAATATAGGTGTAGATTTAAGACCACTGCTTCTGATGTGTCCGGGAGGCGGTTATAACTATACATCGGATCGCGAATCGGATCCACTGGCAGTGCATTTCCTAAGTGCAGGTTATCATGTTGCAATCCTGCGTTATTCCTGCAATCCTGCAGTTTTTCCAACTGCACTGTTAGAACTTGCAGAAGCAATGAAACTGATCCATGCACATGCGGGGGAATGGCATGTTGATACAGATAAGATCGTAGTACAGGGATGTTCGGCGGGCGGACATCTTGCGGCCAGTCTGGGTGTATTCTGGCATGAAAAATGGCTGGCAGAAAAGGCTGCTACAACAAATGATGTGTTACGCCCGGCAGGGATGCTGTTATGTTATCCGGTTATTACGTCTGGAAAATACGCACATAGAGGATCGTTTGAAAGTCTGTTGCGGGGACAGTATACGGAAGAGATGTTAGAGCGTACCTCTTTAGAAAAGCAGGTCTCAGAGTACACGCCAAAAGCATTTATCTGGCATACCTATACGGATAAAAGTGTTCCAGTGCAAAATTCCCTGCTTTTGATCGAGGCGATGAAAGAATATGAGATACCGGTTGAATTTCATATGTATCCGGTTGGAGACCATGGATTGGCAACCTGTGACAAATGGAGTCTCACATCGGATGGAAGAGGGATTCAGGAAGAATGTCAGAGCTGGCTTCCATTAGCAAAAAAATGGTTATCCTATTTCTAGGGTAACCATTTTTTTTATGATAATGATATTGCAAGGTATTCACTCTATTATTTTACAACGATCTTTACGAATTTTTTCTTTCCACGTTTTAATACAAGCCCGTCTGCTCCGAACGCATCTGCGTTGTAAGATGCCCTGATGTCGGTAACTTTTTCATCGGCAAGGGAAACACCACCCTGCTCTACAGCACGTCTTGCATCAGAACGGGAAGGAGCCAGTCCTGATTTTACGAGGAGTGAGAGGATGTCCAGGTCACCATCTGCAAAATCTGCGGCAGAAAGTTCTGTGGTTGGCATGTGAGCAGAATCACCGCCACCGGCAAATAATGCGTGAGAAGCATTTTTTGCCTTGGTTGCTTCTTCTTCACCGTGAACCAGTTTGGTTAATTCGAAAGCGAGGATCTCTTTGGCTTCGTTTAACTGTGCACCTTCCCAGCTTTCCATTGCATCAATCTCTTCGAGAGGAAGGAAGGTCAGCATACGGATACATTTTAAAACATCAGAGTCAGCAACGTTTCTCCAGTACTGGAAGAAATCGAATGGAGAAGTTTTTTCCGGATCAAGCCATACAGCACCAGACTGTGTTTTACCCATCTTTTTGCCCTCGGAATTTAACAGAAGGTTGATGGTCATAGCGTAAGCATCTTTGCCTAATTTACGACGGATCAGTTCAGTACCGCCTAACATATTGCTCCACTGGTCATCACCACCGAACTCCATGTTACAGCCGTATTTCTGGTATAAGGTGTAGAAGTCGTAGCTCTGCATGATCATGTAGTTGAATTCTAAGAAGCTTAAGCCTTTTTCCATACGCTGTTTGTAACATTCAGCAGTCAGCATACGGTTGACAGAGAAATGAGCACCTACCTCGCGAAGTACATCGATGTAGTTTAAATCCATCAGCCAGTCTGCGTTGTTTACCATGAGTGCTTTGCCATCAGAAAAGTCGATGAAGCGGCTCATCTGTTTCTTAAAGCGGTCGCAGTTGTGCTGGATGGTTTCCGGTGTCATCATCTGGCGCATATCGGTACGACCGGATGGATCACCGATCATAGCGGTACCACCACCGATCAGGGCGATTGGTTTGTTTCCTGCCATCTGAAGACGTTTCATCAGGCAAAGCGCCATGAAATGTCCAACATGCAGACTGTCAGCGGTCGGATCAAAGCCAATGTAGAAAGTAGCTTTTCCGTTGTTGATCAGATCTTTGATCTCTTCTTCATCTGTTACCTGCGCGATCAGACCGCGGGCAACTAATTCATCATATAATGTCATAAGTCCCTCCTGAAATAAAAATATGGAATAGAATGTACATTTTGCGAACATTCTATGAGTAAGAATAAAAAAACCCCGTCCTTAGAAAAGGACGAGGATATCAACCCGTGTTACCACCTTTGTTTGCAAACAGCTCACGCTGCATGCCTCTGCGAGTGTCAATCAACACTCCGGTGTGCGTAACGAACACCACTCCGTCGCAGCCTACTGGATCCAGGTCGTTCGGTGCGAAGCTCAGGGATGTATTCAAAATAAAAGTGCCACGCGCCTCTCATCAACCGGCTGCTCTCTGTCTGGTCTTTTTTATCTTTACTTTTTCCCATCAAAGCTGTTCACGTTTGAAATTAAGGCTATTATAGATTCGGTAAGATAGATTTGTCAATCATTAATTTAGAAAAGGACAGAGAGGATTGTATTTTAAAGAGAAAAATGTTACGATAAAAGAAGAGTTTTGAGCGAAAAACAGGGGCATGGGAGGAAATAACCATGAATAAAAAAGCGGTTTCTGCGATCAGCATTGCAGTATTGGCAGGGGCATTATTTTTACAGGCAATGGGAGCAGGTGGTGTTGCCAGTACGGAGATGGGAATGGTGATGGATGCCATGCGCGTTCTGCTTCGCTCGGATTATTTGTATTATGAGTTAAATTCCATCAATGGTGCAGAAGAGACAAAAGAAAAAATATGGGTGGATATGATTTCTGGAAGCTGGGTAGAGGAACTTACGGTATCCGATGATGATGGTGTTAGCGTGTCCTGGCTGCGCTATTCGGACGGAACAGAGGAATGGTGGAATTACGGACAGACAGGATGGGAGCCGGCTGAGAGTGTCAGCAGGGCACCGGGTTTAAGTGTCATTACGGATTTTGCACTTGGGGTCAATGCGATCGCAGATACCCAGGTCATAGAGGAAGAAGACGGCAGCAAGGAGATCATTTTTACGCTTGCGGATGAAATGTACGAAAAGCATAAGGAAGAGATGCTTGATCTGCTGGGGGAAGAGAATGATGATGAAAAAACACAGAGCGTTACCTACCAGCAGTATCTGGATACCAGCCTCGATGATGCCAGCTTTGCCTATAAAATTGATGAAGAAGGGGCTTTGACGGAGGTGGATTTTTCCGTCGATGTGACACAGCCCCAGATTCTGTTAAAAGGTGCCGGAACTTATGAACTGGGCAACACGACGACACGTCAGATGGGATATACCACAGAGATTGTCAGTGGAAAACGTGGCGAAGTTCCCGAGAAGATCCGTCAGTGTCAGGCACAGGTGGAGGGATTATAGGAGCGGATGTTCGGCTCTTGCCTTTAATCTGGCGTAACGGCGGTCGATTTCGTGTTGTATTTCCTGCAGGATGGCTTCATAGGGCTCGGATGCAAGGTGTTTCGTTCTGCCCATCATGGCGAGAAAATCTGCGACCGGGATTTTCTTTTTTGCCTTTTCCGGGTCATAATTAAGAGTTGTAATGCCGCGTTCTACTTCGTAAAGAGGAAAATAACAACAATTTACAGCAGCGGTGATGACATCCCGCTCTGTTTTTGGGTTATCCCCCCAGTTGAGCGGACAGGCGGATATGGCTTTGACATAGGCGGTTCCAAAGTCTCTTGCGTAGGCAGCTGCTTTGGCAGCCTTGCGGATAAAGTCGGCAGGGTTGCTTTCTGCAACAGTTGCAACGTAAGGAAGATGCGTTGCTGCCATGAGTTCTGGCATATCTTTGTGAAAAAAACGTTTTCCAAACTGGTCTTTGCCGAGATGGGAGGTTGAGCTTTTGGCTCCCATCGGCGTTGAATAGGAGAGCTGGTAGCCGGTGTTCATATAGCCGCCGTTATCATATTCAAACAGGATGAGATGATGACCGCGCAGAGCCGTTCCGATGGCAGAACCCATTCCGATATCCAGTCCACCATCTCCACTTACCATGATAAAGGTGATGTTTCCTTCCGGGTATTCCCCACGTTTTTGTTTTTGATGAAATACTTCTGTCAGTCCGCTTAACGTTGCTGCACCATTCTGGAACAGATTGTGTAGATAAGGTACGCGGAAAGAGGTTTTTGGATAGGCGGTTGTGATGACCATGCCGCATCCGGTCTGAAATAATAACACGACATTTCCTTCAATTCCCATCAGTAAAAGATTTAAATTGACCGGGATCCCGCAGCCCGGACAGGCACCATGCCCCGGTGCAAGTCGTTTTGGCATGGCAGTCGCATCTTTTAGGGCACCGCCATGTACCTGCATTTTGCCAGATCCTGCATCAAAGGTGCAGGTGGTAATGCCGGGTGAGCAGGCTTCTTCGGTCAAAGGTGCGAAGTATGCAGGTTGTTTTTGCGTGGATTGGTCTGTTCCCGGTGTGATTCCATAATAATCAAATTCTTTTGCGTTATTCTTTGCCGCTTCTTCAAATAAAGCGAGGGCATCTTCAACAAAAAAGTCTTTTCCACCGAGCCCGTAAATGCGGGTCAAAACACGGATCGGATGACCGGAAGCGGTATTTTCCTGTAATGCGGCGCGCAGCTCTAAGGACATATTTCCGCCACCGGCACCATAACTGTCCTGACGATCCGCAGCGAGGATTACCTTTGCATGGCAGCAGAAGTGACGGAGTTCTTCTGCCGGAAACGGGCGCAGTACATGAAGTGTGACAACACCTGCCTTTATGCCTTTGGCGCGGAGCTGATCTACGGCAACACAGGCGGTATGATAGGAAGAACCAATGAGAAACAGCAGAATATCGGCATCTTTATGGCAGTAGCCGCTCACGGTTTCATGTTTTCGTCCGGATAACTGTGAATAGGTGTTAAACAGTTTCGGGAGAGCTTTCTTTGCCTCGTCCATGGCGAGGGAGAGCTGGTAGCGGTTGTTGATCACATCCGGCTCATTCATATAAGAGCCAATGGAAACGGGATGAGAAAGATCAAGGACACTGTAGGTGGCATGTTTTTCCCCGATAAAATCCTGGACGGTCGAATCATCCTCAAATACATAGCATTTCTGTTTCTGATGGCTGGTAAAAAATCCGTCAAATGCGACTGCAACCGGCAGATTGACCCATTCAGCGAGTTTTAATGCGATCAGGTTAAAGTCATAGACCATCTGTGGCGAATCGGCAAACAGGATGATCCACCCGGTATTCAAAAGATACATGATGTCGCTGTGGTCGCCTTTGATACAGAGCGGACCGGAAATGGTGCGGCATGCGACATTCATTACCATAGGCATTCGGGTGCCGGACTGAACGGGAAATTGTTCTAACGCATAGAGAAGCCCATTTGCACTCGTGGCATTAAATACTCTGCCACCGCCGGCAGAGGCACCATAACAGATACCGGCAGCACTGTGTTCGCCTTCTGCGGCAATGAGGCTGATATCGTGGAGCCCCTGTGCTCCCATTAAGTCCAGATTTTCTGCAATCTGTGTGGATGGGGTGATCGGATAATATCCCATAACATGATAGTTGATCTGTTTTGCAGCATAAGCAGCAAGTTCATTTCCGCTTTCGTAGAGGATTTTCTGGGAAGCGGGTTGATTGGTTCCTGTTTCATTCATTATAAGATACCTCCGTCTACACGTTTTTCGGTCAGATAAGAATCACTGGTGATCCATGAGTTTGCACCGGCTTCCTGATAATCGGACGGTGGAGTCAGCAGGTCACGGTTTAATCTTTCATGTGGCTTTTTATCGTAATCACGTTCCAAAGCAGTCACAAGGGCAGCAGTCGGGCAGACCGCAACGCAGCGCAGACATCCTTTGCAGTGGGTATAATCCAGACCACTGTTTTTCATGGCGGGTTTTCCCTTGTAAGTGCCTGGCAGGAACTGAAACACAAAATCCGGACAGGCAGAATCACATAGCCCGCAATGAATACATTTTTCAGGAAGAAACAGTGGAATATAGCCTTCTCTGGATGCCGAAAGATCATTGGAGATGGTGCTTCCAATGCGCGGATTGACTCCACCGATCGGCGCGTTTTCATAGCCCCACACATAGTTTTCCGTTCCTCCTCCTTCAGGAAAAGAGGCGGCACGATCGGACAGGGAGAGAGAAGACAAAGTTTCATAGCCGGCACGCAGCCCTTTTAAATTTGCTTCTATGAGACCGGGGTATTTTTTTCCGACACTTTCTGCACAAAGGGTTTCTGCCATGGAAAGGGGAACGAATCCACAGGCTTTGATGAGGGCTCCCAGCATAACCATATTGATACGGGATTTACAATCCATTGCAATGGAAAGAGCATCAATACAATGCAGTGTTCCAGTTGGAATTTTGTATTTATCTGCCGCTTCTGTAGCGGATAATGGTGTATTCAGAACAATTTGTGTATGCTTGCTGATGCCAGACAGCACAGGATAAGAGGAAATCAGCCCTTCGTGAAAGATGCCGAGAAGATGTGGGTGGGTAACCGGGCTGTTGATCCGGAGGAAAACATTGTCCTCACACCAGCGAATGTATGCTTTGACCGGAGAACCTCTTTTTTCGGAGCCATAGCTTGAGAAGCTTAAGGCGTTGAGCTTTAAATAGAGGGCACCGAGTTCGCCGAGCAGTTTTCCACAGAGATTCGCACCAAGTCCTCCAATGCTTTCCAGGCGTATTTCATAGTAGCCGTATTCGTTTGTAACGGGTAGTTTGACCGAATCATTCATAGATAGACCCCTTTCGATTTGTTTTCTTGAAAATGTCCTGTTTAACTGCTAGTATGAGAATTGTATACAGAAAATATGCGTGTTACGGCAAAAAAGAGACTGCTGTGGTTACTCTTTACAACCGGATGAAAAGTTTGTAGAATAGACACGGATATTTGGAAAAGAGAGAAGAAAATGAAACAAAAATTAACAGACTTTGTAAAAAAAGAGACCGTTCTGGTGATAGCAGCTATCCTTGCCGTTCTTTCTGCGTTTGCTGTCCCACCGGATCTGAATTATCTTTCCTATATCGACTGGAGGGTACTTGGCATCCTGTTATCGCTTATGTTAATTACAGCGGGATTACAGAAAAATGGGGTATTTGATGCGATTGGAAAGAAATTACTGATGTATACAAAAAATACAATGCAATTGATGGCGATTCTTGTATTCCTGTGCTTTTTTTCAAGCATGCTGATCACAAATGATGTCGCACTTCTTACTTTTGTTCCGTTTGTACTTTTGTTATTGAAAAAATGCGGGCAGGAACATTTGCTGATCCCGGTGATCGTATTACAGACAATTGCGGCGAATCTGGGAAGTATGCTGACACCGGTTGGTAACCCGCAGAATTTATACCTTTACCAGTTGTCCGGGCTTGGATTTGGTGAATTTGTATTATATATGCTGCCGTATGCGGCAGTTGCAGGACTTTTGCTGGCAGCAGCAATCATCGGACTGGGAAGAAAAAAAGAGCCGGTTACCATGGACGAGACCTGCTTTGAACAAAGGGAGATACAGCTAAATCAGAAGAAAATAGGAATTTATCTGTTTTTGTTTTTGTGCAGCCTTCTTGTGGTTGCGCACATATTGCCATATGGGGCAGTATTACTGTTGGTTCTCGTGTCGGTGGCAGTTTGTGACCGCGATGTGCTCTTTCAGGTAGATTATTGTCTACTGTTTACATTTATTGCTTTCTTTATATTTACTGGAAATATAGGGTGTATGGAAAAATTTCAGGAAACGTTGGAAATGCTTGTTACCGGACGGGAGCTTTTGGCTGGTATTCTTGCGAGCCAGTGTATCAGTAATGTACCAGCGGCATTACTTTTGTCTGGATTTACAGGAAATATAAAGGGGCTTTTGCTGGGAGTCAATATAGGAGGGCTTGGAACACTGATTGCCTCCATGGCAAGTCTGATTTCCTATAAAATATATGCACATAACTATAATCGGACAAAGGGTATCTATTTTCTTTGGTTTACAATTTCCAATCTGATTTTTTTATTTATATTAGTACTGCTTGCAGTGATTATTTCCTGATGTATCAGGGTAAAGAGGATTATTATGACAAAAGATATGCAGAAACAACTGGATAAAAGAAGTATGATGGGGACGATCTATGTGCTTCTTTCCGCGGTATGTTTTAGTACCGGCGGTGTCCTGATCAAGACGATCCCATGGGGGTCGGTGGCGATCCAGGGAGCGAGGAGCATATTTTCCACGATTGTGATCGCAGCGTATATGATGGTGGCCCATCAGAAGTTTGTGTGGAATAAGACGGTGGTGTTTGGTGCAATCTGCAACACGGTCATGGCATTTACTTTTGTGGCAGCAACGAAAATGACGTCAGCGGCAAATGCGATCGTGTTACAGTTTACAGAACCGATCTTTGTGATTCTTCTGGTCTGGCTTTTATATAAGAAGAAACCGGGAAAGGATGCCATCATTTGCTGCGCACTGGTATTTAGCGGTATTTTGTGTTTCTTTTACGAATCGTTAAGTGGAGGCGGACTGGCGGGAAATCTGCTTGCGGTATTTTCTGGATTTGCTTATGCACTGGTCATGATGATGAAGCGGTTTCCGGGTGCGGATTTTGAATCGTCTCTGATCGTCAGTAATATTTTCAGTATCATTATCGGCTTTCCGTTTTATACCGGGGAGAGCAGTCAGACACCGGAGATCTGGCTGTTTGTGGTACTGCTTGGTGTGATACAGTTTGGCTGTTCCTACCTGTTCTTATCAAAGGGTCTGGAGCGGGTAACACCGGTTGCGGCATCATTGCTTTCAACGATCGAGCCGATCTTAAATCCAATCTTAGTCGCCATTTTCTGTGGGGAGACCATTGGCGGGATCGCACTGATCGGAGCGGTCCTTGTGGTTGGTTCGGCTGGTATATACAGTGTCAGACAGGCGGCTGGCAAGACAACTTAATAAAGATAAAAAAGATGACAGGATAGTACAAGCAGCTACCCTGTCTTTTTTTTATGACATCACGAGAACTTTCTTACCTAAATTTTACAGAAGTGTGCACATATTCTTTACAATCGGGGCGTAGCATAACAATGAAAAATTAGAAGAGAGAAGAGAATGAGGAGAACACATGAAACAGACACTTGTGTGGGCACATCGCGGAGCCAGCGGCTATGCACCGGAAAATACGATGGAAGCCTTTGAAAAAGCAGCAGAAATGAAAGCAGACGGAATCGAATTGGATGTCCAGATGACAAAGGATGGCGAGCTGGTTGTCATCCATGATGAGACGATAGACAGAACCAGTGACGGACATGGATGGGTAAAAGATTTTACTTATGCAAAACTGGCATCACATCATTTTAACAAAACACATCCGGAATATCAGAATGCAAGGATACCCACATTGGAAGAGGTATACGAGTGGATAAAAGGGACGAATCTCACGCTGAATGTGGAAATCAAGACGGGCGAGGTATTTTATCCCGATATTGAGGACCGGGTACTTGACCTGACAGCACGTTACGGGATCGAAGATAAGGTTATTTATTCGTCCTTCAATCATTACAGTGTAAGAAAGATTAAGGAATTAAATCCCGATGCCAAAACCGGAATGCTCTACAGTGACGGCATTATCAATCCGGTCAGCTATGGTCATTATGTCGTAAATGCCGATGCAATGCACCCGGCACTGTATAACTTACAGTTTGAAGGCTTCATGGAGGATTGCAGAAAACACAACCGGAAAGTGCATGTCTGGACGGTAAATAAGGAGGAGTACATGCGTATGGTCTGCGAGATGCAGGTGGATGCCATGATCACCAATTACCCGGATCTGGGCAAAAAGATCGCGGCAGAGTATACAGACGGAAAATTACAGCCGGAACTGGTGTTAGCCCTTCAGGAAAAGAAACGGACGATGGCATGATGCAGGAATATTTTGCAGAAGAGGGATTTCGCGGATTTATGCGCGGTGTGGTGGAGCCGTACCTGAAAAAATACCAGAAGAAAGGATATTTTAACAGTTTTGATGGTGCACCGCTGTTTTATTACACCTATTGTCAGGCGGATGCGAAGGCGGCACTTGTGATCTCCCATGGGTTTTGCGAGTTTGCGGAAAAATATCAGGAATTGATCTATTACTTTTTGCAGGAAGGCTGCTCGGTCTATCTCTTAGAGCACCGGGGACATGGCTATTCGAAACGGGAAACCGGGGATGTGCAGAAAGTCCACATCACACATTTTGAGGATTACATAAGGGATTTTGCCTGTTTTGTGGAACACATCGTGGGAAACAGGGAAGAGAGCAAAATCTTATTTGCACATTCCATGGGAGGTGCGATCGCAGTGCGTTATCTGGAAGAATACCCGGATGTATTTGACGGAGCGATCCTTTCGGCACCGATGCTAAAGCTACAGACTGGGGCTTATCCGGAGAAGATCGCAGAGCTGATCGCGGCATATTTTACGGCAACAGGCAGGGGAGAACGGTATGCGGCAGGTCAGGGAGGCTTTGATGACACACCGGATTTTGCGGGCAGCAGCTGTATTTCCAAAGAGCGGTACTGCTATGTATATGGAAAACGAAAAAAAGACTTACAGTATCAGACCTATGGAGCGACATACCGATGGCTGTTTGAAGCATTAAAAGCAACCGGATCACTTCGAAAACGGAGAAATCTGGATCAGATAAAAATCCCCATCCTGCTGTTTGAAGCGGGATGGGATCATATGGTAGGAAATGCTGAAATCGAACAGGCAGCAGAGAGAATCGCAGGGGCAAAACTGATCCGGATGGAACACTCGAAACACGAGATCTTTAACGCAGACGAAAAAACAAGAAGCAGTTACTACGAAACAATATTCAAGTTCATTACACAGTTGCAGGAGCAGAAGGAAGAAGATCAATATGAAGAAAAAATTAGAGAAACTCGAAAAATACTGGATACTTTATGATGTGGGAAATTCGGCGTTCGCGCTTTTACTTTCTACGATCATACCAATATACTTTAAAAATATGGCAGCAGCGGCAGGTATTGCAAATGCGGATTCTACTGCATATTTAAGTTATGCCATTTCGATTTCCACAGTGATCGTTGCAATTTTAGGACCGGTCCTTGGTGCTGTGGCAGATCATAAAAACCGCAAAAAGCCATTGTTTACCTTTTTTATGATGATGGGAGTACTGGGATGCGCAGGTCTGGCACTTCCGTCCGGGATCATCGCTTTTCTGGCAGTTTTTGTGATCGCCAAGGTGGGATTTTCAGGCAGCCTGATTTTTTATGATTCAATGTTAGTGGATGTTACGACCGACGAGCGGATGGACGAGGTCTCTTCCCAGGGGTTTGCCTGGGGCTATATCGGAAGCTGCGTTCCGTTTGTGATCAGCCTGGGACTGATCCTTGGAGCAGATCAGATCGGATTATCGGGAACCGCAGCCATGATGATTGCGTTTGCGATAAATGCAGCATGGTGGGGGCTTGTGACGATCCCACTGCTCCGCAATTATAAACAGAATTATTATGTGGAAAGTAAAGGACACATTACTGCAAAGCAGTCACTGTCCCAGCTTGCAGAGATCTTTGGCGAGATCAGAAATGATAGGAAGGTGTTACTGTTCCTGCTCTCCTTCTTCTTTTACATTGATGGCGTGTATACCATCATAGAAATGGCAACTTCTTATGGAAAAGATGTCGGGATCAGCGATACCAGTTTACTACTGGCGTTACTGCTGACACAGATCGTTGCATTTCCATGTGCCATCCTTTTTGGAAAACTGACCAAACAGTTTGAGACAGGAAGCCTGATCATGGTGTGCATCGGAGCTTACTTTTGCGTAGCAGTGTATGCACTGTGGCTGGATGCGGCATGGAAATTCTGGATGATGGCAACGTTTGTCGGTGTTTTTCAGGGTGCGATCCAGGCATTATCCCGTTCCTACTATGCAAAGATCATTCCAAAGAACAAGTCATCCGAGTATTTTGGAATTTTTGATATTTTTGGAAAAGGGGCGTCTTTTATGGGAACGATGTTGATGGGAGTCTCCACACAGTTATTTCATACATCAAAAGCAGGTGTGGCCGCGATCGCAGGTATTATCGCGGTAGGATTTGTCCTGTTCGGGCTGCAGAAGAAGGAACCGGAACTGGAAAACGAGATAGGGGAGATTGGTATTGTCGAAGAAAGGGTCTAAAAAGAACAAAAGCAGAATAAACATAAAAGGAGAAACTACGGGAGTTTTACATTTGTCGCTGGAAGAACAATTAAAAGAACAGATGGAAGCACCGATGGTACGGCTTCGTTATGCCTGTGCCATCGATGTCATGCAGGGAAAACTGCGGATGTTAAATGCGGACCTGACGGAACAGAAAAACCGTCAGGTCGTTCGCAGTATGTCAGCAAGGATCAAGAGCACGGACAGTATTATAAAGAAGCTGTTGCGTAAAGGAAGGGAAGTAACCTTTGGGGAAGCAGTTGAGACATTAAATGATATCGCAGGGATCCGGGTCGTCTGTTATTTCTGTGATGATATCTATGAGGTGGCAGAGTTGATCCGCAGACAAAAGGACATTAAGATCCGCAAGGAAAAAGATTATGTAAAAAATCCGAAAAAAAGCGGATATCAGAGTATCCATCTGATCGTGGGGGTTCCGGTTACTTATTTAGATCAGACGGAAGAGATCCGGGTGGAAATACAGATCCGTTCCTTTGCCATGGACTACTGGGCAGAACTCGATACCCAGATGTGCTATAAGAAGGATGCCGGGGCACTTGAAAATGTGGAAAAGCAGATCAAGGCATATTCGGATGTGATCGCCGGGGTGGATAATCAGATGTTAGAGCTGCGTAAATCTATCGAAAAGATGTGAAGAAACCTTTACTTTTATTTTACTCATATTTTACACAACCTGCCCTTTATATTTTACATGACGGGAATAAAGTGTTTCCTGTAATCAAGAAAAAGAAAACAAGAAAAGAGGAATAAAAAGATGAAAAAGAAAGTAATGTGTGTGTTATTAACAGGAATGATGGCAGCAAGCATGATGGCTGGATGTGGAAACAGCAGCAATACAACAAATGCAGGAACAGATGCAGCAACAACTGATGTGGTAGCAGATGCAACAACAACCGATGCACCGGCAGAAAGTGAAGCAGCTGATACTTCAGCAGATGCAGCAGGCGATTTTGATACAAGCGAATATATAAATGTAACTTCCCGTGAGGATGGTTCCGGTACAAGAGGCGCATTCATTGAACTGTTTGGCATTGAAGAGAAAAATGATGCAGGTGAGAAAGTAGATTACACAACAGAGGAAGCAAACATCACAAACAGCACCGATGTTATGATGACAACCGTTGCAGGTGATGAATATGCGATCGGTTATATTTCACTTGGTTCTTTAAATGACACTGTAAAAGCAGTTGCGATCGATGGAGCAGATGCTACCGTAGAAAACATCAAGAGTGGTTCTTATACGATCGCAAGACCTTTCAACATTGCAACCAAAGGCGAAGTAAGCGAAGTAGCACAGGATTTTATGAACTTCATCTTAAGCGCAGACGGACAGAGTGTAATTTCTGACAACGGTTACATCACAGTAAGCGACGATGCAGCAGCATTTGAGTCAAATGGAGCAGAAGGAAAGATCGTCGTAGCAGGTTCATCTTCTGTAACACCTGTTATGGAGAAATTAAAAGAGGCTTATACCGCAGTAAATACAGGCGCTGAGATCGAAATCCAGGAAAGTGACTCAACCACAGGAATGACAGCTGCAATGGACGGAACCTGTGACATCGGAATGGCATCCCGTGAATTAAAAGACTCTGAGACAGAGGGAGGCTTAACAGCAACCGTGATCGCAATGGATGGTATTGCAGTTGTTGTAAACAATGATAATCCAACCACAAACCTTACCAAAGATGATGTAAATGGAATTTTCCGTGGCGAGATCACCACATGGGATGAAGTTTCCAAATAAAGACAGTTAAAAAACAAATCTTTGAAATGAGACCGGAAGAGAACAGACCTCTTCCGGTTTTTAGGGAATGATCAGGAGAAGCATATGAACAAAGTAAAAGAAAAAATCATGGAAGTGGTATTCCTCTTTACGGCAGTGGTATCGATCATTGCGGTGGCTTTGATCTGTATATTTCTGTTTGCCAACGGATTTCCGGCAATGCAGAAGATCGGTGTGATGGATTTCCTTCTGGGAAAAACATGGAAACCGACCAATAGTATTTTTGGCATTTTTCCCATGATCCTGGGAAGTATTTATGTGACAGGTGGTGCATTGCTGATTGGTGTACCGGTCGGGATCTTAATGTCTGTTTTTATGGCACGTTTCTGCCCGCAGAAACTGTACCATGTATTAAAACCGATCGTAGATCTTCTGGCAGGGATCCCGTCTATCGTATATGGTTTTTTTGGACTGGTTGTCATCGTGCCATTTGTCAGAGAGCATTTTAAGGGAAATGGACAGAGTATCCTTACGGCATCGGTGCTGCTTGGGATCATGATCCTGCCAACCATTATCGGAGTGTCAGAGTCAGCGATCCGCGCAGTTGAGGAGAGTTATTATGAAGGGGCGCTTGCCCTTGGCGCAACGCATGAAAGAAGTGTCTTTACCGTGATCGTACCGGCAGCAAAATCCGGGATCATGGCGGCAGTGGTACTTGGAGTGGGACGTGCGATCGGAGAAACGATGGCAGTTATGATGGTTGCCGGAAACCAGGCGCGTGTGCCGCACAGTATCTTTAAGGGAGTCAGAACCCTGACTGCCAATATTGTCATGGAAATGGGATATGCGACTGACCTGCACAGGGAAGCACTGATCGCAACCGGTGTGGTATTGTTCGTATTTATTCTGATCATTAATATATCGTTTTCTGTTTTAAAGAGAAAAGGGGGCGAGAGATAACATGGGAGAAGCAATCAATAAACAGAGTTTTTCCGATAAACTTAAGTCCTACCGGAAACATCCCGGCTCTTTCGTACTCCTGCTTCTGGTTTTGATCGCCGCAGTTCTTACGATCGGTGTGCTGGTATTTCTGGTCGGGTACATTCTGATCCGCGGCATCCCGTTTTTAAAACCATCGCTGTTTGCCTGGAATTATACTTCGGATAATGTTTCCATGCTGCCGGCTATGATAAATACCTTATTTATGACTGTGCTTGCACTGGTGATCTCCATTCCATTCGGCGTGGGAGCCGCCATCTATCTGGTGGAGTATGCCAAAAAAGGAAACAAGCTGGTAGAGATCGTGCGGGTTACCGCAGAGACATTAGCCGGTATTCCTTCTATTATCTATGGACTTTTCGGTATGCTGTTTTTTGTTACGGCACTGCACTGGGGTTATTCGATGTTAGCAGGAGCCATGACACTTGCCATCATGGTACTGCCAACTATCATGCGGACTACGGAGGAGGCACTTCTTTGTGTGCCGGATTCGTTCCGTGAGGGAAGTTTTGGATTAGGAGCAGGAAAGCTGCGTACCATATTTAAGATCGTGCTGCCATCGGCAATACCTGGCATCTTATCCGGCATCATCCTTGCCATCGGACGTATCGTAGGCGAGACGGCTGCGCTGATCTATACATCCGGTACAGTGGCAGGAATCGCAGGATTTCTGGATTCAGGACGTACACTTGCCATTCATATGTATTCTCTGTCGAGAGAGGGAATGCACACAAATGAAGCATACGCAACGGCAGTAGTGCTGCTTGTCATCGTATTGCTGATCAATGGTGTATCTTCTCTGATCGCAAAGAGATTTGAAGCACCACGCGATTAATTATATAGAAAATAAGAGGAAAAAATTATGGCGGAAAAATTTAAAGTATCAAACCTGGATTTATATTATGGCGATTTTCATGCCTTAAAAGATGTCAATATGAATATAGAAGCAAATGAGATCACTGCTTTTATCGGCCCGAGTGGATGTGGAAAATCCACATTTTTAAAGAGCTTAAACCGGATGAACGATCTGGTGGAGGGATGCCGCATTACCGGAAATGTTTTGCTGGACGGAGAGGACATTTACAAGGGAATGGATGTCAACCTGCTCAGAAAGCGTGTCGGAATGGTATTCCAGAAACCGAATCCGTTTCCGATGAGCATTTACGATAACATCGCATATGGACCAAGAACACATGGCATCCGTTCCAAGGCAAAGCTGGATGAGATCGTGGAAAAATCCCTGCGGGATGCAGCAATCTGGGATGAGGTAAAGGATCGTCTGAAAAAGAGTGCACTTGGCATGTCCGGTGGACAGCAGCAGAGACTCTGTATTGCAAGGGCACTGGCAGTAGAACCGGAAGTCATCTTAATGGATGAGCCGACTTCAGCACTGGACCCGATCTCAACTTCCAAGATCGAGGATCTGGTCATTGAGTTAAAGAAAAAATATACCATCGTCATGGTAACACACAACATGCAGCAGGCAGTCCGGGTATCGGATAAGACTGTATTTTTCCTGTTGGGTGAAGTCATTGAGAGCGGGGACACTGAAAAATTATTCTCCGTTCCAAAGGATAAACGGACGGAAGACTATATTACCGGACGTTTTGGATGATGGCAGAAAGGAGAAGCGTAGAAAATGAGAAACAGATTTGACAGACAGCTCTTAGAGCTGAACAATGAATTGATCCAGATGGGTGGACTGATCGAGCAGGCAATCGAGATGGGTATCTCTGCTCTGATTAAACAGGATGTGGAAAAAGCGAAACAGGCAATGGAGTTTGATGAGGAAGTGGATCATCAGGAGCGGGAGATCGAGAGCCTCTGCATGAAACTGTTATTGCAGCAGCAGCCGGTGGCAAGGGATCTGCGCCTGATCTCGGCAGCACTGAAGATGATCACGGATATGGAACGTATCGGAGACCATGCGGCAGATATTTCAGAAATGACGATCCTGATGTCCGGTTCAAAATACGAGGGAAATCAGAGTAGCATTGACCTGATCAAAGACATGGCAAAGGAAACCACGGATATGGTCATTAAGAGTGTGGATGCCTTTGTCAAAAAAGATTTGGAACTGGCACACTGGGTCATCGGGCGGGATGACGTCGTGGATGATCTGTTTGCCGCTTACCGCAGACAGATGATCGACAAGATCAATGAAAACGTAAAAAATGGCGAGCAGGCAACCGATATGCTGATGGTAGCAAAATATTTTGAGCGCATCGGAGATCATGCGACCAACATCGCTGAGTGGGTCATCTATTCCATTACAGGCGAGCATGATGATTAAAAAATAAGAAAAAAGTTCCATTTAAAACGTGTTTCCAACAGACTTTACACAGATTTTACATAAAAAATACGCTTTATTTACATACTTAGCAGTTTGTTGAATTGCAAAATGTGTGGAAATAAGGTATAAATAAAATGTATGTAAAAAATGAGTAAAAGATACGAAAGTGTAAAAGGAGACACGAAATGGATATTTTTGGGATACTGACGTTACTTGGCGGATTAGCGATGTTTCTCTATGGTATGAATGTGATGGGAGCCGGACTGGAGAAGATGTCGGGCGGCAAATTAGAGCGCATTTTAGAGAATTTGACCTCCAATCCGTTTAAAGCAGTATTATTAGGAGCTGGCGTTACTGCAGTGATACAGTCTTCGTCTGCGACCACGGTCATGGTAGTAGGTTTTGTTAATTCCGGTATTATGAAACTGTCACAGGCAGTCGGCATCATTATGGGTGCCAATATCGGTACGACCGTTACCTCCTGGCTTTTAAGCCTGACCGGTATTGAGGGTGGCAGCTTTTTTGTTCAGATGTTAAAACCATCTTCCTTCTCTCCAATCCTGGCGATGATCGGTATTATCCTTACTATGTCAGCCAAGAGTGATCAGAAGAAGGATATCGGACAGATCTTACTTGGTTTTTCTGTGCTGATGTTTGGTATGGAGACCATGAGTGGTGCCGTAGAGCCACTGGCAGATGTTCCGGAGTTTACCAACATGCTTACCATGTTCAATAATCCGGTACTCGGTGTGCTTACCGGTGCGATCCTTACGGCGGTGATCCAGAGTTCTTCTGCTTCGGTTGGTATTTTACAGGCATTGTCCGTAACAGGTGGATTTACCTATGGTTCTGTTCTCCCGATCATCATGGGCCAGAACATCGGAACCTGCGTTACCGCAATGATCTCCTCTGTTGGTGCCAACAAGGGGGCAAAACGTGCTGCTTTTGTGCATTTGTATTTTAATATTATCGGAACCATTCTGTTCATGCTTGTATTTTATACAGGAAATGCGATCTTCCACTTCTCATTTACCAATGAGACCGTAGGGGTGGCAGGAATTGCAGCGATCCATACGATCTTTAATATCTTTGCAACCGTTGTGCTGCTTCCGTTTACCAAAGGACTGGAGAAACTGGCATACCTTACCCTGCCAAAGACTCCGGACGAGCAGCAACAGGAGGAGGATGTTTTTGTTATCTTAGATGACCGCTTCTTAAGCAGTCCGGCATTTGCGATCGAGCAGTGTCATTCTTTAGTTAATCAGATGGCAGAGATGACTCAGGCAGGATTTTTAGAGGCAATGGAAGTGCTGACCGATTATTCGGAAGAGAAGATCGAGGATGTGATCGCAAAAGAAAACCGTGTAGACACTTATGATGACAAGATCAGTGCTTACCTTACCAAATTAAGCAGTCAGGACTTATCTTATAAAGACAGCTTAAAAGTAACCTCGTTACTGCACTGTCTGACCGACTTTGAGCGAATTTCCGACCACTCTATCAATGTTGCGGAAAACGCGCAGCAGATGAATAAGGATGGCGTGTCATTCTCGAAAAAGGCAAAAGAAGAGATGCGGATCTACGGGGAAGCAGTAGCCGACATCTTAAACCGTACCACAAAGTCATTCGTGGATGGAAATATTGATCTGGCGCGTACCGTAGAGCCGTTAGAGGAAGTCATCGACGAATTAAACAAAGACGTGAAAAAGAATCATATGAAACGTCTGAGAAAAGGAAAATGTACCATTGAACTTGGACTGGTACTTTCCGATCTTGCAATGAACTATGAGCGTGTGGCAGATCACTGTTCGAACATCGCAGTCTACATGATGCAGCTGACTGACACGCAGTTGGAAGAGCATAGTTTTACCGAGCAGATGGATGAGATTGAAAGCGCAGAATTTACACGCAAATTAGAGGAATTCAAACAGAAATATGAGCTGTAATCTGCGGTCTGGAGAAAAATATGGCAACCATTTATATCGTAGAAGATGATATCAACATTCGTGAGATCGAACGTTATGCACTCAAAAACAGCGGATATACCGTAGAAGAATTTGAAAGTGGGGCAGAGCTTTTTAAATGTCTGGAAAAAAAGCTCCCCTCGCTCATTTTGTTGGATATCATGCTGCCCGATGAGGACGGACTGGATATCCTGATGAAAATACGGGCAAACAAGGCAACCGCAGGCATTCCGATCATTATGGTGACTGCCAAGACGAGTGAGCTTGACAAGGTAAAAGGTCTGGATCTGGGTGCAGATGACTATATCACAAAGCCATTTGGTGTGATGGAGCTGATTTCCAGAGTGAAAGCATTGCTGCGCCGGGCAAAAGGAACTGAGACGGAAAGTCAGATCGCCTATCATGAGATT
Organism: uncultured Roseburia sp.; assembly: GCA_900550935.1. Classification (GTDB taxonomy): domain Bacteria; phylum Bacillota; class Clostridia; order Lachnospirales; family Lachnospiraceae; genus Roseburia. The sequence goes on from URUD01000026.1 coordinate 27,878, forward strand.
TTACTGGATAATGATAAGCATGCGGTATCTTTATCAGGGGAGCCGTGCGAGCTGACGTTTAAAGAATTTGAACTGCTCAAATACCTGCTGTTAAACAAAGGGATCGTATTATCCAGAGACAAGATCATGGATAAGGTGTGGGGCTTTGAATACGAGGGCGAGAGCCGGACTGTTGATATGCACATCAAGACACTGCGGCAGAAGCTTGGAGAGGCAGGAGCCTATATCAGGACTGTCCGTAACGTTGGATATATGGTGGAATAACAGATGAAGAAAAAAATAAATGCGAAATTTATGTTAATTGCGGCAATCGCCATCGTGGTGACTGCCGTATGTTCTATGTTGCTTTTTTATCAGATCCTGGAAAAGCAGATTTTTGATGATCTCGCGTCGAATGCACATGTGATCGCGAAGATGTCCATCGAGGAATTCCGCAGTGACGGGGGATATGATCTGGAACAGGATGGGCTTCGGATCACAGTCATTGAAGCGGATGGAACGGTTTTGTTTGACAGTGTGGAAGATGAGACCACCATGGAAAACCATAAGAACCGCCCCGAGATAGCAAAAGCGATCAAAACAGGGGAAGGAACATCAATCCGTAAGTCAACTACATCACTAAAACATACGTTTTATTATGCGGTGCGGATGGAGGATGGAACGATACTCCGAATTGCAAAAGAGAGCAGCAGTATCACCAGTTTTGTGGCAACGATGACAGGTCTTATTGTAATTGTAGGGCTGCTGGTATTTTTAATGTGTACGTTTTATTCGCACAGACTGACCGTGCGCCTGGTCGAACCAATCGAGAAAATGGCAGCGAATATCACACTGATGAATGAGGATGAAGTGTACGAGGAGATCCGTCCGTTTATCGCTACGATCAAGCAGCAGCATGTGGATATCTTAAACCATGCGCAGATGCGGCAGGAGTTCACTGCAAATGTTTCTCATGAGTTAAAAACTCCGCTGACTGCAATCTCCGGTTATGCGGAGCTGATCGCGAGTGGTATGACATCGGGAGAGGACACGATACATTTTGCCAATGAGATCCACAGCAATGCGGAGCGGCTGCAGAGCCTGATCAATGATATCATCAAACTGTCCGAACTGGATGATGACGATCTGAAACTGGAATTTGAAACGGTCGATCTGTACGAACTGGGCGAGCACTGCCTTGCTTCAATGGCGTTACAGGCGCAGAAAAATGAAGTGGCGATGTACCTTAAGGGTGAGCATGTACCGCTAAGCGGCAATAAGACGTTGTTAGAAGAACTGATGTTTAATCTTTGCAGCAATGCGGTGCGCTATAACAAAAAGGGCGGAACCGTTACGATCACCATAACGACCGAGCAGGGACGTCCGGTGCTTGTGGTGGCAGATACCGGTATCGGGATTCCGGAAGAGCAGCAGGAGCGTGTGTTTGAGCGTTTTTACCGTGTGGATAAGAGCCGCTCGAAATCGACCGGTGGAACCGGTCTTGGACTGGCAATCGTAAAACATATTGTTGCGCAGCATGATGCGCAGATCACATTAAAAAGTAAAGAAGGAATTGGAACCGAAATAAAGGTAACCTTTTAAGAGATTCTGTGTTACAATAGAAAGACAGAATTTTTTAAGTGAGGAGTCCGAAAAAATGTTTTCCGTATCAGATATCAAAGAAGAAGCCTATCCGGCAGCGTTCCGCAGGGGAAAAGAATTATACGAGAAGGGTGCGGTGTCGGATTTTTCCTATGAGGTATATCGTGTTGGAGATCTGCCGAAGGCAGAAGTGCAGGCAAAGGTAAGGGGAAATGCAGAACCATTTTATCAGGTAGAGCTTACCATAGATGAAGAGTTTGGAGAGGTTGGCAACAGCAAATGTGAATGTGAAGCTTTTTATAATTACGAGGGGCTTTGCAAGCATTGCGTTGCCGTCCTTTTTTCTTATGTAAACCGCAGGCGGGCAGCCGATATTTTAAAATTAAGGGGAACGGATGCCACGGAGCGGATCAGTGAGGAAAAAGAACAGGAATTAAAGACGAACAGTGTCTTAAAAAATATGTTAAACCAGTATTCCATGCAGGCGGGAGCCGTATATCTCCTGCCGGATGAGATCTACGGAAAGGTAGAACTGGTGCCATATTTTAAAATGAATTACGGCTTTGCCACACTGGAATTTAAGATCGGTGCAGAGCAGAAATATGTGTTGAAAAATATTTCAGCCTTTTTACATTCTATACAGACCAATGAAAAAGTGCGGTACGGAAAGAAGCTGGATTTCTATCATCATATGGATGCGTTTACCGAGACAGCAAAACGGATCATCCGTTTTATGCAGATACAGGAAGCGGACAAGCAGAGACAGAGCAAGTTTCATGCCTATTATGCGTATACCGGCGGGTCTGAGCGGAGCATGGAACTCGATGGACAGGGAATTGACCGCTTTTTTGAGGCAATGGGAACCACGCCATTTATGGCAGAGATCGGCTATCTGCCGGAAGATGAGTATCAGATATCCGAGGAAGAAAAAAGACCAGTATTGCATATCAAACAGGGGGGCAGCGGCATATTTCTACAGTTAGAAGATCTGCAGGTCATTCATGGAGAGCGTTATGTTTATTTTTATGAGGGCAACCTTATTTACCGCAGTAATGCGGGGCTGAAAGGGCGGATCTTCCAATTTTTTGAATATATGAACCGGCAGACCGGGGGAGAGGCATATATCGCGACGGAAGAACTTCCGATGTTCTGCCGTGATCTTCTACCATTGATCCGGGAAAATTTTAAGGTGCAGGCAGAAGGGTTTGATGAGAGCCTGTATGTTCCGCCAAAGCCGGTGTTTGAACTGTATCTGGACAAGCCGGATGCCAATACGGTCGGGGCAAAACTGGTTGCTGTGTATGGGGATGAGAAATACAATGTCCTCGAAAAGATAGAGCCGGGGGAAGTGCGGGATGTCTCAGAGGAGCTGCGTGCGAAACAGCTGGTAGAACCGTATTTCAATGAGTATACGTTAGCGCATACCGTGTTTGTGCTTTCCAACAATGAAGATATGCTCTATCACCTGCTGACCGGTGGTCTGCGTCGTCTGGCAGATTATATGACGATCTATACCAGCGAGGGATTCCGCAGTATGAAAGTAGTGTCCTCGCCAAGTGTATCAGTCGGGGTTTCCTTAAAGAGTGATCTGTTGGAGCTGGAGATCCATTCCCCGGATATGCCGCAGGATGAACTGGCATATCTGTTGTCTAAATACGATAAGAAAAAGAAATATATCCGGCTCAAAAATGGAGATTTTCTCGATATCGAAGACGACGGACTCGGTGTGCTCGCAGAAGTCAGCGAAGATCTGCGGTTGACCGAGGCAAACCTGAAAAAAGGAACGATTATCACACCAAGATACCGCGCAATGTATCTTGATGCGGCATTAAAGAACAATCATGTATTGTCTGTGGAGAAAAACCGCGACTTTAAAGGCATGGTCCGCAATATGAAAACCATTGAAGACAGTGACTATGAAGTGCCGGCATCACTCAAAAGTATCATGCGAAGCTACCAGACGAATGGTTTTCTCTGGTTAAAAACGCTCCGTGAAAACGGATTTGGCGGTATTCTTGCGGATGATATGGGTCTGGGAAAAACCCTGCAGGTCATCAGCCTTTTAGTCAGTGAATATGAGGAAATGAAGGCAGGGGAAAAGGAACTGCGCCGTTCTCTGATCGTATGTCCGGCATCGTTAGTCTATAACTGGCAGAAAGAGATCAAACGGTTTGCACCGGAACTGCAGACGGTCATAGTGACCGGAAATGTACCGGAGCGTGCCGGGCTCATTAAAAAGAGCAGGGCCGGGGAGATCCTGATCACGTCGTATGATCTGTTGAAGCGGGATGCGGATATTTATAAAAACATTGTTTTTTCTGTGCAGGTCATCGATGAGGCACAGTACATCAAAAACCCGTCGACCCAGGCGGCAAAAGGCGTTAAAAAGATAACGGCAGCGTTTAAACTTGCCTTAACCGGAACACCGATCGAAAACAGGCTCAGCGAGCTGTGGAGTATCTTTGATTATCTGATGCCGGGATTTTTATATCCGTATCAGCGGTTCAGAGAGGAAATCGAGATCCCGATCGTGGCAGAACAGGATGAAAATAAGATGGAACGTCTGCAGCGTATGATCCGTCCGTTTATCCTGCGACGGTTAAAAGGAGACGTCTTAAAAGATCTCCCGGAGAAACTTGAGGAAAATATCTTCGCAAGGCTTGAGGGAGAGCAGATGCAGCTCTACGATGCACACGTGGCGCAGATGAAGCAGATGCTGGAGGGACAGACAGAGAAAGAATTTAAAAAGGATAAGATACAGATCCTTGCAGAACTTACGAAACTGCGGCAGCTCTGCTGTGATCCGTCGCTTCTGTTTGAAGATTATAAGGGCGCATCCGCTAAAACGGATATGTGTATGGAGCTGATCTTAAATGCAGTCGGAGCCGGACACAAGATCTTATTGTTCTCCCAGTTTACTTCCATGTTAGACCGGTTGACGGAACGTCTCAAAAAAGAGGGAATTGCCTACTACCTGCTGACCGGTTCAGTGAATAAAGAAAAGCGGATGCAGATGGTCGAGAGCTTTAACACAGATGATGTGCCGGTATTCTGCATCAGCTTAAAGGCAGGCGGCACCGGACTGAACCTGACCGCAGCGGACATCGTTATCCATTATGATCCGTGGTGGAATGTTGCTGTGCAGAACCAGGCAACCGACCGGGCACACCGTATCGGACAGAAACATGTCGTGAATGTTTACAAATTAGTGGCAGAAGGAACGATCGAGGAAAAGATCATTGCCATACAGGAACGCAAGAAAAAGCTGGCAGAACAGGTTTTAGAGGGCGAAGGTATGGACACTGCAACCTTCACAAGAGAAGAAATACTCGAATTACTGGGTTAATTGGTTAAAAGTAATTGACAAAGATTTCTCAATAGGGTATAGTAAGAAAACAGTTTGGCGTAAACTGAAATAAAATTCCGTGAGGGAGTAGTTCGCGTATATCGTGATTTGTCAACATACCGATTTCTTCGGGCACACAAAAGAAAGAAATCTGGCAAATCTTAAAGAATGAGACTCATGTATTCTTAGACCACCGCTACAGGTGGGATGGGGATACAGCGAGTCTCTTTTTGTGGTAGAAGCGGGAAAAGGAGTGGAAAATGGCTATTTTTATCGAATTAGTTCTCATTGGCGTAGGGTTGTCAATGGACGCTTTTGCGGTATCCATCTGTAAAGGTCTTGCCATGCGCAAGGTAAACAAGAAGCAGGCGGTTGTCATCGGTTTGTTTTTTGGAGGCTTCCAGGCATTGATGCCTTTCTTAGGATGGCTGTTGGGAAGTCAGTTTGAGCGTTACATTACCAGTATCGATCACTGGATCGCATTTATCCTGTTAGGTGTGATCGGTGGAAAGATGATGATGGAAGCAGTGAAGAAAGAAGAGGCGGAAGAGATCAAACAGATGGATCCACCGCTCGATTTAAAGGAGATGTTCCTTCTTGCAGTGGCAACCAGTATTGATGCACTCGCAGTCGGGATCACATTTGCATTTTTACAGTACCCGATCGTAGAAGCAATCTCCGTTATCGGAGTGACCACATTTGTGATCTCCATCGGTGGCGTATATGTTGGTAACTTCTTTGGAAATAAATATAAAAGCAAAGCAGAGTTTGTCGGAGGTTTGATCTTAGTCCTGATCGGACTGCGTATCCTGCTGACACACCTGGGAATTATATAAAATACAATCGCTGCAAAGCAGCAGAAAGAGGAAAGCATGAACATTATTACCGCACTTATCATTTTAGTCATCGGGTTTTTCCTGTTGATCAAAGGCGCAGATTTCTTTGTAGAGGGAAGCTCCTCTGTTGCAAAACTTCTGCGGGTACCGTCAATCATTATCGGACTTACGATCGTTGCCATGGGAACGAGTCTCCCGGAGTGTGCCGTCAGTGTTACGGCATCCTTATCCGGCAATAATGCACTTGCCGTCAGCAATGTCATCGGTTCGAATATTTTTAACCTGTTGGTTGTCTGCGGTTTCTGTGCGCTGTTTACTCCGCTGGCAGTACAGAAAGATACGATAAAACGCGACATCCCATTTTCCCTGATCTGCACCTTTGTGATGCTGATCTTAGGATGGATTGGTATGAGCCTTGGACATCTCGATGGTGTGATCTTTTTAGTGATCTTTGCGGGCTTTATCATCATGATGGTAAGATCTGCATTAAATGCCAGAAGCGAGGCACAGGATGGTGATGAGATCGAGGTACTTCCGGTATGGAAATGTATCGTTTACATTATCGGTGGTGCGATCGCGATCAAATACGGCGGAGATTTTGTCGTAGACGGAGCATCCTTTATTGCATCTGCAATGGGATTATCCCAGAACCTGATCGGACTTACAATCGTTGCACTTGGAACAAGTCTTCCAGAGCTGGTAACGTCAATCGTTGCAGCGAAAAAGGACGAGGTCGATATGGCAGTTGGAAATGTCATCGGCTCGAACGTGTTCAATATTTTATTTGTACTTGGAATTGCAGCAACGATCAGTCCGGTTGCCTTTATTTTTGAAAATGTGATCGACATTATCGTACTGATCGCAGTTACCCTGATCATCTGGTTCTTTGCATGGTCGAAAAACGAGATCAACCGCAAAGAGGGCGTTGCGATGCTTGCGCTTTACGTAATTTATATGGTATATATAATAGTAAGATAGCATGAATGAAAGGGAGGGATTCTCATGGATTTTTTTGACAAATTAGGAGAAACGATCGTTAGCGCAGGCAAGGACGTGGGACAGAAAGCAAAGGATGTCTCAGAGGTTGCCAAATTAAAAATGGACATCCGTTCCAAAGAGGATTTTGTGGAAAAACAGTATGCAGCGTTAGGAAAGATTTATTTTGAGGAACATAAAGACGAAACAGAATGTGAACAGTCTGAGCAGATTTTCCTGATCAAAGAGGCACTGGAAGAAGTTGAGCGCATGAAAGCAGAGGTATTGAAGATCCAGGGATCTACCGAGTGCCCGAGCTGTGGTGCCAAAATGCCGGAGGATGCCGCTTTCTGCAGTAATTGCGGTACAAAGTTAAATGATATCTTTGAAGAATAAAACAAAATGGGGCAGCGAATACCTGCCGTTTCTGCTCGTAGCGGTGGTAGCTATCCTGTATCATATCCGTATCCATCCGATGCTTGGAGATGACCTGTTCTTTGCACAGGCAACCGAGTCAAAAGGGATCCTGGCATATCTGATCAATCGGTATCAGACGTGGACCTCCCGGTTTGTGATCGAGTGGATCCTGGTTTTGCTTGTAAAAGTGCCGTTTGTGTGGAGGATCTTAGACCTTCTGGTATTTGCAACGCTTCCTATTATAATTGCGCAGCTTTTTGGCGGCGGGAAGCTGATGAACTGGTGTGCTTCGATTGCAGTGCTGCTGTATCCGTTTCACGATATGGGTTCTGCCGGATGGATTACCACGACAGTAAATTATTTCTTCCCGATATGGGGAATGTTTTTTGTGGCACTGCTGTTAAAGAAAACGGTAAGAAAAGAACCGATCCGTGTCTGGGAAGCAGTGGCAGCCGTTCCGGTCTGTCTGATAGCGAGCAGTCATGAGCAGGTTGACGTGATCCTGTTTGTCATCTTTGGATTGTGTCTGGTCTATTGCAGGAAAGAGAAAATCCACCCGGAAAAGAGGGGCTTTCTCGTATCAATCCTTATGTTTGTTGCAAATGCAGCCACGCTGATTTCCATCGTGCTGTGTCCGGGAAATGCAGGGCGAAATGCAGTCAGCATTGCAGATCTGCCGATCTATGAGACGTTTCATTTCGGGGATAAGCTGTATCTGGGACTGCTTAGCGTAGAGCGGGTGTTTATCGCAAATGCCGATGCTGTGTTTGTACTGGTGGCAGCTCTTCTGTCGATGCTCGTGTATTTAAAGACACAGAATTATAAAGATACGCTGATTGCGAGCCTGCCAGCCATGATATTGTTCGGACACACCGTGCTTTTAACTGCTTATCCGGGGCTCTCCGGTCTCTTTGTGAAACCGGGACAGATTACGGAGTGGAGCTGGGGCGCATTATCGACCTGGCTGCCGATGGGTTATCTGCTCGTAACCGTTGCCGCGATGCTCTATGCTTTCTGGCGGTTGTTTGCGCCGGATCTGTTTGAATACTTCGCTACGTTGATCCTGTTGGGATGCGGATTTGGAGCAGGAGCGGTGCTTGGTTTTATGGCAACGATCTATGTCTCCGGGGAACGTGTTTATATTACATTCTATTTTATTTTGTTGTTTGTTATGCTGCTTTGTATCTGGAAGCAGAGAGAAAAAATCGAAAAACTTTATAGGACTGTTGCGGGAAAGATGGCAGTGACGTGGATCGCGCTGCTGTGTCTGGTAAATATCGGATTTATCTTTCTCTCATGTTAAGGGAAAACGCCTTCTGAACGACAGGGAATGCCTGTGGTTCGGGGGCGTTTTTTAACTTTAAAAATTGACTTTTAACTTTTTGAAAGTTAAAATGAAATAAAATAAGTTAAAAGGAGCTGGAGTAAATTGCTTACAAACATATTTGGAATATCAGTAACGTATGAACCATGGAACAAACAGGATTGTTTGCCGGTTTATATCGCTGAAAGTTATAAATTTTATACTGCGATGATAGAAGAATATCGCTGTATCATGCTTGTTCCAACGGAAGATATGGCAACACTTCCGGCATTAAGAAAACAGATAAAAAAAATACGGGAAGTGGATGATGTGCCGGTGGTTTTATCCCTTCCAACCGTTTCATTTTATAGAAGAAAAAGTCTGATAGAAAATAAAATCCCGTTTGTGACACAAAAACAGGTGTATCTTCCTTTCCTGGGGATGTTTCTGACAGATGAGAGAGAAACGGAAAAGCAGGAAGTAAAGAAGTTTATGTTTTCGACACAACAGTTAGTGCTACTGTATTTTTATAATAATAAGCCGAGACTTTATATGTCTGAAGCAACAGAAAAACTTCCATTTACAGCAATGACATTGAGCAGAGCCGTAAAACAGCTGGAGGCAGTAGATCTGTTTACGATTACAAAAGATGGTGTAAATAAAGTGATCGAGTCAAATTATGATAGATGGGAATTGTTTGATAAAATAAAAGAATATTTTACTACACCTGTGCGCAAGGTTGGGTATTTAGAAAAATCAGATCTTACAAATGATATGGTTTGTGCAGGGGAAACGGCGTTGTCAAAAAAGACCATGCTAAATCCGGGCAGGATCGAGACCTATGCGGTTTATGAAAAATTATTTGATAAAACCAGATTGATGTATGAAATGGTGGATCCGGATAAGCAGATTTGTCTTGAATTGTGGGAATATGATCCCAAACAGTTTGCAAATGGAAACATGGCAGACAGTCTTTCTGTTGCATTGTCCTTGATGGGAAATGCAGATGAACGGGTAGAAGAGGCCGTGGAGGAGCTATTAGAAGGAGAATTGCGGGGATAAATGGTTACGGGACTTACAAATTTTAAGGAACATTTTCGGGGATTTGAAAACCAGTATGTGATAATTGGTGGAACGGCATGTGATCTGATCATGGAAAATGAGGAACTTCCTTTTCGGGCAACGAAGGACATTGACATTGTTCTGATCGTGGAAGCTATTACAGCAGAGTTTGGAAGAAAATTCTGGGATTATGTGAAAGAAGCAGGCTATGAGCATTGGAATAAAAGTAAGGGAGAGGCGGAATTTTATCGTTTTACATCTCCCAAAAGTAAGGAATATCCATATATGATAGAGATATTTTCGAGAAATCCAGAGGGAATCATACTCGATACAAATGCAACATTTACGCCACTTCCAATAGATGAAGAAATTTCCAGTCTGTCAGCCATTCTTTTAAATGAATCGTACTATGCGTTACTAAAAAATGGTCAGACGATAATAGATGGGATACCGGTATTGAGTGCAGTATGTCTGATCCCATTCAAAGCAAAGGCATGGCTGGATTTAAAAGAGAGAAAAGCAAATGGGGAACATGTGGACAGCAAAAATATCAGAAAACATAAAAATGATGTATTTCGACTTGCGCAGTTGATCACAGCAAATACGAGACAAGGACTTAGTATGGAAGTAGCATCCGATATGAAACAATTTTTATCGGAAATAGAAAAGGAAGAAGTGGACTTGAAATCAATAGGTGTCAGGGGTACAGATCAGAAGAGAATCATAAACCTGTTATATCAGTGTTATGGAATAGAGTGGTAATTACATAGCAACAATCTGGGTATTTGAAAAAGGGGAACGTTATGGAACAACAGAGAACGGTAGAAATTGTTTTAAAATATTACAGGGAAAAATATGACTTAAAACAGGAAGAAATCTGCGACGGGATCTGCTCAGTCACAACATTATCAAGGATCGAGCAGGGCTTCCGGGAAAGCGATTCTCTGGTGGTGCAGACACTGTTGTCGCGGATCGGAAAAGAAGTAACACTGTTTGAGACGATTGTGAACGAAGAAGATTATGATCTGTGGAAAACCAGAACAGAGATTGAAAAGCTTGTGGAAAGGAAACAGTTTGCGGCAGCGAAGAAAAAGATAAACGCATACCGGAAAATGATGCCGGAGGAGGAGACAAACCATGAACAGTTCTGCCTGTATCAGGAAGCGTGTGTGTTAAAAGAAGAGGGAAAACCGGATGAAGAAGTCTGCGATGTATTGGAGCGGGCAATTAAACTTACCATACCAAAGATCGGGACAAAGACTGAAAAAGCACGTCTGTACAGCCAGATGGAAATTAAACTTATTTTTCAATTATACCAACATCATAGAGAAGAAGAGATGTTTTTGGAACAGGAGATATTAAACGTAATCGCTTATGTTGAGAAATATTATGGAGACAGAAATAAGGAAAAGATACAGACAGAATTGTATCTGGCGATTATTCGCTATCAGGAACAAAAGCATAATTATGAAATAATATTAGAATATATTGAAAAGCTGCTCCAGGTTATAGCAAAGGGCGAAGGATTTTATCATCTGGCAGAATTGTATTTTTTAAGAGCACGCTTAAAGGCAAAAATGGCTGTTACAAAAGCTGACTGGGAACAATGCAAGAAGGATTGCAGACTTGCCTGCGGATTGTACGAAATAGAAGAAGATGAAAAAGGTCAGAACGCAGCGAAGAAGTACTATGAGGAATTAGAGCAGGATAAAACGGTAAGGGAGTGAGGAGTACAATGTCAAACTACAGAGCTGGAGATGTCATTCGGATGACAAGAGAATACATCGGCATATCCAGAGAAGAATTAAGTGATGGGATCTGCTCACCGCAGACCCTGTATCGCCTGGAATGTGGAAAAACGAGGGTCAAAAAAGAACTGTATGCAAAGCTGATGGCAAAGATGGAGCGTGTACCGGGAAAAAATTATGCGGTCTGTGTAGGCAAAAATATGGAGCTTTTGGAGGAGCGGGAACTGTTAGAGGCTGCTATGCGGAGATTTGATTATGAAAAAGCGGATGAATATGTAAAGCGGTTAAAAGAAAAGGCAGATGATAACCTGATCACGAAACAGTATGTGTTAAAAGCGGAGGCATTAATTGATTATTATTGTAAAAGATGCAGCGGAGAGGAAACGATTAAGAGATTAGAAGAGTCGATCCGGCTCACCTTGCCAGAATACGAGAAATGTCTGGAAAAAAGATTTCCATTTACAGAGCAGGAAATTATGAATCTATTAAGCATTGCAAATGCTTACGCACATATAAATAGAGAAGAACAAGCAATCGAGATTTATCAAAAGCTCATGCAGTGTCTTGATATGGATTATATTTTTGGTGAAAATGTGGAACATATAAAAGGGATTATTATGAGAAATTTATCAAGTGCTTATTTTGCCATGGAAAAATATAAGGAGGCTCTCGAATTAAATGAAATGTGTTTAAAGAGGGCAAAGCAGGGAAATGAAGGAAGAAATTTCCATGTATTATTGGGGGACAGAGCAGCGATTCTTTTAGAAATGATAAAAATTGGAAAGAAAGACAAAAATGAAATTAGTCAGGTTAAAAAGTATTTGCGACAGTCGTACATATTGGCTGCCGCAAGGGGGGATGAGATATGCTCGCAACTTATACAAAGAGTATATAAAAAAGAATTTAACGAAACAATATTATATTAAAATTCATCAATTTCTGAGAAAAAGAATCCATTTAAAATTATATTGTTGATATTAGTATAAGGCGAAATAGTTTTTAGTGGTTTGGAAAAGA
>URUD01000027.1 GCA_900550935.1 uncultured Roseburia sp.
CATAGGGATAATGCTCGGTGGCTTGTTTTGAAAATGGATCATTTAAATCTTATAACTTCGGATTTCGTCTTCTCAGTTTCCTATGTTCCTTTGCCGGCTTGGAACGTGAAAATATTTCTTTTAAGGTCTGTTTTTCTTCGACAGAAAGCTGGGTAATTTTCATTTCCAAATTTTTGCAGAACAAAAGGAGTAGTCCGTTAATATAAGCATCATTAGAGGCTTCGGGAGTATCCTCTGTAGCAATCTGAGTTGGAGAAGTAAAACCATCAATGATATTTTTGATCATGCTTTGATAGTCAATATCACTGGCAGTGTTGCTGTCTTTCATATGGGCATTTCTCAGGTCAGAGACGATTGGCTTTAAATCTTCCAACAGGATGTTTATGTAATACTGTTCTGTCTCAATGTGGGAAGTATCAAATATTTTTGTAAATGCATCGGTGGAATCGGCACCGAGTTCGTTCAGTTTATATCTCATCACATCAAGAAAAGCGTTTGCTATCTGAATGCCTTTATCATTAAATCCATCAATATAGATTTCCAGGTCGGTCATGAATTTGTGGAAGCTTTCATGAGAGAGTAATTCTGATAATAACCGTGGATTATATTTTTCATCAGTCAGTATTTGGACTGCATCATCATTGAGATGCAGATCGGATACTGACTTATTTGTATGTTTACGTAGTTCGGTTCGGCAAAGAAGATAATCGGTGCTTACATGATAGAAGTCTGCAAGCGTCAGTAGATTGCCAAGTGACATATCTACATTTTCATCTTTCTCATAGTTGCCGAGTGTGGAACTTGGGATGCCGGTAGCATCAGACAATTCCTGCAATGACATTCTTTTTTCTGCGACTCTCAAATCTTTCAGCCGTTCCGGTATAATAAATATCTTCCCGACGAAATCTTTATATAATCTTAATACAGAATCAGAGACTCTTATACCATCTTTGAAGGTAATTAGATATAATAAAATGCATCACGAAGGTAGTGCTATTAGAATCAATAGTAAGGAGTTCTGATTATTTATGCTGGAAAAACTAAATAAGAAAATGCATCTGACATCTTTTCAGTTAATTATCCTGGGATTTGCAGGCGTGATCCTATTGGGAACCGTTCTGCTGATGCTACCGGTTTCCTCATCGGAGCAAGTACTGACTCCATTTCATGAGGCCCTTTTTACAGCTACTTCCGCGGTATGTGTGACAGGACTTGTAGTGAAAGACACCGGAAGCTACTGGTCTCTGACAGGGCAGGCGATCATTCTTGTCCTTATACAAATTGGAGGACTTGGTGTGGTAACTGTGGCGGCATCTGTTCCTCTTCTTTCAGGGAAAAAAATATCCCTTATGCAAAGAAGCACTATGCAGGATGCGATGTCAGCACCTAAAGTTGGAGGAATCGTCAGACTGACAAGGTTTATTTTAAAGGGGACATTTTTGATTGAAGCTGCAGGGGTATTGTTATTGCTTCCAGTTTTTATATCGGATTATGGGTTAATGGGAATCTGGCTGTCAGTTTTTCACTCTGTTTCTGCTTTTTGCAATGCCGGATTTGATATACTGGGAACGGCAGCGCATGCTTTTCCTTCTCTGACAGGGTATTCTGGAAACACCCTTATAAACATAGTAATTATGTTGCTGATTATTATAGGGGGGATTGGTTTTCTTACATGGGATGATATTTATACGAACAAACTGAATTTTAAACGTTATCGCATGCAAAGTAAGATTATTCTCATGACTACCACATGTCTGATTTTGCTTCCGGCAGTTTTTTTCTTTACCTGTGATCTGAAAAATTTGCCCATGGGGAAGCGGCTGTTGGCAGCTGTGTTTCAATCTGTAACTACAAGAACTGCCGGATTTAATACCATAAACATTTCAGAGATGAGTGAGGCATCAAAAGCGGTTATGATATTGTTAATGCTGATCGGTGGATCGCCGGGCTCTACTGCAGGAGGAATGAAAACAACAACGCTTACGGTGCTTATTTTAAATGCAATTGCAACGTTTCGAAGTCAGGAAAATGCAGGTGCTTTTGGTCGAAGATTGGAATATCATGTGATAAAAAATGCAGCGACAATAGCCATGCTTTATTTTACATTGTTCTTTTGTGGAGGAATTGCAATCAGCGTATACGAGGGAATGCCTCTTTTAAACTGCCTGTATGAAGCTGCCTCGGCTGTTGGTACGGTAGGTCTGACACTGGGAATTACACCGGAGCTTCATATTTTTTCACAGGTTGTGCTGATCATACTGATGTATCTGGGACGTGTAGGCGGCCTGACTCTGATTTATGCGGTATTTTCCGGAAAAAACAAGGGAAATGCAAAGCTTCCTTTGGAGAAAATTACAGTTGGATGAGAAGGAGAAAGATAATATTATGAAAAATGTATTGATTATCGGGATTGGAAGATTTGGAAGACATGTTGCAATGCAGCTTAATCAGTTGGGACATGAAATTATGGCAGTTGACTGGAGCGAAGAAAGGGTGGATAAAGTACTGCCATTTGTGACCAATGCCCAGATCGGTGATAGTACCAATGCTGAATTTTTAAAATCCCTTGGGATTGGAAATTATGATATCTGTTTTGTGGCCATTGGAGGAAGTTTTCAAAATTCTCTTGAAACAACTTCCCTTCTGAAAGAAATGGGAGCAAAACTGGTGATATCCAGAGCTGAGCGTGATGTTCAGGAAAAATTTCTTTTACGCAACGGTGCAGATAAGGTGGTTTATCCGGAAAAGCAGGTCGCAAAATGGGCTTCTATCCGCTACACAGACGATCATATTCTGGACTATATGGAAGTGGATGCTTCCCAAGCGATCTTTGAGGTGGAAGTACCAGAGGAATGGGCTGGAAAAACAGTAGGCGAACTGGATATCAGAAAACGCTACAACATTAACATTCTGGCAGTAAAAAATGAGAGAGAATTCAATATTGCAATTTCTCCAGATACATGTTTTACAGAGAATAATAAATTACTGGTGTTAGGAGAATACAAAACCCTTCAGAAGTGCTTCCGCATATAGTTCATTTTGCTCTTAAATTCTCTTTCGGATGAAAAAAGGTTTTTGACCATAATGCAGCCGCATGATATAATTTCAAAAACAGCAGAAAAAGGTGGCAGGCAAGATGAGTTTAAGAATTGAAGGAGATAATAAAAAAACAGAGGAACATATCCTTGTTTGTCTGTCCGCAGCACCTTCTAATCAGAAAATAGTAGATACAGCGGCGAAAATGGCGAATGCGTTACAGGCACGTTTTACAGCGCTGTATGTGCAGACTGGTGCAAAATCAGAAGCCTTAGATAAAGAAAAGCTGGAAGAACATATTCGGTACGCAGAAATGCTTGGAGCAGAAATTGTGATGACTCATGGGGAAAACATACCGGTACAAATCGCAGAGTATGCAAGGCTGTCCAATGTTACCAAAATTGTAATCGGACAAAGTAATGCCAGACGAAATCATTTTTTCAGCAAGTCAACTCTGACGGAAAAGCTGATTGAAATTGTACCGGATATTGATATCCATATTATTCCGGATGCGGTAAAATCCAGGAGCTATCAGAAACGGTCATTTACATGGTATGTAGAAAAACCATCTGCAAAAGATTATTTCCTGACAGTTTTTATATTTGCAGTATGCACTTTCATTGGTTTGTTGTTTCAGAAACTGCATTTCACGGATACGAATATTGTAACGATCTATATTCTGGGGGTATTGGTTACTTCAATTGTGACAGACGGTTATCTTTGCAGTGTAGCCGGCTCATTCTTAAGTGTAGTTTTATTTTGTTTTTTTCTGACTGAACCAAGGATGTCTTTTCAGACATATGCGGTGGGATATCCGGTGACCTTTTTCATAATGCTTATTTCATCCGTACTTACAGGAGCACTTGCAGCAAAGCTGAAGACACATGCAAAGATGTCTGCACAGCTTGCCTTTCGTACACAGGTGCTGTTTGATACAGACCGTCTGATGCAAAAGGCCAAAGGAGAAACGGAGATCCTTGATGTTACCTGTACACAATTGATTCGTCTGTTAAACCGTAATATTACAGCATATGTTGTGGAAAACGGAACTTTATCAGAGGGAAAACTATTTTCCAGAGAAAAAGAAGACACAGAAGATTTTTTAATACCAGAAGAACAGCAGATTGCCAGATGGGTCTATGAAAACAGACAGCGTGCCGGTGCATCCACGCAATATTTTCCACAAGCCAAATGTCTATATCTGGCAATCCGAAGCGGGAATAGCGTTTATGGTGTAATTGGGATACCACTGCAAAAAGAAACTCTGGATTTTTTTGAATACAGCATTCTGCTGTCTGTAATAAATGAATGTGCGCTTGCAATGGAGAATGCGAAAAATGCTATGGAAAAAGAGAAAAATGCGGTTTTG
This sequence comes from uncultured Roseburia sp., assembly GCA_900550935.1. Taxonomy (GTDB): domain Bacteria; phylum Bacillota; class Clostridia; order Lachnospirales; family Lachnospiraceae; genus Roseburia. Next base: position 4,406 of record URUD01000027.1, read on the forward strand.
GCTAAAAACGAGCAACTGCGTGCGGATCTTCTTCGCGCAATCTCACATGATCTTCGGACTCCGCTTTGCTCCATTTCTGGCAATGCAGATATGCTGCTGAGCAATAGCGACCGCCTGGATGAAGCTACAAAGCACCAGATTTACACCGACATTTATGACGAATCTGAATGGCTGATCGGAGTTGTGGAGAATCTGCTTTCCATTACCAGACTGAATGATGGAAGATTGAAATTTAAATTTACAGATCAGCTTTTAGATGAGGTGATTTCAGAGTCGCTGCGACATATTAGCCAGAAACATGATGATTATAAAATTGTAGCAGACTGTGAGGAACTTGTTCTTGCACGTATGGACGTACGTCTTATTATACAGGTTCTGGTAAATCTAATTGATAACGCGATAAAATATACGCCGTCAGGTTCTGTTATCTGCATTCGGGGAATAAAAAAAGATGGGAAAGCACAGATAAGCGTAGAAGATGATGGTCCTGGAATTCCGGAAGAAATGAAACCGCATATTTTTGAGATGTTTTATACAGGGAAAACAACGGTTATGGACAGTCATCGGAGTCTGGGACTTGGCCTGGCACTTTGTCACTCTATTATAGAAGCCCATGATGGAACACTGATCCTGACGAACCATGATCCACATGGATGTAATTTTACTTTTACTTTACCCTTAAGCGAGGTAACATTAAATGAATAAGACATTAATCCTGGTGGTAGAAGATGACAGACCCATACGCAACCTGATCATTACTACATTAAAAACACATGACTATAAATATCTTACTGCGGAAAATGGCACCACTGCAATTATGGAAGCATCCTCCCATCAGCCGGATATCGTTCTTCTGGATCTGGGGCTTCCTGATCTGGAAGGTGTAGAGGTAATAAAAAAAATTCGAACCTGGTCAAATATGCCGATTATTGTAATCAGTGCCAGAAGTGAGGATGCGGATAAAATAGAAGCATTAGATGCAGGGGCGGATGATTATATTACAAAACCATTTTCTGTAGAAGAATTGCTTGCCCGCATCCGTGTCACGCAAAGGAGGCTTGCTATAACGCAGACAGGGGAACAACTGGAAATCTCTGTTTTTAAAAATGGTGAATTGAAGATAGATTATGCAGCCGGCTGCACATATCTGAAGGAAGATGAATTGCATCTGACGCCCATTGAGTATAAACTGCTCTGCCTTTTATCCCATAATGTGGGAAAGGTGTTGACACATACCTATATTACCCAACAGATTTGGGGACGATGTTCGGAAAACGATGTTGCTTCTCTTAGGGTCTTTATGGCAACACTGCGGAAAAAACTGGAACCAGAGAAAAATGGGATGCAGTATATCCAGACACATATTGGAATTGGATATCGCATGCTTAGAATTGAGAAAGATAAATTCTAAGCATGAACAGCCTGCAAAATGAATAGAAAAATATGCCGTTGTTATTATGCCATGATTGCAGAATCCCCATCTCCCCGGATGATAATGATGTCGTTCAGCTTTAAAACAGTATCTTTCTGCGGCAGTACAGACAAGTCATCGCGCAGTACAAGAAAGATCGTGATCTGCTTCATTTCTTCCACTTCCGCAATGGTTTTGCCTGCAAAATGGCGGTCGACAAAAATTTCTGCAATCTCTTTGATGTCGGTGTCTTTTAAGTTGGAAATGCTGCTCTTGCGCTGGTACTGTTCCACGAAACCGGCACTGATGATACCGGTTGGGATGGCAACCGCGCCGACACCCAGATAGGCGATACAGATCGCCATGACACGTCCCAGAGTCGTGATCGGGTAAATATCCCCGTAACCGACCGTAAGGAGCGTTGACATGCTCCACCAGATGCCGCTGAATGCATTGCGGAAAACGGCGGGCTGCGCATCATGTTCTACACTGTACATGCACAGACTGCTTGCCAGCATCAGGATCAACACGATAAAAACAGAGGAAATGATCTGGTTTCTTTTTTCGTATAAAACCGTCGTGATGACGTTAAACGAATCATATTTCGCGTTGAGCCGGAACAGATGAAAGATCCTTGCGACGCGCAGCATACGGAAAATGACAAAACCGGACAGGAAAAATGCCGGAATGATCGTGAGCAGGTCAACGATGCCATCAAAAGAGATCAGAAATTTCAGCCTTGCGCGCGATTTGCGCATGCCCGGATAAAGGAACTCTGCAGTCCAGATGCGGAGCACATATTCAATGCAGAAAATAAGGACAGTAATGGTTTCTATCACAGAAAACACACCAGAAAGTGGCGCAAGCTGCTCAAATGTCTGCATGAACGTGACCAGGATATTGCAGATGATCGTAATTGTAATAAAAAGATCAAAAGCACGGCTCAGCCGGTTGCTTTTGTCACCAATCTGAATGATATTAAATATTTTTTCTTTCATGGAAAACCTCTTACTCTGTAAAAATTCTTAAAATATCAAGTCCAGTTTAGCATATCCGCAAAGAAACCACAAACACATGTGCCAGATGAAAAAAATTATCGGAAAATATTGGATAAATGCTTAAAATGTTATATGATAACAAAATAAGGCGAAGCGTTATACATGGAAGTGTATGATAGAGAAAAGTTGAGAAAAGGAGGCATGATATGGGCAAATCACAAGTTTATTTCACAACATTTAAAGCAACAGGAAATGAAAATCTGTTACAGAAGCTGCATCGTCTGATGAAAACGGCAGGTTTTGAGCAGATCGATTTTAAAGATAAGTACGCAGCGATCAAGATCCATTTCGGAGAGTATGGAAACCTTGCATTTTTAAGACCAAACTATGCGAGAGTCGTAGCAGATTATGTAAAAGAATTAGGCGGTAAGCCGTTTTTGACGGACTGCAATACACTTTATGTGGGAAGTAGAAAGAACGCACTCGATCATCTGGAAACCGCATATATCAACGGATTTTCTCCATACCAGACAGGCTGTCATGTACTGATCGCCGATGGTTTAAAGGGAACCGATGAGACACTGGTTCCGATCAATGGCGAATATGTCAAAGAAGCCAAGATCGGCTCTGCCATTATGGATGCGGATGTATTTATTTCCCTGACACATTTCAAAGGACATGAGACGGCAGGATTTGGCGGTACGATCAAGAATATCGGTATGGGCTGCGGTTCCAGAGCCGGAAAGATGGAGCAGCACTGTGAAGGAAAACCGAGTGTCAATCCAGCAGAATGTGTAGGATGCGGAGCGTGCAGCAGGATCTGTGCACATGGAGCACCGGTCATTACTGATCACAAGGCAAAGATCGACCATGATAAGTGCGTAGGATGTGGAAGATGCCTTGCAGTCTGTCCGAAGGATGCGATCGCAGCAGACTATGCAGATTCAGTTACAATGTTAAATTACAAGATGGCAGAGTACAGTCTTGCAGTCTGCCAGAACAGACCATGCTTCCATGTATCACTGATCTGTGATGTATCACCAAACTGTGACTGCCATCCAGAAAATGATATTCCGATCATTCCAAATGTCGGTATGTTAGCATCTTTTGACCCGGTCGCACTGGATCAGGCATGTGCAGATCTCTGTAACCAGATGACTCCGGTCAAAGAGAGCATTCTTGGACAGAACTTAGAGCATGAACAGGAACATCATGACCATGAGGATCACGATCATTTCCATATGACACATCCGGATACGGAATGGAGGAGCTGTATTGCGCATGCAGTAAAGATCGGACTGGGAAGCAATGAATATGAACTCCATCAGATCTGATCACTGGATCTTTCAATATAACAAAAAATACTTCGCCAGAGATCTTCTGGCGGGTATCATCATTATGGCAGTGTCTATTCCGATTTCCATGGGATATGCGCAGATCGCAGGGCTGCCGGCGGCATACGGACTGTACGGGTCCGTATTTCCGATTCTGGCATTTGCCCTGTTTTCAACTTCCCCACAGTTTATCTTCGGAGTGGATGCAGCCCCGGCGGCGTTGGTCGGTTCGGCGCTGTTAGGCCTTGGGATCGAGGGTGGCTCAAAAGAAGCGATCGTAGCTGTGCCGGTGCTGACATTGTTTGTGGCACTCTGGCTGCTGGCATTTTATTTTATGCGCGTTGGCAAACTGGTCAATTATATTTCTGCCCCGGTAATGGGTGGATTTATTACCGGTATCTGTACCACGATCATATTAATGCAGATGCCAAAACTGATGGGTGGCGTGGCAGGAACCGGCGAACTGGTAGAGCTTTCATTACATATCGCAGATACCGCAGGAGCGATCCATCTGCCTTCTCTTGTACTTGGAATTGTGGCACTTTTTATCCTGCTTGTATCCAAAAAGGCCATGCCGAAATTTCCGATGGCGGTCGTGCTGATGGCAGCAGGCGCATTGATGACATGTTTTTTGCCATTGCGCGCATGGGGCGTGCAGACACTTGGGGCGGTGGAACGTGGACTTCCGAAATGGAGCATCCCGGACATTAGTGTGCTTCCACTCAAAGAGACGATTACGATCAGCCTGTCTGTTGCGGTTGTCATTATGGCAGAAACACTGCTTGCAGAAAATAATTTTGCACAGAAAAACGGATATCGGATCGATGATAACCGGGAGATCCTCGCATTTTCCATGGGCAATTTTCTGGCGGCATTTACCGGATGCTGTCCGATCAACGGTTCTGTATCGCGTACCGCAATGGGGGAACAGTATCAGGGAAAAAGCCAGCTGACCGGTATCGTGGCAGGGATTTCCATGATGGGAGTTCTGCTCTTTGGAACCGGTTTTATTGAATATCTGCCGGTGCCGATCTTAACCGCGATCGTGATCTCTGCGCTGCTTGGCGCAACCGAATTTGAACTTGCAGTAAGACTCTTTAAAGTGAGCCGCACCGAGTGTTTCATATTCCTTGGAGCGTTCTTTGGCGTTCTGTTACTTGGAACGATCAATGGAGTACTGATCGGTATCATTTTATCGTTTTCGGAAATGATCATCCGTACCGCAAAGCCGGCAAGATGCTTTTTAGGCATCCAGCCCGGACATAAACATTTCCGGGACTTAAATGAAGGCGATCAGATCCACGCAATCGAGGGTGTGCTGATCTATCGCTTTAGCAGCAACCTGTTTTTTGCCAATATCCAGATCTTACAGCGAGAGATTGAGGACCATATCACAGAAAATACGAAAGCTGTGATCTTAGATGCCAGCGGAGTTGGCAGCATTGACATTACAGCGGCAGACCGCCTTGGTATTTTGTATCAGTCCTTAAAAGAGAGAGGGATCTGCTTCTATATGACTGAGCACATTGCAGAGGTAAACGAGCAGTTAAGGCAGCTTGGACTCGGCTATATGATCGAAGAGGGAAGCGTGCGCCGGACGATCCATATCGCTTTAAAGGATATGGGAGTCACAAGACCTTATCCACTGGAAAATGGAGTTGATAATGTGGAGCGCAGTGCATCCAGAAAACGAGCCGACAACCGGGTACAGGAATTTGTCTGGGCGTTTGGTTCGGAGACGGAGGCGCAGATCGAAAAGCAGATCATGCTTCAGATTGAGCACTTAAAAGAGACCGGGGATGTGGAGGAACTCTTACATGGAAAATGGTCTCACATGGAAGAACTGGATGAGGATGAGTGGATTGAACATTTAGAGGAACATCTAAAGGAGATCGTAAATATCTCCGGCAAGGATGAAAAGACACTTGCAGCCCACTTTGAGGCGCATAGAAAAGAAGTCCATAACCGTATTGCCAAAGAGCATCCGGAGCTGGCAGAACGATTCCGTGAGCGCAGGCATGTGCTTGATGAACATCTGCATGAGAAACGGCCGGAAGTCTATGAATTGATCGTAAAACTTCGAAAAAAAGAAAATACATGAGTTGACGTAGAAAACGCGGATGCGTATAATGATTGGTAGTGCCAAATTGGTGCTACCAATTTTTACATGCAAAAAAGAAAGGTAAGGATGTTTCGTTATGAAGTATTTACGTCAGTTTCTGGTAATTCTGGGTATTTCGTTTGTCGGTGAGCTGCTAAAAGTATTGCTGCCCCTGCCGATCCCTGCCAGCATTTATGGCATGGTGATCTTATTTATCGGACTTTTGACCGGATGGATCCCGCTCGATGCGGTGCGGGATGCAGGCAAATTCCTGATCGAGATCATGCCGGTCATGTTTATTCCGGCGGGAGTCGGGTTGATGGCATCGTGGGGAATTTTAAAACCGATGCTGCTTCCGGTCAGTATCATCGTGGTTGTGACACTGATCACGGTCATGGTAGCGACAGGCTGGTCTTCCCAGTGGATGATCCGGAGAGAGAAAAAAGAGGGAAAGAAGGCAAACGAGCATGAATGAGTTTTTTCAGACCTCCCTGTTTGCGGGAGTTACGATCAGTTTACTGGCATATCTGCTGGGATCTGTTTTAAAGCGGAAATTTAAGTGTGGTTTTTTAAATCCGCTGCTGATCTCGATCGCAGTGACGATCGTGGTGCTGCTGGTGGCACATGTGGATTATGATGTTTACAATCAGGGCGCAGTATATTTAAGCTGGTTTTTGACACCGGCGACCGTCTGTCTTGCCATCCCGTTATATGAGCAGTGGCAGCTTTTGAAAAAGAACGTCAAGGCGGTCTTATTTGGCATCACTTCCGGTGTGCTGACGAGTTTATGCACGGTACTGGTGCTTTCCAAACTGATGGGATTATCCCATGAAGAGTATGTGACATTATTGCCGAAATCCATCACAACCGCGATCGGAATGGGCGTATCCGAAGAACTGGGTGGTTATGTCACGATCACGGTAGCGGCGATCGTGGTTACCGGAGTAATTGGAAATATCTTAGGGGAACTGGTCTTTAAGATCTTTAAGATCACAGAACCTATTTCAAGAGGGCTTGCCCTCGGTTCCTCCGCGCATGCGATCGGAACGGCAAAAGCGATCGAGTTAGGAGAAGTGGAAGGGGCAATGAGCAGTCTTGCGATCGCAGTGACCGGTATCATGACCGTTGTGCTTGCCTCTGTATTTGCCAATTTTATGTAGCAGGAAAGGGGAAAGATTATGATAATTACGATTGCGAGAGAATGTGGCTGCAAGGGCGATAAGATCGGAATGGCACTGGCAGAAAAATACGGATTACCATTTTATAATAAAAAAGCGATCTCCCAGCTGGCAAAAGAAAAGGGAAACTATGAGAAATTCCCGGATTTTTATGGCGAGATCCCGGTGGATACATTGCTTTACTCAATCTCTCTGGCAGAGGAGGACGGCAGATTATATCAGACACCACAGAAGGCACTGGCACCGGTGATCGGGAAAGAGGACTGTATCATCCTTGGACGGTGTGGAAACTATGTATTCCGGGACAGAGACGATGTGGTTTCCGTCTTCCTGACCGGAGATATAGCATGGCGGGAGGAAAATATTGCAAAAAAGCATGATGTTTCGCTGAAAAAAGCACATAATATTGTGTCAGAAACTGATCACAGAAGAGCCTCCTACCATAAATATTACACAGGAGAGACCTGGGGAATGGCAGGACACTATGATCTGTGTCTGGATGTGTCAAAGATTGGAGTGGAGGGAGCACTCCGTGTCATCGGACGGTATCTGGAAGAAATACAGATGACACGAAAAACGAAAGTGTAGAGAGAGAAAGAATGCAGACGAAAACAAATACAACGCAGGAATATGAAAAAGTGATCCAGTATATCTATGATCGGATGCAGGATGGAATCCTGCGCGTCGGGAGCAGGCTGCCTGCCGAGCGTGCGATCGCAGAAGAACTTGGCATCGGGCGCAACTCGACCAGAGAGGCACTTTGTACGTTACATGGCATGGGGCTGCTGACAAGAGTACAGGGATCAGGCAATTATGTTTCAAAAAATGTGGGACAGTCCATCCGCCAGACGATCCAGATGATGCTGGCACTAGAGAGCATTTCAAGGGAAGAGGTAAGCAGTTTCCGCCGTGTGATGGAGCAGAGTGTCTGTAATGTGCTGCTGGAAAAAGGGCTGACCGAAGAGCAGAAGCAAAAGATCGAAACACAGCTGGATGAAATGGATCACTGCAAAGGCGAGGCACTGGTGGATGCCGACAAGGCATTTCACGAGGCACTGATCGCGGCAACAGAGAACAATCTGTGGATGATCATCATGGAAGCAGTGACAGAAGTGTACCGGGGAGAAATTGATTATAATCTTGCACATGCCACGGAAGAAAGCAGACAGAAGCTGATCAGATCACACCGGGATATATATCAGAGCCTGTTAAAAAAAGATGGCGCGGCATTACAGGAAGCAATGAAGAGTCATTATCTATAGGAAAGGAGAAGTCATGGAAGATCAGATCACAACGCATGGAACATGTTATATTGCAAAAGAAGCAGTCGTAAAAGGACAGGTAGAGATCGGAGCGCAGTCCAGTATCTGGTACAACGCTACGGTGCGTGGGGATACAGAACCAATCTCCATTGGAAAAGGAACCAATATCCAGGATAATGCCGTGATCCATGTCGGCAGAGGATATCCGGTATCGATCGGAGATGGAGTTACGATCGGACACAGTGCAGTGGTTCACGGCTGTAGCGTGGGAGACAATACTCTGATCGGAATGGGAGCCATTATCTTAAATGGTGTTACGATCGGGAAGAACTGTATGATCGGTGCAGGTGCGCTTGTCACACAGAATATGGAGATCCCGGATGGCAGCCTCGCCTTTGGCAATCCGGCAAAGATCAGACGGCTGCTGACCGAAGAAGAGATAAAATCCAACCGGGATAATGCAGCAAAATACTGTGTGGAAGCAGCAGAGGAGATCGGAGTTTAAAATAGATTTTGTTGTTGGAGTTTATTTTACAAATTCCTTCCGGTTTACAGAAAAAGATGGCGTTAAAAGTTTCTTATAGCTTCCATCAATCCCCAGTGCCCCAAGCGGTGCGGTAATAAGGATCGCCAACACTGCCACGGATAAAATAATGTTTCCACAGGGAAGTCCGGCGGCAAGCGGAACCGAGCCGATCGCAGCCTGAACAGTTGCCTTTGGGAGATAGGCGATGACACAAAACAGCCGCTCTTTTAGGGTAAGAGAGGTTTTGACGGTGCAGAGCAGGACACCGAAGGCACGGAATAGAAGCGCGATCAGGATCATAAAAACAGCTGCCAGACCGGCATTTAAGGTATAACGGATATCGACAGCGGCACCAACCAGAACGAAAAGGATAACTTCAGCAGCCAGCCACAGTTTCCCGAATTTTTCTGACAGTCGTTTGGAAACAAAAGCAGTGCTTTTTAATTTCAGCATACACGCCATTGCCACGACCGCCAGCAGACCGGATACGGACACGATGCCGTCGAACCATTCTTCGATCGCGATCAGAAGAAACGAGAAGCCTAATACGATAATGACTTTCATGCTGTTTCGGACACAGTGTTTGTGTGCGTAAGAGGTTTCAAAAAACAGATACAGTCCATAGCCAAAGGAAACTCCCAGTAAAATGCCAAGAACGATGGAGACCGGGATATTGATAAAATCCATGACATTTGCACTTCCACCCTGTGCCATGCCTAAAAAGGTGGTAAACAGGACGATGACAAAAATATCATCACAGGAAGCACCCGCCAGGATCATCTGAGGAATGGCTTTTTGCGTGCCGTATTTTTTCTCCATAAGCGTTACCATCCGGGGTACCACAACAGCTGGGGAAACGGCGGCAAGAACCGCACCCATTACAGCGGCATCGACCCGGCTTATGCCAAGGATGACCGGGGCAAAGAGCAGATACCCGATGATCTCGCAGGATGCGGGAACAAAGGAGAGCAGGACGGCAGAATGTCCAGCTTTTTTTAGGTCTTTCAGATCCAGAGACAGACCGGCTTTGAGCAAAATAATGATCAGAGCCATCTTTCGCAGCTCGGACGAGATGGAAAGGATGGACGGGTCCAGAAGATCCAGCACATATGGTCCTAACAGGATACCGGTAACGAGCATGCCGATGATGCGTGGAAGCTTCAATCTCTGGCAGATGGCACCGAGTGCCAGTCCGACAAGAAAAATGAGTGATAAAGATGTCAACATATGATTTCCTCCTTAAAATAGACGCAAAAAAAGCTGATGCTTTCTGCGACTGTGATAATCGTAGAAGTCATCAGCTATAAAAGCAGTTTAGGTTGCCCAGGGGAGAACTTCATTCCCTATGTGATAAACTATAGCGCAGACGGGGGGAGTTGTCAACGGGATTTTGGAGAGAGGGGATCTCTGCAAATCGGAAATTGCCTATTGATTAGTAACTCCAGTTGTTATTTTTCCGGACGAACGCCTGGCGTTCGTCAACAACTTGGAAAATGCAAAATTTCAAATGCAAAACACACTATATAATGGCACTGCCTTTATCCCATTTACCATTCCAAAATTTCTTGCTGAAATCCGGATTGCATAAACCGGGGCATATTTTTCCATATAAACCATCATACTTTTCGCTTTCACATGATTTCCGGCTTTACATTCCACCGGGATTACATGACTATCTTTTTGTATCAGGAAATCTACTTCTGCAGTATTATCCGATTCCCAGTAATGAAGATCATAGCCATTCGTTTTCAGTGCAATTGCAACATAGCTCTCTGTCAGTATACCTCGAAAATGCTCTGTTTCCTTACCCTGTAGCGCTTCCAGAGTCATTCCCAGTCTGGCGGACATAATACCCATATCACTATAGTATAATTTGAATGCACTCACATCCTGATATGCTGCAACCGGATAAAATCCCTGACTACATTTCATACACTTATTCACAATTCCGGCCCGGATCAACCAGTCGATTGCATCTCCATATTGAGATGACCGTGCGCCTGATTTTATCAACTTATACTGAAATTTTTTGGCATTCTTTGCCAGCTGTGCCGGAAGGGAATCATATGCTTCAAAAATGCGTACCGTGTCTGACTGATTCGCATATTTGGTCATGTCAGCAATATAAGAATTTAATAACATCTGCCGGATTTCTGTCTGCTCTATAGGACTGTCTTTTGCAAGATCGGCCTTCACCGCCGCAGGCATACCACCCACAATACAATAATGATAAAATTCCTGCATGGCCTCCTCATGGAGTATTTCATCTAACGGCTGGTTATTTTCATAATGTTCCCGGATCGTATCTGCAAGCATCTGTTTTCCCTTTGCCCACAATACCTCTTCCAGATCCATTGGGTACATAGTCAGCATCTGAACTTTGCCTACCGGAAAAGAATATTTTTCCCGGTTCACTGCTATGCCCAACAGGCTTCCTGCAGCCATTACATGATATTCCGGGGCCTCTTCCGAAAAATATTTTAACGAAGTTAATGCTCTTTCACACATTTGAATTTCATCAAAAATAATAAGTGTATTTTCAGGTACAATCTTTGCCTGATAGTATTTTCCCAAAACAGATATCACATGATCTGCATGAATATCTGTTTCAAAATATTTTCCGATTCTTTCATCCGTTTCAAAGTTTACATAGATGGTATTCTTGTAATATAATGCCCCAAACTCACGCATCTCAAATGTTTTTCCAACCTGACGTGCACCGTAAATCAGCAATGGCATTCTACCATTTAACATATTTTTCCACTCATATAACTTTGACGTTATTTTACGTTTCATGTGTATGCATTCGCCTTTCTTTAAAATATTTTGGTGATGTATTATATTACATTTTTATATATGAATCAATGTTCTTTTTTGCAATAGTAGCAGATATTCAATAGTATTAAATAAATATTTTCTGTTCCTTTAGTAATAGCATTCAAAATACTGTTTTTACTCTATATCCTTTTTGAGTAATTCCAATGCTCTGTCCATTGGTACGCACTCCGCATATCGTTCAGGCCAGAGAAATTCATTATAGTAATGGTAGGCCTGTTCCCCAGTCATGTATTCATTGTCCTGCGTGGAATTTGCATAGGCAGGAACAATCATGTTTAGGCCATGCTCAAAACCAGCCTCTACTGTGGCATTGATGCAGAAGTCGGTCATAATGCCGCAGATCATCACGTCTTTTTCTTCCTTTGCTGTCAGGTACTCAAGCAGACCACTCTCTTTTTTGAACGCACTGCATACGGATTTGACAAATTGTTTTTCATCAGGCATCGGTTGAAACTCGGAATAGACCTCAAACTCATCGTCCCCGATGGAAAATCCAGTCCCCGGTCCATCATCATGTTGCACATAGAGAACGTCTATACCTTGTTCTCGAGCTGTTTCAATCAGCTTTTTGATATTACTGACAAACTTTCTGAACGCATATAAGCGTTCATCCACGATGCCTTTCTGTGCATCTACAACCAATAAAACCATGTATCATTTCTCCTTTTTCAAGCGCTAACTTCCGATTTAGCAGAATAAATTAACTATTTATAATTGACGAGATAACAGGCTTGCCTTCTCTATCTAATAATGGTGTCAGACCACCAGAATAGCCACTTGCATGATATAAATAGTTTACTCCGGTTTCTTTATCCACCCAGATTTCCGTAACATTCATCGAACCCTGTGAATATATTTTCTCAAATCGTTGATCCCTTGCCATTTCTGTTTTCCTCCGTAAATTCTGATATTCTATCTGCGATTATAGCATGAGAATATAAATAGTGCCATCATCAATGGCAATGTATGTTATACTAATTGCAGAAAATCATGCAAACAATCACCTCCGGAAAGGACCCCGCCCATGAATGCAATACAACAGCGACGCAGCATACGAAAATACAAAGACACCCCGGTTGACAGGGCACAGATTGAAGAACTGATCCTGGCAGCATCCTTAGCACCATCGGCAAAAAACAGACAGCCATGGAAATATCTGATATACACAGGAGTGGCAAAAGAACGCTTCCTGCAAAGAATGCAGGAGGGATTGGAAAGAGAGAAAGAACGTAAATCAATCTTACCAGAATCAGCATATGGACTGCCGGATGCGTTTCATACTTTACAGGTCATGAGAGAGGCTCCGGAGCTGATCCGCGAGATCGGAACCGAAAAACAGCTGGTAGGAGCCATCTCGGTCGGCTATCCGGCAGAAGCACCATTAAGCAGACCAAGAAAGCCGATCGAAGATATCCTCGAATACCGCGTGTGATGCTTACATAGCAATCCATCCAAACGCATTTGCAACAGAGCTGATCAAAATAATGGCAGCAAAGATCGGACATAAATACTGGATCATAAAATTAAAGATCTTTTTCCGGCGGAATGTGCCGTCGCCGAGCAGCATTTCGTCCTCAATCTTTTTGACACCCATGACTTTGGAAACCAAAAGGCAGGTGGCGATTGCAGCGATCGGCATCATAACCGAGTTGGTCAGGAAGTCAAAAAAGTCTAAAAACTGCATGCCAAGAATTTTGATGGAGGCAAGTGGACCATAGCCAAGAGAGGACAGGCTGCCCAGCGCAAGCATGATGCCGCCGACGATCAAAGTCGATTTTTTACGACCCCAGCCGAGCTCATCCTGAAAAGTGGATACGGCACTTTCGGTCAGGGCGATCGAGCTGGTTAAGGCAGCACATAAAACCAGAAGGAAAAACAGGACACCGACAAAGGAGCCAAAGCCCATACTGTCGAATACCTTTGGAATGGTGATGAACATCAGGGCAGGACCAGCCTGTAAGGTTTCCGGGTCACCGCCAGAGAAAGCGAAGACAGCCGGGATGATCATCAGACCAGCCATAATGGCGATCGCCGTATCAAAAATTTCTACATTTTTTGTAGATGCTTCAATAGACACATCTTTTTTCATATAAGAGCCAAACGTAACAAGAATACCCATTGCGATCGAAAGCGAATAAAACATCTGTCCCATGGCGGCAACGACCGTCATCCAGGAGAAATTATCCGGGTTCGGGATCAGAAAATATTTGACACCTTCCATGGCACCCGGTCTTGTGACAGAGTAAATACAGATCAGCACGGATAAGACAACCAGGATTGGCATCATAAATTTGGAAACACGTTCCACACCATTGCGCACACCGGCGTAGATGATGCTGACCGTAAACAGGGTAAACACGATAAAACAAAGTTCCGTGGAAACACCATTGGAAATAAATGCGGAAAAATATCCGTCGGCTGCAAGGTCAGAACCATGACCGAAAAGATATCCTGCCAGATATTTAATGACCCATCCGCCGATCACGGAATAGTAAGGCACGATCAGAACCGGGATGATCGCGTTGATCCATCCGCCAAAGGAGAGCCAGCCGGATCTGCCGAAAGTGGCAAACGCACCGACCGGACTTTTCTTTGTCATACGCCCCAAGGCGGTTTCTGCCACGATCATGGCATAACCAAACGTCAATGCGAGAACGATATAAACGAGCAGGAAAATCCCACCGCCGTATTTTGCGGCAAGATAAGGGAAACGCCAGATATTTCCAAGACCGACGGAGGCACCCGCCGCGGATAAAACGAATCCGAGCTTCCCGGAAAATGTACTTCTTTTTTCATGTTTTGCATTCATAAATAAACCCCATTCCGGAGCAGAATTGCTCCTGATTTTTCTGTGTTCTATCGTAGCATAAGGAAAGAAAAATTGCCAACAAAAATGGAAAATTACTTTGCTTGTAAAAGCAGCAGGGATTTATTATAATGACTTTAAATTGCAAGGAGCGGGAGGAAAGGATGAAACCATTTGTATCATTTGAACATGTGGGAAAGGTTTATCAGACCGGAGAAGTGGAGATCACAGCCCTGCATGAGGTCGATTTTGAAATAGAAAAAGGAGAGTTCTGTGTGATCGTCGGAAGCTCCGGTGCGGGCAAGACGACCATTTTAAATATCCTTGGCGGGATGGACTATCTGAGCAGCGGGCAGGTATTTTTGGACGGGCAGGAGATCTCAGCCTACGATAAGAAACAGCTGACTGCGTACCGCAGGTATGACATCGGGTTCGTGTTCCAGTTTTATAATCTGGTGCAGAATCTGACTGCGCTGGAAAATGTTGAGCTGGCGGCACAGATCTGCAAGGATCCGCTGGATGCAGCAGAGGTGTTAAAAGAGGTCGGACTGGGGGAGCGGCTCTCCAATTTCCCGGCACAGCTATCCGGTGGAGAGCAGCAGAGAGTTGCCATTGCAAGGGCACTGGCAAAAAATCCGAAACTGCTTCTCTGTGATGAGCCGACCGGAGCACTTGACTATAACACAGGAAAAGCAGTCTTAAAACTGTTACAGGATACCTGCAGGAACAAGGGCAAGACCGTAGTGGTCATCACACATAATCAGGCATTGACCGCGATGGCAGACCGGATCATTACCGTAAAAAACGGAACCGTGGTGAAAATGGAGAAAAATCCACACATTGTGGACATTGCAGAAATTGAGTGGTAAACATGAAGATAACATCAACGATATGGAAGTCGACATTCCGGGAGATCAAACAGAGCATGGGACGATTTCTGGCGATCGTTGCGATCGTCGCGCTGGGAGTCGGCTTTTTTTCCGGGCTTAAGGTAACGCAGCCCGCCATGATAAAGACAACGCAGAAATATCTGGACGAACATAACTTTTTTGACTATCACATTCTCTCGACTGTGGGATTTTCAGACGAGGATGTCGCAGCGTTTGCGGCACAGGAAGATGTCCGTGCAGCAGAGGGAACGATCGCTTTTGATATTTTATGTGGAGTCAGCGGTGGAAATGAAGTGGCATTAAAGGCACTTGGCATACCGGAAAAAGTAAATGGCATTGTACTGGTGGAGGGACGTCTGCCGGAACAGAAAAATGAGTGTGTGGTAGATGCCAATCTGTACGGTGATTCGGTCATCGGCAAAAAGCTGATCTTATCCGAAGAAAATACGGATTTGGATCTTGACCATTTTGCTTACCGGGAATATACGATCACAGGGCGGGTGCAATCCCCGTTATACATACAGTTCGAGCGTGGGACAACCTCGCTTGGAAGCGGACAGTTGAGCGGATTTTTCTATCTGAAACCGGATGGATTTGAACTGGATGGTTATACGGATGTCTATGTCAAATTCGATCAGGATTTCCCGATGTATGCCGATGCGTACGATGACTATATGGATGAGAAAACGGATGTGTGGGAAACGCTTGCAGATGAGAGGGCAAAAGCGCGTTATCAGACTGTCACGTCAGAGGCAAAAGAAAAACTTGCCGATGCAAAAAAACAGTTGTCCGAAAACCAGGCAGAGTCAGAAGAAAAATTAGCGGATGCAAAACAGCAGTTAGCGGATGCGAAGGCAAAACTCGAAGACGGAGAACAGCAGTTAAAGAAAGCAAAAGAAGAAATAGAACAGGCGCCCGAAGAGTTAGAGAAAAGAGAGCAGCAGCTGCAGGAAGCAGAAACAGAGTTAAAGCAAAAAGAGGCAGAGTTAGATCAGGGAGAGATCGCGCTTGGACTGGGATATGCCATGGGAATGGATGCGTTATCCAAAGGGTTAAACAGTGCAGGAAACCTGTTTGGAGGAGATGCAGAAGGAACGGATGCAGACAGTACCCAGATGGATCTGGGCAGCATGGGAGATTCCTTATCGCAGGTGCAGGATGCAAAACAGCAGATCGCGGATGGAAAAGAGCAGATCGCAGCGGGCAAACAACAGATCGCAGACGGCAAAGCGGCGATCGCTGCCGCCAAAAAAGAACTCGCACAGGGCAAAAAGGAACTGGCAGAAAAAGAGAAGGAACTGGAAGATGGCAGGGCAGAATATGAAAAAGGCGAGCAGGAGTACCGCAAGGCAAGAGAAGAGTTTGATACGCAGATCGCGGATGCAAAACAACAGATCGCAGAAGGAGAAAAGCAGCTTGCCGATCTGAAAGATGCGAAAAGCTATGTATTAGGAAGAGGAACGAATGTAGGTTATGTCTGTTTTGAAAGCGATTCCGGCATTGTAGACGGCGTGGCAAATGTATTCCCGATCTTTTTCTTTCTGGTTGCAGCATTAGTATGTATGACGACGATGAACCGGATGGTCGAAGAACAGAGGGTACAGATCGGCGTATGGAAAGCACTGGGTTACAGCGAGAAGAGTATAATGGGAAAATATCTTTTTTATTCCGGCACCGCAGCGATGATCGGTTGTACCGGAGGCTTTATAGGGGGAACCATCCTCTTCCCAAAGGTAATCTGGTACGCATATGGCATGATGTACCGGGTCGACAGCCTGTGCTATGTGTTTGATGGACGGCTTGCAGGTATTGCACTGATTGGCGGACTGCTCTGCTCCGTTGGAACAACGTATGTGACCTGTCGTTACGAATTAAAAGAGATGGCGGCACAGCTGATGCGGCCGAAGGCACCGAAAGCCGGAAAACGGGTTTTCTTAGAGTACCTTCCATTTTTATGGAAACGATTGAAATTCTTACAGAAAGTGTCACTGCGCAATATTTTCCGCTATAAGAAACGTTTCTTTATGATGATCGTGGGGATCAGCGGATGCAGTGCCTTACTTGTAACCGGATTTGGTGTGCGTGACTCGGTCACAAATGTGGCATCACAGCAGTATCACGAGATCCAGACCTATGATATCAGCGTAACCTGCCAGAATGCAGTCGATGATGCGATGCGGCGTGAGCTGGATGCAGCAATGCCACAGGAGATTGCAGCTTATACGGCAGTGATGCAGGAAGCGGTAGACTTAGAAGCAGACGGCACACAGAAATCCATTTATCTGGTGGCAGCAGATGGGGAACATGCGTTAGAGCCGTTTTTAAATCTGCATACGACGAAAAAGGAGCCGGTTGCATATCCCGGTGTGGGCGAGGCGGTGATCTCACATAAGATCGCGCAGCAATATGACATCAGAGTGGGGGATACGATCGAACTGACCGAGGACGATCAGACAAAAATAGAGGTAAAGGTAAGCGGGATCTTTCAGAATTTCGTTTACAATTATGTCTATCTGACCGCGGAAACCTATGAGAAAGAGACCGGAAAAGAAGCGGAATATCAGACCCTCTATGTGAATGGTGCAGAGGGCGAAGATATGCACCTGCTCGGCACCACACTTGCCAATCTGGATAATGTGGCAGCAGTCAGTGTCAATGAGGATTTCCTGGCGCGGTTTTCCAGCATGATGAAGAGCATGGATCTGATCGTGCTTGTCATCATCATCTGTGCGGCAGGGCTGGCATTTATCGTGTTATATAATCTGACCAATATCAATATTACAGAGCGTGTGCGCGAGATCGCAACGATCAAGGTACTGGGATTTTTTGAAAATGAAACCTCTGCCTATGTGTTCCGGGAAAACCTGCTTTTGACATTCCTCGGGGCATTGGTGGGACTGGCACTGGGCTATTTTTTACACCATTTTGTAATGGGACAGATCAACATCGATATGGTGGCATTTGATGTGCATGTGCAATTGGCCAGCTACTGTTACAGCCTTTTGCTCACGATGGTGTTTGCCCTTTTCGTCAATCAGATGATGAAACGGAAGATTGATAAGATCAGCATGACAGAATCGTTAAAGAGTGTGGACTAAAAAAGTTTGCAGGGGCAGCAGAAAAAGTGTTATAGTGATACTAACGGAAGAATAGGAGGAAGTACATATGGGAAAGATTATCACGATCGGACGAGAATTTGGAAGCGGTGGACGAGAGGTCGGAAAACGACTCGCAGAACAGCTCGGCATTGCCTATTACGATAATGAGATCATTACGGAGATTGCAAAAAGAACAGAGTTAGCGGAGGGCTATGTGCAGCATGTCATGGAAAACAGCCCCTCCAATCTGATGCCGATCACAATCGGAAGAACCTTTTATATGGGCGTTGATCCGGTGATGGAGATGAACAATTCCATTTACAGGGAGCAGAGTCTTCTGATCAAAGAGCTGGCAGAAAAATCTGACTGCGTGATCGTAGGAAGAAGTGCAGACTATATTTTAAGGGATAAAAAGCCCCTGCGCCTGTTTATTTATGCAGACATTGAGAGCCGGATGGAACGATGCAAAAAACGTGCGCCGGAGCAGGAACATTTTACAGATAAAGAGCTGCGCAGACACATTTTAGATATTGATAAAAAGAGAGGCAGATACTATCAGTTCTTCACCGGTCAGAACTGGGGCGAAAAGTTAAACTATGACTGGTGTATCAACACGTCAGATGCAGATATCGAGGCAGTGGTAGATGTCATTGCACGCTTATTAAAATAACCAGAATGGGAAGATCCGGAGGAAAGAAACATGATGAATCCAGCTTCAATTATGAAACTGATGAATGCAAAAAATAAATTTACAGAAAACCATCCGAAGGTCGTTTCCTTTTTGGAAAATGTTTTTTCCAGAGGCGTTCCGGAGGGAACGATCATCGAGATGACCGTGACAAGACCGGGAGAGGAACCGATCACGACCAACATGAAAGTAAAACAGTCTGATCTGGATCTGCTTTCCGAAATCAACGAACTGGCAAGATAATCGCCGGGAAAAGGCACCAGATGACAAAAGTTCCATATGATAAGAGTGAGGTTATCTATAGGGAGTATAGAGTGGACTATAATCAGGAACTGTTTTTTGGACTGCCGGGAATGCAGATCGAAACACCCAAAATGCCTTTTTATATGAGTTATCCGATGCAAAATCTGTATCTGACCGAGATGGAATATGAAAAGGATTTAGAACGGATGAAAGAATTATATCCAAGAGAAGTAAAACAGCTCTTGGAACTCGTGGAAGATGAGTGCGATAAGATGGAATATGAGGGAAGCCTCATGTTTGATGAATATCCGGACCGTCTGATGTTAGAACAGGTGGTAGACCGTATCTATCAGAGAGCAAACGGAGATATGGCAGAACTGGAGGCGGAGCAGTATTGGGGAAGACCGGGTACACCGCCGCCACCGGGAGGACCATTTCCGCCACCACCGCCACCACCACGCGGAAATCCACCGGATCAGGGGATGCATTCTCTGATCGGTGTGCTTTTGAACAATGAGATGTACCGCAGAAGATGCAGGCACAGAAGATGCAGACGCTGGTGGTAAATCTTAATAAAATAGAAAGATTGTGATTTCCATGTTGCGGTTTTTCTGAAAAATGAATACAATATAGCTATCGCGTTTTTTGCGATAGCTATTTTTATGATGCACCGGAGGGTGCGATAGAAAAGGGAGGAACAAAAGTGCAGAAAGGTGCAGTAAAAGCGACCGTTTTAATTGTTGTATTTTTTGTGTCTGTCATTTTGTTCGAGATACTGACCAATCATGTAAATGAAGATCTGACCACAGAGATGCCGGAGGCGACGTTACCGGTGATCTCTTTTTATGCGGACGAGATCCAGATAAACGAACTCTATGGATATAAAGACCAGATGAATGCTGCCTATATGCGTGATACGATCACGCCGGTGGATGACAGCAGAAAATTGCCGATCCAGATCCAGACTTATCAGAAAGCAATCGACGGGATCTCCTATGAGATCAGGAGCCTTGATGGCGAGCGTCTGATCGCCAATGCAGACGTGACCTCTTATCAGGAGGAAAAGGAGACCATATCGGCAGAGCTTGAGATCCAGAACCTTTTGCAGGAGGGCGAGGAATATCTGCTTTTAATCAAACTGACAAGCGGAGATGAGACGATCTCTTACTATACGAGGATCGTGGAAAAACCGGACAGTCATATGACGGAGTACCTGTCATTTGCTGAAGAGATCAATGAAAAGACATTTAATAAAGAGACATCCGGAACACTTGCGACTTATATGGAAAAAACCACAGGGGATAATACGACTCTGCAGTTCGTTTCCTTAAATTCTTCCTTAAAACAGATGTCATGGGCAGGATTTGAAGGAAAGCCGATCACGGATCCGTCCATATCAATCAAAGAGATCACAGATACCTACAGTGTCATTGTATTGCAGTATGTCGTCGCCAGCGTGGGAGAAAATGGTGGCAGTGAGTACTATAATATAGAAGAATATTACCGCATCCGTTACACGGAGAGCAGGATGTATCTGCTCAACTTTGAGCGGACGATGAATGAGATCTTCCGTGGAGAAAACGCGCAGTTTTATGACAACTATATCCAGCTTGGCATCCGGGATAAAAATGTAGAATATCGTGCCAATGAGGCAGGAACGATCGTGGCATTCGTACAGGAAGGGGAACTGTGGTGTTACAACGAGGTGGAGAATAATCTATCAAAAGTATTCAGTTTCCGTGGTTATGAGGGGATTGACCGCAGGGAAAATAACAATCAGCATGAGATCAAGGTAGTCCGCATCAATGAGGCGGGAAGCGTGGATTATATTGTCTATGGTTACATGAACCGTGGCAATCATGAGGGAGAAGTCGGCATCTGCGTTTACCATTACGACAGCCTTGCAAATACAAACGAAGAACTGATCTTCATCCCGTCGGATAAATCATTTGAGGTGATGAAATCAGAGCTGGGACAGTTGATGTATGTCAACGAGGCAGGAGAACTTTACCTGATGGTAAATGGAAGCGTATACGGCATTGATCTGAATACGTTAGAGATCCGTACTTTGATCGAGGGTGTCGAAGAGGGCAGTTACGCAATGTCTGAATCAAATGCACTGTTTGCATGGTCAGATGGGACATCAGACCAGTCGACCCTTCATGTGATGAATTTTACCAATGAAAATGTCATAGATATTACAGAGGGGACAGGAAGTGTCATAAAACCACTCGGATTTATGCAGGAGGACTTTGTATACGGTATCGCGGCATCGTCGGATATTTTTGAAGATGCAGCGGGCAACGTGACCATGCCGATGAGCCAGATTAAGATCGCGGACGTATCGGGCAAGGATATGGAACTCTTAAAGACCTATGAAAAAGCAGGATATTTTGTTTCCAGTATCGAGATCGAAGGTTATACAATGTATTTAAACCGTATCCAGTATAATGGAACCGCTTATGTTGAGGCGGATCAGGATATGATCATGAACCGGGAGGGCGACAGCTTAAAGGTCGTAGATGTGCACACAAGTACTTCGGATGTGAAACAGACGCAGGTACAGCTTACACTTGCAAATGAAGTGAATAAAAAGCAGCCGAGACTGCTGACTCCGAAAGAGACGATCCTTGAGGAGAACCGGACGATCACTTTAAACAGCGACAGACAGGTGGCACTTTATTATGTTTACGTGAAGGGAAAAGTCATCACTACAACGGAGTCCGTTACTGAGGCGATCCGGTCAGCGAATGAAAATATGGGCGTTGTCATCAGTGATGAACAGCAATACATCTGGAAACGTTCGAGAAAGGCGATACAAGGTACTTTAACTGATATTGCAGTGGGGGTTGAAGATGAAAATGCCGACAGTATCGCGCAGTGTATCAATGCGATGCTGGAAAAAGAAGGAATAAATATTAGCGTCAGTGCATTAATTGCAGGCGGAGAGACCCCGAAGAATATTCTCAAAAATACAATGAAGGACGCAAGGATATTAGATTTAACAGGATGCGATATGGAAGAAGTCCTTTATTATGTGAGCTGTGGAAAGCCAGTATTTGCAATGACTGGAAGCAATGATGCAGTACTTTTAGTAGGATATGATTCTGGCAATGTTATCATTTTTGATCCGTTGATTGGAAACGTGTATAAACGAAATAATGCGGATGCTGCGCAGATGTTTGCGGATGCGGGAAACGTATTTTTTGCATATTTAACCAAGTAGAGGGAAAGAATACCGGCATAAAAACGCATAAAAAAAGAAGAAAAACAAAAGGCGTTTCGGTAATTTCTAACGATTCTGGTTTCGGTGTATTGCAAATTTAGTCCTAATGGGTTATATTTTGAGAAGTACTTGAAAAGAGGAAGTGAATGATATGAGCAGAAAAGAAGTAGTAATTTCAAATGTTTCTGAAGAACACAATAATCCGATCGCAGAATTAGTTCAGGTGGCTTGCCGCTTTGATAGCGAGATTATACTGGAAAGCGATAATAGACGTATTAACGCGAAAAGTATTATGGGGATTATGGCATTCAATCCTTCAAAAGGAATGACAGTGAATATCGTGGCTGAGGGTAAGGATGAGGATGAAGCATTAAGTGCAATGGAGAAGTTTTTAGTTTGTGAGTAAATTTTTTTGTTGAGGGAGGATTTATCATGGATAAGAAAATGGCAAAGCCAGATGTGAAACTGGCTGCAAAGGAAACTGCAACAACAGCAAAAGAGACCGTTGTAAATGCAAAGAATGTAGTAAAAGAAACCGCAGCAGATGCGAAAGCAGTTGTAAACACCAAGGTGGAAGAGACAAAGAACGCAATCGTTAAAACAGCGATTGCAAAAGAGATCGAAGAAAAGAAAGAAGCTGTAAAAACAGCTGCAAAACCGGTAAAAGAGAAGAAACCTTCAAGAGCTGCAAAGAAAGCTGCAAAAGAAGAAGCTAAGCCGGAAATCTACGTGCAGTATCAGGGACAGGAAGCAGTATTGGCAGATGTTGTTGAGAAGGCAAAGAACGAATTTGTTGCTGCCGGTCACAGAGTATCTACGATTAAATCCCTCCGGGTATATTTAAAACCGGAAGAGTTTGCTGCATATTATGTCATCAACCAGAAGTTTGCCGGAAGAGTAGACTTATTTTAATACATAGTAAGAACAAAGATATGCGCAGAGAATTTTTTCTCTGTGCATTATTTTATTCATGATAATAGAATGTTCGCGGAGCGTGCATTCTATTATTTGACCCATTGATTCAAAAAAGCATGCACAGAAAATTTCTGCACATGCTTTTTTAGATTTATGACTGCTGCTGCTCTGCTTTATATTTGGATACAAGGCGTTCAATTCTGTCATATGGATTTAATAAGTCACTGATGGAAGAATCATGATTTAAGGTGTCGATGATGTAAGCGATATATTTACTCATATCACAGTTGATATAATATGGTCTGGAAAGCAGTTCCGGTGCCTGGTAGGTCAGGTTTGTGGTAACCACTTTGTAGATAGTTCCGTCTGCAACTGCTTCATCAAATTTCTCGAGACCATTTGTAAATAATCCGAAAGTAGCAACAACGAAGATCCGGTTTGCTTTTCTTTTCTTCAGCTCAGTAGCAACGTCGATCATGCTTTCACCGGAGGAAATCATATCATCAATAATGATAACATCTTTGCCTTCTACGGAAGAACCTAAGAATTCATGTGCCACGATCGGGTTACGACCGTCTACGATCTTGCTGAAGTCACGTCTCTTATAGAACATACCCATATCAAGACCAAGCACGTTTGCTAAATAGATCGCACGATTGGTACCACCTTCATCCGGGCTGATGATCATCATATGATCTGCATCGATCTGAAGATCTTTTACATTTTTTAAGATACCTTTGATAAACTGGTAAGCCGGCTGAACGGTTTCAAAGCCTTTTAATGGGATCGCATTCTGGACACGAGGATCATGTGCATCGAAGGTGATGATGTTATCAACACCCATTGCAGTAAGTTCCTGCAATGCAAGTGCACAGTCTAAGGACTCACGGGTCGTACGTTTATGCTGACGGCTCTCATATAAGAAAGGTACGATCGCGGTAATACGTCTTGCCTTTCCACCAACTGCTGCAATAATACGTTTCAGATCAGAGTAGTGATCGTCTGGAGACATGTGGTTTTCGTAGCCACATACCTTATAAGTAAGGCTGTGATTGGTAACATCCACGAGAAGATACAGGTCATATCCTCTTACAGACTCTTTGATCACAGCTTTTGCTTCACCGGTTCCGAAACGCGGAACAGAAGTGGAAATGATATAGGAGTCGCGGCGGTAACCTTTGAAAGCAGGGTCAGTTTCATGCAGATGCTGTCTCTTTTCACGCCAGCTGACCAGGTACTGGTCTACTTTGACACCTAACTCTTTGCAGCTCTCAAGAGGGATAAGTCCGAGCATTCCGTCAGGGATCGTTTCTAGGTTTCTTTCATCGTTTGGCATTTGAATGATTCCTCCATAAAAAATTGTTTGCATATATCTTCAATAGATTGCTCTAATGAATACAGTAGTATACATACACTAGCGGCGGCGTTTTAAGATACGGATATCTGCGCCAAACAGCTTTAGCAGTGTATAGTTGCTTGAGATGCGGGAGAGGACACGTTCAGAATAAATATCCGCGATCTGGTTCATGCCCAGATTTGTGGATATGATCGTTGATTTCTTCCGCAGGATGCGCTCATTTAAACATAGAAAAAGCTGGGAAGTCGTAAAAGAGTTGGAAAGCTCTGTTCCCAGGTCATCAATAATGAGCAGATCACAGGTGAAAATGTTCTGATGTGCGGCAAGCGCATCTTCGTCTTTTTCAAACACACCCTTACTTAATATATCAAATAATTGGAATGCTGTAAAATAAATTACAGAATGTCCGCGGTCAAGCAGTTCTTTTGCGACACAGTTTGACAAAAAAGTCTTTCCGATACCGGTGTCTCCATAGAGATAGAGATTGGAAAAGGTATCAGGATGATCAAAATCTGCAACAAACTCATGGCATTTTGCCACGGCGTATTTTGCGGTGGCAAGGGACGACAGCCCGGTTGCAGGGTTAATGTCTTCATCGGAATAATAATCATAGGAAAAGGTAGAAAAATTTTCCCGTAACAGCACTTCGCGCAGATTGGACTGCGTATAGACGAGATTGATAGCAGCCTGTTTAAAACAATGGCAGCGTTTCCCGTCGATAAAGCCGGTATCTTTGCAGTCCGGACACATATAAGAAGGCTTTAGGTAATCCTCCGGGATCTCATAGCGGCGGAGCAATTCGGCACGTTCTGTGCGGTAACGATTTAACTCTTCCTGATAAGAGGCAAAGGCATCGCTGTTGCCGTCAAGCATTTTTCTGGCAGAAGAGACAGAAAGGGATGCAATCGCCTGGTCGATTTCCCGTAAGCGGGGAACCTTCAGATAGGTAAGCCGGATACGTTCCTCCAGGTCATGCTGGTTTTTCAGTTGTCTTGCATCATAAGTACGGATCAATTCATCGTACTGCGAATTACTTAAAGACATAGAACCCTCCGGAGTATTACGGTGTATTGGTGGTAAGCAGCATCTGTTCTAACTGGTCGTAATCGTAGGAACGCTGCTTGAAATTGTTGAATTTGTTTTTGGAATTTCCAGCACCTTCTGCGC
Source organism: uncultured Roseburia sp. (assembly GCA_900550935.1). Classification (GTDB taxonomy): domain Bacteria; phylum Bacillota; class Clostridia; order Lachnospirales; family Lachnospiraceae; genus Roseburia. Next base: position 30,444 of record URUD01000027.1, read on the forward strand.
TGGCAGATGCTGTCTCTGCGGCACGCTTGCTCTGGTGTGCATTGTCGACTCTTGTGACATCGGACAGATTATGTACCTGCTGTTTCTTCCAGTTCTTTAAAATGGAGTCTGTATAAGGAAAGCTTGGCTGGTGAACGGACTGGATGGTGCGCTCGCAGGCTGCAGCGATCAGTTCCAGAGAAAAGCCATAGTCTTTTTTCCATTTCTCAATATAATCCATTTCAGAAGAAACCAGATCGCGGTTTGAAATACCGAATGCTTTCTTTACCGCAAAGTAAGCCTGACTGTGAAGCTGCGATTCGCGTTTGGCATCCATGACAGTGGTAATGCCTGCCTTTGCCCAGTTGAGCGCGACAGACTGGATATAATGGATGCTGCTGCGGTCTTTGGTAACGCAGTATTCGATCAGGTATTCGATCAGTTCCGTTGAAAAATGAAGCTCATCATAAAGATAGAGCAGGGTATCGACATCAATGGAGGTCAAGGTGCGCTTTAGATAACGCTCTGCGATAAACAATAACTCTGCGATCTGGTCATTTTCCCGGAATACGGCAATCTCATCCGGCGTGTAGCTTTTGCGCATGGGAAGTTCCGCTGTGGCAGGTTCTTCCGCTGTCTCTTCCTCGCGGGGCATGTCCTCTTCCAGTGGGGCAGCTCCTTTTTCGGTCGAATCTAAAATAGTAACACCGGTCAGGTTATGTTCCTTATCATATTCCAGACGTAAAAGATGCATGCGTTCCCAGTAGCTTAAGGCACGTTTGACATCCTTTTCAGTGTGTTCAAACTTATCTGCAATGGAAGAAAGCGAAACCGAGGCATCCGGTGCGTTCATCAGGCGCAGCAGATACAGATAGATCTTTACAAATTCGCCATTGGCATCTGACATATACTCGTCAATAAAAATATTTGAAACGCTGGTTGCAGAACAATCAGTGTCATTGTGTATCATAATCTTTGGCATAAAGTATCAGCTCGCTTCCATATATAGTGAAAATTTTTACGTTCCAAATTATAGCACAGGAATTTTCAAATGAGAAGTATCTTTTTTGCCAAAACCCTCTCCACAGGCGGCGAAACCCGGATTGTGGATAATGTGGATAAAATGTGAGTATTTTTTCGAAAAAAGGATTATGGAAACTGTAAAAAGAAAACAGGTACTGGTTTCATAAGGTTTTATAAAAAAATAATAAACAGATTATGTAAACAAAAAAATCCACACTTAACCGTTGAAGTTTTCCCCAATTAAGTGTGGATAATGTGGATAACTTAGTTTCCTAAAAGGTGTTCACCCACGTTTACAATGTCTCCGGCCCCCATAGTTATCAACAGGTCACCGTTCATACAATTTTTTAATAAAAATTTTTCTATTTCTTCAAAAGATGGGAAGTAGTGGCAGTCGGTACCTTTTTTCTCAAGAACTTCCAGCAGATCTTTTGAGCTGATGCCGTAGGTGTTTTTCTCACGGGCAGCGTAAATGTCAGCAAGAACGACTACGTCGGCAAGAGACAGCACATCCGCAAAATCATTTAAGAAAGCCTTGGTTCTGGAGTAGGTATGCGGCTGGAACACTAAAACGAGCCGTTTGTGTGGATAATTTTTGGCTGCGGTTAAGGTCGCACGGATCTCGGTCGGGTGATGCGCATAGTCATCGATCACGGTGACACCATCGACGGTTCCCTTATACTGGAAACGTCTGTCGGCACCGCCAAAGGCACTTAAGCCGGCAGCGATCGCTTCGGCCGGGATCTTTAAGTCAAGCGCAAGCGCGATCGCGGCAAGGGCGTTTGAAACATTGTGCATACCCGGAACGTTTAAGGATACTTTCATCACCGGGGTATCGTGGTGCATGGCGGTAAAACTTGCACATGCTTTTTCGTTGAACGTGATATCTGCCGGATGATAGTCACAGGAATCGGTAAGACCAAACGTGATAACTTCGTTTGGCAGTCCTTCTGTGAGTTCTTTATAATTATCAATCTCACCATTGAGCAAGATCGCACCATCTTTTTTCGTGTTGGACAAAAACTGATGGAATGAATGACGGATATCCTGAATATCTTTAAAAAAGTCGAGGTGTTCTGCTTCTACATTTAATACGATGCTGTATTTCGGATAGAAGTGCAGGAAGCTGTTTGTGTACTCGCATGCCTCTGACACAAAAATATTGGACTTGCCTACTCTTAAGTTGCCATCTAAAGCTTTTAAGATGCCACCGACTGTAATGGTCGGGTCTGCTTTGGCAGCTAAGAGGATCTGGCTGATCATGGAGGTGGTAGTCGTTTTCCCGTGCGTGCCTGCAATGGCGATCGAGTTTTCGTAGTTATCCATAATCTGACCGAGGAGTTCAGCGCGGCTCATCATAGGGATGTTTAATTCTCTGGCGCGAAGAAACTCCGGGTTATCTTCACGGATGGCAGCTGTGTATACGACAAGGTCAACGCCCTCTTTGATGTTGGAAGCTGCCTGACCGTAATAAACCGTAACGCCCATATGTTCCAGATGTCTGGTCAGATCAGATTCTCTGGCATCTGAACCGGAGATCGTAAAATGCTCTTCTAAGAGGATCTCAGCAAGACCGCTCATGCTGATGCCTCCAATGCCGATGAAATGAACATGCACCGGCTGGTTAAAATTAATTTTATACATGATAATTACCTGCCTGTTTCAAAGAATTTGGGCAAAGCTCTACAGGGTAGAACGTTGCTTCCTAATTATAACCTTATATAATGAATTTGCAAATTCTTTTGGGATAATTTTTTATCGACCTGGTTTCTCTGAAAACGAAAGTAATCGAAAAAAATTGTATAATATGACAAAAAATAAACAAAATTATAAAAAAAATTGTGAAAACTGATATACATAATCGACAAAATATGCTATAATAAAAATTACCAAAAGAAATAATTAACATTGACTAGAAAATGACGAGAGGTGATTGACGTGATTAGAAAAGAAATGATAGCAATGCTATTAGCTGGAGGTCAGGGAAGCCGTCTGGGCGTGCTTACCGCAAAAGTTGCAAAACCTGCAGTCGCATTTGGTGGAAAGTATCGTATTATCGACTTCCCATTGAGTAACTGTATTAATTCTGGCATTGATACCGTCGGTGTCCTGACACAGTATCAGCCATTACGTTTGAACACGCATATCGGGATCGGTATTCCGTGGGATCTGGATCGCAATAATGGTGGCGTTACCGTGCTCCCTCCTTATGAGAAGAGCGATAACAGCGAGTGGTACAGTGGAACCGCAAATGCAATTTTCCAGAATATGAATTACATGGAGAATTATAATCCGGAATATGTTCTTATATTATCAGGAGATCATATTTACAAGATGGATTACGAGGTCATGCTTGATTTCCATAAGGAGAATCATGCAGATGTGACGATCGCAACCATGCCGGTTCCGATTGAAGAGGCGAGCCGGTTTGGTATTGTCATTGCAGACGAAAACAAAAAGATCGAAGACTTCGAAGAAAAGCCAAAGGAGCCACGCAGCAACCTGGCATCCATGGGTATCTATATCTTTAGCTGGAATGTCTTAAAAGAAGCATTATACGCGATGAAAGATCAGAGCGGATGCGACTTTGGAAAACATATCATTCCGTACTGCCACGAAAACGGCAAACGGTTATTTGCATATGAATACAATGGTTACTGGAAAGATGTCGGAACCCTTGGCTCTTATTGGGAGGCCAATATGGAGCTTGTAGACCTGATCCCGGAGTTCAACCTGTATGAAGAATACTGGAAGATCTATACCAAGAGCGATATTATCGAGCCACAATATCTGTCAGCAGATTCTGTGGTGGAAAAGAGTATCATCGGAGAAGGATCAGAGATATACGGAGAGGTCTATCACTCAGTCATTGGGGCTGGTGTTACAATCGGAAAGGGTACGGTGATCCGTGATTCCATTGTAATGAAAGGTACCTATATCGGTGAAAATGTTACAGTTGACAAGTCAATTATTGCAGAAAACTGCCAGATAGGAGATGGGGCAGTACTTGGAGTAGGAGAGGAGAAACCGAACAAGTTAAATGCAAGTATTTATTCTTTTGGTTTAGTAACAGTTGGAGAAAAATCTGTCATCCCGGAGGGCGTAACGATCGGTAAGAATACGGCAATATCCGGTATCACAGAAAAAGCGGATTACCCGGATGGAATCCTTGAAAGCGGTGAAGTAATTATTAAGGCAGGTGACTCAGTATGAAGGCAATAGGTATTATTTTAGCTGGCGGTAATAACAGCCGTATGCAGGAACTATCCAACAAGAGAGCAATCGCAGCAATGCCGATCGGGGGAAACTACAGGAGCATTGACTTTGCACTCAGCAACATGAGTAATTCCCATATACAGACCGTGGCAGTACTGACACAGTACAGTGCACGTTCCTTAAATGAACACTTGAGTTCTTCTAAATGGTGGGATTTCGGCAGAAAGCAAGGGGGGCTTTATGTCTTCAATCCGACCGTGACCGTAGACAACAGCTGGTGGTATCGTGGAACTGCAGATGCGATGTACCAGAACATCAGCTTTTTAAAGAGACGCCATGAGCCATATGTGATCATCACAAGTGGTGACTGTGTCTACAAGATGGATTATAACAAGGTACTGGATTTTCATATTGAGAAAAAGGCTGATATTACGGTAGTCTGCAAGGACGTACCGCCGGAGGAGGATGTCAGCAGATTTGGTGTGGTACGGATGAATGAAGATTCCAGAATCATTGAGTTTGAGGAGAAACCGATGGTTTCCCAGTCTAATACGATCTCGACAGGTATCTATATTGTAAGGAGAAGACAATTGATCGAGATGCTTGAGAGAAGCGCAGAGGAAGGGCGTTGGGATTTCGTAACTGATATTCTGATCCGTTACAAGAATATGAAACGGATTTATGGTTACAAGATGAAAGAATACTGGAGCAATATCGCTACGGTAGATTCTTATTATCAGACCAATATGGATTTCCTGAAACCGGAAGTGCGTAAGTACTTCTTCCGGGATGAACCTAAGATTTATTCCAAGGTGGATGATCTGCCACCTGCAAAATATAATACAGGTTCGGATGTACGCAACAGCCTGATCGCAAGCGGATGCATCATCAACAGTAAGGTGGAGAACTCCGTTCTCTTCAAGAAGGTATTTGTTGGCAAGAACTGTGTTATTAAAAACTCTATCATATTAAATGATGTCTATATTGGAGACAATACGCACATTGAGAACTGCATCGTAGAGAGCCGTGATACCTTAAAGGCAAATACATATTACTGCGGTGACAATGGCATCAAGATCGTTTCCGAGAACAACGAACGCTATGTGATCTAGCGGGGATGGCAAAAACGATATAAAATACGCATGAGCATACGAAACAGCATAAAGGGGGACATAGAATATGCAGATTACGGACGTGAGAATCAGAAAAGTAGAAAAAGAAGGCAAGATGAAAGCAGTTGTATCCATTACCATTGATGAAGAATTTGTGGTACATGATATCAAGATCATCGAGGGTGAAAAGGGATTATTCATCGCCATGCCAAGCCGTAAGGCAGCGGATGGAGAATATCGGGACATTGCACATCCGATCAATTCAGAAACAAGAGAGCGCATCCAACGTCTTATCCTTGAAAAATACGAGGAGACATTAGCGGCAGAAGAATAGGAGTCGGATTTTTACAAACACTTTGGGGATAGTAGATCAGATAAAAGGCAAAGCGGCTGTATCAGTATGTGCTGTACTGATACAGCCGCTTTTTATGGCAGAAACCACTTGTAAATTCCGAAAACTCTTGTAAAATAAAAGGTAGACTGCCGGAAGACCGGCAAACGAAGAACCCGCAGATGCGGAAGAATGAGAGGCAATTATGGAACAGTTAAAAGCAGTGATCCTTGCGGCAGGAAAAGGAACCAGAATGAAATCAGACCTGCCCAAAGTCGTACATACAATAGAGGGGAAATGTCTGGTAGACTATGCGATCGAGGCGGCACAGGGCGCAGGTGCAACCGATATCTGCCTGGTGCTTGGCTATAAATATGAAGTGGTTCATGAAAAGATTGAGCACAAAGACGTGAAATTCGTGTTACAGGAGCAGCAGCTTGGAACCGGACATGCGGTATTATGTGCGAAGGATTTCCTTGGAGATGATGGTCAGACGATGATCCTCTTTGGAGATACCCCACTGATTACGGCAGAGACACTTTCCCGTCTGAAAAAGTATCATATCCAGAATAAAAACACCGTAACCGTATTATCAGCAATGATCGATGATCCGACCGGATATGGACGTATCATCCGTGATGCAGATGGCAATTTTGTAAAGAGTGTAGAGCACAAGGATGCGAACGAGCAGGAGTTAAAATCCCATGAGATCAACTCCGGGATGTATATTTTCGATACAAAAGAATTGAAAGAGGCACTGGGCAAATTACAGCCGAACAATGCACAGGGAGAATATTATCTGCCGGATACGCTCACAATTATAAAAGAAAAAGGACTTCGGGTAGATGCTTATACTTTAGATGATCCGGAGGATATTACGGGTGTAAATGATCAGGAGCAGCTTCGCGCGGCAGCAGTTATCATCCGCAGAAGAAATGCGGCAGTAAAACACTAGAAGAACAGGAGAACGGCATGTTTTTAATAGTCGGACTTGGAAATCCGGGAAAACAGTATGAGCATACCAGACACAATGTTGGATTTGATGTCATGGATGCGATCGCAGAGAAATATAATATCAGTATCACAGAAAAGAAACATAAGGCACTTTGTGGCAAAGGAGTCATTGGTGGAACGAAGGTCGTACTGGCAAAGCCACAGACCTATATGAACTTAAGCGGAGAGAGTATCGCAGAACTACTTAATTACTACAAGATGGATCCGGAAGAAGAGATGATCGTCATTTACGATGACATCAGTCTGGCACCGGGCAATCTCCGCATCCGCAAAAAGGGAAGTGCCGGAGGACATAATGGCATAAAAAATATCATTGCCATGACAGGCACCCAGAACTTTTTACGCATCAAGGTAGGCGTAGGGGAAAAACCAAAGGGCTGGGATCTGGCAGATTATGTGCTGGGGCATTTTGATGCGGCAGACAGGGCAGAACTGGAAGAGGCGATCGGTCATGCGGTAGCAGCGACAGAGCTTATGATCTCCGGCGAAACAGATGCAGCGATGAATCAGTTTAATAGCAAGAAGAAAGAATAAATAAAGCGATGATGAAAACATTCACAAAACCTCTGCAGGGACTGAAAGAGTTTGAAGATGCAGAGGCAGCCATCGGAAAGAAGCACGCAGGAAAGGGAACGATGCTGCAGATTTCCGGCTGTATTGATTCTGCAAAACCACATATGATTTACAGTGTAGACAATGGTGCGAAAAATCGCATCATTGTTACTTTTAGTGAGCAAAAAGCAAAGGAATTACAGGAAGAGTATCAGTTCTTCTCCAAACGGACAGCCTATTATCCGGCAAAAGATATCCTTTTTTATCAGTCCGATATCCGCGGAAATGTGCTGACCGGAGAGCGGATCAACGCCTTAAAGATGATCACGGAAGAAGAACCATGTACGATCATTACCACATTTGATGGTCTGATGAATCCGATGCCTCTGCCGGGACAGTTCCTCCAGTCTTTGCGAAAGATCGCACTCGGGGATGAGGTGAATCTGGAAGAGCTGACCAGACATCTGGTAGAGATGGGGTATGAGAAGAATTATCAGGCACAGACGATGGGCGAGTTTTCTGTCCGCGGCGGCATTATCGATGTCTTTCCGCTGACAGAAGAAAATCCGATCCGTATTGAACTGTGGGGAGATGAGGTAGACTCGATCCGTTCCTTTGATGCAGAGAGCCAACGCTCGATCGAAAATCTGGAAGAAGTGCTGCTATATCCAGCCTGCGAGGTCGTGCTGACAGAGGACGAGCGCAGAGCGGGGATTGAAAAGATGCGCAAAGAGGCGGAAGAGGTGTCCGCACAGTTTCGCAGCCAGAGAAAGACAGAGGAAGCGTACCGTTTAAAATCAGCCATTGAGCAGGTGGCGGAAGAGGCAGGAGAATTGCAGATCAGTGCGGGCTTAGACGCATTTCTTTCCTATTTTTGCAAGGAGCGCGTTTGTCTGCTTGATTATTTTAAAAAGGATGATGTGATCGTTTTTTTAGATGAGGCAGCGCGTTCCATGGAGCGCGGCGTTGCGACGGAGACGGAGTTTTCTGAGAGCATGAAACAGCGTCTGGAAAAGGGCTATATCCTGCCGGGACAGATGCGGGAGATCTTTTCCTACCGCGAAATAGTAGGAAAACTCGAGAGTTACTGCTGTATTTCTCTGGTGGCACTGGATCTGAAAAATAAATATCTGGATATCAAAGAGAGGTTTCATATTGATACCAAGACGGTTAACCCATACAACAATAGTTTTGAATTGCTGGTAAAGGATCTGACCCGTTATAAAAAGAACGGCTATAGCACGATCTTACTGTCAAGCTCGAGGACCAGGGCAAAACGTTTGGCAGAGGATCTGATGGAAGAGGGATTAAGCGCATTCTATTCAGAAGACTTTGACCATGAGGTCAAGCCGGGTGAAGTGATGACCGGGTATGGCAAGATAAAACGTGGCTATGAATATCCGCTGTTAAAATTTGTTGTCATATCAGAGAGTGATATCTTTGGCGGAGAAAAGAAGAAAAAGAAGCACCGCAGGATCTATGAGGGGGAGAAGATCGCAAGTTTTACCGATTTAAACATCGGTGATTATGTTGTGCATGAAAATCATGGACTTGGAATCTACCGTGGAATTGAAAAGATCGAGGTCGATAAGACCGTAAAAGATTATATCAAGATCGAATATGCCGGTGGAGGAAACCTCTACATTCTGGCAACGCAGCTGGAACTGATCCAGAAATATGCCGGTGCGGACGCTAAAAAGCCGAAATTAAATAAACTTGGTGGACAGGAATGGAATAAGACTAAGACAAGAGTGCACAAGTCAGTGCAGATTGTGGCACAGGATTTGGTGAAGCTC
>URUD01000028.1 GCA_900550935.1 uncultured Roseburia sp.
GAGAAAAAGCATTCTTGATGAAATCATCTTAAATATCGAAGGCAATCCGTGGACGGTTCGCGACGCCTGTACCGGTTGCATCGTGTTCGGCATGACCGGCTCCGGCAAAAGTTCCGGGCCGCTTTACAAGATCGCACACAAATTTCTGACGCTCGGTTATGGTGGTGTGGTATTCTGCGCCAAGCCGGATGAAGCCGATACCTGGAAGAAATATGCCGCGAAAGCCCATCTGGACGATGATCCGCGCAAGCCAAGCCGGACCGGGGATCTGCTCTTTTTGAGTCAGCTGACCTTCAATTATCTCGACAGTGAAGCGAAACGTGCCGGACGTGGAGGCGGACAGGTCGAGAATCTTGTCAATCTCTATTTGGAAATCGTCAATATGGGCAAGGATAAGCGCAATTCCGGCGGCGGCAACGAGGAGTATTGGAATAACGCCGTCAAGCAGTTGTTGCGCAACTCCATCACGATTCTGCAAATGGCACAACAGCCGATCAACATTGAAAACATTCATGAAATCATTGTTTCTGCGCCCTCTGCCTCTTCTGAAACAGTAGAAGAAAGAGGTTACTGTTCCAATTTATTGGATGTGGTTATTCCAAGAGAATTTTGCGATACGCCGGAATATCAGATTGCCCACACCTTTTTCTATGAGGAATTCGCCTACCTTGACGAACGGACCCGCTCCAACACGATTTCCTCCTTTTCCGTTGCCGCAGACTCCATGCAGCGCGGGGAACTGGCACGCTGTTTTTCCGCCGAACAATCGACGCTTCAACTGGAAGACCTCTATCGCAAGGGAAAAATCCTGATTGTCGATTACGATGTCAAATCCTGGGGACGGATCGGGCAATACGCCGCCGGCATCATCAAATACTGCTTTGAGTCCATGATCGAACGTCGGGAAGACATTGCCGACGACAATGCCCCGCCTGTCTTTTTATGGGCGGATGAATGCCAGTTCTTCAGTCTTGAATACGATCAGAAGTTTCAGACGACCGCCCGTTCCAGCCGGACACTGACCATATATGCAACTCAGAATCTCGGCAACCTTTATGACGGTTACGGCAAGGAAAAAGCCTCTTCGCTTCTCGGCAATCTGGGCACAAAATTCTTTTGTCAGAACGGCGAATTCGAGACGAACGAATGGGCTTCCAAGTCCATCGGACAGGAGATCATCATCCGTCAGTCCAAGACCTACGGCGATTCCAAATCATCGTCGATGAAAGGCGACGACAACAAGTCGCTGTCCTATTCTGAAGGCTACAACGAACAGAAAGACTATCGCGTTGATCCAGCTGATTTTTCCACGCTCCAGACCGGCGGACCGCGCGGTCAATGCAAAGTCGGATTCATTTTCTGGCAGTCGGGACGGATTCTGAACAACGGCAATGTATTTGTCCGTTCCACCATCGAGCAGGAATGCCGCCGTGTCTGCGGTGCCAAAATCGTGCGGCATTGTCCGAAAGTTCCGACCATCGGCAAAGGCGAATACATCGGTGAATATCGGATTTTGCTGCCGAATGATTATTTCTGCTTCATCGCGTTTCTGCTGTCACTGGGGTTTCCTCTGACTGGATTTTTTCTCGTGCTTACGAACCGGGATATTCTCATCGGCTATTTCAATGACGTGTTCTATTGTTGCGTCAGCACGCTCTGTTTTTACATGTGGAGCGTGGTTCTGGATATTTTCTGCGCCTGCCTGAACCGGATTCCGGCGATTCTCAAGGCTCTGTTTTCCGGCAGACCTCGCAGGGAGCAGAAGTATCTGAAAGCCGTCATCTGGCAGGACGCAGTTCTCGGCTACTACGCGATCTGCGTCGGCATGACGCTCTGGTTTCAATATCATCTTTTCGACTTCAAGCAGCTTGGAATTATACTGGCATGGTGGACGGGACTCTGTATGTTCTTCCGCTTCCTGCGCTCTTCCGGCAAACAACCAATCAAACCATAGTGAGGTAAAATATGTTCAAATCCACAAAAGAAGCAATGCAGTTTCTGGACGGTCTCAAGCCGTATCTGAAATCACGGATCATCGGGCAGGATCATGTGATCGACGCCATTTCGGAGAAGCTCCGCTACTGGTATCTGGGAATCAGCAATCCGAACAGGCCGACGGTCTTTTTCTTCCTCGGACCGACCGGAACCGGTAAAACTGAAATCATCCGGGAGACGATTCATTATCTCTATGGCGATGAAGAGGAGAAGTTTGAGGAATTCAGACCTACGCCGTTCTTGTTCGATTCCACATCTGCCAGTGCAGAATCCAGCTTTGAAGTTTATTTCACCTTGCCGGGCGATAAGGCAGAGAGAACATATAATTATGGTTTTTGCATTGACAAGGAAGGAGTAACGGAAGAATGGCTCAACTCGAAGGCAAAGACCGCCAGAAAGTACAGTACCGTATTTTACCGTGGAACTTCCGATGATGAGTTGGATTTATCCGGATTCCCTAAGAGCAGTAGGGATAATATTCAGGTTGCTCTTGAAAAGCAGGTACTCATTATCTCTTTGGGAGCGAAGTTGAAAGTCGGTAAGTGTAAGGCAATCAGAGATTGGTTCCTGGCAAATGAATTTGCTGATTTTGGCGCTCCTTTCACAAACTTCTTTATGTCGCGTAGATTGCCAAAGGGATTTGTAGAAAACAAGGATGTTCAGCAGAAGGTGGTAGAATATTTTGCATCTTTTGACGAGCATATCAAGGACTTTAGGATTGAAAAGGTTCCTCACGATGGAGAAACAAAAGAGGATACCTACAAAATTAATGCCCTCCATAAAATGATTGATTCGGATGGTATGGCAGAAATCCCTTTGGGAATGGAGTCTGCCGGAACATTGAAAATGTTTGCATTATATCCGGAATTACAGGAAGTATTGGAAAAGGGAAGCGTATTTTTTATTGATGAATTAAATGCCCGCCTTCATCCGTTACTTGTAAGAAATTTTTTGCTTACATTCTTAAATCCGGAAATCAATACTAATCATGCACAGCTTGTATTTACAACTCATGACACATGGCAGTTGTCTAATCAGTTGTTACGTCGTGATGAAATATGGTTTGTGGAAAAGGATGAGAGAGGCGTTTCTACACTGTATTCATTGGCTGATTTTGTGGATGAGGCTGGTTCCCGTATCCGTAAGGACGAAAGCTATGAGAAGAATTATTTGATAGGAAAGTATGGTGCAATCCCTACCTTAAAGAGTATTGATATATTTAAGGAGGATTGAGTATGGCGAAAAAGGATAGAACAGGTAACCGAAAATCGCGAGAGCAGAGAAAACAATTCAAAGTGCCGGAATTAGGTTACTATCTGATTGTTACCGATACAGAAGCTACAGAGCGTTGTTACTTTACAGGACTCCATCAGGCTTTGCCGGAGGATGTTAGAAATAAGCTGGTTATTAAGGTTGTGGAGACAAAGACACGTACCATGATTGATAAATGTCTGGAACTCACAGCTTATGATGCACAGTATCGTATCCCGTGGATTGTATTTGACAGAGATCAGGTGCAAGGGTTTGACGAAATTATTGCAGAAGCAGTGAGTAAAGGAATACAGGTGGGCTGGTCTAATCCATGCTTTGAAATATGGATGTATGCCTACTTCGGTGCCATGCCGGCAATCCAAGATTCTTGGACTTGCTGCTCAGATTTTGGACGAGTATATGAGACCAAAACCGGGCAGAAGTATTCCAAAGCCGATGAGCAGATGTATGGAAAACTCTGTAAATTCGGTGATGAAGAAATGGCAATTCAGATAGCACAGCAGAAGTTGGAGCAATGTAAACGAGAAGGTAAAACAAAGCCATCAGAGATGTACCCGTGTACGACGGTGCATGAGCTGATTGGGGAGATTAAGAGGAAAATCAGGAAATAGATTTTATGCCAAATATATTACCAGTGTCGGACTTAAGAAATTATAATGAAGTATTGAAGAATTGTCAGGTTGGAGAACCGGTATTTTTGACAAAAAATGGGCGCGGAAGATTTGTAGTTATGGATATTGAAGACTATGAGCGTGAGAAGGCTGAAAAAAAAACTGTTGATGAAGTTGCAGGAAGCAGAAGATGCAGTTAAAGATGAAAGTGCCTGGATGAGTTTAGATGAACTTAAGAAGTTAGTTTCCGGACGGATTATAAATATGTGATTTATGGAAATTATGTTGTGCTGTATAAGGTTGGAAAAGAGTATGTGGAGATTTACCGGGTAGTGAATCGGTATCAGGATATTATGCAGATATTTTAGCAGGGGATAAACATGGATCCGTTATTAAATTATGTTGTTTTGCTCAATAAAGAGCAGGGGACAGGGGACGAAAAAGAAGAGTACAATGTATTTTCGGTATTAGGCATCCAATCCAGAGAGGTGCTGATCTGCAGAATGATCGCAGACCTGCTCAATCCAAGGGGACGGCATGGAATGGGAAGTGCCTATCTGCAGTTGTTCGTGGATGAGGTTTTAAAAATTAAGATTGCAGATGAAACTCTATTGAAACATGCCGTGGTCAGTACAGAATACAGTATAGATGCAGAGCGCAGGATCGATATCGTATTGGAAATCGGGAAAATGTTTCTTCCAGTCGAAGTAAAGATATATGCGTGTGAGCAGAAGAGCCAGTGCTATGACTACTATACCTTTGCAAAGGAAAAGGATGCGGATACAAAAGTATACTATCTGACGAGATTTGGTCATATGCCGGGTGCATACAGCATGAGGGGAAAAGATGGGATCATTTCTGAGGATAAAATTGTGTGTCTGTCATTCCAGAAAGATATTACACACTGGCTGAAAGAATGTTGCAAGATCAGTACACCGAATGTGGGAGTAGTGATAAGCCAGTTTGAGAAGAGCATAGAAAAAGTAACAGATCGCCTGGGAGAGAAGATGAAGCAGATCGAAAGCAAATATGGACTTGCGCGTGAAAAAAACATCCGCTGGTATGAATACGAAGATCAGGCAACAACCGCATTTTATCATAGCTATTCTACATATCCTGGTATCAATTATATTGTAAAAAATGCGGAAATGAACGATGGATACCAGCTCTGGTTCCGGATAGAAGTGGAACATCATTTATTTGCAGGATTTTGTGTATTTGATCCGAATGAAACGCCTGAGGGTGGACAACAGGTTGACGTATATGACGAAGCAACGAAAATGTCAGTGGCACGGCTTCTTAAGGTGACACAGGCAGAGCAGGAAAACTGGTGGGCAGTCTGGCGATACCTTCCTACGGGCACGGTTAAAAATACAGAAGAAGTGCCGGACTTTAAGCAGATGAATGAAGCGGCACTGGCATTGGTGGATGAGGAAAAAAGAAAGGCATTTGTTACAGAGTCGGTCAGCCAGATGGAACTGTCCTTACTCAGCCTGCTGAAGTAATCCGCAGAAATTTCTTTTCCGGTAGTATTTCCCCCGCATTTCTGATAAAATAAAGAGGTAATCAACAAAACAGAAATGAGGGAACAGGGGTATGAATATATTATTTTTTCTCACACCAAAGGATGAGGTTGCTACCGTAGAGGAGACCGATACATTGCGCCAGGTTCTGGAAAAGATGGAGCATCACGGATACTCAGCCATTCCATTTTTAAGCAGGGAAGGAAAGTATATCGGAACGATCACGGATGGGGATCTGCTCTGGTTTTTAAAGAAAAATAAATTTCCGGATTTAAAGGATTTAGAGGATATGCCGATCGTTACGATCGAGCGTCACAGGGATAATCAGGCGGTTCACATAGAGGCGAGCATGGAGGATCTGTTTGACAAAGTGACCAATCAGAACTTTGTGCCGGTAGTGGATGATAATCAGGTATTTATCGGGATCGTGACACGAAAAGATGTATTAGTTTATCTGCAGAAAAAGTTAAACGAACGGCAGTAGGGCGAAAAAGGAGATAGAAATGAAACGTGGGATCATCGTACTGGCACTGGTACTGGCACTTTCCGGCTGTGGGGCAAATGGCAGTGTAAAAGAACCGGAAAATGGAACCGGGACAGTTGGAGCCAATACAGAAGTTACACTTTATATCAGTAATGAGAACGGAGACGGATTTGCAGAAAAAGAGGAAAAGCTGGAGGAACTGACACCGGAGGCAATCCTTTCGGCACTGGCAGAGGAACGCGTGGTTCCATCGGAGACAAAGGTGCTTTCGTTTTCACAGGAAGGAAAGGCACTGACCTTAGACCTTTCCAGGGAATATCAGGAGTATGTAATGAGCTTTGGAACATCGGGCGAGCTTATTACGATAGGCGGTGTGGTCAATACATTCCTGAAGGCATACGATGCGGATACGATAACGATCCTGGTAGAGGGAGAGGCATGGGACAGTGGACATGCCGAGATAGATGGACCACTTAGCTGGTATGAGTCATAGTTTTGTGCAATATGTCTATGTGCACAATATACAAAAAAATTGAAAATTCTTGTGTATGAAAAGAGTGCCTTGTTATAATCAGCACAAAGCATATATTTTTAGAAACATTCTTAATTACGATAGCAGAAAACGCGAAGAGACTGTTATCGCATTTCTTAGGCATTATGCCAGTCTGGTTTGATATGAAAATCTGTGCTTTTATTACCCGGTCAAAGAGCATAGGATTTTTCATATACAGATACGTCTTTTCTTATGAAAAATCCAATAACAAGGAGGCAGCATGGAAAAGACAACTCATATTGTAAGAAACTATAAGGATACAGTATTTCGAATGTTATTTCGGGACAAGGCGCGGTTATTGGAGCTTTATAATGCAGTGAATCAGACTTCTTATGAGAACCCGGAAGAACTTCAGATCGTGACACTGGAAAATGCAGTATATTTAGGGATGAAGAATGATGTGGCATTTATTATAGATTTTCATATGTATTTATATGAGCACCAATCTACAGTCAATCCTAATATGCCACTTCGGTTTTTGCAATATGTAGCAAAAGAATATGAAAAATTGGTAAAACAGGATAAATTGTATCGGAATAAAAAAAGTTATATCCCTGCACCAAAATTTTATGTGTTTTATAATGGACAGGAGAAACAGCCAGAGCATTGGACAGAGTATTTATCCCAATCTTTTGAAAAGGAAGAGACAGATCCGGCGTTAGAACTTAAGGTGGAATTTTTTAATATCAATTCCGGAATGAATGAGAAACTTATGCAGCATTGCAAGATACTTTCGGAATATATGCAGTATGTAAATATGGTAAGGAAAAATGCTATGGATATGCCACTGCGGGAAGCGGTAAAAACTGCGATTGATTGTTGCATCAAACAGGGCATCCTTTCAGAGTTTCTGCGCCAGAACAAAGCGGAGGTAACAGCAATGAGCATTTTTGAATATGATGAGGAAGCAGTTCGCAGGATACAGCGTCAGGATGCAATCGAAACCGGACAGAAGCTACAGCTGATCCACATGATCTTGCGAAAACTTCAAAAAGGAAAAGAGCCAGAAATGATTGCACGGGAATTAGACGAAGAATTACAGACCGTGATAAGGATATGCAAAGCTGCAGAAGTATGTGGCATGGATGCACAAAGTGTATATGAATATTTAGAAAAGAAATGTCAGTTATAAAATATAACGGAGATACTATCCGGCATCTCCGTTTGCGTTTCTAATTCCCATTTTTTTTATTTTCGTGCAACCAGATTTTCTGCATAATCGAGTGCGGCAACGATATTCGGCAGGAAATGTTGTGCACCGACGTGCTCGATAAAGCCATCTTTCTGCATGACGGACATCGGCTGTTCGTTTACATGAGAGAAGATCAGTGTGATATGTTTTTTCTTTGCACGGTCAGCTAATTCCCGTAAAGAACGCATCGCGCTGGCATCAATGGCAGGAACGCTGCGCATACGGATGACAACGGCTTTGGTGGATTTGTCACTGTTGATGCGTAAGATCTCATCTGCAGCGGCAAAAAACAGAGGACCACTGATCTCGAATACACGGATCGAATGAGGAATATCACGCATTTTTTCTGCTTCACCCGGGGTAACATCCGGTTCGTCAATATATTTCCAGGTAGTGACATCTGCGGTTTCTGCCATACGTTTCATAAAGAGCAGGGCTGCTAACACGACGCCGACCTCGATTGCAACGACCAGATCAAAGAAAACAGTCAGCAGGAATGTTGCGACAAGGACAATGATGTCACTTTTTGGCGCAGTCTTACACAGACGGAAAAAGGAAGTCCAGTCAGCCATGTTAGCGGCAACGACCAAAAGGACAGCTGCCAGTGTTGTCATAGGAATCAATGCTGCTAAAGGCATCAGTGCTAACAGGATGACGGTCAGTGTGATACAGTGGACAATGCCGGCAATCGGGGTACGGCCACCATTTCTTACGTTTGCAGCAGTACGGGCGATTGCTCCGGTCGCAGGAATACCACCGAAAAGACCGGAAAAGATATTCCCAAGACCCTGTCCGATCAGCTCTGCATTGGATTTATGGGTATCACCGATCATACCATCGGATACGACAGCAGAAAGCAGGGATTCGATACCTGCCAGGATCGCGATCGTAAAAGCAGGAGAAAGCATTTTCTGGACCAGGGCAAAACTAAATGCCGGTACATGAAAAGCAGGGAAGGAAGAAGAAAGTTCTCCGTATACGCTTCCAATCGTGTTGACAGGCAGTTTTGCAAAATATACAATGAGGGTAGTCACGATAATGGCAACCAGAGACCCAGGTATTTTATCCGTCACCTTTGGCCAGAGCAGCATAATGACAACTGCGGCAAGACCGATCAGGGTGGCGGTGAGGTTGATGGTGCCAATATTTTTAAAGTAAGCGATCACCTTATATAAAAATTCAGAAGGAACTGCTTCAATCGTAAGACCGAAAAAATCTTTGAGCTGACCGACAAAAAGGGTTACGGCGATACCACAGGTAAAACCGGTAGTGATCGTATATGGGATGTATTTGATCAGGGAACCAAAACGGCAAAATCCCATGATGACCAGGATGATACCGGCTAAGATCGTTGCAACGATCAGTCCGTCCGTACCATATTCCGTTACGATACCATAGATGATGACAACAAATGCAGCAGTCGGACCGCCGATCTGTACCCGGCTTCCACCGAAAAATGAGATGAAAAATCCGGCAATGATCGCAGTGTAGAGACCCTGTTCCGGGCTGACACCGGATGCGATGGCAAGTGCGATTGAAAGTGGAAGGGCAATGATAGCAACAATGATACCGGAAATGATATCTTTTATGAGCTGCTCCTTGTTATAGCCCGATAAGACGTCAAATAGTTTTGGCTTTAGTTCGTTCATAAGTTCCTCCTCAATGGTAAATAAAACGTTAAAAAAGTGTTAAAAATTTATAAAAACACAAGATAGAATTTTATCACTGTGCGGCAGGCAATTCAAGGGAAAAATAGAAAAACCATGCAACTTTGCATAAAAATCCAGAAAACATGAACAAAAATGAATATTGACAATTCCTATTGACATACTATGAATTAGGAATTATAATAAAATACACAAGATGATTAGGATTAGAAAAGGAAGGCATGGTTATTTATGAAGATATCAACAAAGGGCAGATATGCATTACGCTTGATGCTTGATTTGGCAATGAATAATACAGGAGAACCGATCAGTTTAAAAGATATAGCGAAGCGTCAGGAGATTTCAGACAAGTATTTAGAGCAGATCATTTCTGTGCTGAACAAGGCGAAATATGTGCAGAGTATCCGTGGAGCACAGGGCGGATACATCCTGACGAAAAAACCGGAGGAGTACACGGTGGGCATGATCTTACGTCTCACAGAGGGAAGCCTTGCACCGGTTGCATGCGTGGATGAAGATTATAACTGCGAGCGTATGTGCGACTGTACGACGGTACTGGTCTGGAAAAAGATCAATGATGCGGTAAATGATGTGGTAGATCACATCACACTGGCAGATTTAAGAGATTATGAGATGCAGCGTGTCGGGGAATATGTGATATAAAAGTACTTATATTAAGAGGTCAGATGATTTTGTCATCTGACCTCTTTTTGCTGTAATCTATAGACAAAAAATAGAAAACGTGATAAAATAAATCAAGAAAATTGATAAAATCGTACCTTGTAAGACAGGAAATGGGTATGATAAGATGAGTAACACAAAGATTTACAGGAAGAAACGAGGACGAATATGGACGTATCAAAAAAATATGGAAGATCTTATTTTATGCCACCTGAAGTTACCTATGACTGGGTAAAAAAGGATTATATTGACAAAGCACCGATCTGGTGTAGTGTAGACTTACGAGATGGAAATCAGGCACTGATCGAGCCGATGGGACTGGAAGAGAAGATCGAATTTTTCCAGATGCTTGTGGATATCGGATTTAAGGAGATCGAGGTTGGTTTCCCGGCAGCATCCGAGACCGAATACCGTTTTATGCGTGCCCTGATCGAGCGCAATATGATACCGGACGACGTGACTGTGCAGGTATTGACCCAGGCGAGAGAGCACATCATCAAAAGAACATTTGAAGCCGTAAAGGGAGCACCGCATGCGGTAATTCATTTATATAACTCTACTTCTGTCGCACAGAGGGAGCAGGTATTTAAAAAGAGCAAAGACGAGGTAAAACAGTTAGCAGTCGATGGAGCAAAACTGTTAAAGAAACTGGCAGAGGAAACAGACGGCAACTTTACCTTTGAGTACAGCCCTGAGAGTTTTCCGGGAACAGAGGTCGATTACGCAGTGGATGTCTGCAATGCCGTGCTGGATGTATGGCAGCCGAGTGCAGAGCGCAAAGCAATCATCAATATCCCGACGACGGTACAGATCGCAATGCCACATGTTTTTGCGTGCCAGATCGAGTACATACACAAACATTTAAAATACAGAGACAATGTCGTATTGAGCGTACATCCGCACAATGACAGAGGATGCGGCATCAGTGATGCAGAGTTCGGTGTACTTGCCGGAGCAGATCGTATCGAGGGTACTTTATTTGGAAATGGAGAGCGTACCGGAAATGTTGATATCGTAACGCTTGCCATGAATATGGTATGCCATGGAGTGGAGTCCGGACTGGATTTCTCCAATATTTCAGCAATCCGTGAGAAATACGAGCGTTTCACCGGAATGCACGTTTATGAGAGAACACCGTATGCAGGAGATCTGGTATTTACCGCATTTTCCGGTTCCCATCAGGATGCGATCTCCAAAGGTATGGCGTGGAGAGAAGCAGGAAAGAGCGGAGACCGCTGGGATGTACCGTATCTTCCAATCGATCCAAAGGATGTTGGACGTGAGTACGAATCCGATGTCATCCGTATCAACAGCCAGTCTGGAAAAGGTGGCGTAGCATTCATCTTAAAACAGAATTTCGGTATGTCGCTGCCGGATAAGATGAAAGAGGAAGTCGGCTATCTGGTAAAAGGTGTCTCAGATGAGAGACATCAGGAGCTATCGCCGGAGGCAATCTATCAGATCTTCAGTGAGCATTATGTAAATTTAAAGGATGTGTTTGCAGTTCCGGAGTGCCATTTCGAGCAGAAGGACGGTATCTTTGCGACGGTTACGATCGAGCAGGGAGATGAGCGCAGAGTCATCAAGACAAACGGAAACGGACGTCTCGATGCAGTCAGCAATGCCATCAAGACTTATTTTGGTATCAGCTATGAGTTGGCAGCTTATGAGGAACATTCGATTTCCGCAGGTTCTTCTTCCAAGGCAGCCGCTTATGTTGAGATTTTATGTCAGGGCAAGTCTTATTGGGGCGTTGGTATTGACGAGGATATCATCAAGAGTTCTGTTGCAGCGTTGGTTTCTGCCGCAAATAAAATGGCAAAAAACCAGAACATCACAGAGGGCATGGATGAGCGCAGTGTGGAGATCATGAATTACATCCAGAATCATTATGCAGATGTAACCCTGGATACCCTTTCAGAGACCTTCAATCTCTCCAAAACATATCTTTCCAAATACATTAAGGAAAAGTCAGGCATGACATTTCAGGATGCTGTCAAAAAGGCGCGTATGCGGAAAGCAAGAAGACTTTTAAAAGAAACCAATCAGACAGTAGAGTCGATCGCAGCACTGGTTGGTTATGAAAATGTGGAACACTTCAACCGCCTGTTTAAAAAGGCATATGATATGACACCGGTTCAGTTCCGCAGACAGTATAAATAATAGAAAGCAACAAAAAAAGCCGCTTAGCGGCTTTTTTTACTGTTTAGAATCATAAAATAAGTAAACTTACACTTTATGATCTAGGAAATCTTAATATGAGATTTGATCGCTTCAAAACTTTCCGGGCTGATGACATGCTCGATGCGGCACGCATCTTCTGCTGCGATCTGCTCGTCTACCCCAAGACTTGTCAGCCAGCTGGTCAGAAATTCATGTCGTTCATAGATCATTTCTGCAATCGCACGACCGGAATCGGTCAGATAAATATAACCTTCCTTGGTTACGGTGATATTTTCTTTTTCACGCAGGTTTTTCATGGCAACACTGACACTGGATTTTTTGAAGCCAAGTTCCTCTGCAATGTCGACAGAACGTACCACGGGATTTCGCTTGCTCAAAACCAGGATGGTCTCTAAATAATTTTCGGATGATTCGTTTACAACCATAAAAACACTCTCCATTCTTATATATGATCTTCTCACCTGATCGGATTATCTGTTGAACTCGTTCTATTATAGCATAAATATACACCGCAGTGCAAATGGAAAGCACGGTTTCTGTGGTATTTAACCGGCATGATGATAATGTTTCTGTGCAAAGCTAAGTGCGTCCTCATAGTGATCCATCTCGCCGGTTACAGAAACGGGTATGCCATTTGCCTTTAGCAGGAAAGACTGCTGGCTTGAAAAGGAGCGGGAACCGGAGCTGTAGCGCAGACGGTTTTGTTTCCCACAGTAGAGCACATCCTTTGCATCGCACTGTATCTTTTTGCCGGTCGCGCTGCGGAACAAAAACGTGTGCGCGCCGAGAACGACCAGACGGTTTCGCATGAGCAGAAAGAAAGCGGCCACAAGAAACAGGGAGAGAGCCAGCAGTGGAATGTCAATAAAAAGAACCGAACTGTCTGCAATCCCCTCTGCGACAACGACAATGAGATAAATACTCAAAGCGAGGAGAAAAAGCCCTCCGGTGCTGCAAAATGCGTAAGTAAAGGAGATGCCGGTGCAGATGATGGCATCCGGGTCTTTTTCCTGGATCCGTTTGCTTTCCTTTTTCCTGAAAAAGGAAAGGACAAACACCTCGATCCCCGGAAATGTGAGAAAAAATAAAACAAATCCCGCGAGCGGCAACAGAGTACCAAGCTGTTCTAGCATATAATCGGTTGTACTCGAGGCATCTGCAGAAGCATAGAGCGTGCCTGCCCTGTCACGAAACAGATAAAGTTCTACAGGTTCGCCCTTTTGCACGGCAGACTGTGCCAGATCGCGGTCGTTGTCACCATAGACATTTTTGGTAGTAAGCCAGAGAGAATCCGGTTCTCCGTTTAGCTCTGTTTCAAAAAGTACATAATAAATATGTGCCGTCACGATGATGCGGCCGTCTTCTTCTTTCGTCTGCTCTACCTCTTTATAGGAAGACGGAGTGAGGACTTTTGCCCCGAGCGGCTCCAGACCACTGAATTTTCGGGCATAATTCCACAGCCCGAAAAATACCAGCGCATAGACGATGACGAGAAATACCAGATAAAATTTTTTATCAGAGCTCATCATGCCTCCCTCAAAAGTTCTGAGATGTTACGGTAAAAGCTGTTTTTTAATAATTCCTGTGACAGCACAGTGGCATAGAAGACATCTAAAGCCGGTTCAAATACGTGGGAATACTGCACATAATGCCAGCGCAGGTTTTCTTTCCAGTTATCGAGCGTGATCAGCTTATCCTCATCTAAATGGAAATCAAAAAGATGATTCCGCAGTTCATATGCAGCCGTATGACGGAATGCTTTCTGTAACAGAAACAGGGAATCATCATGGCCACGTAAGTATGGAAGCGTTACACAGCCGAATGGCTTCATGGAACTGAAACGGGAAGCAGTTCCGCGGAGCATGGATGGAATGTCAGAAATCAGCAAAGTTTCAAAATCTGTGTTATAATAATTTAAGGTTGCCTGCACAAGGGTATCAAGCAGGGTGTGGAAAGAGGCATTGCTCATGCAGTCCTCCACCTCAAAATATTCATTCATAAAGTCATAGAGAATGAAATCCTCGCAGGTAAAATGAAATTCTTCGCGATATGCTTCGGAAAAAGCAGGGAGCAGTGCACCAAGTGACTCCGGGTAGCGGGTCAGCACAAGGTAGAGTGCTGCGTAAAATTCTGCACCGCTCTGTAAGAGAGCATCAAGAGCAAAATCTGCCTGTTCAAAGGATGCAGAGCAGAGGACCGGATGGTTGGCAAAAATGAGCTGGTCAACCACAGACAACTCATCGGATGCAATCGTTTCATCAAAGAAATCTTCTACCATGCGGACTGCACAGTAGAGATAGAACGGATCGAAACTGTCTGCCGCAAAGGAAGGGGCAAATGCATCATCCTCGGAGAGATAACGTTCGATCACAGAAAAATCAAACGCATCCTCACAGGAAAATAACGATTTTTTCAGTGCGGGAGCTAACGTGGCATCCTCTTTTCCGGTAAAGGAAAGAAACTGAAAGATGGTGTAGGTAAGGATACGTCTGACACCAAAGTCCGGGTGTTTGTGGATATATGCAGGCAGGAAAGCTGCCGGAAAATACTGTTCGCCTAATGGATTCATAAAAAGCCTCTTTTCTAATGGATTTTTTGCTGTTATCATAATAATATGAAGGAGAACAACATGCAAGCAAAACAGAAGTCAACTGAATACAAAGTATAGAGATGTTCCGAAAAAAAACCAATTCCTATCTTGACAATAGGAATTAAATGTGTATAATTCATTATATCATATCAAATAACTAGGAAATAAAAACGATGTGCAACACAATCGCTAAAAAAGATAGAAAGGGATCACACTTATGAGTAAGACAATCTATTTAGATAATGCGGCTACTACACAGGTTTATCCGGAAGTACTCGAAACCATGCTTCCTTATTTTACAGAATATTATGGAAATCCATCTGCAATCTACAGTTTTGCAGGAGAGGCAAAACGTGCTGTAGATGAGGCAAGAAAAAATGTTGCAGAACTGATCAACGCCAGAACCGATGATATCTATTTTACCGGCGGCGGAAGTGAATCAGACAACTGGGCATTAAAAGCAACTGCAGAGGCATATGCTTCCAGGGGGAAACATATTATTACCAGCACCATCGAGCATCATGCGATCCTGCATACCTGTGAATATTTAGAGAAAAAAGGTTACGAAATTACCTATGTTAATGTGGATGAAAATGGTACGATCAGGATGGATGAGTTAAAAGCAGCTATCCGTCCGGATACGATCCTGATCTCTGTCATGTCAGCCAATAACGAGATTGGTACCATTCAGCCGATCGCAGAGATTGGAAAACTCGCACATGAGCATGACATTTTATTCCATACAGATGCCGTACAGGCATTCGGACACATCCCACTGGATGTGGAAGCAATGAACATCGATATGTTAAGTGCGAGCGGACATAAGATCAATGGACCAAAGGGGATCGGTGTGATGTATATCCGCAAAGGAGTAAAGATCCTGTCCTTTATCCATGGTGGAGCACAGGAGAGAAAACGTCGTGCCGGAACACACAATGTACCGGGTATCGTTGGTATCGGTAAAGCAGCAGAGATTGCGAAAAACACGATGCAGGAGAGAAGTGCAAAAGAGATTTCCTTAAGAGATCATCTGATTGAGCGTGTGTTAAATGAGATCCCATATGTAAGATTAAATGGAGACAGAACCAACCGTCTGCCAAACAATGCAAACTTCTGTTTCCGCTTCATCGAAGGAGAATCCATGTTGATCTTATTGGATCAGGCAGGCATCTGCGGATCAAGCGGTTCTGCATGTACGTCAGGTTCTCTGGATCCATCCCATGTACTTCTTGCGATTGGATTACCACACGAGATCGCACATGGTTCCTTAAGACTGACCTTATCCGAGAAAAACACAATGGAAGAGATTGACTATACCGTAGATGAATTAAAGAAGATCATAGAGCGTCTGCGCGGAATGTCACCATTATATGAGGACTTTGTAAAGAAACAGAGCAAAGCGTAAGACAGGAGGAAAAACAATGTATAGCGAAAAAGTAATGGATCATTTTAATCACCCAAGAAACGTAGGCGAAATTGAAAACGCAAGTGGTGTCGGTACTGTTGGAAATGCAAAATGCGGTGACATCATGCGAATGTATCTGGACATTGATGACAACGGCATCATCCAGGATGTAAAATTCAAAACATTTGGCTGTGGTGCAGCTGTTGCTACCAGCAGCATGGCAACCGAGCTTGTAAAAGGAAAAACCGTACAGCAGGCGCTGGAAGTTACCAACAAAGCAGTTATGGAGGCATTAGACGGACTGCCGCCAGTAAAAGTACACTGTTCCCTTCTGGCAGAAGAGGCGATCCACGCAGCATTATGGGATTATGCAGAGAAGAACCACATTAAGATCGAGGGACTTGAAAAACCGGTAAACGATATCAGTGAAAAAGAAGAGGGTATCGAGGAAGAATATTAAAAAGGACAAAGGAGACAGGCTATGGAAAAGAAAAAATCATTAGAGGAAAGACAGTTAGCATTTGAAACATTACAGTTACATGTAGGTCAGGAGCAGGCAGATCCGGCTACCGATGCAAGAGCAGTGCCGATCTATGCAACTTCATCTTATGTATTCCACAACAGTGATCATGCAGAGGCAAGATTTAATCTTTCTGATGCCGGAAATATCTACGGAAGACTGACCAACCCGACACAGGAAGTGTTTGAGAAGAGGATTGCAGCTTTAGAGGGTGGTGTTGCAGCACTTGCAGTTGCATCCGGAGCGGCAGCCGTAACCTATACGATCCAGAATCTGGCACAGGCAGGAGATCATATTGTTGCAGCCAATAATATTTATGGCGGAACATATAACCTTTTGGCTCATACGTTACCGGAATACGGCATCAAAACAACGTTTGTAGAGCCACTTGATGTAACAAACTTTGAAAAAGCAATCCAGGAGAACACCAAGGCACTTTACATTGAGACACTTGGAAATCCAAATTCTGATGTGACTGATATTGAAGCGATCGCAAAGATCGCACATGCACACAAAATTCCTCTGGTGGTTGACAGCACCTTTGCAACTCCGTTTTTAGTACGTCCGATCGAATACGGCGCAGACATCGTAGTTCATTCTGCAACCAAATTCATCGGTGGACATGGAACCGCGATCGGTGGTGTGATCATTGATGGTGGTAAATTTGACTGGGAGGCATCTGGCAAATTCCCATCTCTTACCGAGCCAAACCCAAGCTATCATGGTATCAGCTTTACCAAGGCAGTCGGACCGGCAGCATTCGTAACCAAGATCCGTGCCATCTTATTAAGGGATACCGGAGCTGCGATTTCTCCGTTCCATGCATTTATGTTTTTACAGGGGCTGGAAACACTGTCTTTACGTGTAGAACGTCATGTGGAAAATGCCTTAAAGGTTGTAGAATACTTAAATCAGCATCCGCAGGTAGAGAAAGTACATCATCCATCCATCACAGAGGATAAAGAACAGCAGAGACTGTATCAGAAGTACTTCCCGAATGGTGGCGGTTCCATCTTTACCTTTGAGATCAAAGGGGATGAAAGAACAGCAAAGGACTTTATCGACAATCTTGAGATATTCTCCCTGCTTGCAAACGTAGCAGATGTAAAATCTCTGGCGATCCATCCGAAGTCAACCACACACTCCCAGCTTAGCAATGAAGAAGCTGCAGAGCAGGGCATTTACCCGAATACGATCCGTTTATCCATTGGAACAGAAAATATCAAAGATATCATTGAAGATTTAGACGAGGCATTTAAAGCAATTTCATAAAAGAAAAGGAGAGGACAATTATGGCAAAGATTTATCAGAGCGCAACACAGTTAATTGGAAATACACCCTTACTTGAAGTGACCAATCTGGAAAGATCAAAAGAACTCGAAGCAAAACTTTTAGTAAAACTCGAGTATTTTAATCCATCAGGAAGTGTAAAAGACCGTGCAGCATATTACATGGTAAAAGATGCTGAGGAAAAGGGCATTTTAAAAGATGGGTCTGTTATCATCGAGCCGACTTCTGGAAACACTGGTATCGGCCTTGCATCGATCGCGGCTGCAAGAGGGTACCGTACGATACTTACCATGCCTGAGACTATGAGTGTTGAACGTCGTAATATCTTAAAAGCATATGGTGCAGAGATTGTTCTGACCGAGGGGGCCAAGGGAATGAAAGGTGCGATCGCAAAAGCAGAGGAACTGGCGAAGGAGATCCCGAACAGCTTTATTCCGGCACAGTTCTCGAATCCTGCAAATGCACAGGCACACTTTGAAACAACCGGACCGGAAATATGGGAAGATACAGACGGAGCAGTGGACTTTTTCGTAGCCGGTGTTGGAACCGGTGGTACGGTAACCGGAACCGGTGAGTTCTTAAAATCCAAAAAGGCAGATGTGAAGATCGTAGCAGTAGAGCCGGAGACTTCCCCGGTACTTTCCAAGGGAACGGCAGGCCCTCATAAGATCCAGGGAATTGGTGCAGGATTTGTTCCGGATGTATTAAATACCAAAGTATATGACGAAGTACTGCCAGTATCCAACGAGGACGCATTTGCAACATCAAAAGAGCTGGCAAAAGCAGAGGGAATTTTAGTTGGTATTTCTTCCGGAGCTGCTTTGTACGCAGCGATCGAACTTGCAAAGCGCCCAGAGAATAAAGGAAAGACCATTGTTGCGCTGCTTCCGGACAGTGGAGACCGGTATTACTCTACCCCATTATTTGCAGAATAAGCGGACGAGTGGAAGAACAGAAATAAGAAGTGGAGAAGATTTCTCAAAAAGAGAAGGTCTTCTCTATTTTTTTTGTTTCTATTTTGGCAAGTGTGTGCTAAAATAAAAGGTAAACATAAAATAAACGAAATTGGGGACAACAGATGGAAAAACTGAGTAACAATACAAAGGAAGTTTTAAGCTGGATCATTACATTTGCGCTGGCGATTGGGGCAGCATTTCTGATAAAAAATTATCTGATCATCAATGCAGATGTTCCAACCGGTTCAATGGAAAATACGATCATGCCGGGCGACCGCCTGATCGGAAACCGCCTTGCTTATAAAAAGGAAGGACCAAAGCGTGGTGATGTTGTGATCTTCCATTATCCGGATAACGAGGAAGAACTGTATGTAAAAAGAGTCATTGGTCTGCCGGGGGAGACAGTGGATATTGATAATGGACAGATCTACATAGATGGGGCAGAAACTCCGCTTCAGGAAAATTATCTGAAAGAGACATGGACAGTAGCAACAGGCCCCTATCATTTTGAAGTGCCGGAGGATTCCTATCTTGTGATGGGAGACAACCGGAACGATTCCTGGGATGCAAGGTACTGGGATAATACCTATGTGCATCTGGATAAGATCCTTGGAAAAGGGGAGGTAATTTACTGGCCATTACAAGATTTTGGCAAGATAGAGTAGCAAAACAGGGGGGAAGCTATGATTACATTTTTTTCAAAATTCTTTATCCGGGAAAAACAGGATAAGGTAAAAATGCGTCAGGAGTATGGCGTATTGTGCGGTGTTGTGGGGATTCTGTTAAATATTCTTTTGTTTATCGGCAAGTTTATTGCAGGAACGATCAGTCATTCGATCGCGATCACAGCGGATGCGATCAACAACCTTTCAGATGCAGGTTCTTCTTTTGTGACGTTGATTGGATTTAAACTGGCAGGGGCAAAGCCGGATCCGGAGCATCCGTTTGGACATGGAAGGATCGAATATGTATCCGGCCTTGTTGTGGCAGCGGCAATTCTTCTAATGGCGTATGAGCTGGTACGTGATTCCATCGGAAAGATCATCCATCCGGAAGAGACGGAATATTCGATGTTAATGATTGCAATCCTGGTCGTATCCATTCTGGTTAAAATCTATATGTTTTATTATAACAACAGTATCGGAAAAAAGATTGATTCGGCAGCAATGAAAGCAACGGCGATGGACAGTCTGAGTGACACCTGTGCCACGACGGTGGTACTGATCGCAACGCTCGTAGGCTTTTATACTGGGATTCAGATCGATGGATATTGTGGTGCACTGGTCGGACTCTTTATTTTCTATGCCGGCATCCATGCGGCAAAAGAGACATTGGATCCACTGTTAGGGCAGCCACCGGAAGAGGAGTTTGTAGAGCAGATCGATCGTATTGTTATGTCACATGAAGAGGTCTGCGGCATTCATGATCTGATCGTACACGATTATGGTCCGGGACGGAGAATGATCTCTCTTCATGCAGAGGTTCCGGCAGAGGGAGATATTTTAGAGGTTCATGATATTATTGATAACATTGAGAATGAATTGAAGGCGAAGCTGGGATGCGAGGCAACGATACATATGGATCCGATCGTGACATCGGATGAACATGTAAGCGAGATGAAAGCAGCGGTCATTTCTATTATCAAAGGAATTGATGAGATCATCCAGATCCATGATTTCCGTGTCGTGACAGGACCAACGCATTCAAACCTGATTTTTGATGTGCTGGTGCCATACAAGTTTTATATCAGTGATGAAGAACTGATAACGATGATTGAGAAAGAAGTCAAAAAGAAATTGGGCAATAACCATAATGTGGTCATCAACGTTGACAAATCATACATTTCAATCTAGTACTTTGGTTCATATTTTTGAGAAAATAATTGTAAATGAAGACAAAAATATTTATAATAAAATTAGTCTATGTTTGAAGATGAAGGAGATAAGACGTGAGGCAGATTTATGGAACAAGCCAGAGTGGCAATCTAAAGGAAGCGGTAAAAGGAATCAGTAATCCTAAATTAATTCTCCTGTTGTCCAATCAGGAGAAGTTTAAAGAGCATGTAGCGGAGTTAGCAGAACTGTATCCGGGTGTGCCAAGTATCGGGTGTGTGGGGATGAGTTATGCGTCAAAGGTAACAGAAAAGGGTGTCAGTGTCGTGGCATTTTCCGATGTTACGGTTGCAGCAAATGTCATTGAGCAGGCATCGGTCATGCCGGTAAAATATATTTCCCGATTAGAAGAAGATCTGCGCAAGGTAGGCGCATCGGAGCGGGATACAGTATGTATTGATTTTTGTACCGGAAACGACGCCTGTGTACTGACTACGATGTACAGTGTCCTTGGCAGACAGAAAATCTCTCTGATGGGGGGAACCGGAGATGCAGGCATGGTATCTTTGAATGGAACGGTCTATCAGGATGCAGCAGTTTATGCGCTGGTCAAGAGCACTGGAAAGGTAAAGGTATACAAAGAGAATCTGTATCAGCCATTATCGGATTACCGGTTTGTTGCATCTAAGACGAATCGCGAAAAATACGTGTTAGGAGAACTGAACGGAAAGGCTGCCAAACAGGTCTATCAGGATTCCTTACATATAGCAGAGAAAGATATCGTAAACCAGACATTTAAAAATCCACTTGGCAAGATGAACGGACAGGATGTTTGCATTATTTCTATCAAAGAGGTAGAGGGAAACAGCCTGTGCTGTTACAGACAGGTCAATGATTCGGATGTGTTGACTTTATTACAGGTTCAGGATTACAAGGAGATTGCAGAGAATACGGTAAGCCGTATTAAGGCTGATTTTACGCACATTTCCGGAGTATTTTCCGTAAACTGCGTATTTCGTTATCTTTTGTTTAGTCAGGAACATAACATGGATGATTACCTGAATACAATGGGAAAACTGGGCAATCATGCAGGATTTATCGGTTTTGGAGAACACTACAATCATCAGTTTGTTAACCAGACAATGACCTGCGTGGTATTTGAATAAGCGATTGGGGAAGAGAGGAGAACAGGTTATGTTTTTAGCAAAGAAAAATGAAAAAATAGAAGAAGTTGATCAGAGAGAACCGTTGAATTTACATCCGATCGTTCATGTTGCGGACAGTCTGAGAGATTATCAGAAAGAGCTTGTGCGTAATGAAGTGGATTCTTTGAACGAACTTCAGGAGGTTCAGAAGAGATTTCACGAAGTATTAGAGGAGAATGCAAGCCTTCGTGAAAAACTGGATACTTTTTATGATATTTTTACATCGGTTGGAGACGTTTCCATGCAGTTTGCAGGGGTACAGCAGCAGATTACAGAATCAGTGAATCAGGCACAACAGCAGGTTGGTGGGCTGAAAGAAAGTTCCGGTCAGGTGCAGGAGCATTTCGTTGAGATCGAGAATACTTTTGCGGATTTCCAGTCATCGGTGCAGAAGATCAAGGACTGTATGACACAGATCATTTCAATTGCAAATCAGACAAACATGCTTGCGTTAAACGCATCAATCGAGGCAGCAAGAGCCGGAGAACAGGGAAAAGGTTTTGCAGTGGTAGCAGAGGAAGTAAAGAACCTTGCCAATGAGATCAAAAATCTGGTCAGCACCGTAGACATCAGCATTGGAGACGTGGAGCAGGATACCGAGAAACTCAATGCCAGCATTACAACGTCAAAGGATGCGCTTAGCCAGAGTATTGAGAATGTGGAGGGAACACACGAAGTATTTGATCAGATCACCGAGGCAGCAGGTGGTGCAGGAAAGGTACAGCAGGAGATTTCCGATGCACTTGAGGCATCCAAGCAGAAACTTTCCGATGTCAACCAGTCCTTTGCAGTAACGGAAAACCAGTTACAGGCGGTAGTAGACCATATTGATAAGGCAAATGAGCTTGGCACCACAAAGAGTTCCATGTTTGAAGATATGGATAATATGCTTTCCCAGATCGCACCGATCGCAAAAGAACTGGAAAAGAAATACGATTAGGACTTGACAGTAATGGGTAACATTACTATACTAAGACTTAGAAAAAGAATATTGATCTTCAGGGCAGGGTGCAATTCCCTACCGGTGGTATAGCCCACGAGCCGCAAGGCATGATTCGGTGAAACTCCGAAGCCGACAGTATAGTCTGGATGAAAGAAGATAGCGTTTATATCAGGTAGAGGTCTATCTGAGAGAAATTGTTTTTAAGCTCTGGAATTATGATTCCGGAGCTTTTTGTGTAGATGCATCTGCAATGCACGTTTTGCAGGGAAAGTGCATCAGAAACGTTTCTCAAAGGAGAACAGGAACGATAAAAAGCTACTGTCCGAAGAAGGGCAGTAGCTTTTTTTGTATGAAAAGGAGAGGCAGCAAAATGGAGCAGGATGCTTTTTATATGAGACAGGCAATGGAATTAGCGGAAAAGGGAAGGGGAGCGACCAATCCCAATCCCGTGGTAGGTGCTGTTATAGTAAAAGAGGGAAGAGTCATAGGAAGCGGTTATCATGCGAAATACGGGGAACTGCATGCAGAACGCAATGCGCTTTCAGACTGTCAGAGGAGAGGTGAGGATGCAAAAGGGGCAACCATTTATGTTACATTGGAGCCGTGCTGCCATTATGGCAAAACACCACCCTGTACGGAAGCGATTTTAGAGGCGGGTATTTCACGCGTTGTGGTGGGTGCAAGAGACAGCAATCCGAAAGTGGCAGGAGGCGGCATTACTTTGCTGCGGCAGCATGGCGTTGAGGTGGCAGAGGGAGTCTTAGAAGAGGAATGCCGCAGGCAGAACCGGATCTTTTTCCATTATATGGAACAGAAGATGCCTTATGTTATTTTAAAATACGCAATGACACTGGATGGGAAGATCGCAACAACAAGTGGAAAGTCAAAGTGGATTACCTGTGAGGAAGCGAGAAAACATGTGCATAACCTGAGGCGCGAATGTATGGGCATCATGGTGGGAGTGGGAACCGTTCTGGAAGATGATCCGATGTTAAACTGCCGCCTGCCGGATGCAAAGGACCCGGTTCGTATTATCTGCGATACAAATTTAAGTACGCCACTGGGCAGTCAGGGCGGAAAAACAGCAAAGGAGCAGCAGACGATACTGGCAACCTGTACGGGGGATGAAAAAAAGCAGCAGGAATACCGGGACAGGGGATGTGAGGTTCTTGTGGTATCGAAAAAGGATGGAAAAGTTGATCTGTGGGCCTTGATGAAATGTCTGGCGGAAAAAGGGATTGACAGTATCTTGCTGGAGGGAGGCGGCACGTTAAATGACAGTGCATTGCAAAGCGGCATTGTAAAGGAAATACATGCCTATGTCGCACCGAAGCTGTTTGGCGGAGCAACGGCAAAGACGCCGGTCATGGGATGTGGCGTTACAACACCGGATGAGGCATATCTGCTGCAGAATGTCCGGATCGAACCGGTTGGAACCGATTATGTCTGGATCGGAGAGCTATGCGAAAGGAGGCAGACATGTTTACCGGAATTATAGAAGAAATTGGAACTGTTTTAACAATAAAAAGAAATGCACATTCTGCATCGCTAATGATAAAGGCTAGCCAGGTGTTAGAGGGGACGAAGGATGGAGACAGCATTGCGGTAAATGGAGTGTGTCTGACTGTTACCGCACACACAGCAGATCAGTTTACCGTGGACGTCATGCACGAGACGATGAGGCGGTCTGCAATGCAGCAGCTGAGCAGCGGAAGCCGTGTCAATTTAGAGCGTGCCATGGCGGCAGATGGAAGGTTTGGCGGGCATATCGTAAGTGGACATATTGATGGGACCGGGGAGATCAAAAAGGTGCAGACCGATGAAAATGCGGTATGGTACACCATCTGTGCCCCGGATAAGATCATGGGACTCATCATCGAAAAAGGTTCGATTGCAGTTGATGGGATTAGCCTTACGGTAGCAAGGGTAGGCGAGGAAGATTTTTCCGTTTCTGTGATACCGCATACCAGGCAAAAGACGATACTGCCGGAGAAAAAAGCAGGGGATCTGGTCAATCTGGAAAATGACTGTATTGGTAAATATGTGGAACATCTTCTGAAACGGGAAGAGGATAAGGCGCAGCAAAAAAGCGGTCTGACAAAAGAGTTTTTATATCAATGTGGGTTTTAAGGAGGAGAACGATGTTTGAATTTAGTACGGTGGAAGAGGCACTTAACGCATTACGTCAGGGAAAGATCATTCTGGTAACAGATGATGAAAACAGGGAAAACGAGGGAGATTTTATCTGTGCCGCAGAATATGCAACGACAGAAAATATCAATTTTATGGCGACGCATGGAAAAGGACTGATCTGTATGCCGATGTCGGAGGCGTTTTGCACAAAGCTACAGCTGCCACAGATGGTCGGAACGAATACCGATAATCATGAGACTGCATTTACCGTGTCGATCGATTTCGTGGCGACCACAACGGGAATATCGGCAGAAGAGAGAGGCATGACAGCAAGACATTGCGTGAGCGAAACGGCAAAGCCGGAGGATTTCAGACGTCCGGGCCATATGTTTCCGCTTCTGGCAAAGAAAAACGGTGTGTTGGAACGGGAAGGACACACGGAGGCAACGGTAGACTTGATGCGGCTGGCAGGATTAAAAGAATGCGGTCTGTGCTGCGAAATCATGCGGGAAGACGGTACGATGATGCGGATGGAAGAATTAAAAGAACTTGCCAGGAAGTGGGAGCTTAAATTCATTACGATTGAGGCATTAAAGGATTACCGCAAGAAGCAGGAAAAGTTGATCGAGCAGGTTGCAGCGACAAAGCTTCCAACAAAATATGGCGAGTTCCGCGCCTATGGATATCGCAACATCTTAAACGGCGAACATCATGTGGCACTGGTAAAAGGCGAGATCGGGGATGGGGAAGACATTTTATGCCGTGTCCATTCAGAGTGCCTGACCGGGGATGCGTTTGGTTCAAGCCGTTGTGACTGTGGAGAACAGCTTGCAACAGCAATGCAGATGATTGAGAAAGAAGGACGTGGCGTCCTGCTTTATATGAGACAGGAAGGGCGTGGAATTGGTCTGCTCAATAAACTGCGTGCCTATGCACTGCAGGATGAGGGGATGGATACACTGGATGCCAATCTGGCACTTGGCTTTGATGGAGATGAAAGGGAATATTACATCGGAGCACAGATCCTGCGGGATCTGGGAGTAAGGACATTGCGCTTGCTGACCAATAACCCGGATAAGATCTATCAGCTATCCGGTTATGGAATGGAGATCAAAGAGCGCGTTCCAATCCAGATGGCGGCAACGCCGTATGACTTGTTTTACCTGAAGACCAAGCAGAAACGGATGGGACATCTGTTAAATATATAAAAAAGAAAAGGAGTAAAAACATGAATATTTTAGAAGGAAAATTAGTAGCAGACGAAATGAAGATCGGGATCGTAACAGCAAGGTTTAATGATTTTATTACCTCCAGACTGTTAGGCGGTGCGATGGACACGTTAAAACGTCATAATGTGCCGGAGCAGAACGTGGATGTCGCCTGGGTACCGGGAGCATTTGAAATACCTCTGATCGCGAAGAAGATGGCAAAAAGCGGAAAATACGATGCCATTATCTGCCTGGGCGCGGTGATCCGTGGTGCAACCAGTCATTATGATTATGT
Organism: uncultured Roseburia sp.; assembly: GCA_900550935.1. GTDB lineage: Bacteria > Bacillota > Clostridia > Lachnospirales > Lachnospiraceae > Roseburia. Next base: position 26,540 of record URUD01000028.1, read on the forward strand.
CTGCAACGAGGTGTCAAAGGGGATCGCAGCAGTGTCATTGGAAACTGAGATCCCGGTAATGTTTGGTGTTGTGACAACCGACAATATCGAGCAGGCAATCGAGCGTGCCGGAAGCAAGGCAGGTAACAAAGGTTCCGAATGTGCCCAGGGCGCGATCGAAATGATCAACCTGATGCGTAATCTGGAAGCATAGAGAGTAACAGAAGAAATTAAAAAAGACATTTTACCTTAGCTGTTTCGTCAGGTAAAATGTCTTTTTTTTGCTGTATAGGAAATTCCTTTGAAATTCCCTATACAGCAAAAGCAAGCAAGCTTGCCAAGATGCGCAGCTCGCGGAGAAGAAGTTTATGCTTTGCATACCGCTCGCACGCGAAAGTGTGCGACGTGCGCACACTTTATTTTTAGTGCGCCAAACGCACATTCTTATAAGGTTGCACCAGAAGACTTTGTCTCTGTATTTTCTGTGGATTTTGTTTCCGTGCTCTCAGAGGACCTTGTCTCTGTAGATTTTTCTGTATCGTCGGAAGACTTTGTTTCTGTAGAGTTTGTCTCGGTACTTTCCGTATTCTCGGTCGATTCTGTTGTTTCCGTAGTCTGGGTCGGCTCTTCCGTTTCCTCTGTTTCATGAATGACATCAGGATCCACATAAGTTACTTCATCCGTGCCGGCGCGGAGCAGGATGTTCTTGGAACCTAAGGTATTGACGGTAATGGTATCGCCGTCGGTGACATTGTCCAGACTGGTGGTGATCAGTGAAGATGTCACAAAATCGGTCGGAACTTTTGTACCATTTACAAAAATCTTTGTATTCTTCGTAAAGTTAGAACCATATACAGTCATCAGATTCGTGCTTGCATTTTTACGAACGGCTGAGATGGAGATATCCTCTACGTCCATCTTCAGATCACTTGCAGGATAGAGGTCTTCGCTATTGTAAGCATATCTCTTTCCGTAAAGCAGGTCATACTGTAACATTTCCAGTCCGGAGAGATAAGTTTCGGAAGCACTCTGGGTCTGATGGTAATTAAAGATCGTTCCTTCATGGATACCAACCTGACCGGTGATCTGAGCTAAAAGCTGATAAGCTGCGATATCGGCATCTTCTTTGGCAAGCCCCATATTGTTCCAGGTGATGTATTTGGTCTTGAAGATATCACCGGATTTCATATCCTCGTTTGTAAGTCCCATAGTTGGAAGATGATCACCAAACATAACAACGATGGTGTCCTCTCCGCGGCGGTTTAAGGAAGAAATCAGGTCGCCGATAAAATCATCTACTTCGTGGATCATATTGACATAATATTCCCACTGATTATTGGAAGCCTCATCCGCAGCACCGGAAACTTTGATGTCAGGGTTGGTTAAGATCTTCTCAGTCGGGTAATCACCATGACCTTCTACGGTAATCGTGTAAACAAAGTCAGACCCCTCGGTAGCATTTAATGTCTTTACGGTCTCACCGACTAAAACGTCATCAGTTGGCCAGTTGCCGTTTGGTGTGTACTGGCTGATGTTCATCAGCTCTTTACTGGTAAATGTGTCAAATCCCATCATAGAGAAAGCATTGTTTCTGCTGTAGAAAGTAGCAGTGTTGTTATGTACAACGTGTGTGCCATAACCGATCCTGGAGAGATCAGATGCAATACTTTCGCAGTCGGTCTGTTTTAAGATCGTTTTGTAAGGATATTCTCCGGTTCCGAAATATTTCATACTCATACCGGTCAGAACTTCAAATTCTGTATTTGCAGTTCCGGCACCAACGACTGGAACAGTAAGATATCCGGTAGAATAATTACTCTCCAAGTTATGGAAGTTTGGAATTGGGTCTTCTGACATATTTAGGAAGTTTACTTCATATGGATCAACAAAAGACTCTAATAATACACAGATGATGTTTGGCTCGTTGCCGGAAGACACCTTGGTATCTGCCTTGGAAGAGTTCACTAAAGTCTCGATCGCATCAACAGTTTCCTCAGAATAATTATCCGGTTTGCTCATACCACGTCCTACCACGCTGGTGGAGAAACCATAAACAAATCCATAATCGGAATAGCCCTGCGCGATATTGGAAAAATAAGTTGCGATCACGTTAGAGTTCTGCGCTGCCTGTGTTGTGATTGGCAGACCAATTAGCAGCAGCATCGCAATGGAAAGCGGAACCAGTACGGTGTGACGTTTTCCCTGATATTTTGGACCTTTTGCAAAAAAAATACCTAAAAATACAAAGAACGCAACTACAACACCAACAACCAGAGTTGCCTCCTCTGCGGTAAAGTAGTTTGTATTCTGCATTGCAAACAGATCAGAGATACATTTTAAATCCGTGTAACTGAATGGTGTAACACGGTTGGAAAGAATCAGTCCGTTGACTGTACCTAAAAACAGCCAGAGCCCACTGATCAGCAGACGGAGCTGTGCTCTGCATCGAAACAGATAAACGATCGATAAAGATGCAAACACGATAAAAGCGTTATACAGGTATGCTAAGGTATGGTTGTGCAGGAAGGAAAACGTAGACACGATATCCCTTCTGGAAATGACTTCCACCACAAATGTGATCATACAGGCTAATAAAAAGTGGAAGATCAGAGAATATTTATTTAAGAAAGCAATTGTTTTAATATAACGCTCGGAATGTGGTTTCTTTTGTGGAAGCTTTGCGCGTAACTGAGCCATCTTTTCAACACAGGGATTTAATTTTTCCCGAAACTTTTGTAACGTTAATTTTATTCTATTCATGGTAATCTCCTTTCTTGCATGGTTTTTCTATATCCTTTGTTTGAAAGAGTAAAAAACATGTAAATGTTATGTAAAATACATTTTTTTCGATACTATGAGAATATATCGCTTATCTGCTTAAAAATCAATGGGGAAGATGAATAAAAAAGTACGGAGAATTGGGGCTTTTCTGTAAAATATGAATAAGAAATGAACAAAATATGTCCAAGGAATGGAGATTAAGGAAGAAAACAACGCTGTTTCTTCCTTATATAATAGCGGTTTATTTGACAAATTTGTTGATCGCGTTGTTTAAGTCGGAAAGAACCTGTTTATCTCCGGTTTCAATTGCATCGACAACACAATGGTTGATGTGATCCTCGAGGATGATCTTGCCAATGTTGTTGATGGCGGAACGCACGGCTGCGATCTGGATCAATACTTCGCTGCAGTCCCTGCCGTCCTCGACCATATTGCGCACGGCTTCCAGATGTCCGATGGCACGATTGAGACGGTTTACGACGGCACGGGTGTTCTCGTGACTGTGATGGTGCCCGTGATCGTGAGTATGTTCGTGGTCGTTATCATGAGTGTGATCATGTGCATGTTCGTGTGTGTGTTCTTCATGATTATGCTCATGTTCGTGTGTGTGTTCGTGTTCATGGGTATGTTCGTGCGTATGATCCTGTTCGTGGTCATGTTCGTGACTATGTTCCTGCGGTGTTATCTCTGTGGGAAGAATTTCCGGTGTCATTTTATTTTTATCATCGGTATTTGCTGCCATGTAATCTCCATTCCGGGGCGTTCCTGCGAGGGGATGCTCCTGTATAAAAATCATAGTTCTATAGAGTATAGCATATTTTTGGAGGATTGGAAGTCAAAAAAATAATATTTCCCACAATATAATATTTTCTGAAAATATTGTGTTTCCCAGGAAATGTCTCTATAATAAACAGCAGGAAACGGGAGGCAAGACAAACATGAATCTATTGGATATCATTGGACCGGTCATGGTAGGTCCATCCAGCTCACATACCGCTGGAGCAGTTAAAATAGGAAGAGTCAGCAGAAAACTGATGGCAGAAGAGATCGTGCGTGCAGAAATTTATTTTCATGGGTCCTTTCTTGCAACCGGAAAGGGACACGGAACAGATAAGGCGCTGATCGCAGGACTTCTTGGAATGCAGGTCGACGATCCAAAGATTCCACAGAGTTTTGAGATCGCAAAGGAAAAAGGAATGGAGTTTGTGCTGGCAGGGATCGATCTTGGAGATGTTCATCCCAATTCGGTCAAGATGAACCTGACCGGAGTATCCGGCAGGACACTTGAAGTTGTTGCGGCATCCATCGGAGGCGGCAGTATCAAGATCTGTGAACTGGATGGGCTTACGGCAAATTTCAGTGGAGACTATCCAACCCTGATCGTGCACAACATCGACCAGCCGGGGCATGTGACTGAGGTGACATCAATGTTAGCACACAAGTCTGTGAATATCGCAACGATGCAGCTATATCGTGCGAGTCGGGGCGGAAATGCGGTTATGGTAATCGAGTGTGACCAGGAAGTTCCGGAAGAATCCATTGCATGGCTGGAACGGCTGGAGGGCATTATAAAAGTAACCTATTTGAGTTTGGAATAGAACGACAAGATGGAGGATAGATAATCTGATGTATCAGTCATTAGAAGAATTGTGTCAGTTAGAAAATGAAACGAAAAAGCCTTTCTGGAAAATGGTACAGGAAGATGACTGCAGGGAGCGTGGTGTTTCAGAAGAGCAGGCATACGAGGAAATGCGGGGAATGTATCTCGCCATGCAGTCTGCGGATCAGGAATATGATGCAAAGCAGAAATCAGCAAGTGGTCTGGTTGGAACGGAAGGCGATAAGATGCGTGCAGCCCGCGAAAAGGGAACGCTTTTATGTGGAAATTTCATTGGAAAGGTTATGGAAAAGGCGTTAAAGACCAGTGAATCCAATGCCTGTATGAAGCGGATCGTGGCAGCACCAACAGCAGGTTCCTGTGGTGTGGTTCCGGCAGTTTTGTTGAGTTTGCAGGAAGAAAAACATTTTACGGAAGAGCAGATGGTAGAGGCACTCTATGTGGCAGCCGGGATCGGTGGCGTGATCGCAAGCCGGGCATTTCTGGCAGGTGCAGCGGGAGGCTGTCAGGCGGAGATCGGTTCTGCTTCTGCAATGGCAGCGGGAGCAGCCGTTTTTCTGATGGGTGGAACAGCAGATCAGATTTCCAATGCAGCCGCGCTGGCTCTTAAAAATCTTCTGGGGCTTGCCTGTGATCCGGTGGCAGGTCTGGTGGAAGTACCTTGTGTGAAGCGTAATGTCATGGGAGCAGTCAATGCACTGACCTCTGCAGATATGACGATGGCGGGGATCTGGAGTAAGATTCCACCGGATGAGGTGATCGATGCAATGCGCAGTATCGGGCGCAGTATGTCAGAAGATATCAGAGAGACCGGAAAAGGAGGGCTTGCAGGCACCCCGACCGGAGTGGAGATCAGAGACCGTATGTCGGTACAGATGGAACAATAACAGAAAAACCTATTAGTATGAAAAAGGAGGCGGTAACTAGAAGTTACTGCCTCCTTTTAACTTAGGAGAGATTAGCGGTTGCTGCGTCTCCAGATATTCATTTTTTCAGCTTCTTTGATCAGATCATCACGGAAATCAGGGTGAGCGATCGAGATCAGGGCTTCGGCTCTCTGCCAGGTAGAAAGACCTTTCAGATTTACTTTACCATACTCGGTTACAACATAATGTGTATTAGGTCTGGCGTCGGTTACAGTGGAACCATTTGCAAGAGTCGGGCGGATACGGGACTGTAACTGTCCATCTTTGGTCTTGAATGTAGAGGACAGACAGATAAAGCTCTTACCACCGTTAGATAAATAAGCACCTAATACGAAGTCGAGCTGTCCACCGGCACCACTGATCTGTTTGGTACCTGCTGACTCTGCATTTACCTGACCATAGAGGTCGATATCAACTGCATTGTTGATGGAAATGAAGTTGTCGATCGCAGAGATGGAACGGATGTCATTGGTGTAATCTACCGGTGCACTCATCAGTTCTGGGTTGTCATCGAGATAGTCATACATCTTTTTGGTTCCGGCACCGAATGCATATGCCTGACGGTAGCGGTCGATATTTTTCCTGGAGCCGTTGATCTTGCCTGCTTTTGCAATGTCAACAAAAGCATCGACATACATTTCGGTATGAACACCGAGGTCTTTCAGGTCTGAATCAGCGATCAGAGAACCGACAGCGTTTGGCATACCACCGATACCAAGCTGTAAGCAGGCTCCGTTCGGGATCTCATCTACGATGAGTTTTGCAACAGCTTTGTCAACGTCAGTAGCAGGACCACCGGCACCTAATTCGCCGATCGGAGGATTGGAGCCCTCTACAATATATGTAACATCGGAAATATGAATGCCACACTCGGTACCACCAAGACAGCGAGGCATGTTTTCGTTGACCTCGACAATAACGTGTTTTGCAGTCTCACACATAGCACCTAAGTGGGAAGCATTTGGTCCAAAGTTGAAAAATCCATGGGAATCCATTGGTGCAACCTGGAACATTGCAACATCATCGCTGCAATCGATGTCACGATAGTAACGCGGCAGCTCTGAGTAGCGGATCGGAGAATAGAAAGCGCAGCCACGGCTTACTAATTTACGTTCAATTCCGGACATATGCCAGGAATTCCAGGTAAAATGCTCACCAGCATCCTCGCGCTCAAAAACAGTCAGTGGTTTTAAAAGGATACCACCGCGGAGTTTGACATCTTTTAACTCATCGGTACGTTTTGCCAGGGCTTTGTCTAAGGCATCTACTGTGTTTGTGCACCAGCCATAATCAACCCAGTCACCAGACTTGATCAATTTTACTGCCTCATCGGCAGATACGAGCTTTTGTTTATATTCCTGTGAATAATCCATGATACAAATACCTCCTATGGTTTCATAAGATTGTTAAAAATTTACCATACTTTTATCCTATCACTTTATGGGAGATTTTACAACCCGATACCAGCCCGAAATGGAAAGATTTTTTATTCGCGTGGCAGAGTCCAGTTTTGTGCCTCAATCTTATAATGTTCTAACATCTCTTCATACTGAGAGACTAAGAAACTGTCGGATGGGATCTGTGCTTTTGCCTCGGTCAGGAGATATTCGTAACACTCGACGAGTCCGAGCAGTGGAAGGTCGCCGTTTGTATGCACGTCTAAAATACTCTCCGTTTCGTAGGCAGCATTGTAAAACCATAAGACTGCCTCATCGTAATCTTTCTGACTTAAAAAGTAAGTGCCGAGTTCATAGCAGATTTCTGCACAGGGGGTAGTGAGCATATCTTTCATCGTCAGCTTGAAAAATTCGTTTTTGTTATCTTCTAACCGGTAAGCATGGGCGAGCACGCAGGATGCCTCCTTACTTGCGTCCTCGGATGGATCATTATTTAAAATAGAAAGAAAAACATTTTTGGCATCGGCAAAATCCTTGCTGTCTCCGGTTTTTAAAAGTTCTCTCGCATACATGTTGCGGATCTTAGGCGAAAATTTGCCATCATGCCGGAATGCATTGACAAAAATGGAAAAATCACGTTTGCTGTGCAGAGCCTGCGGTTTGTGCAGAATCTCAATATCGCTGTCGAAAATGACCGGATTTAGACGGACAGTCTCGTGGATCGGGTCGACCCAGGTAAAGGTGCGCAGACGTTTAAAAAGCTTCGGACGGTATTCTTTCTGGGTATTTAACACTGTGTCAAATGCAGTCTCGGTCACATATTTCATCTGGACGATCTCGATCTCCGGCAGAAGTACTTCCTTTAAACGCGCGAAGCGTTCCCGGTTAAAGCTGTCTAACACTTCATCGGCATCCGCTGCATAGATATATTCCATCTGTGCCTTGGAAAAGGAGAAGTTTCTTGCAGCCGAGAAATCATTGTTCCACGGAAAATCATAAATCTGGTCGGTGTAATGAGAGGCAATTTCTCTGGTGCGGTCGGTAGAACCGGTGTCTACGATAATGATCTCATCCATCAGGTCTGCGATCGAATCCAGACACCGTGCCAGGATCGCTTCTTCATTTTTTACAATCATACATAAACTAATGGTTGCCATAGATGTTTCCTTTCTGTTTTCGTTTCACATTGGTATAGATAGATTATACTCCAAATGGAAAAGGAAGTCATGGCAAACTTTAGGGGAATGTGATAAGATTGTATCGGTTTCTGAAAAACTGTCATATAAGGAAGGAAAAAAATATGAGTGCAATCGTTACATTGAAAAAAGGAGAGGGAAGAACCATTAAAGCAGGGGGCTTATGGATCTTCGATAATGAGATAGATACAATCGTTGGGACATTTCATAATGGAGATATCGTGATCGTCCATGACTTTGACGGATATCCGATGGGAAAAGGCTTCATCAATCAAAATTCCAAGATCCGTATCCGGATGATGACAAGACGTGATGACACGGAAATCGATTCGGCGTTTATCCGGATGCGCGTGAAAAATGCGTGGGAATACCGCAAGAAAACAGTGGACATCAGCAGCTGCCGTGTGATCTTTGGCGATGCGGATTTCCTGCCGGGACTTGTGGTAGACAAGTTTTCGGATGTGCTTGTGGTGCAGTCTCTTGCACTGGGAATTGACCGTTTTAAAGAGGAGATCGTGCAGGATTTAAAAGAACTCATGGCGGAAGACGGGATCACCATCCGCGGTGTCTATGAGCGGAGCGATGCCAAAGAGCGTGAAAAAGAGGGCATGAAAAAGTACAAGGGCTTTCTTGGCAAGGAATTTGACACCAAGGTTTTGATCGAGGAAAATGGTGTGAAATATTTTGTTGATGTCAAGGACGGACAAAAGACAGGGTTCTTTTTAGACCAGAAATACAACCGTCTTGCGATGCAGCGTATCTGCAAAGATGCAGAGGTTTTAGACTGCTTTACCCATACCGGTTCGTTTGCCTTAAATGCAGGGATTGCAGGTGCAAAAAGTGTAATGGGCGTAGATGCCTCAGAACTTGCGGTCATGCAGGCAGCCGAAAATGCGGCACTGAACAATCTGCAGGATACAGTCAAGTTTACCTGTGCTGATGTGTTTGAGCTGCTGCCGCAGTTAGAACAGGAGGGCAGACAGTTTGACGTTGTCATCCTCGATCCGCCAGCATTTACGAAATCCAGAAATACAATCAAAAATGCGATGAAAGGATATCGTGAGATCAATATCCGTGGTCTGAAACTGGTCAAAGACGGCGGTTATCTGGCGACCTGTTCCTGCTCACACTTTATGGATTATGAGAACTTTACCAAGGTCATCGGACAGGCAGCAAGAAGCGCGCATAAGCGGCTGCGTCAGGTGGAGTTCCGCACCCAGTCACCGGATCATCCGATCCTGTGGGCGGCGGATGAGAGTTATTATCTGAAGTTCTACATTTTCCAGGTGGTGGATGAGAAGTAGGCGTTTGAAAGGAAAAGTAAGAACGGAAAAGTGACGGAAATGCTATTTTTATCATGGAAGTAATGAACAGAGAGTGATCGAGAAAATTCGGTTGCTCTTTTTTATTGTGAATGGGCTTACATGTGCTATAATAAAACAGATTAACGAATCGGAAGTTGAGAGGGAAAACAGTATGAAAAAATATTTGGGTATTTTGTGTTCTTTAATATTGGTTTTATCATTAACAGCGTGAGGAACAGATTTTGACGGTAGCCGAACAGGAAATAATAATGAGTTTGTGATGGACTATAAGAGTGGTATAACTAAAACGTGAAAGATATAGGCAAAGTGATATGCCGAAAAATTTTAGTAGTGATTTATCGAAGGGTATGTATATGAACAGATGTAAAAAGATAGCAATATTGGCATGTGCTTTTATGACAGTGTTAAATATTGTTGCTTGTGGACAAGAAAAAGGAGATGAATCTTCTGTAAATCAGCAAAAAAGCAGTATGCAGACAGTTGAAAGTATAAATGAAGAAGATAAAACCACTGGAGCAGAAGAATCCAATGCGCAAACGAGTGAGAGTATAGACATAGAAATGACAACAGAAGAATTATTAGATTTGTTTATTAACGGCTCAATAAGTGCAATCAGTTCTGAGAATTCGGCATTCTATATTACTGATTTAGATATGGATTCTGGTGAATGGGATTCCTATTCTGTTGGTGAAAGAGTCGATCTTGACAATGATGGAGAAAATGAACTGATTATTTGCGGACCTTATGGTGGCAAATACCTTGATGCGCGCAATAACAAGGTCTATGAATTTGCCGTGGGAGAGGGTGATGGTCTTGTGCTTTCCTATATTGTTTATAATGGCTCCACATGGATTATGTACAGCAACAGAATGCATACAGGATATGAAGCATACCATATGGAAAAATTTGAAGGGGCAGATAATTTAGTTGCAGAAATGAATCTTCATGAAGAACTTGTTGCTGAAGATAATGTGGAGGGCGAAGAAAAATATACATTGAATGGAACGGAAATATCTTATGATGAATACTTTGAATTATGCAGCAAGATTTTTGCAACTGAAGTAACTACAACTAAGTGATAACTTCCAGTTTAACGGGCTGGTAAAATTCGATTTATTGAACAAAAGGTGTTGAATATGCGTAAATTCACGGAATATATAGGTGAACAATTTGGAAATCCACATGGTTTTGTTGGTAAAGTTTGTTGTGTCATAATGAATATTATCAATAAAGCTATGTATAAGAAGACAGTTTCGTTGCTTAAGATATCTGATAATGATAATGTTGTATATACAAAGGAATGGCTTGATAAACTTTCGTATACAGAGAAAGGCTTTAAGAAATATGAGCCAGAACAGTTGATAGAATTTGGAAAACAGGCTGGATTTGCTGATATTGAAGTTATGGAGATCTTAAAGGGAAAAAGCTTTGTTGTTATTTATACGAAGTAATGCTGAAACTTCCGGTTTAACGGTACATTTTATAAGAATTTTATTTGCCCCTCTTGTAGTATTGGCAGAACAAAGAAGACGTCAATAGATTGGTGGATCGTCTTACGTTGTTTGATGATGATTTGATGAGCAGGGTTTTTAACCAGAATGTCGAAGCAACCGAGCTGGTGCTTCGGATTATCCTTGGCAGAAATATTAAGGTGATCCGTGCAGAAGGACAGGACGAGATTTATCTATAAGTATGACAAGTTCAAAAAAGGTTTACCATTGTATCATGTAGACCGATATGTAAGAGAGACAAAAGAACTGTTCGAGGATGGTTCCCATATCATATATGTGAATGGAAACTACAAAGGGAAAGATGAAATCGGTCAGTTGATAAGCGATTTTCATCAGGCAGACCCGGAAAAGATACATTATGATGCGAAAAATGGGAGCGTGTATGAAAAAAGAAATTCAGGCATGTGTGCTGGTGGTTATGCTTCTGGGACTGACCGGATGCAGTTTGCGTATGAAGCAGGAACAGGTAGCAGGTACAGAGAATGTAAGCAATAGTTTTCAATCTGTTACTGAAACATCGGAGGCAGGACAGGTACGAAATGAGGAAAAACTAGGTTTTGATTCCAAGTCAAACATAGAAACGGAGAAAATAGAAAGTTCTGAAATAGAACAGACAGAAAGTGAAGAAATTTATGACTTTGACAGGATGGACATTTCGCCGAATGCGGGATGCTACATGATCCCAGAAGCAGAGTGGAAAAGTGAAATCCGAAACAATAAGGAAACTGTTTATAATACACAGATATTGGATTTGTATGCACAGGTGTTGCGCGGTGAAAAACCATTTCTTTACAGAGGAGATTATTGGGCTGAGCAAAAAATGGATCGTGAAAGCTATATTAACTGGTTCAAAAGTGATGATACAGAAAATGGATATTATTGTTTCCCAGATGGACGGATTAGCTTTTTTGACAGTAATGTAGAAGATGACAGCTTTGAAATATGTATGGGTGTGGGATATACTCATGACACAGAAGATAAGGGGAAGCAGAATGAGTCTTTTGATGGCGGATATTTGATACTGCGTTATTACGATGGTTTCATATATGGGTATGGGCATGGTTTTCGGTCTATTTTTAATCTGAAAAAGGACGGTGTAACATGGGGTGCAAATGGAGCCGGCTCAGGAAGTATCTGGCGTATCTGCTTTGATGGTGTTGCAGAACTGGGAGGAGATATTGCAAAATGGGATGATGGATTGAACGAAAACATGGATGAAAATTATGTTAAAGTGACACGGGAAGAGTTAAAAGAAAAAATTTCAGATTATGCTTTTGGGGATGAAAATGAGGTAGAGTGGCATGATTTTACAAGTGGAGAATGGGAAACGGCACTATACCAATATAATAATGAATGAAAGGAGCCCATACTAATGGAAAATAAATACAAAACTATTTTTTATGGTGTTAGTGCCATCGTATATTTAGCAATTACGATATATTATATTGTGGAGGGGAGTATAT
>URUD01000029.1 GCA_900550935.1 uncultured Roseburia sp.
TCTACGAAGTCCGGCATCAAATTGTATGTATACGGATAAACCTGAATCATTCCCTCCCCGATAAAGGAGATAAATACTTTCAATACAAGAAATAATACCAGTAAGTCAAATGCAGCGGTAAGTTCTTTACTCTTGGAAACCTTACCTTCTTCTCTTGCATCTCTTAATTTTTTCTCTGTTGCAGGTTCTGTCTTCTCTCCACCTGGGCCATCTTTTGCAAACCACTGGAGATCATAATCCAGTATTAATCGAATATCGTCTTCCAACTCAATACATTCCTTCTATAAATAATACCATCATCTTTCGCATTTCATTAAATATGAAATCTGCAATTCCAGGTAATAGCGTTATGGTCAAAAACATAACCAAAAACCCTACCATAATCTTCATCTGCATACCTACTGCAAACATGTTCATCTGTGGCGATACTTTTGCCAGAATACCAAGAATACAGTTTAAGATCATAATACAGGCAAATACAGGAAGATAAATGCGAAAACCTATGACAAACAGATCGGTCATATACTGCATCATAGAGGAAAGCAGATGATCCCATTGAAAATTCTGTCCATTGACAGGAACAACCACAAAGGAATCAGAAAATGCCCTTAAAATTACCTGATACATATTGGTTGCGATCAAAAGCAGCAATATAAAGTAATTATACATATTTCCAACCAGAGTAGACTGTGTGTTCATCTCCGGATTGAACTCTGTTGCCATGGTAAGACCGATATCCATGGAAATAACATGTCCCGAAAATAAAATAATGGAATTACATATGTTTGCACCTAGTCCTATCAGCAACCCTGTAATTCCTTCCTTTAAAACAATCATCGCATATCCGATAAGACCTGTATATTCAACTGCCGTTTTATCAACAAACGTAAACAACAAAAGTGAAATAAATACGGATAGCCCGATCTTAACACGGGCTGGAACCCCGGACTGTCCATAGAACGGCGCAATGTATACAAAACATGATACGCGAACCAATATTAAAATTAATATTTCAAAATTAGTCAATGAAAAAGTATATTCAAACATACATCATCCACCAAGATAAACACCAAAATTTGACCATAAATTGGTCATGAATTCTGATAAGTTTGTCAAAATCCATGAGCCAAAGAAAATCATACCGACAAATACGGCTATGATCTTAGGAACAAAGGTCAAAGTCTGTTCCTGAATAGAGGTTACTGTTTGAAAGATACTAATTATAAGACCTACCACCAACGAAATAAGCAACAATGGTGCTGAACATATTATAATTGTGTAAATGGCATCTCTTGCCACATCAAGGACTTGTCCTTCTGTCATTCTCTATCACCTCAAAACATCTCCTGCATCAGTAAAAGGTCTGGACCAGATTATTGATAACAAGATTCCATCCATCTGCCAAAATAAATAAAAGGATCTTAAACGGCAGTGAAATTGTGGTCGGTGGCAACATCATCATACCCATTGACATAAGTACGGATGCAACTACCATATCAATTACAATAAATGGGATATAAATCAAAAATCCCATGATAAATGCCTGTCTTAACTCTCCAATAATGAACGCTGGTATAATAATCGTCATCGGAACAACATCATAGGCTTCCGTTCCGCCATCCTCATCAATATCATAGGTCTGACCTGAAATATCAATGAATAAATTGACATCCTTAGTCTGCAATTTACCATTCTTATACATAAAAGAACGAATCGGACCCTCTGCCTCTTTTACTGCTTCCTCCATCGTAATCTCACCATTGTCAAGTGGAACGATTGCTTTTTCATTGATCTCCTGAAATGTCGGCCACATAATAAAAAATGTGAGGAACAATGCCAGTCCGATCAAAACCTGATTTGGAGGGGATGTCTGTGTACCAATCGCTGTACGTAGGAAATGCAATACAATGATAATTCTGGTATAGGACGTCAACATAATCAAAAGCGACGGAGCTAACGAAATGATCGTCAGCACAAGCAATGCACGTACCGGTGTCGATAATGCTGCTTCTTCATCATTAATGGAAACATTGATACCACTTAAATTTCTGCTTTGTGTTGTACTTGTATCTCCAGATGTACTCTCCGCATCGAATGACGTAATACTGTCTGGATCCATAGATGCTGCATAAACTCTTGTATTTCCATAAGTAAGAACCAACGTAACCGCAAGAATCACGACTGCAAAGGCAAATGATATCATACAATATGTTTTTTTCTTTTTTGTCATAATTTAACCCTGCTTTTTGGGAAAACGCTCCTTTAACTTGCTAAGAAGTTTCTGAAAGTCTTCCTGTGAGTCCTGTGTCATCTCCTTTAGTTCTTCTGCAGACACCTCTGCCAACATCGTCACTTCCTCTTTGCCTACGGCAACAACAAGATATTTTTCACCCACACGGATAATCTGTACCAGTTTGTTGTTCCCAATTCGCAGACTTTCTACGACTTGAAGGTTTTTCCCTGTCATCTGTGTCTTTTGAAAGCCGCCAACCCATTTTGTTGTCAGATATGTAACCAGCAGAACGAGTGCAAAAATAATGACCGCACCCAGTAGCTGCAGAAAACTGTTTAAAGAAGAATTCAATAATATCATATTAACCTACTACTTTTTTTACTGCTTCTAGTACACGCTCTGCCTGGAATGGTTTTACGATGAAGTCTTTTGCCCCTGACTGAATGGCCTCGATAACCATCGCCTGCTGTCCCATTGCAGAACACATAATAACATTGGCATTTGCATCAATTTCTTTGATTTTCTTTAATGCCTGAATACCATCCATATCTGGCATGGTAATATCCATTAATACTAAATCTGGTTTTGTTTCCGGATATTTTTCTACTGCAATTGCTCCATTCTCTGCTTCTGCTGCAATCTCATAACCATTTTTGGTTAAGATATCCTTAATCATCATTCTCATAAAAGCAGCATCATCACAAATCATAATCTTTGCCATAATTTTCTCTCCTATTCGCAACTATTCTTGTTACTTTTTATTTTATAATTTCGGTAATTCGTATACCATAGCTTTCTTCGATGATAACAACTTCACCTTTGGCTACAAATTTACCATTTACTAACACATCAATCGGCTCACCAGCGATACGATTTAATTCTATAATAGTACCAGGGGTAAAATCAAGTATTTCCTTAATAGATTTTGAAGTTCTTCCCAATTCTACTGTCACCTCAAGAGGTACATCCATAATTAAATCGATATTTTCCGGACCATACCCTGTCGGTACGTTTCCAGAAAATGCCTGAAACTGTGCTGGCTGCACATTTACCTGTTGTTGTCCATACATCTGCGACATCTCCTGACCCATCATTGGTTGCCCCATCATCGGCTGTCCTCCCATCATTGGCTGTCCTCCCATCATTGGCGGTGGTGCCATCTGCGGCTGCATTGCCGGCTGTCCCATTGGTTGCTGACCTGCCGCCATCTGTGAAGCCTGTTGTGGCTGCTGTGGTGCTGCACTTTCATTTGTTACAGTGGAATTCGTATCTTCTTCCATCGTCTCTGTAACATTCTCGCACATCTCTTTTGCAAAGGAGATTGGATACAACTGCATGATCTCACTGTCCACAATATCTCCAATTTCCATTTTGAAAGAAATCTTTACGAATTCTCCTGCAAGGAATTCATCAATTGCGCTCTCATCCACAGTTTCCTGTAAATCTATCAAATCCGCTACTGGCGGGCTGATATCAATCACTTTATTCAGCATGGATGACAAAGAAGTGGCTGCCGAACCCATCATCTGGTTCATTGCCTCGCTGATCGCACTTAAATGTAATTCACCAAGTTCGCCATCCGTATTTGTTCCATCACCACCCATCATAAGATCGGTAATGACTTTTACATCATGTTCTTTTAATACAAGAATATTGCTTCCATCTAATCCTACGGTATAACCAATCCGGATAAAAACACAAGGTTTTTCATACGCATCACAGATATCATTCCAGTTTGCAAATGAAACAACTGGTGTTGAGATATCAACTTTCCGGTTTACCAGAGAAAACAGTGTCGTAGCTGCCGTTCCCATGCTTATATTGGCAATCTCGCCAATCGCATCCTTCTCTTTCTCTGACAGAGTCTCTTCAGCTACTCCATCATCAGCAGCGGCAGCAGGACTGTTCAGTAAAGCATTAATTTCTTCTTGAGACATTGCTCCATCCATGTTACTGCTCCTCCCTAATCACTGATGTAATTCTTACTGCATAATTATCACCGGTTGCTCCCGGCAGAGCAGTAAATTTTTTTATATTACCAACATAAATATCCAGTTCTTCATCCACTTTTGTATCTAAACGGACAATATCGCCACGCTGTAATCCAAGGAAGTCATTCACTGATATCGTACTATTTCCAAGCACGGCCTTGATTGGCATAGGTGCTTTTGAAATCAGTGCCTCAATGGTATCTGAATATTGCTGTTCGTCTTTTTCCTGAAGACTTGAATACCAGTACTTGGTATTTAATTTATCCATAACACTCTCTAGTGTAAGGTATGGCAGACAGATATTGATCAGTCCCTCTACCTCTCCTATTTTAATATTGAGTGTTACTAACGCTATCATTTCCGTAGGAGATATGATCTGTGCATACTGTGAGTTGGTCTCAATTCGCTCTAAGCGAGGTTCTAACTCACATACGCTGTCCCACGGTTCTATCAGAAGGTTGACTACCACGTTGAAGATTCTCTCAATGATCAACAACTCAATCTCTGAGAAATCACGGGGTCTGTCCAGGGGCGCTCCCTTTCCTCCCAACATACGGTCTACGATTGTATATCCTAAGTTTTCTGCAATCTCTATGATGATATTACCGTTTAACGGAGAAAAGTTTACAATCCCCAACAGTACCGGATTAGACAGTGCATTCGAAAATTCTGAATAAGTAACTGCCTCTGAATTCATCACTTCAACCTGAACATTTTTCCTCAAATATACCGGAAGATTGGTTGACAACAATCTTCCGTAATGTTCAAAGATTATTTCCAGTGTACGCAAATGTTCTTTGGAAAACTTTGCAGGACGGGCAAAATCGTAATTCTTAACTTGTTTTTCATTATTATCTTTTATTTCGTCTACATCCAGTTCACCACTGCTTAACGCTTTCAGTAAACTGTCTATCTCATTTTGAGATAAGACTTCACCCATTCTTTCTCACCACCTAACGCAAATATTTATGTCTATTCGGTTTTCACGCTGGAGAAGTTTACACCAACAATGAAGTCTTTTCCTCCGAACATATCCTGAACTGCTGCTAATATCTCATCCTTTACATCCTGATAACCGTTCGCATTGAACTCATCTAATGTATAGTTGCTGACGATCGTGTTAATCTCACTCTGAATGATGGTCTCTTTTGCAGCAAGTCCCTCGGAACCGCCGTATGTCTTATAACCATCGCTCTTGGTGTTCATAGAAAGACTGATGGAATATACTGCATAATGTTTTTTACCATCAGTGCCCTCTTTTAAGTTAGAAGTAAACTGTGACTCAATTGTATAAGTCTCAATATCTTCAATTGGTACTGTTGGTGTCGCCTGTGCATCACCGCTTTCTAATTCCAGATCGATTGCTGAGCACACCTGATCCACAAGCTGATTTGATTTTTTTGTCTGTGGAATAATGGTAAATGTTAAAATCGCTGTTAATACCAGATTTACCAAAACAAGTGCTAGAATAATTACTGACATCAGATTTTTTTTCATAATTTTACCTTCCCGCTTATTGTAATTCTGAGCTATAAGAATTATATATTTTGATTACTACTCGTCTGTTTCTTGCTCTTCCTTCCGGTGTTGAGTTATCCGCGATCGGAACATACTCACCACGTCCTGCAGACTTGATGTGTGCCGGCTCCAATGTCGTGATCTCTCTTAAATAGTCACTTACGGATCTTGCACGATAAAAGGAAAGCACATCATTGTCTTCATATTTGGAAGAATGGATTGGAACGTTATCCGTATGTCCCTCAACCTCTATGATATTCTGCTGATATGGTTCGATCAGCTTTCCAATCTTGTCGATCAATGGGTACGCCTCCTGCTTAATGTCGGATTTTCCGGAGTCAAATAAAATTGCTCCATTCATATTAAGCATGACATACTGTGCATCAAAGTCCACTTCCACTTCATCCTGAATCCCATATTTGCTGATTGCTTCTTCAATCGCCTGAGCCATCTGTTCTGATTCCTCAAGTGATTGTTCTTTGTAAGCTTCTGCAATATCTTCTTCCGTATCTGACTCTTCATCCGATTTGGAGTTTGCCTGATCCTTATAATAAGAATCTAACATTTCAAGCTGACTTACGCCAGAGGAGACTAACTCGCCCTCTCCGATGGAAGCACCACCACTTGGCAGGATACTAAATGTATTCTGAAAGGATGCAACGATTTTTTCAAATTTCTCAGCATCCACATCAGACATCGCAAAAAGCATAACGAAGAAACACAGCAGCAGATTCATCAGGTCGGAGAATGTATTCATCCATGCAGGTGAGCCTTTCGGCGCATCTTCCTGTTTTTTTCTCGCCACTATTCCTCACCTCCGCCTTCACCTTCTGCTGAGTTATTACGCTCCGAAGGAGCAAGGAACGATTTCAGTTTTTCTTCTATAACTCGTGGGTTTTCTCCTGCCTGGATGGACAAGATACCCTCCACTGTAATTTCCTTCATCATCATTTCAGTATCATTATTTACTTTTAATTTAGCTGCTGTTGGATTACATAACCAGTTTGCGATCAGAGAGCCATACAAAGTTGTCAGTAACGCAACCGCCATCTTTGGGCCGATGGAAGCAGAATCCTGCATGTCCTTTAACATAAGTACCAGACCGATCAGGGTACCGATCATACCCCAGGCAGGACCAAGTTCAGCCCATTTTTCCCAGAAACCAATTCTCTTTTTATGTCTGGCTTCGATACATGTCAAATCCGTCTCTAAAATGCCTCGTACTAATTCCGGGTCTGTACCATCAACGACCAGCATGATGCCCTTTTTCAGGAAGTCATCCTCAATTCCGTTTGCTGCTTCCTCTAACGCCAGCAAACCTTCTTTTCTTGCCGTATTCGACAGATCGATAATATTTTTGATCACCTGTGCCGGATCCTGTACTTCATCCTTGAACGTCAAAGTGATACTCTTAAGTCCTCCGATGAAATCCGGTAATTTATTGGAACCTAATGTACCGGAAATAGAACCACCGAGTGTGATAATAATAGACGCAAGATCGAACATATTAATCAATCCTGTAACACCCGAACCACTGGATAACACACCGAATACAAACATTACTACACCGAGCAATATACCTGCTATAGAAGCTATATCCACTTTTTCCACCTACCATCCTTGATTTTTGTTTTAGTAAAATTGCAATGTGAAGCCGGGTATCAATCCTTTTAGCCCATGCTGGCACACTTTTCTGTCTCTCATTCTACTAAATATTTAACTTCTTGTCTACTTTCTTTTACAAGACTTCCCTTTTTTGGTGTTTTTTAGCACCAACTTGTCCTATACAACAACTTAACACCTGTACGAAAGGACTAATTCACATCGTTAGTATAGCATATATAGTAGAATGTGTGAATACATTTTACCATATATATTTCAATTTTTTCAAATAACTTGTACTTTTCTGTAACAAATTAACAATAGCTACACCAGAAAGCACCTGTTTTTGTGCCCTCTGGTGTCAGAAATTATCGTTTCAGATTAACCAGTTCCTCAAGTAAGGTATCCGAAACTGTAATGATACGTGAGTTAGCCTGAAAACCACGCTGTGTAATGATCATCTGGGTAAACTCGTTGGAAAGATCAACATTTGACATCTCAAGTTCACCACTTGTCATGGAACTTCCGTCTGCGGAAATCTCCACACCAACACCATCAAACTCACCGGAGTTTAAAGTTGTCTTGTAGCAGTTATCTCCTACTTTTTCAAGACCAGATGCATTTGCAAACTGTGCAACGGCAATCTGTCCTAAAAGTTCTGTATTACCGTTATCGTATGTACCGAAAATCTTACCACTGTTATCTACAGACAGACCGATCAGAGAACCTAATTTCTTTCCTTTTCCAGTGCTTCCATCTTCCGCGCTGCCGCCTTCCAGTACTGCGGTTGATTTTCCACCGTTTTCTGCATCACGCAGCTGTGAGAAATCAATAGAGATATTAGAAAACTGTGTTCCAAGTGCACTCATATTTAAGCTGACGCTGTTTGCGATATTTGTGCCGGCACGGTTACCAATTCCTGTAAATGATCCATCTGCTGTATTGAAGTGGATACCATAGTCCGTTGTATCGCCACTGATGGTCAGGACACCGTTTGTTACCGTTGCCGTTGCAGTACCTGCAGTAAGTCTTGCACTCATGGAGTCAGAAATACCATAAACCTGTTTCAGAGAATATGTATTGCCATCTGCATCGGTAAACTGTCCGTTTGCAAATGTCAGTTCCTTTCCAGTGTTGTCATTTCCATAATATACTTTTCCAGTTGCTGTCTCCAGATAAAATCCCTTGGAAACCTCATCATAAGTAGATAATGTTACATTTGTTTCTGAGTTACCAAACACCTGATTCAGTGGTACATTGCTGGTCGCCGGATCATAAAATACTTTTCCATCACTGTCTAAGATATTTTCCAGCTCAATGGAGTACTCGCCATCCACACCAAGTGATTTCATATTGAAACGTGCGGTGTAAGCATATCCTAAGCTATCATAAAATGTTAAGGTTTTTACCAGTCCCTTGTCACTGGTGATATCAGAGTCGTTCTTATCTACAACACCTGACATATTTGCCATTGTGGTTGCCTCCGGATCAGAAGTCAGGTTGGAAGCCTGCATGATACGAAGTGCGGAAACGGTATCCTTACGGATTGCTCCGGTATCCGGATCTACCTGCCATCCCATAACAGTATAACCGGTAGATGTCATACATAAGTTTCCGGAACCATCTACATAGAAAGAACCGGAACGTGTAAATACGTTTTCTGAACCGTTATTTACGATAAAGAAGTTGGTTGTTGACATATCGGATAAACGAATATCAAACGGGTCACCGGTTGTCTCGGCTGCACCTGCATTTGTGATGCTGATGTTGGTGGCACCGGTTGTAACACCAAGACCGATCTGTTTTGCATTCACACCACCGACACCGGTTGCTGCATTTGCACCGGATGCATTGGATGTGGTTTGGTATAAAATATCCTGGAATGTTACAGAAGATGACTTAAATGCTACAGTATTTACGTTGGCGATATTGTTACCAATAACGTCCATTTTGGTCTGATGTGTCTTTAAACCTGACACAGCAGAGTACATTGATCTCATCATAGTTGAAATGACCTCCTAAATTTTCATGCCGCTCCTGCCCTCTGTCAATCGGACAGATATTCGCTCCCATAAAGGTCCAGCTACATTATTACGGCACCATCAATATTGGTATAAATATTTTCATCTGACTCATTCTGGTTCATCGCGGTTACCACGGTTTTGTTTGGTACATTTACAATGAACGCCAGTGAATCAACAATCACTAATGATTCTCGAATTCCCTTTTCGCTTGCTTTCTGAACTCCCGACTCCAAACGCTCACTCTGTTCCTGTGAGAGATTGATATTGCGGTTTTCCAATCGCATCGCTGCATGTTTGGAAAATTTCAGCTCCTCACTGCCAGTAACTTCCTGTTTCTGTTTTAATATTTCCTCAAAAGAGATACCTTTTTCTGAAACTGCAGTATCCGTGCTTTTTTGGTTCAGATACTGGTCAGTGACCTGCTCGATGGAAGCAAAACGGTTACTGATCTTGTTCATTCTTTTCTCCTTTAATCTGATGTACTGCCTGACGTTGAACTGCTGTCTGATGTGCTGCTGTCTGTGGAACTGCTGTCGGATGTACTGCTGTCCGATGAGCTGTCACTTCCGGTAAGCTCTGCCATTTTTGCAACCAATTCTTTGTATTTTGTCAAAGCATCGGATGTAATGTAAGATTTCTGATAAGATGTCATTGCCTGATATACCTTTGTCAGGTTTTCCACATCCGTCTTGTCAGAAAGTGTAAGCTGTGCTGCACTCGGTAATTTAGCAACCTGCGCTGAGAATGCGTTTGCAACGGTAACTGCCTCAACATATTCAGAGTCTGCAACCTGATATACATCAGATAAATTATAAAGGCTTCCATTAACGCTTACCATCTGGTTTCCGTTTTCTTTCTGAACGTAATCTACAAATCCCTCTACTGAAGTGGTAACACCGGTAGATGAAGTTGTCTTAATGATTACATACTGGCCAACCAGACTGTTTGCATTACTGCTCTCAATGGTACTCTGCATGGATAAGGTTGCCTCCATCTGTGAGAATGTTGCTAACTGTGCTACATACTCTGTATTACTGGTCGGCTCCAACGGATCCTGATACTGCATTTCTGCACATAAGAGCTGTAAGAACTGATCATATCCCATATCGTTACTGTTCTCAGTTTTCTTGGATGAGGTAGAAGATGTATTCTCTACAATCTTTCCGTTTTCTACTGCCTGTACTAATGCCATGTTTTCTCTCCTTTCTTTTTATTATGCGGTGTAATCAATGGAGTTTCCATGATCCGCCATCATCTGTGCCACCAGAGTCTCCTCTTCGGACATCACACCTGCTAATTCATCTAAATCGGATAAATTCAGCCTGCGCATCTTTCCTGAAGATTTTTCCTGCTCTCTTGCCTGTTCCTCTTCCTGTTTTGCATTCTGCTCCAGATTTCGTTCAAACTCATGGCTTCCAACGGTCACTTCCACGGCATCGACTTTTACGCCTGCCTGGTTCATGTTCTGTTTTAACTCCACGATCTGAGCCTCTAAAGCTTCTTTTACATACTCATTCTGAGCGGTAATATGAGCGGAAACATTGCCCTCTTTTGCTGTGACTTCGATATAAATCTTTCCGAGATTTTCCGGATTTAACTGCATTTCCATGGTGCTCTGCGTATTGGATACATGTACTTTAGTGTACTCTACGATCTGTTTTATGATATTTTCTGTATCAAGCTGTCTCGCAAACTCCGGTACTGCCTCCATCTGCTGTGCACCAATCTGCTGCGTGTTATCAGAAACAAAGGCTCCGGATGCCTGCGCTGCATGATTTCCCTGCTGGTTTAAATTGCTCTGTGACTGCTGTCCTCTCTGATTGGTCTCTTTCTCTGTCACCTGTTCGGTTACAGACTCCTCCGTTGTCACCTCATCTACGGTTTTTTCTGAGTCAGCTGCTTTTGTGTCATCATCCTCGGTCTGTGTTGTCACACGTTCCAGTTCTGACATTTTTTCCGTTGTATCTTTGGAAACTTCAACAACCGTCTCTCCCTCAGATGCGGTCTTAACTGCTCCTGACTGTGTCTCATCTGCCACCTGGGTTTCGGCTGCAACAGGTTCTGTAACTGCCATATCACCGGTAACCATCTCTGACTCTGTCTGACTCTGGCACATCTGCTGTAATTCCTCTGCTGTTACACTAAGCTCTGTCAGCATTGCTTCGGTCAATGTGTTTACTTCATTCAAAACCGTAAGAAACCCTTCCTTGCAAAGTAACTGTCCCATATCCTCACAGCCGGTAAGTTCCATGATCAATCCTGCAAGCTGTCTGGTATCCATCAGATCTGCTGCTGTCATCCCCAGTTGTTCCATTGCTTTTGTAATCTGCTCATCGGTTACGCCCAATTCTTCTTTCAGAACTTCTTTTACATCGCTTTCATATGTATCCATCCTGTCTTTTGACTGACTGATCTTTGCACTGTCAATACCGTCTGACTGCTTTCTGATGCTGTTGTCTTTGTACTGAAACTGCTCATATCCATCTGTCTTTGAAGCATCTGCCAACCTGGTAAGTCTGCTCTCATATCCGTTCTGATTTCCGGAATAAGAACCTGTCCCTACCTGTGTTGTCATCTGGCTCATCACCTGTGCAAATTGAAGTTTTAAGTCATCCTCCTTTGAACCGGTCACACTGCCTGACTGTCCTGCTGACAAAATTCCTGTCACGCTAGTAATACTGCTACCCACGTTTTTCCTCCTTTCTCTGTGTTGCATAACTTCGCAACAAAATATTTATTCTGAAGGTTTCATGATCTCCGTTACCTTTGCTGCGGTATTGGAATCCATTTTACCCAGAATATCGGCTCTTGACTGAGCATCCATATTCTCTAAGATCTCTGCCACTAATTTCAGATTATTTGTCATCGTGTCAAAGATTGCTGCCGCCTCTTTTGGTTTCATGGAGGAGTACGTCTTTACATACTCGTCAATTTTTTCATCTGCGGCTGTCTGCTCTACAACCTGTTTATAAAGCACTTCTGCATTTGCAGGATCGATGCTTTCGTAATATTTCTTATATTCTTCTATATCGGGTGCTACGTCAGAAAAAACAACATCTTCGTAAAAACTCTGCTTTTCCTGTTCAAATGCAGCCTCGTCCTCTTTGTATTTCTGCAGTTCCTGTGCCTGTGCCTCTAACTGTGTGATGTACTCGGCATTTTCTGTATTTCCGCTCTGCGCTTCTGCAAGTGCGATCTCAAGTTCTTTGATTTTTGCTACAGCTTCATCCATAGAGTCAAACGCATATGCGCTGTCCTCTGTAGAGATCTCCTCCAATGCAGAATCCGGAAGGATCTTATTGACATAAGGAACATTCTTCAGTACCGGTGCTAATACCTGAGAACCAAATCCCCCTACATCCCATTTGATCAAAAGTGCCAGTATTGCGAGCCAGACAATGATAATAATCAATGTCACAAAGAAAACAGCAACCTTTCCTCCGGCGGTTTCTTCTTCCATTTCAAAATCGTCTGCTTCTGCCTGTTTCTGTTTTGCAAGTTTCTTTTCTTCTTTTTTGCGTTGTTTTTCAGCCTTTTTATCTACAACAACTTCTTCGTTTTCTTCTGCCATCGTTTCACCATCCTAACTCTGTTGTTTCCCTTCCGGTTCCCTGCCATGATAAGTATAGCTGACAAGCTGATCGATCTCTTTTGACTCTTCCTGCTTTAGCTCTTCTTTGAATGTTTCAAACGCTTTTTCCCTGAGTCTCTCATGGGTCTTGCGCTCTATCATGGCTGCATTTAACCGTTCTCTCGCCTGTTCTACATTACGTTCTGCCGCATGCACATTCATCATCTGACTTCTCTGCTGGCTCTTCATAATGTCAATGGCTCTCTTACACTCTTTAATCTCCCGGATCCTGATACTGCCTGTCACAAGTTCTCTTGACTGTGCCTCATAACCGGCCCTGCGTACTAAGATTGCACGCAGTTTATCCTGTTCCTCTACCAGTTTGGCATTTGCCAGACCATATGCGATCTTTTCCTGATTTTCAATTTTTTCTTTGATATCAAGGATATTCTGCATCCGATATACAAATTTTGCCATGGCACCATCCCCTTTTAGGTTTCAAACAATTTACGAAGCAGGTCCATTTCTTCCTCAAATGCAAATTTTTCATCTGTTTTCTGCATCAGGAACTGGTTTACCGCATCAATCTTCTGGATTGCATAATCGATTTCACGATTGGTGCCGCTTTTGTATGCTCCGATGTTGATCAGATCTTCTGCCTCGTTATAAGTTGCAAGTACATTTTTTAATTTTCCTGCCAGCTCTTTGTGCTCGCTGGTCACGATTGCACTCATAACACGGGAAATACTCTGTAACACATCAATTGCAGGGTAATGATTTTTATGTCCCAATTTTCTGGATAACATGATATGTCCATCCAGGATACTTCGCGCCGTATCTGTGATCGGCTCGTTAAAATCATCACCATCTACCAATACGGTATACAATCCGGTAATGGAACCGATCCGTGAGGTTCCGGCACGCTCTAACAGTTTTGGCATTTCCGAATATACGCTCGGTGGATATCCTCTTGTTACCGGAGGCTCTCCGGATGCCAGACCGATCTCACGCTGTGCCATGGAAAATCGGGTCAATGAGTCCATCATCAATAAGACATCTTTTCCCTGGTCCCTGAAATACTCTGCGATCGCGGTTGCTGTTTTCGCTGCCTTGTTACGGATCAGTGCAGGCTTGTCTGATGTTGCTACGATCACGATTGAGCGTTTCATACCTTCTTCTCCAAGGTCACGTTCTACGAACTCACGCACCTCTCTGCCTCGCTCACCGATCAGTGCGATGACGTTGATGTCTGCTTTTGTATTTCTGGCAAACATACCAAGCAGTGTACTCTTTCCGACACCGGAACCGGCAAAGATACCGATACGCTGTCCTTTTCCTATGGTCAGAAGTCCATCCACGGCTTTTACACCAAGCGGGAGCACTTCATCAATGATCTTTCTTGCCATCGGGTCCGGTGGCATTGCCTCTACTGGATATTCATAGGATACATCCAGTTTTTCCACATCCGTTGGTCTTCCAATTCCATCCAGCGTATGACCCAAGAGTTCTTCTCCGACTGGAACAGTCAGCGGATGTCCCAGACTCTCGACGATACATCCCACTCCAATTCCCTCTACGCTTTCATATGGCATTAAAAGCAGTCGTTTATCACGAAAACCGACCACTTCTGCCATCACAGAAGTATTTTTTTCTCTGTCTATGATAATCCGGCACAAATCATTTAGCTTTGCATCCGGTCCAACGGACTCGATTGTCAGTCCAACAATCTTTACAACCTTTCCAAGACGGTTAAAATACGTCTTGTCTGCCAGTTGCAGATATTTATCGTATTTATGTGTCATACTATCTCACCTTACGAACATAATGATCTGATATCTTTTATCAGATTTTCCAGCTGTGCGCCTAAACTACAGTCAAACACACCCGAGTCAGTTTCTATGATACAATCATTTCCCTCTAAGGTGGGATCTGCAATAATCTCTAACTCCATATCATGTCCGACACGGTCCAAGATATCTTCTTTATTATTTTCCAAGAACGAAACGCTGCTTTCTGCAACCCGGATACGGAAGTTTTTCTCTCCCTCTATGTTCATGATCGCGTCATCAATCAGATGCATCAGGATCTGTTTCTTATTATCAAACTGAATGTGAAATACCTTATTAAACACTTCCAGGATCACATCTACGAGTTCGGTCTCCATTGTCTTGCGCTTTTCCACATATTCTGTCTCCAGCGCATTTCTATCACTCTGGTAGTCTGCCTCTAACTCTTCTTTTCGTTTCGCAATCTCCTGTTCCATCCATACCTGACCATCCGTCATGCCCTGTTTTTTTGCACTCTCACGGACCTGTCCTGCCTCTGCCTTTGCCTGATTTACCATCTGCTCGGCTTCCATTCTTGCCTGCTCAATGATATTCTCTGCTTCGGCTTTTGCATCCTCTATGGCCTGCTCTGGTTCCTCCTCATGGATGACCGGTGTTACCTCTGTCATCGCAAGTCCCTGTGCAAACCCATCTGCATCCGGCTCCCCCGGTGTCCGGGTCACATTTTTCTCAATGTAATTGCCAATGACTGCATTGGAGTTGATCACTCTTGTATTGTCTTCCTCGGTATGTACGAACCACTGTTTATAAAGATTAGACAACGATCTCGTCACCTCCGCCTCTGGAGATTACGATCTCTCCTGCATCCTCTAACTTACGGATCACACTTACAATCTTCTGCTGTGCTTCTTCAACGTCCTTCATACGAACAGGACCCATAAATTCCATATCCTCTTTGATCATTGCTGCAAGACGTTTTGACAGGTTCTTGAAGATCACATTCTGTACTTCTTCATTTGCACCCTTCAATGCCACACCAAGATCAGAGTTGTCTACATCACGGAGTACTCGCTGAATTGCACGATCATCCAGCAATAAGATATCCTCGAATACGAACATCTTCTTGCGGATCTCGTCTGCAAGTTCTGGCTCTTCGATCTCGAGTGATTCCATAATGTGTTTCTCGGTAGAACGGTCTACCGTATTTAAAATGTTTACGATTGCATCTACGCCACCGACAATCGTATAATCCTGATTGACCAGAGAAGAAAGCTTTCTCTCTAACACACGCTCTACCTCCTTGATCACATCCGGCGAAGTACGATCCATCATTGCGATACGTTTTGCTACATCAGCCTGTTTCTCAGGTGGCAGGGAGCCAAGCACCATAGATGCCTGTGCTGCTGTCAGATATGACAGAATCATCGCGATCGTCTGTGGATGCTCGTCCTGGATAAAGTTCAGTAACTGGCTTGGATCTGTCTTACGCACAAATTCGAACGGGCGAACCTGAAGAGATGCCGTAAGTTTTGTGATAACTTCCTGTGCCTTATCTGCACCAAGTGCCTTGTCAAGCAGCTCCTTGGCATATCCGATACCACCTTCTGCTATATACTGCTGTGCCAAACAGATCTGATAGAACTCATTTAACACATCCTCTTTTAACTGAGGAGAAACACTTCTGGTATTTGCAATCTCCAGTGTCAACTCCTCAATCTCATCCTCTTTCAGATGTTTGAATAAATCGGCGGACCGTTCCGGTCCGAGTGCAATCAGCAGGATCGCTGCCTTTTGTACTCCACTCAATTCCTCTGTTGCTGCCATAAATCAATCCCACCCCTCATTTAACCAGTTGCGTAATAACGACGCTGCTGCTTCCGGGTTCTCCTCTACAAATTTTTCTATCAAAAGTCTGGTCTCAGACTTCTCAGCATATCCAATATCTTCCAGTTCATCCTGGTTTTCTTTCGTAGACTCAAGCAGGCTCTCCACGGAAAGTTCCGGCTCGGCTTCTACCACTTTTTCTTTTCTTGTGCTGCGGAATACAACATATCCTAACAGTAAGAAGATCAGCACTGCCAAAATAATCTGTAAATAATCAGACCAGGTTCTGCCACCGGTTGAATACTGGAACACTGGTTCATCGGTTGCAACGATTGTAATATTATCTACCGGGATACCAGTTGCGTTGGCGATCATCGTGTAGTATTCCTGATCCACTTCTGTTCTGGTCGGTGTACTGTTGGCTGCAATGTATTCATCAAATGTCATGTTGTCAAGTGCACCGGACGCTCTTAATACATCCTCAGAGTATACCGTATAAGTCTTTACTGCTGCAGACAGGTATGAAGTATCGTAATTGATCTTGCCACCGGTTGACTTGCTCTCTGTGATTTTTTCGTTATTCTGATAATCGGTTGTCTTATCGGATACAGTAGAATGGGTGTAATCGTTATCCTCGATCATATAAGTCGTATTATCACTGTTTGAATCTGTACCAGGAACTGCCGCTGCACCTCCCTCTGACTCAGACTCATACTCACTGACTTTACCGATCATACCATTGGTCTGACCATCTGGTGCATAATACTCATGTGTTGCCTCACTGCTCTCATCGAAGTTGATATCGATCTCCGGTGATACTTCCGCATGATCATAAATTCCAGAACCAACCAACACATCTTTTACTTTACTTCTGACCTGGTTCTCTACTTTCGCTTTTAAGGAAAACTGTGTGCTGGCAGCTCCCATATTACTGTCAGAGTCTCCGCCGGCAAACAGCAGGTTTGAATTCTGGTCAAGGATAACGATATTATCCGTCGTAGCGTTTCCAACCTGTGCCGCGATGTATTTTGCAAGTCCCGCTGCCTGTTCATCACTCATCTCATCGGAAAGTGTCAGCACAACAGCTGCATAAGTTTCCTGATTTCTTGCAATGATCGTTCCATCATCTGCCGGTGGATCTATATCAACGGATGCGCTTTCTACATTAGAGAGTGTCTCTAGCTGTTCTTCAAAACGGTTCTGCAGATAAAGTTTATATCTTTTGTTCTTATCTGACTCTGTTGAACTGAAACCGCCACTGAATACATCATCAATACTAAATCCTGCACTTGGAATACCATTTTGTCCTAACAGGATAGATGCGTTTGCATTATCCTTCTGATCTACATAAAACGTCAGTCCGTCATCAGAAAGCTGATAGGAAACTCCCTCTTTATCCAGAAGGTCTTTTACTTCTCCTGCCTCTGAGGTTGTGGTACACTGATGAAGCACCACCATTGTAGGTTTGCTTACGAGTACCGCCAGTATCACTAACGCTAATATGATGGTGGCAACGATACTGATCAGCAATGCTTTCTGTTTTGTATTAAATTTCTTCCACCATTCCAGGATCTGATTTGCTATTTTTTGCACTTGTTCTGGCATACTATCTGACTCCAATCATTAAATCTGCATATTCATAATTTCTTTGTAAGCTTCGAGCAGCTTGTCACGTACCGCTGTTGTGTACTGCAACGCTGTCAACGCTTTCTTTGCAGCAATCTGCATATCATGTGGATTATCTGCAAGTCCAAGTGCAAATTCCATCTGTGCTGCTGTTGCATCATTTTCCAAATCATTTGTCTCTGTCAGCATTCCTACTGCTGCATCTAATGCGGACTGGAAACTCTCATCTGTATTTACCAGCTGTTTCTGGGATGCCACCGAATTCAGATAGTCTGAGGTAATCCCTGTCAAAGAGGTAATATCCATCTTTTTTCACTCCATTTCTTACCGCATGGCGGCGTTTATCTCATACTTATTTCCTACTGTCCAATCTCCAAAGCCGCCTTTACCATGCTCTTTGTCGCCTCGAAAGCGGTTGTATTGGCCTCGTAAGCACGGGTAGCATCGATCAGGTTTGTCATCTCTGTGACCGTATTTACATTCGGATAATATACATAACCGTTTTCATCCGCATCCGGATGAGACGGATCGTATTCCATCTTAAAATCTGTCGTATCATCTTCTTTTACTGAGGTAACCTTTACACCATTGCCGACTGCTCTTGCACGTGCTGACTCATAATAAGTCGTAAACGGTGTCACTGTCTTTTCTGCAAAAGTAACCACTTTACGACGGTACGGTGTACCATCCTCTGTTCTTGTTGTATTTACATTGGCGATATTCTGCGCAATGGTGTCCATACGGAAACGCTCTGCTGTCATACCACTTGCGCTTATGTCAAATGCCTGAAATAATCCCATAAAAATCCTCCCTATTTAAGTACCGTCTGTATTCTTGAAAAATCACCATTGATCGATGATGTCAAAAGCTGATAACGTAATGACTCGGATGCCAGTTCTGAGTTCTCGGTATTCTCATCTACGTTATTTCCATCCAGGCGGTAGGAATAATTGGATGAATCCGTATAAGAAGACACATCAAGTGTACTCAGATCTGTGTTGAGTTCACGAACCTTTTTATCCAATGAGGTATATCTTGAATTGCCCATCTCCTTTTTCAGAACTGATTCAAAATCCACATCCTGTCTTTTATACCCTGGAGTATCAATATTTGAAATATTGTTTGTAATCACATTTTCCCGAAGCCAGCTCGCATCTGCAGCCTTATCGAGCACATTAATATAATCAAATGCGTTCGTACTGAACATACTGTCTCTCCCTTCAAAATACACTTTTTCTACAATAATCTTATTCCATTATAGAATATTCTAGGAAAAAGACAAGTGTTTTTTTCCGTTTTTTTACATTATGTTGTGCGTTTTTACGGCATTCGACACAAGATATTTGTATAAAATGACCTCTTCTGTCATCTTTTTTCAAGCAGTCCAAAAGTACTGGTTTTACTGGTTTTTTAGGCATTTATTCCTAGGTATTTTGACACAAAAAAAAGGGCTCATTTTATGACATGAAACCCTTTTAAAAATTTTTTTATTTTTTTTGATTTTGTTTTTTAATCTGGTCTAATTCATCAAACACAACATCATTTAATACTTTGATGTAAGTTCCTTTCATACCAGAGGAACGTGACTCGATCACGCCTGCACTTTCAAATTTACGCAGTGCATTGACAATGACAGAACGTGTGATGCCAACACGATCCGCAATCTTACTTGCAACAAGAATGCCCTCTTTTCCCTCCAACTCATCAAAAATATGGATGATCGCTTCGAGCTCTGAGAAGGAAAGTGTGCTGATCGCTGATTTTACGATGGCAACCTTTCTGGTCTCCTCTGCGTTCTCCTCGTTTACAGAACGCATCATCTCAAGTCCGACTACTGTGGTGCCGTATTCACTCAGGATGATATCATCGATATCGTACTGGCGATCCTCTCTGTATACGAATAAGGTACCCAGACGTTCACCCGCAATATCGATCGGTGTGATGATCGCGGTATATTTCTTCACATCATCCACAAAACCAAGCGTCTCAAGATTAACGTTCTCCTTCGTCGAAAGGATTCCCAAAAGTCTCTCGTTTAACATTCCGTCAATGAAACCGCCAACTTCGTCTACGATCAGTTCATTGATCTCACTGACTCCCGGACATACGCCCGTACCTAAGACTTTTCCTTTTTTGCTGATTACAAGAATGTTAGACTGCAAGATTTCTTTTAATACATCGCAGATATCGTTAAATACGACCTTGGATGAGTTGTTATTGTGTAACAGCTTGTTGATTTTTCTTGTTTTATCTAATAATTGAACACTCATACATGTGCCTCCTACCTATTGATACAAGCCTTTTTATGGTATTCATTTTAGCATGTTTATTCTGAAAATTCAATATTTTTCATATTTTTTACAGAATTTTTAATCATTTTCTTTCTCTTTTTCTGTGACATAACCACACTGCTCATCAGCGCAGACGATCTTATTTCCTTTGATGACCATGTAGCCTCCGCATTTCGGACACTTCTCTTTTACCGGCCTTGACCAGCTCATAAAATCGCAGTCTGGATTGTTTTCACAACCATAATATTTTCTGCCCTTTTTGGTCTTACGCAATACCACTTCTTTTCCGCACTTCGGACATGCAACACCGATCTTTTCCAGATATGGTTTGGTGTTGCGGCACTCCGGGAAACCCGGGCATGCTAAAAATTTGCCATGAGGACCATATTTGACGACCATGTTCCTGCCACAGAGCTCACATACGACATCAGAAACTTCGTCCTCGATCTTGACTTTTTCCAGATCCTTCTGTGCTGCCTTGACTGCTGCATCCAGATCTGGATAGAAATTCCGTACAACCACTTTCCAGCCGATCTGTCCTGCCTCCACGCTGTCTAAGAGCGATTCCATATTTGCGGTAAAATGTTCATCTACGATGGACGGAAAAGATTCCTTCATGATCTGATTTACCACTTCTCCAAGCTCTGTCACATAGAGGTTTTTAGCTTCCTTGACAATATACCTTCTTCCTAGAATAGTCGTGATCGTCGGAGAATAGGTACTTGGTCGTCCAATTCCAAGTTCTTCCAGTGTCTTTACTAAAGATGCCTCCGTATAATGTGCCGGTGGCTGGGTAAAGTGCTGTTTTTCTTCCAGTTCTTTCATGGAAAGCTCTGTAGTCTCATCAATTGATTTCAATAAGACATTGTTCTCTGCCTTTTCGTCCTCTTCGCTTGTATACACGGACATGAAACCATCAAATCCGATCTTGGATGCGGATACTCCGAAACGATATTTTCCTGCACCGATCTTCACATTCGTGGTCTCGTAAACTGCCGGTGACATACGGCTGGCAGTGAAACGTTTCCAGATCAGCTGGTACAAACGGAACTGATCTCTGGATAACGATTCTTTAACCAGTACCGGTGTACGGTTGATATCAGATGGACGGATTGCCTCGTGCGCATCCTGTATCTTTGCTCCACTCTTTTTTTCTGTGGTGCGCGCTGCAACATAAGATTCTCCATAAGCATTTGTGATATATTCTCTAGCCTGCTCATCTGCCTCTTCTGAGATCCGCACGGAGTCCGTACGCAGATAGGTGATCAGACCGACCGTTCCCTGTCCTTTGATATCAACTCCTTCATAGAGCTGCTGTGCGATCCGCATCGTTTTGGAGATTGGGAAGTTAAGTGCCTTGGATGCCTCCTGCTGAAGTGTACTCGTGGTAAATGGCAATGGTGCCTTTTTCACACGCTCTCCTTTTTTTACTTCCAGAACCTGAAATTTCTCCTGTCCAAGTTCTTTCATGATCTGCTCAACCTCTGCACGGTTTGAGATTGTGATCTTTCCATTTTCGTCTCCATGGAATTTGGCAAGCAGCGGTTTCTTTTCCCCTTTTACGGAAAGCATGGCATCTAACGTCCAGTATTCTTCCGGGATAAATGCATTGATCTCCTCTTCTCTGTCACATATGATCCGAAGTGCCACAGACTGTACTCTTCCGGCACTCAGGCCCCTTTTTACCTTTGCCCAGAGCACCGGACTGATCTCATAACCTACCATACGGTCCAAGATACGTCTGGTCTGCTGTGCATCCACCAGATTCATATCAATGCTTCTCGGCGATTTTAAAGACTCTTTTACTGCATGCTGTGTGATCTCGTTGAACGTGATACGCTGTGCATCTTTATCTTCCAGTTTGAGCGCCTGACTTAAGTGCCATGAAATAGCCTCTCCCTCACGGTCAGGGTCAGTTGCAAGATAGACACGGTCCGCTTTTTTTACTTCACGGCGCAGTTTTGCAAGAATATCACCTTTCCCCCGGATGGTAATATACTTCGGTTCGAAATCATTTTCTACGTCGATTCCCATCCGGCTCTTTGGTAAATCCCTTACATGTCCGTTTGATGCAACCACTTCATAGTTTTTACCCAGAAATTTTTTGATCGTCTTTACCTTTGCCGGTGACTCCACGATTACAAGGTACTTTGCCATTCCTTCCTCTCCTTTTATGTGAAAATGCTTATATCTTTTTCATATAATAATTTTTGACCGTTTCCGCAGCAAAGCCTTTTTCCAACAGACCAGATAAAATCGCAATCATCTGCGCCATTTCCAAGCCGGTCTCATTTAACAACTCTTCGATACTTTTCGGTCGTAAACTTAAACAACTATACACCATGCTTTCTTCTTTTGCAAGTAATAATTTTGTCAGACTTTCCTGTATTCCACCCAAAAAGTCGCATAATTCAAGCTCTTTTATAAATTCTTCCACATCCGAAATAATACCCGCACCCTGGCGGATCAGGCTGTTGCAGCCGGCACTTAAGTCATCATAAAGCCTGCCGGGAACCGCGTAAATTTCCTTTCCCTGTTCGAGCGCATCATCTGCCGTGATCAGCGAGCCACTCCTCGTTTTTGCCTCTACCACCACTACTATATCCGAAAGTCCGGAAATAATTCGGTTTCTTGCCGGAAACAGTGCAGGAAGCGGTGGTGTCCCAGGTGCATATTCGGATAAGATCCCTCCATCCTTTAAAATATCTTCATATAATTTCTGATGAAATTTCGGGTAACAGACATCCACACCACAACCAAGCACAGCAAATGTCTGCCCACCTCCATTAATTGCTCCGCGGTGACCGTCTCCATCAACGCCCTGTGCCATTCCACTCACAACCTGCGCCCCACACTCTGCGAGGCGTTTTCCGATCTTTTCTGCAATGGAATGTCCATATGCAGAGCATTTTCTCGCCCCCACGATCGCCACTGTCTTTTTTGCGGGATCAGGCATTTTTCCTCTCACGTACAGACTGTACGGTGCATCCGGGATCACCTTTAATTTTTCCGGGAACGAGGCATCTTCCCTCGATACAAACCAGATGCCCTGCTCTGCCAGTTTCATATACGACGTCTCATAGTCAAGACATTTACTCGCCAAAATGGCAGCGACCTGTTTCTCTGTGATGCCCGGCAGCATCAGTAACTGCTTTTCGCTCATAAAATAAAGATCTCTCGCACTTCCTGCCACAGGAAGAATGCGGTCAATCGTGCGGATCTTTATTTCCGGGATATTGGAAAGCCAGTAGGAATAATTCATTTTATGCCTCACCCCCGTTTCCATTCCAATATTTTAAGTCCATATCGCGATAACACACCGCCTCATTTAAATGGCCATCCGTGATCTGTCTGCTTCCTTCCAGATCTGCGATCGTGCGCGCCACTTTTAAGATCTTATGGTAAGAGCGCGCAGTCAGGTTCAGCCTCCTATAGACTCGTTCCATATACTGTTCCTGCGCGTGGCTTAAGGCGCAGTATTCTTCTAACCTGCCCGCCGGTATCTGGCTGTTATAGAAAAATGGTTCGCCCTGATACCGCTCTCTCTGGATCTGCCTCGCTGCCTCCACACGGCTTCGGATCACTCTGGAAGACTCTTCTTTCCCCGATGCCTTTAGATCCGCATAAGATACCATCGCGGTCTCAACGCACAGATCCATGCGGTCCAACAAAGGTCTGCTGATCCTTCCTAAGTAACGCTCGACCGCACTTTTCGTGCAGCTGCATCTTCTGACATCCGGGTAGTACCCACATTTACAGGGATTCATCGCTGCCACTAGCATAAAATCAGCCGGATATTCATAGCTCGCATTTAACCGCACCAGACTGATCTTCTTTTCTTCCATCGGCTCCCGCAAAATTTCAAGCGTATTTTTCTGAAATTCCGGCAGTTCGTCCAGAAAAAGAACCCCCTTATGCGCAAGCGAGATCTCTCCCGGTTTCGGGATTGCTCCTCCCCCTGCAAGCCCCTGCGCTGTAATGGTGTGATGCGGTGCCCGGAATGGTCTGTTTTCGACCAGTTTCATCCCCTTTTTCATCAGTCCGCTGACACTGTAGATTTTGGAGAGTTCCATCCGCTCTTCTTCCAACAGTCCCGGGAGGATCGTTGGGATTCTTGAAGCAAGCATCGTTTTGCCTGCTCCAGGCGGTCCGATCAGCAGCAGATTGTGCATCCCGGATGCCGCGATCTCGCACGCGCGCTTTGCCATTTTCTGCCCATGCACGTCTGCAAAATCCGGCATTGTTTCCTCATTCGCTGTTTCTTCTATATTATATGGCTTTGGGGGCTCTTCATAAATGCCCGTCTGTATGATCTGCATCGCCGTTTTGATACTGTCTGCGCCCCAGACTGTCATGCCTGCGATCAGTTTCGCTTCTTCAACATTTTCCCATGGGACAATGCAGTGTGTCATCCCACGTTCTTTTGCCTCTGCGACCATGGGTAAAATCCCTGCGATCGGCTTTGTTGTGCCATCAAGCCCCACCTCTCCTAAAATCAGCAAATCTTTGTCCAGCAGATATTTTCCGTACGCGCCGGAAAGCATGCCAAGTGCTGCCAGTACTGCAATGGCGATTGGAAGGTCAAACCCGGAACCCGACTTTCGGATATTTGCCGGTGTAAAATTCACCGTAATCCGCTTCGGAGGCAGCAGATATCCGCTGTTTTTCAATGCGGTGCGCACCCGCTCTTTGGATTCTTTTACCTCTGATGCTAAAAATCCAACCATTTCAAACATTGGCAGTCCATCACTGACATCTGCTTCTACCAGAACCGGTATACTGTAAATGCCGTGCAAGATCGCCGTTTCTACGCTGCTATACATATTTTCTCCTTTTCCTGTACCAGAAAATAGGAATCTGTAGACGAACCGCTACAAAGAACTAAAAAAAGAGACGTGCATTTGCCGCCCAGATACGGGCGGCAGAAAACACCTGTTAAAAGAATATCATATCCAGTTTGCTTTTAAAAGTGTTTTAGAGATTTTTTCGCAATTTTTCAAGTGCCTTTTTTTCCATTCTCGATACATAGGAGCGTGATATGCCGATATTCTTTGCAATCTCCCGCTGTGTCAGCACCTTCTGCCCATAGAGTCCATACCGTCTTATAATGATAAACTGTTCCCTCTCATCCAACACGCACGGCACCAGTTTTAAGATCTTTCCAATCTG
Source organism: uncultured Roseburia sp. (assembly GCA_900550935.1). Taxonomy (GTDB): domain Bacteria; phylum Bacillota; class Clostridia; order Lachnospirales; family Lachnospiraceae; genus Roseburia. The sequence continues at coordinate 25,637 of URUD01000029.1, forward strand.
TGACTGCCGCTCCATCTCCTCCACAACATCGATTTCCTCAGTTTCCACGACATCTAACAACTGGATCTGGTTTCCCTCTTTGTCCGTGCCGATCGGCTCATACAAAGAAACTTCCCTGGATGTTTTCTTTTTTGCCCGAAAATGCATCAGCAGCTCGTTGTCAATACATCTGGCGGCATAGGTGGCAAGCCTGCTCCCGTAATCCTCTTTATAGGTGGCAATGGCTTTGATGAGTCCGATGGTTCCGATTGAGATCAGATCTTCCATGTCCTCCTCCGAGTTCTGGTATTTCTTTGCGACATGCGCAACCAGACGCATATTACGCAAAATCAGTTCTTTTTTTGCCTCTAAATCACCATTTTTCCATTTTTTCAGACAATCGCTTTCCTGCTCTGGTGTTAAGGGAGTTAAAAAAGTTTTCACTGCACACCCTAAAAACTTTATTAATACATTCTATGAGTGGGTCAACTTCTCCGTGCTTTTCCCCTTTAAAAAATCTTTTTCTTGCCACGGACTTTTTTTCGAGATAAGATAATCGGTAGAATCACTTAGAAAAAGGCAGGAAAATAACCATATGAAACGCATTTTAACCTATTCCATCACACAAAACGACCTGCATACGCCAGTTTCCATTCAGGATTACCTGAAAAATCTCGGCTATCCGCATACCGTCTTCGTCTATCTGAGGAAAAACACAGGCAGCGTTCTGTTAAATGGCACCTGCACCCTGCTTAAAACTCCCTTAAAAGAAGGAGATCTTTTAACAATTACTTTAGAAGAACGGGATAGTTCCAAAAACATCATCCCAGCGGACATCCCTCTTTCCATCTGCTATGAGGACAAAGATATCCTCGTCCTAAATAAGCCTGCCCATATGCCGATCCATCCTTCGATGGGACACCACGAATCCACGCTTGCAAATGCCGTTACCGGTTATTTTGATTCGTGTGGCACACCCTGTCCTTTCCGCTGCATCAACCGTCTTGACCGCGACACGACCGGTCTTACCATTGTTGCAAAACATATGTTAAGTGCCGCCATTTTAAACAATGCCATGACACGCCGTGAGATCTCCCGCGAATACCTTGCCATCGTGGAGGGAAGTACCGACGACGCCGGCACGATCGATGCACCGATTGCGCGAAAAGACGGCTCCACCATTGAGCGTGAGGTCAATTTTCTGCGCGGTGAAACGGCTGTCACACATTACAGGAAACTGGCAGAGCGAAACGGGCTTTCTCTGCTTTCACTTCACTTAGATACTGGAAAAACCCACCAGATCCGTGTCCATATGAGTTATATCGGTCACCCACTGATCGGCGATTTTCTCTACCATCCCGACAACAATTTAATAAAGCGGCAGGCACTTCATGCCCACCGCTTAATCTTTTCCCATCCGATCACCGGAACCACTATGGATTTGTCTGCAACTCTTCCAGAGGATATGGCAGCTTTTTTTCCAGACTTCTGCGCATCTTAACCAAAACATCCTTCTGATAGGGTACCTTGCCCCGCAAAACTCTGTATTTTAAGAAATCGTTGACTCTGTCCTCTCCTTTGACTGCCAGGTAGACCAAAAGCAGCTCTAACATCGCCTGCGTATCCTCATGGAGCAGATAGTGTCCCCTGCCTTTCATATAATATCTTAGGGCACTGTCCTGTCTGTAAGCCTCTTTCTGATAATTTTTTGAGGCGGATACCCGGTCCACATACATCTCTGCGACAAAATTGAGCGGCATCTTCATACCACACATGCGGCCGTGTCCGGCTCCCTCTTTTCCTGTGCCATAATCGATCCAGTATTCCATGTGGTGTTTATTCCTGCCCTTGTGATGCAGCCAGGCAGAGGAATATCCGATCGCCTCCCGTTCTGCATTGTTTGGGCTCATATTTCCCTGATAATATTTGCAGCCAACTAAAAATTCTGTCGGAGTGTACTTTGACAGATCATGTAACAGTCCCTGACGGTACAGACCGATCTTAAAGCATCCCTCCATCACCAGTCTTTTATGATGATTGATCGTACGCAAATGTTCTAACGCCTTCAATTTCAGCATCTCCTTTTCATTTTTCCTCTATTCCAATGAGCAATGAGACAGACTGTCCCTCCATCGTAAGCAGATACTGGTCATCCAGTTTCTCCTGCTGCTCTAAAAATGGTTCTTCTAAGGCAGTATTTGCCACCAGATACCACTTTTTCTTCTCCGGCAGTTTTGGAAGTGCAAGATCTGACCTGCCGCTGTGAAAATTATATCCGATATAGACAAAATCGTCCTCGCTCCCATCGGATTTCTTTACATATGCCCCACAATACATCACACCAACCGCCTGTCTGTCTGACGGAAACGCGCTAATCCAGGCATTCTCGCCATGATAAGACAGATCCGGGAAACCTTTTCTGGCATAATCATTCTGCTGCATCGGCAATTCCGACGAGATTACCGGATGTGCCCGTCTGAACTGCGCCATTTTCATCACAAAGGAAACCAGCCAGCCATACTGTTTTTCATTTTTCCAGTTCAACCAGCCCACTGCATTGTCCTGACAATAGGCATTGTTGTTTCCGTTCTGGGAATTTCCAAATTCATCTCCTGCATAAAGAAGCGGCACTCCCTGCGCTGTATAAAGCATCGCAATGGCATTTTTAAGCTGTTTTTTCCGCATTTTTTCTACAAAACGCTTCCGGCTCGATCCCTCCACGCCACAATTATTGCTATAATTCCAGTTGTTTCCGTCGCAGTTGTCCTCTCCGTTGCCCTCATTGTGCTTCTCACAATAACGGAACACATCTGCAAGTGTAAATCCATCATGATTGGCAATATAATTGACAAATCCCTGCACCTTATGCTGTTTTCTCTGCTGGCAGAGGAACTCTGTCAATTCGCCGCCCATGTGGTTTAACATCTTGCGCGACGGATAGAGGTATTCATCCGTGTAGACATATAAATGATGATATGGCTTTTCATCTTCAAGCAGTACCGGCGCAAACCCGGTGTAATAAAGCTTGGTGCGGCGCAACAGCAGATCCTGTGCAATCGCCGTGATCGGGATGGAATTGCCAACCAGATGGAAGCCATCCACATGATACTCCCTGACCCAGAAACGCAGTGCATCCAGGATGATATTCTGATTGACTTTTTCATCAAAAAACAGCTCCATCACGCACTCCATCTTGTTTTTATGAAGCTCCCGGATAAGTGTTTTCCACTCGATATCAGCCCTTGGCGTGCTGCTGTAGGATGCCTTTGGCGCAAAATAACTGCCCGGCACATATCCCCAGCAGTTTACTCTTCCGGTCGGTTCTGCCATCTGTGGTTTAATCTTATCGACTTCTTTGCTCTCCCATTTTAAATAATCCGGTAATGGGCTTACCTTTGGCAGTACCATCTCTTCGAACTCATAGACCGGCATAAACTCGACTGTTGTCACTCCAAGCGACTTCAGATATGGGATTTTGTCCATGACCGCTGCAAAAGTGCCTCTCTTCTTGCCACGCACCCCGGCATCCATGGAAAAATTACGGACATGCAGCTTATACATCATCATCCGGCTTCTTGGAATGTCCGGCAACACATCCTCCTGCCAGTCAAATCCCTCCTCCGGGATATCCCCACCACAGATCAGATAGTTGCGCTCTGCCCTTTTTGCGTCGTTCCATTTTTCTCTTCCTACGATACTCCTCGCATAATCATCCGTCTTTACAACGCCATTGATTTCATAATTGTATCTTAAGTTTTTCTGTGGCAGACCTTCGATACTGACGGAGCGGAGAGCCCCACGGCAATAATGCTCCGGCACTTTGATCTTCTCTGTCAGCTCGAAATTTTTGCCGTAAAAAAGAATGCTGCAATTATCTTCTTTTTCCCCTTCAAAGGTAAAAATTGCCGCATCCCCTTTTCGCACCAGCCCCATTTTTTCGTAATTTCCTTCTCGTATTCTATCGCCCATATCTTCGGTCACCCTTACCTGTCTGTTGTTTTTCCTTCTACTCGTAATTCTATTCTTTATTATACATGATTTTTGTTTCTTTTCAATATCTCTATTTTTGCACTGTTCATTCCGGAATTTGTATGGTATGATAATTTCATCTATTGTAAAAGGAGGAACTGACATGGCATCAAATAATACCAATAACGAAGACGATGATATCTTAGTCACCTTAGAACTTGATGACGGCACACAGGCAGAATGTGAAATCCTCACGATCTTCACCGTAGGAGAACAGGATTATATCGCACTGCTTCCACTTGATGAAAAAGGTGAGCCAAATGAGGATGGTGAAGTATTTATTTATCGCTACTTTGAGGACGAAGAGGGCAATCCTTCTCTCGACAACATTCAGGATGATGACGAATACGAAGCTGTTGCCGATCGTTTCGACGAGCTTTTAGACGAAGAAGAGTTCGACTCCATGGAGGACTAAGCCTTACGGAGTCTGTGCTTCTTTGATAAATCTTGAAATTTCTGCATCTTTATTGTTCCGTTTTTTGACTGCAAAGAGATGCAGATTTTTTTTTGCCCTTGTCATGCCGACATAGAACATCCGGCGTTCTTCCTCGATCTCAGTGTCTAACACCGCTTTTTTATAGGGCATTACCCCTTCGTTGACATCGATCAGATAGACATTTTCATATTCCAATCCCTTCGCACTGTGCAGGGTTGCTAGCGTTACACTCTCCATATTCTGATTTTGTAAGCGGTATACTTCCTGCAATTCTTTTGTGTAGGTTTCAATATGGGAAAACCATCCGTCGTAGTCTTTGTACTCTTTCGCGCTTTCCTGCAGTTCATCTAACACATCATAAAGGTCTTCCACCTTCATTCTGCGGTAATCTGCATATTCTGCGCAAAATTCATCATAACCGATGGCTTTTCGTATGTAATTGATGGCTGCATACGGGCTTAACCGCTCCAGCACTTTGATATCGTGTTCTAACTGTCCGATCCGCTTTGCCACCCACGGCTGTTCCTCGTAATACCATTCCCACACATCAAATGCAACTGTCGGTTCATCCAAAGAATCCCTGCTGATGTAGCGTTTCGGGCGGTTCATGATCTGTAGAAAATCACGCCTCTCCCGGCTCCCCATCGCGATCCTGATATAGGCAAAAAGGTCTTTTGCAAGCCAGTGTTCGTACAGATTTGGGATGCTGTCTCTGGTGCGGAACGGGATATTATACGCCATCAGCTGTTCCATCAAAAATCTTGGTTGCATATTGGTGCGGAATAAAATGGCAAAATCGCGGTAATTTGCTCCATGGTCGATGGCTTCCTGGATATCCCAGATGATCCTCGCATTTTCTTCCCGCTGCCCTTCAAACAGCAGATACTCTACCGCTGCGCCATCTCCCCCGGCTGCCTGTATCTTCTTTGGAAAACGCTCTTTATTATACTTTATGACATTGCCCGCCGCGGTCACGATCGGCACCGTCGAACGATAATTTGTATCGAGCAGCACCGTTTCTGCCTCTTTAAAGTCCTCTTTAAAATGAAGCATGATCTCCGGTTTTGCCCCGCGGAACCGGTAGATCGACTGATCATCATCCCCGACCGCAAACAGATTCTGGCTGTCGCCTGCTAACAGTTTTACCACATCATACTGGATCTTATTGATATCCTGAAACTCATCGATCAGGATATAGGGATATTTTTTCTGCCATGCGCTTAAAATGTCTTTCCTCTCTAAAAAAAGTTCTTTTGTATAGACTAACATATCATCAAAATCGATCTTGCCATGGCGGTAGAGGTATTCCTGATACTCGTTAAAGATCCGTCGAAATACCGTTTCCGCACAGTTTTTCGAATAATAATGTGCAATCTCAATCCCGGTATTCTTTACCGCACTGATTTCGCCCAGGATTGCGGTCAGGAACTCTGTTTCATCCTCATACTCTAACTTATGTTTTGTCACGATCTCACGGATCCACTGGAACTTCTGCTCTTCTTTCATGATATTTTCCGCCGTATAATGATACGCATGTTTGAGTATCATAAAAAAAACGGCATGAAACGTTCCAAATGTGACTGGACAGGCTCTGCCCATTCGCCTCTGAAAGCGTTCTTTCATCTCGGTTGCCGCTGCTTTTGTAAACGTGATTACTAAAATATTGGAAGGGGAAATATGACATTCTTCTATCAGATAGCGGGTACGCTCGGTGATCACAAGCGTTTTCCCGCTCCCGGGACCGGCTAAGACTAGCATCGGTCCCTCCTTGTGCCGGATGGCACTTGCCTGAGACGGGTTTAAATCCATAATTACCTCATGTCTGCTTTTATAAAGCAGTTTCTAACAATTCGATTCCCTTGCGGATACGTGTTATGCTCTCCTCTTTGCCGAGCACCTCCATCAGCTCAGTTGCACCGCCCGGTGTCATCTGTTTTCCAGATACTGCAGTACGGATCGGCCACATTACATAACCATTTTTTACACCTTTTTCCTCTACATATTTGAGAAGAAGTGCATACAGAGCGTCATTGCTGAAATCATCCTGTGCCTCTAACATTGGAAGCACGTCTTTTAATACGGCAAGGGATGTCTCTGCGTTGGTCTTCATCTTCTTGTGTGTATACATCGCAATGTCATACTCAGGAAGTGTCTCAAAGAAATCTACATGCTCTGCGATATCCGGGAATACCTCAATCCTGGTTTTTACCATTGCTGCAATCTTCTTTAAGTCAAGATCTTTTGTGATGACTTTTTTTAGGTATGGTTCTGCTTTTTCATAGAATGCGTCAAAGTCCATTGCCTTGATGTATTCGCCGTTCATCCATTTTAACTTGGTGTAATCAAATACTGCCGGTGATTTGCTGATCCTGTGGTAATCAAACTCTTTGATCAGTTCATCCAACGAGAAGATCTCACGGTTATCTTCCGGACTCCATCCAAGAAGTGCAATATAGTTTACGACCGCCTCGGTTAAAAATCCCTGCTCTAATAAATCCTCAAAAGAAGAATGCCCACTTCTTTTTGATAATTTCTTATGGTTTTCATCCGTGATCAGTGGCAGATGGATATAGACCGGTGACTCCCATCCAAAGGCATCGTATAATCTCTGATATTTCGGAGATGATGACAGATACTCATTTCCACGTACCACATGTGTGATATTCATGGTATGATCATCTACTACATTTGCAAAGTTGTAGGTTGGGTATCCGTCGGATTTGATCAGGATCATATCATCTAACTCTGCGTTTTCCACGGTAATATCTCCATATAATTCATCATGGAATGTTGTGGTCCCCTCGTTTGGGATGTTCTGACGGATTACAAATGGCTTGCCTGCTGCAAGATTTGCCTCCACTTCTTCTTTGCTTAGATGCAGGCAATGTTTGTCATAGAGCATGATCTCTTTTCCCTCAACGACCTCCGTCTTTAAGGTTGCAAGACGCTCTTTGTCACAGAAGCAGTAATAAGCCTCTCCCTTGTCCACTAATTCTTTTGCATATTTCATGTAGATACCGGTCTTCATGCGCTCACTCTGCACATATGGTCCATAACCACCGTCCTTGTCCGGTCCCTCGTCATGTTTTAATCCGGTCTCCTCTAATGTACGGTAAATGATATCAACCGCGCCCTCAACGAAACGCTCCTGATCGGTATCCTCTATACGGAGCATAAAATCTCCGCCCTCATGTTTTGCAATCAAAAACTCATATAATGCAGACCGCAGATTTCCTACATGCATTCTTCCGGTAGGACTTGGTGCAAATCTGGTTCTAATTTTACTCATCCTTATATCTCCTTATTTTTCCTATATAAAACTAAATTATTATATACTAATTCGGATATTCTGACAAGGCTTATTGTACAAAGAGCACCACCTTTTACGATGATGCCCTTTTCTTTCTCTTACCTTTTACAGTTTTGTAAAGATCGCGGTTTCTTTCTTCAAATCGGTTGCGATCTCAAAGTTTTCATCCATACGGCTTGAGATGTTTTCCATGTCTCCAACCAGTACCTGTGTGCTGTCTGCCGCATTGCTGACACCATTGGCGCCTTCCTCAATCGCATGTGCGATCGTGTTGATGGAAGTCTGGATCTCTACCATAGTGTTCTTTAGCGAATCTGTTTTTGTTTCAAATTCATTCATTACATTTTCAATATAAGATGCCTTGTTCTTATATTCGCTTCCAGCTTCTACGAATGATTCAAACTCTGGTAAAATAGAATCATTCATATACTGTACCAGTCCGTTTGCATTATCTGCCAGATTATGTACGGCATTTGTGACTACTGTATTGATCTGCTGGATACGGTTTGCTGCCTCCTGACTGGCTGCTGCAAGCTGACTGATTTCGGTTGCTACCACTGCAAATCCACGTCCTGCCTCTCCTGCTCTTGCTGCCTCAATGGAAGCGTTTAATGCAAGAAGGTTAGTCTGGCTTGCAATATTTAAGATATCGTCGGTCAGATTGTTGACCTGATTTACGCTGTTACTGTCTTCAATCGCCTGATTTAATACTGCAAGGATCTCATTTACTTTCACGCCGGTAGACTCCATATTCGTACGTGCTGCAGCTTCCATGGAATTGGCGTGTTCTTTCATTTCTTTGGTATAATTATTGATTTCTGTGGTACGCTCTGCAATCTGGTTTACCTCTCCGGTAACAGACTCTGTATTGCTGTTAATGAGTGATGCATTCTCTGACATTTCCTGCATCGTTGCTGACAGTTCCTCCGTTAATGCAGATAGATCAGACACACTACTGTTTGAAGTCATAACACTATCGCGCACTTCATTAACTACAGTTTCCATACGTTTAGAGTTGCTAATGATAATTTTAAAAATATCCTGCAATTTTCCCATAAACAGATTGATACCGCTTCCAACTGCTGCAACCTCCTGATTTGATAAGATGGTCACACGTCGTGTCAGATCACCCTCACGATGATCGATATCATCGATGATCTCGCTAATTTCTTTCTGCGTTTTAGAAAGCGGTACAATCACTAATTTCATTACTGCAAATGCTGCTGTTAACAGCGAGATTGCACTGATTGCTATTGTAATAATGCTGACAGTCAGTGAATAGATGTATACGGATGCAAGCTGTGCCTTTGCCTGTTCTGCATCACTGTTTACCACTTCCTGAATCGCTTTGATATTATCCTGCATAGCAGTCGCATACTCGGAAATTGCTCCATTGGCAAGTGCATAGGCTGCCTCTTTATCTCCTTTTGCACTGTATGCCATCAGGTTTGCAATCTCATATTTTAATCCCTCATAATTGGAAAGAATCGCCTCATAATTGTCCTGATCCGAGTCATCCACATACTGCTCAAACGCTGCCAAATAATCATCCAGAACTGCCTGTTCCGAACGGATGGTATCAACCAGCGAGATCATCGTATCCAGATCCGTTGCCACGATATGGGAAAGACCCAAACGATGGATCTTTTCGGTTTCTGACTGAATATCCCCTAACTCATCCACACATACCATATAACCATTTGCAATCTGTGTTGCATTTGCATTTACCTTACGAATGTTTCGAACTGCCAGTATGCTGGAAATGACAGATACAAATCCGAGAATAAATACCGGGATCAGAATGATCATTTTTGTACTGAAACGTCCCTGTTTTTTCATAATGATACATATCCTCCTTATCATTTACTGTGCAGCAGATGCGGTAATACCATCCACTAACGTATCCATAATCTCCTGCAGATCCTGCCCTGACGGATTGCCGGCTGCCATCGTATCCGCAAATGCTGTACAGGCATCCCAATAGCTGTTTCCTACACGCTGTAACTTACCATACTGGGACTGTGCAATAACTGCCTGAATTGCCGGCACCTGTTTTACAGCATCGGAAGCTGCCGCATTGCTGTTAGATGGTCCCTGAGCTCTCTGCTCAAAACGCAGTGTCTGATTTTCCTCATTGGTAAACCAGTCAGCCAGTTTTGCTGCCCATTCCGGATGTTTGGAGTACGCATTGACCCCCATCATCTTATATCCGGTAAAGGATGCCATCTGTACCTGCTGTCCTGCAACCGTATAGGTCGGAAGTTTTACTGCACCATAATCTGATCCCCACGCCTCTTTCACTGCAACAGCATTCCAGACACCACTGATCCCTGCTGCTACGCTTCCGCTCTGGATCCCGGCAACAAAATCTCCGTCCTCTTCATTAATAAATGCCGGGCTGGATGTAATATTTAAAATCGCCTGTGCAATATCTATGCCTTTGATATCTCCCTCTGTTGCATTCCAGTTGCAATAGTTGGTCACACCATCATCGTTAACCCCAAACTCCAATCCGGTATTCCCAAAGAAAGAATACAGATACCATCCGGAATTTAACTGCATCGAAAATGTCTTTCCTGCCGCTTCTAATGCTGCTAGCATGCCATCCATCGTCTGAACATCTTCATCAGAGAGTACATTCTTATCATAGTAGAGAAAATATCCATTGTCAGCTGTCATCGGATACGCGTAAAGCGTGCCATTAATGGAAGCCGCTGATACTGCCTCTTCTATATTGGCATTCTTTACCTCATCTGCATTCGGAACCGGATATAATGCTCCTGCTGCCACCATGGCAGAGAGCTGGTCATCTGCAAATGGGAATACATCTGCCCCGTTATGGATATCCCCGAGCAATACATTCTTAGTTTCGTCATCAGAGCCCTGCACCAGATTGATCTCAAACTCTGCCTGGCCTGCATATTTCTGTTTGAAGCTGTCTATCATCTGATTTAACAGATCAAAGTTATCCTCTTCTGACCACACAGTTAATTCCACTACACCATTATCCGCCTCGTCTGTACCAGAAACTGTCTCTGTGGAAGAAGTTTCTGCTCCTGGCACAACTGCTTCCGAAACATCACTGTTTTCATTTGCTGCATTACTGCCACAACCGCCAAGTGCCATACATAAGACTGTTGTAAGCATCAATCCTGCAACGATTTTCTTCTTCATTCTAATTCCCCTTTCCTGGCTTATGTTACTTTTTCTTCTGTTAATTCGACATAAGTATATTAATTTTACATCATTTTTCCTATTTTCGCAAGTTCTCACAGCTAAAAAGGTAAAAAACGTCCGAAAAACTATTTTTTAGGGCATTTATTGCAGGAAGCACAGCTGCAGCCCGGACAGATGCCGCTCTTTTTTTTCTTTTTTAAAAACAAGATGGCTGCAGCAATCCATACTGCAACCATTCCAAGCAAAATATAATCTACAATCTGCATTTAAACAAAAATGCCTCCTATCTGATATGAAAAAAACGCCACACACCATGCGATCAGACACTGTAAACATACAATGCAAAATGCCTTTTTTCCACTGCCCATCTCACGTTTAATTGCTGCAATCGCTGCAACACATGGTGTATATAACAAAGTAAAAAGCAGAAAACTAATGGCAGAACGTGCTGTAAACATGCCGCCAAGTACCTGGCTCAAATCTGCCATAGCGGTTCCGGTCAACACACTCAAACTGCTGACAACCGCTTCTTTTGCCGTAAAACCAGTAATCAGGGCTGTTGAAATTCTCCAGTCCGAAAAACCAAGCGGTGTAAAAACCGGTGCAAGCAGCTGTCCTACCTGGGCAAGCAGACTATCTGCACTATCTGTTACAACATTAAATCTCGTATCAAAAGTCTGTAAAAACCAGATTATGATCGTTGCCATAAAAATTACTGTAAATGCACGTTCGATAAAATCCTTTGCTTTTTCCCATATTAATTGTCCCACACTTTTCGCAGATGGAAACCGATAATTTGGCAGCTCCATGACAAATGGGATCGGATTACCCTGAAATGCTGTGTGATTTAATACTGCTGCCGCGACAATTCCAACCACAATTCCAGACAAATAAAGGAAAATCATCACAAGTGCTTCTCTTCCCGGGAAAAATGCTGCTGCAAAAACAGAGTAAATCGGGATTTTTGCCGAACAACTCATAAATGGAGTCAGCATGATTGTCATCTTTCTGTCCCGCTCTGATGAAAGTGTTCTTGTTGCCATTACTGCAGGAACCGTACATCCAAATCCGAGCAGCATTGGGACGATACTTCTGCCTGACAGACCGATTTTCCGAAGCAGTTTATCCATGACAAAGGCAACTCTGGCAATGTAGCCACTGTCCTCCATCAAAGAAAGGAAGAAGAAGAGGGTTACAATGATCGGCAGGAAACTCAAGACACTTCCCACGCCGGTAAAAATGCCATCGATGACCAGCCCTCGCAATACTTCATTAACATCTGCCGCGATCATCAGTTGTTCTGTCGCATCGGATAATTGTGATATGCCAAGTTCCAGCAAATTTTGCAGCCATGCACCGATCACATTAAAAGTCAGATAAAATACCAGAAGCATAATGCCAAAGAAGCAAGGAATTGCCGTGTATTTTCCGGTCAGTACCTTGTCGATTTTTCGGCTTCTCGTATGTTCTTTACTTTCGTGTGGCTTTACAACAGTTCCATCGCAGGTTTTTAATATAAAGTGAAATCTCATGTCGGCTATGGCTTCTGCACGGTCGAGCATTCTGTCTTCTTCCATCTGCTGGATAATCTGTTCAAGTATATTTGACTCTTTTTCATTTAAGTTAAGGGCTTC
>URUD01000030.1 GCA_900550935.1 uncultured Roseburia sp.
TTATGACAGTATCTGAAAAACGATTCGGTTGTGGATAAAACTGCGGAAACTCAAGAAAAATCATACACTTGACAGCGAATGATGTGAGTGTTATATTTAACTTAAGTTAACCGATTAAGCAAACCTCTGTCCCAGGAAAATGAAAAGGGGGTGCTGCTTTTTTTTACTCATGTGGTTAACCGTTTAAGTATATTTGCGAAGAAAGCAACAATGAACACAAAAAATGTTTAAGAAAGGAATTGGAGAAGGATGAAAAGAGAAGTATTAAAGAGGTATGCGACAAAGGTGTTAGTTGCAGTAATGGGGATTTCGGTTTTAACTGGATGTCAGTCAAAGGATGCAGGGACAAGTGCAAATCCAACAGAGCAGTCGACAGATGCCACAGATGAAAAGACACAGACGTCGCATGTTGTGACATTTTATGATGCGGATGGAAAGACTACATTAGAGACAAAGGATGTAAAGGATGGGGAATGTGTAGAAGAATATGTTCCAGAGAAAGAAGGATATACATTTGCGGGGTGGTTTGCCACACCTCAGATGAGTCACAAGTTTGATTTTTCGACTGCTATTACACAGGATACAGATATTTTTGCAGGGTTTGTTTCCTATCAGGAAGACACAAGAACTTTTGCGATTGTGGGAAGTGGAACCAGTCCAGTACTTATGGAGTCAAACTGGGGAGCTGTCATAGGCGACGCCCAGACAATGGTAAAAGAGGATAACCCAGATGCAAATGTCTATACTATCACATTAGACTTAGAGTCGGGTGATGAGTTTCAGTTTGCTATAAATTCGTCGTGGAATGATCAAAGAGGCAGCGGATATTTAAGTGCTTTTTCAAAAGATGGTGAGGAGTATTTCAAGAATTCAGGAAGTCTTGGAGATGCAAGCACAAAGAGAGCTAATATTGAATGTCTTATTTCAGGAAATTATACTTTTACATTGACCACATATCCTGGCGAAGATACATATGAGGAGGATGCTGCTGATTACAGCGAGGATAATAAGGAAGCATTTAACATCAACGCATATGACACAATTGACTGGACTTACAATGGAGAAAGTGAGTCAGGCGGAGAAAAAAAGCAGACGAATTATTATATAAAGGGTGCAAAGATAACTAACTGGGAAGATGTGTATACTGATGAGACAAAATTTGTTGAAAAGGATGGTATTTACAGTCTGACTGTTGAGCTTGAAGAGGGCGACGAGTTTATGTTTACATCGATGGTTTCTGTAGGTGACAGGGAAAGTGTAGGGACTGAGTACATCAGGTACACAAATATCGCAGAGAATGATTCCGATAGTCTGGCTTGCGTAACAGGAACAGACAGTGCTAATCTTGTAGCATCAAAGGCTGGTTCATATACATTCACTTATGATCCTTCAACCCAGATCTTAACGGTAGAGTGTAAGTGATGGGGAGAAGCTATATACGGATAAACCGCCGTAGAATTACTGCGGCGGTGTTATTTCAGATAAAAATATTGTGTTGCGCAATTGGTGTACGTTCTAATGCATATTCAAAACAGGTAAACAGTGCATCAGCCTTTTCTTTTGTGATGGCCGGTATATAAAGTGTGTTATGTGAGTCCTTAAGCTGTTGATTAAGAACATAATCTATCACAAGAATATTATCATCGTTTACTTTTAATGTATCTGAAAAGTCATTTATATACTCTACATTGGAAAAAAGGCTTGAGATATAATCCTTTTTTTCCTGATTATCGGTATCAAGCAGTACAAGTGTGTAAGGAGCATCTCCAAAGTGTGCATTGGATTGTTCTAATATATTTTCATAGTCTGAGTTGATCTGGAAAAATAATGGATCATTGATCATACAGTCAAAAGCAACAAGCGGAATAAAATTACTATCTCCAATCTGATGAAAAAGATTGGATGATACATCATAACAGATAATGACATCAGCGTGATCGAATTTCTCCGTGTAGGAATGATTCAGACAGATTAAATCATATCCTTTTTCGTGAAAATACGAAATCAGAAAATGCAGAAAATAGGTCTGCTGCGCGTTTCTAAGAGAAGAATTTTTCTCAGAAAGATAAAAGGCAACCATATGATTGCGGTTTGTTGCGAGTGCCTTTGCAGACTGATTGGGTGTGTAGTTTAACAGATTGATTACCTGAAGGACTTTCTTCCTGGTCTTTTCACTAATACATTTGTCTGTTCGATTGTTAATCACATAGGATACAGTAGCGACAGAAACGCCTGCTTCTTTTGCTACATCTTTGATTGTAATAGTCTGTTTCATAAAGGGACTCCTTTCAGGTAATTCCTGTTTTTTCTGTGAGTGAAGCGTTTAAGCTCCTTTCACAGTTATAAAGAAAAAAGCTATGTTTGTCAACAACAAAAATAACAGAAAGGTTGTAACGGTTCATTCCTCTTACGAATAGTTACAAAAGGTTCAATAGAAATAAATGAATAAGTATGCAATATTACATATTCCCGACTCGAGGTATTGTTTTGCAACAGGAGAGAAAGAACTGGTTCTTCGGCTTCGGATGTCCCGGGAAGATGATGGGAAAAAAGTGTGGTTGGTTTATGCACAAAAATACGATTTTACAATGAAGCGTAATAAGACTCAGATGCAGGTATGTTACAGAGATAAATTATATAGCTATTACGAAATCAAGCTTGTCCTGAAAGATGTTCGTTTTGCATATCTGTTTGAAATAGAGGACAATGGAAAAATATATTATTTCAGTGAAGATGGCGTGACGACAAGCTATTGCTTTGAGGAAGGCTTTTACAATTTTTTCCAAATGCCGTATATAAACAGGAATGACGTACTTAAAACTGTTGACTGGATGCGGGATGCAGTATTTTATCAGATTTTTATTGATAGATTTTATAATGGAAACAAACAAAAAGATACTGCATATATAAATATGGCCTGGGGAGATAAGCCAACACCACACAATTTCGCAGGTGGAGATATTCAAGGAATTCTTGATAAACTGGACTATCTGAAAAATCTGGGAATAACTGCTCTTTATCTTACGCCGATTTTCTCATCGATATCGAATCACAAGTACGACATCAGGGATTATCTGCAGGTGGATCCGCAGTTTGGTTCTGAAGATGACGTGGTGCAGCTGGTAAAAGAGGCTCACAGGAATGGGATAAAAGTTGTTCTGGATGCGGTCTTTAATCATTGCAGTATGGATATGAAGCAGTTTCAGGATGTGATAGAAAAGGGGCGAAAGTCCAGATATTTTGACTGGTTTTTAATAGATGGTGACAGCGTGGATGTAGTAAAGGTAAATTATGAATGTTTTGCTGCATGCAATTATATGCCGAAGTTAAATACAGCGAATGAGCAGGTTCAGGACTTTTTGATTCAGATTGCAGAGTATTGGATGAAGAAATTGCAAATAGACGGATGGAGGCTTGATGTATCGGACGAGGTGTCGCATGACTTTTGGAGAAGATTTCGCAAGTCTGTCAAGAAAATAAATCCAGATTGTGTCATAATTGGGGAGAACTGGCATGATGCATATCCGTATCTACAAGGAGATCAGTATGACAGTATCATGAACTATTCATTTACAAAGGCGTGCCTGGATTATTTCGCCAAAGAGACATTTGATGCGAAGACGATGGCTGAGAAGCTAAATTCAAATCTTATGCGTAATTTAGAACAGGTAAATATCATGATGCTGAATCTTCTGGATTCGCATGATACGCATCGATTTTTTTCTGAGGTCGGCTGTGACAAGGATAAGCTGCTTGCAGCGCTGGCACTTGAAATGATCTTTGTAGGAACTCCGTGTATATATTATGGAACAGAAATATGCATGGAGGGTGGATATGACCCTGATTCAAGACGATGTTTTGACTGGGATGATTCACATTGGGATAAAGCGGTATTTGAGAAGATAAAAGTTCTGATTGCCATGAAAAAGGAAAAGGTGCTTCAATACGGAGATATTCAGATAGTCGAAGAAAATTACATGCTTGTTGTCAGAAGAAGATGGAAGGAAGCATCAATGACATTGTGGATAAACGAGACAGATTCTGAAAAAGAAATTGTTTTTAGTCAGAATGACATGCAAAGAAGTATTCTAATCGAAAATGGATTAAATCCAGTGAATAAATCAGCAGAAGGAACAGTTTGCAACAGGGATAACCTGCTTTTGAAATCAAAAGGATTCGTGGTAATAAAAGAGATAGGGGGACAAATATGAAGAGGAAAATATTTGCTATTGTCATGATAACGTTGATGCTGACACAGCAGCTTTGTAGTTGTGGAGGTGCAGCAAAAGAGGATAGCGGGGCATCAGGAAGTGATGGTGCATCGGCACTTGAACATATTTTTACAGGAGAGCTGGAGAAGAATGTGACAATTCAGGTGCTTGAGAATGATACCGCGATTGAGAAAGGCTATTTTGATGAGCTTATTTCAGCATTCAATGAAACATACAAGGATCAGGGAATAACAGCAGTAGATGCAAATATGAATCAGTATCTTGACCTGGCAAATGATGGACCTTATGGTTACGGACCTGATGTATTGTATCAGGCAAATGATGTAATAATGCAATACGCGCAGGGCAAACACATATATCCATTGCCAATAGAGTCAATGGAATGTTATAAGCAGATCCCACAGACAGCGTGGGATGCATATAAGACAAACCAAGGCGGGGTGGACTACTATTGCGGAATTCCAGTCAATGTACAGGCACCAATGCTTTATTACAGAGCGGATTTGCTGCCAGATGACTGGGAGACGAGTTGGGATGATGAGAAAGATGGTGTGCCAGATATGGTACAGAACTGGAACGATATGTATGCTTTTTCAATAGAACGCCATAAGGAGGATCCGGCAGAATATGGATATATGAAATCAGTTTATGATGTGTATTTCTCAAGCGGATTTTTGTTTTCATATGGTGGATATGTCTTTGGTCAGAACAATATGGATGCATCAGATATTGGTTTTTCAGCAGGCGAAGCAGAAAAGGGAGCATGGGTATTAGAGCAGCTTGCAGGTGTCATGAATGAGGAGTGCATCGATGATACTATCACGACTAATGCGTACAGCAAGCTTGCAGATGGAACATATTTTGCAACGATATCGACACCAGATGTCTATTCGACGTTTCTAGATGAACTGGTGGCAGAGTACAGGTCACAAGGCCTGGATGACAAAGAGGCAGAAGATAAGGCAAAAGAGAATCTTGTAATGGCAAGTCTGCCGAAGCTTCCTGAAAGCGGTGATCTGACAGAGGAAAGCCCAAAGCTTATTGACAGTAAGACGATGGGAGGGATAAATGGATATGCAATCAGTGCTTATACCAAATATCCGAATGCGTGCCTTGCTTTCATCGATTTTGCAACCAGCTATGAAATGATGGTAAAACGAAGTGACATGCTTGGAGTTGCCCCTGCAAGAGAGGATGCCGCACAAAAAGCCGGCGGCACATCACAGCTTTTATATGAGAACCTCGAGAAGGGTAATATCACGTTGATGCCTTCGATAGAAGAGGTTTCACAGATATGGACACCGGGTCAGACATTTTTTACAGATATTGCAAAAGATGCATTCCGTACAGAAAAAGAGAAAAAATACGCAACACTTGAAGAGATAAAAGCTGGTCTGGAGGATGTAGATAAGCAGATTTATGATGCAATCCATACTTTGAAATAGTTTATTTATATGAAAGTGATTTCGATGCACATGTATGTGCAAGAATGGAGATATTATGGGAAGGCAACAACGAAAAAATATTCTTGAATGTTATCGTGACTGCAGCTGGCAGGTAAAACTGTCAGCGATACTCATGGGGGGCGGACAGATATGCTACGGAAGTATAATCAAGGGACTTTTGTTCTTTATTACTGAATTAAGCATAATCATATATTTTGTCATACGTGGCTGGAGTGATATTCTGGGATTTTTTACATTAGGAACACAAAAAGGCGATGCATGGATTGGAACTATAGGTGACAATTCCGTGGTTATGCTTCTGATGGGAATATTTGCATGGATTGTAGCAGGGACATTCATTGTACTTTACAGGATGAACTTAAAGGATGCATATGCCATGCAAAAAAGGATAGAACAAGGGCAGAAATGTCTTACTTTCCGTCAGGAAATAAGCCAGTTATTGGATAAGAAATTCTATGTGCTGGTATTAGTTCTGCCTGTGCTCGGGGTATGCGTGTTTAATATCCTGCCTATTATTTTTATGATTTTAATTGCGTTTACAAATTATGGCGGAAATATTGTGCCACCTGAATTGGTGGACTGGGTAGGAATAGCTAATTTCAAAAAGCTGGTTACGCTTTCGCAGTTTGCACCGACATTTTTTAAGATCCTGGGATGGAATATTGTCTGGGCAATCGTATCGACAGCCTTAAATTATTTTGCAGGACTGGGTCTTGCGTTGCTGCTTGAGAAGGACTGCGTAAAAGGAAAAGCATTCTGGAGAGCATTCCCCATACTTGCATATGCAATTCCAGGATTCATCACCCTTTTAGCTTTTAAATTTATGTTTTCATATGGTGGACCGATTAACCAGATGATCACTGCTGCTGGTGGAAGTGCAATAGGATTCTTGGATCTGGATGCAAAGTGGAGCTCAAGAATGATCGGACTTCTGGTAAATTGCTGGATTAGCGTACCATCTATAATGCTGCTTGCAACAGGCAATCTTTCAAACAGGGATATCTCTATATATGAGGCGGCAAAAATTGATGGAGCAGGGCGGTGGAAACAGTTTCAGAAGCTGACAATGCCATTTATGCTCTTTTCCACAATGCCTGTACTGCTCGGACAGTTCATCGGGAACTTCAACAACTTTGGTATATTTTATTTTCTGCGAGGTGGTCTTTATCTGGATGGATATTTTCTTGCGAGTGATACCGATTTGTTGATTAACTGGCTGTACAATCTGTCTATTGACAATAATTATTACTGTATCGGAGCTGCAATAAGCTTGATCATATTCATGATTACATCTATAATATCACTGACGGTATACATAAAATCACCATCCTATAGAGAGGAGGATACATTTCAATGAAAAAGAAATTAAAATTTGGCAGTATCATGGATACTGGCATAACATACATAATTCTGATTGCAGTGGCGATTGTGTTCTTTTTTCCTTGCCTGTGGCTGATACTGGCGTCCTTTTCCAAATCGGGAACAATCTATTCATTTGAAGGATTTTTCCCAAAAGAATACAGTCTGGCAAGTTTTGAGAAGCTTTTTACCAACACAACACTGTATAATTATCCAAAGTGGTTTCTTAATACGCTTTTTATCGCTGCGGGAAGCTGCATTTTAGGTACTTTTCTTGTGATACTCACTGCATATACTATGTCAAGATTTACATTTAGGGCAAGAAAACCAATGATGAAAATCACAATGGTACTTGGGATGTTTCCATCGTTTATGGGAATGATTGCGGTGTATCTGCTTATGACGCAGTTTAATCTGATCAATCATTTATGGGGACTCATTTTGATATATGCAGCAGGAGCGCCTATGGGATATCTGACGCAAAAGGGATTTTTTGACACTATTCCAAAGGCAATCGATGAGGCGGCAAGAATTGATGGTGCAACAAACGTTCAGGTGTTTACCAGGATAAATCTGCCGTTATCCAAGCCGATTATTGTGTATACAGCCCTTACATCTTTTACATGGCCGTGGAGTGATTTTATTCTGCCAAAGCTTCTTCTCAAAGAAAAAGACTTATACACGGTGGCGGTAGGACTGATGAGTTTAGATGAAACGGAGTTTGCAAGATTTGCAGCTGGAAGTGTATTTATAGCAGTTCCAATTGTTATTTTGTACTTTTTCCTTGTAAAAGATATGGTAAATGGTATGGCGCAGGGGGCTGTCAAAGGTTAGAATAATTAAGCTGACATGCCTGATCGATAGAGTAAAGAGATTTAAAGGAGAACAAAAATGGAAACATGGTATTATGAGGTGGTATCGATCGATGGCGATTACGCCAATCTGAAGCGAACAGACATCGAATCACCGGATTTAAAGCTGGTTGCGCGGGCACTTCTTCCGGCAGAGATCTACGAAGGCTGCAAACTGAAATACGAACTGATGCAGTATTCCATCGAGGCGTAGCCTATGTGGAAGATCAAGCATATCTTTGATGGAGACTATGGATGCGAAGCATTGCAGCCAGGGGAAAGACCAAAAGTATCTGTTACCCTGATCGATGAGCAGGAGCAGACGAAAGTGGTGTCGGTCGAGGATGACTGGCTGACCGCCAATGGCTTGGATGTAGGCTCGGAGTGGAATTTTTAAAAATAGCTATTGACAAAACCAAAAAGATTGCGTACAATCAAAATATAAAAGTTGCACACAATATAATTTATAACAATAGATTTGCCGGGGAAGGCAAAATCTACTATATTGAAAAAGGAGAGTACGCAAGTGAACATTTATGATTATACGGTAGAAACAGCAAACGGAGAAAAACAGAGTCTGGCAGACTTCAAAGGAAAAGTTCTGGTCATTGTAAATACAGCGACAGGCTGTGGCTTCACACCACAATACGAGCCACTGGAAGCGATGTATGAGAAATATCACGAAAAAGGACTGGAGATCATCGATATTCCATGCAATCAGTTCGCCGGACAGGCACCGGGAACGGACGAAGAGATCCATGAGTTTTGCACCTTGAAGTACAATACACAGTTTCCACAGATGAAAAAAGCAGATGTAAATGGGGAAAACGAAATCCCGTTATATACTTATCTGAAGTCGCAGAAAGGATTTGAAGGGTCTGGAAAGGGCGTAAAGGCGATCGCGATGAATGCGCTCCTTAAAAAGATGGACAAAGGATATAAAGATAACCCAAATATCAAATGGAACTTTACCAAATTTGTGGTAGACAGAGATGGAAATGTGGTGGCAAGATTTGAGCCTACGGCAGACATGAAGGAATTAGAAAAATGCGTGGAAAAACTCATATAAAATGAGAGAAATGCAAAAAATAAAGGAAGCAGGAAAACACCTGCGGAATGGAGCCAAAGATGGAACGATACGACATAGCGATCATAGGAACAGGACCGGCGGGGCTGGAAGCAGCAATCACAGCAAAGGTTCGCAATAAAAATATATTGCTGCTTGGCAGCAGAGAATTAAGCCTGAAAGTAGAAAAAGCTCATACGGTAAAGAATTATCTGGGGCTGCCGGAAGTGACCGGCGAGCAGATGCAGAGCGCGTTTTTAAAGCATCTGGTGCAGATGGACATTGCAATCACAGAGGACCGGGTAAATGCGGTCTATGCGATGGGCAGCTATTTTGCAATTCAGGGACACCGGGATATGTATGAGGCGGAGGCGGTCATACTTGCCTGTGGGGTGTCGACAGCAAAGCCATTTCCGGGAGAGATGGAAAATCTCGGAAGGGGAGTCAGCTACTGCGCTACCTGTGATGGGGCACTGTATAAAGGAAAAACAGTGACGGTCATAGGCTATTCCAAAGAGGAAGAGCAGGAAGCAGAGTATCTGGCGGAACTGGCAGAAAAAGTATATTACCTGCCAATGTATGAGCAGGAAAATAAACTCCACGCAAAGATCGAAGTACTTCCAGATGCAAAACCGGTGGCAATCGAAAAAGGAGCGGAGCGGCTTTGCCTGAGACTGGAAGAGGGCAGCATAGAGACAGATGGTATCTTTATTTTAAGGGAAAGCATAGCAACATCCCAGCTAGTGCCGGGGCTTGCAATGGATAGTAATCAGGTGATCGTAAACAGACAGCTTGAGACCAACCTTCCGGGGCTTTTTGCCTGCGGGGACGTAACCGGCGCGCCGTATCAGTATATCAAAGCGGCAGGAGAAGGAAATGTCGCAGCATTGACAGCAGTAAGTTATCTTGCCAAAAGCAGGAACTCAAATAAATAAGAAACGATAAAGGAGAAAAAAAGATGGTAAAGAAAATTTCAGAAAAAGAATGGAACGAAGTAACAGAAAAGAAAGCAGCAGTGGTAGATTTTTCAGCAACCTGGTGCGGACCATGCAAGATGCTTGCACCGGTACTTGAAGAAGTATCCGGGGAAATGAGCGATGCGGTATCTTTTTACAATGTTGATGTTGATGAAAACCCGGATCTCGCGCAGAAATTCGGCATAACAAGCATCCCAGCCCTTGTAGTCTTAAAGGAAGGCGAAAAAGCAGGCATGCAGGTCGGATTTTTGCCAAAGGATGGTGTGGTTGATTTTATAAAATCACAGATTTAAGATAGAAAACCGGAAAGAAAAATGCTATACTGATTTAGTTGGGCACAATGAAATGAAAAGGCGGGTTTAGAATGAGTAATAAGTATGACAGGTTAAAACTGGCAAATCAGCTATGCTTTCCACTATATGCAGCATCAAAGGAGATCGTCAGACATTACAAACCTTTTCTGGATGAACTGGACATGACCTATACACAGTATATTGCAATGATGGTTTTGTGGGAGCATAAGGAAGTGACTGTAAAGGAACTGGGACAATATCTATATCTGGATTCAGGAACACTTACGCCACTGTTAAAGACGATGGAGAAAAAAGGCTGGGTGGAACGAAAACGGTCCAAAGAGGACGAACGTGTGTTAAATGTCACGATCACAGAGCAGGGAAATGCGTTGCGGGAAAAGGCAGTGTGTGTACCGGAGCAGATGGCAGCATGCGTAAAGTTAGAGCCGGAGGAAGCAGCAGAATTATACCGGATCTTAAATAAGATCCTGGCAGGTTTTTAATGGAGGAACGAACACAGATGGATGAATATTTAATTGCAAACACAACAAGAGAGCAGCGCGAAAAGATCGTTGCAGATTCTTTGGGGAACATCGATGCGACCTGCGACGGATGTGCGGAGGGTATCTTAGACATGTACCAGCCATACATTGATGGAAAGATGGAATTAAGAGAGTGCACCATGGCATTCAATGCACGCTATGTAAGGGACATGGATAGGGAAAATCGAAGAAGTTGTCCAATGTAATCTAAGGATTTTTAAGAATATCACACAAAAATAACCAATAAAGAAGCATATAAAAACAGAATAGCGAGCGTTTTGCACAAAACATACAGAAGAATTTTCTAGAAAGAGAGAAGTATTTTGTATGTTTTTTTAATGCCTCCATTGCTATAATTCATCATGTAACAAGAAGTTACCAAAACATTTATTTAGGGAGGTTTTCAATATGAAAAAGAAAGTAGTTAGCGTAATGCTCGCAATGACAATGGTGGCATCTTTAGCAATGGGATGTGGAAGCAGTTCCAACACCACCACAACAACAGACAATGCAACAACAGATAACGCAACAACAGATAACGCAACAACAGACAACGCAACAACTGAAGCAGAGAATATTGCAGATGCAGCAGCAGATACCGCAAATGGTGATTTGGCTGATAAAAAGGTTGGTGTATGTATTTATCAGTTCTCCGATAACTTCATGACACTGTTCCGTGGAGAACTTGAGAATTACTTAGTAGAAAAAGGATTTTCAAAAGAGAATATCACAATTGTAGATGGTGCAAATGACCAGGCTACACAGACAAACCAGATCCAGAACTTCATTACACAGGGCGTAGATGTATTGATCATCAACCCGGTTAACTCCTCTTCTGCAGAGACCATCACAGACATGGTTGTAGCAGCAGATATTCCATTAGTATATATCAACCGTGAGCCGGATGAGTCAGAAGAGCAGAGATGGGCTGACAACAACTGGAATGTAACATATGTTGGATGTGATGCTCGTCAGTCTGGTACTTACCAGGGCGAACTGATCGCAGACATCGGACTTGATACACTTGATATGAACGGAAACGGCAAGATCGATTACATCATGATCGAAGGTGACCCGGAGAACGTAGATGCTCAGTATCGTACCGAGTATTCTGTAAAAGCTCTTGAGGATGCAGGACTTGATGTAAACTGCTTAGATGATCAGGTTGGTAACTGGGATCAGGCTACAGCACAGCAGTTAGTAGCTAACTCATTAAGCCAGCATGGCAATGATGTAGAAGTTGTATTCTGTAACAACGATGCAATGGCACTTGGTGCTTTACAGGCAATCGAGTCTGCAGGACGTACTGTAGGTAAGGATATCTACTTAGTAGGTGTTGATGCATTATCAGAGGCACTTGAGGATGTTATCGCAGGAACTATGACAGGTACTGTATTCAATGATCACTTCGCACAGTCACACAGTGCAGCAGATGCAGCAATCAACTACTTAACAGGTGCAGGCAACGAGCACTACATCGGATGTGATTACGTTAAAGTTACAAAAGACAATGCACAGAGTGTTCTTGACATGGTTAAATAATCCGTTAGTTGAAAAAAAGAAGTAAAACAGGGGCGGTGCGGGTGTTATCTGCACCCGCACCTGTCTTTCAAATGAATGTATCAGAATGATTCGAAAACTTAACTTTGACGATACACAGATCCCAATCTGTATCTATATAAAATAAAACGGGCGATTGCCTGAAAAAATAAAGGAGGAGCAAAATGGCGGAATATAAACTGGAGCTTAAGGGTGTTTGCAAATCTTTCCCTGGTGTAAAAGCGCTTGATAATGTGCAGCTTTCGTTAAGACCAGGAACCGTTCATGCACTGATGGGGGAAAACGGTGCAGGAAAATCCACTCTGATGAAATGCCTGTTCGGTATTTACAGAATGGATGCAGGAGAGATCATCCTGGATGGTAAAAAGATCGAGATCAACAATCCGGATGAGGCAATGAAATATGGTATTGCAATGGTACATCAGGAATTACAGCCGGTACCTGCAAGAAGTGTGGCAGAAAATCTTTATCTGGGACGTTACCCGATGAAAGGGTTCGGACCATTTAAGATGATTGATCACAAGACCATGTATGCAGAGACAGAGAGATGGTTAAAAGAGGTAAAAATGGACTTTGATCCAAAAGCACAGCTCGGTTCTCTCTCCATTGGTCAGATGCAGTCCGTTGAAATTGCAAAGGCAGTTTCACAGCAGGCGAAAGTCGTAATCTTTGATGAGCCGACTTCCTCACTTTCTGATAATGAAGTCGAGGCATTGTTCCGTATCATGAATGATTTAAGGGATAAGGGCGTTGCGATGGTCTATATCTCTCATAAGATGGATGAGATCAAACGGATCGCAGATGATATCACGATCATGCGTGATGGTACCTATGTTGGAACCTGGCCGGCAGCAGAACTTACCACAGACCAGATCATTGCAAAGATGGTAGGCCGTGAGCTGACCAATGTATATCCTCCAAAGGAGAATAAACCAGGCGAGGTTGTCATGGAAGTCAAAAATTTGTGTTCCATCAATCCGAAATCTTTCCAGAATGTCAGCTTTACCCTTCGGAAAGGCGAGATCCTTGGATTTGGTGGTCTGGTAGGAGCACAGAGAACCGAGCTGATGGAAGGTATCTTCGGTATTCGTGGAGTGGCTTCCGGTGAGGTTTACATGCACGGCAATAAAGTAAAGATCAAACATCCGATTGACGCGATGAATGCAGGTATCGGACTGATCACAGAGGATCGTCGTGGAAATGGTATTTTTGGATGTCTTTCCATCAAGGACAATGTAGGTGTATCCGTATACAATAAGTTCTTAAAAGCAGGATTTATCCTGGATCATAAAAAGATCAATGCAGTTGTGGATGACAGCATTAACAAGCTGAGTATCAAGACACCAAGCATGAAGGAACATATCGCAAACTTATCTGGTGGTAATCAGCAGAAAGTTATCGTTTCCAGATGGCTGGCGAATGACCCGGATGTATTGATCATGGATGAACCGACACGAGGAATTGATGTAGGAGCAAAGCATGAGATATACGAGATCATGAGTGATCTGGCGAAAAAGGGAAAAGCAATCATAATGATCTCGTCTGAAATGTCAGAACTTCTTGGAATGGCAGACAGGATCTGCGTTATGTGTAATGGTAAACTTACCGGTGAGATCACAGAGCCGGAAGAGATGACACAGGCAAGAGTAATGGGCTTCGCAACAAAATTCTGAGTCAGAGGAGGACAATAGAATGGAAAAGACAAAACAGCAGAAAGCAAAAGACTTTATCATTAACAATGGTGTTATTATTGTAATGTTTATTCTGGTTATCTATACCGGATTTACATCCAGTAATTTCCTTACACCAAACAACTTATTAAACATTTTAACCAACATGAGTGCACGACTTGTTATCGCACTTGGTATCGCAGGATGTGTTATCACCGCAGGATGTGACCTTTCCGCAGGACGTATGATCGGTTTCGCAGCATGTATCGCAGGTACGTTGTTACAACGTATGGATTATTCCGGTAAATTTTTCCCGGATATGCAGCCAATGAACGTATTCCTTGCATTGATCGTAGTTATGGCGATCTGTGCAGCATTCGGTAGTATTACCGGTTTCTTTATCGCATATTTAAGTGTACCACCATTTATCGCAACACTGGCAATGATGGAGATCGTATATGGTATTTCCTTAATCTACACAGGTGCAACACCACTTGGTGGGTATGTAAAAGAGTACACAGACATTGCAAATGGTAAATTCCTTGGAATCAGCTGGCTGATCTGGATCGCATTGATCGTAGCAGCAATTACCTGGTTCATCTTCAATATGACCCGTCATGGAAAATATATGTATGCGATCGGTGGAAACCCACAGGCAGCAGAAGTAGCCGGTGTTCCGGTTAAGAAAACCATGATCTTGATCTACATGAAAGCAGCAGCTATGTATGGTCTTGCCGGTTTCATGCTTGGTGCAAAAGCCGGCGGTGCATCCGTCAACTTAGGATATGGTTACGAAATGGAAGCAATCGCAGCATGTACCATCGGTGGTGTATCTGTTACTGGTGGTCGTGGTAAAGTATCATCCGCTATCATCGGTGTTGCCGTATTTGAGCTGTTAAAAGCAGCATTACAGTACTTGGGAGTCGATGCAAACGCACAGTATATTGCCATCGGTATTGTAATCTTCGTAGCAATTTCACTTGATATCAGAAAATACGTTGCAAAGAAATAAACAAGTTTTGAAACAATACATAAATTGTATTATAATAATAGCGGCTGGAGCAGTTCAGCCGCTATTGTTGATTAAGAAAAAGTGGGAGGGAAACTATGACAGCACAGACATTTTTTGAACAGGCAGGAATACCACTGCTTTTATTTGTAATCTGTATGTATTATGGATTTAAACTGATGATCTTACAGGATGTCAGTACCATCCGCGGAAAAAACAAAGAGCCGGTAAAAGATGAAAAGGCTTATGCGAAAAACGGAGGGGCACTGATCTTATTTTTCGGAGGGGCAACACTGGTTATGGCACTGTTACTTTTTGTGAACCTGTATGTGGCACTGGCACAGATCATTCTTTGCACGATCGTGTTTGGCGTATTGTGGAAACGGATGAATGATAAGTATGGTGCATAAACGGTAAGAAACGATAAGGAAAGAGACAGGCATGAATCAATATAGCGTTTTACTTGTAGACGATGAAGAAGAAGCAGTCCAGGTCATAATGAAAAAACTGGACTGGGAGAGTATGGGATTTAAGATTGTGGGGTATGCCAGAAATGGCGTCGAGGCATTGGAGATGGCAGAGGAACTGCAGCCGGACGTGGTGATGACCGATATCAAAATGCCATATATGGACGGATTGACCCTGTGCAAAAAATTAAAAGAACTCTACCAGAAAGTAAAAGTTATCATTTTTTCCGGTTTTGATGAATTTGAATACGCCAGGGAAGCGATCAAGATCGAAGCGGAAGAGTATATCCTAAAACCAATCAATTCTAATGAATTGCGGGAAGTGTTTGAGCGGATCAAGACCAACCTCGATAAGGAGATGGACGAGAAGAGAAACATCGATAAACTCCGTGCATACTATATGGAGAGTCTTCCGGTGCTTCAGGAGAATTTCTATACCTCGTTGATCGAGGGAAGGATCCCGGAAGAGCAGATCGAAAAGTATGTCAAAAACTATCAGATCGATCTGACAGGTCCTTACTATGTGGCGACGGTTTTGCATATCAGCACGACGAATCCGGAAAATGTTCCGATCGATCCGTTTTTGCTTACAGTTTCAGTAAAGAAACTGGCGGAGGAGCAGCTGACTGAGAAATGGGGCTGTAGGGCAGTGACCTATCTGGGAGATATTTTACTGATCACACAGCTTCCCGATGTAGATGACATCACGCATTTTACGGATGATATGGACCGGTTCTGCAGGATGGCAAAAAGAGTCTGCAAGGCATGTGTGACCGCCGGGATCGGGCACATCTGCAACCAGCTCGGACAGCTTTCCCTGTCCTATCAGGGTGCGAAAAATGCAACTTCCTATCGTGTGTTATATGGAAATACCAGAGCCATTAATATCGCGGAGATGGACCCGCATGAAAATGTGGATGAGCACTGGGAAGAGGCATACATTCAGAAGATCTTAAAGAAAGTGAAGATGGGCGAGCGCGAACCGCTTGAGGAGGCAATCGCAGAATTTGCCACGCAGATGGCAAAGACCAAGATGTCACTGCAGAATTACCGCATTTTAGTGATGGAACTGATCGCAGAGATCTTCCGTTTTGGAAGCAACCATGAGATCAACATGGAGGAAGTATTTGGTGAAAACAGTGATGTCTATAATCAGGCACTGCAGCTGGAATCAACGGAAGATCTGGGTGCGTGGCTGACGGAAAACTGTATCCGCATGCAGCGTCAGATCACAAACGAGAGACAGGATACGACCAAGTCCTTTGTGACAAGGGCGATCGAATATGTAAAAGAAAATTATGCAAAACAGGATCTGAGCATTGAGACCATATGCAGCTACTTAAATGTAAGTGCGGCATATTTCTCGACCGTATTTAAAAAGGAGACCGGCAAGACATTCATTAATTATCTTACCGATTACCGCATGGAACAGGCAGTGGAACTCCTTCTGACCAGAGACGAAAAGACCTATGTGATCGCAGAAAAAGTCGGTTATTCCGATCCGAACTATTTCAGTTATGTATTCAAAAAACAGTTTGGAATGTCCCCATCCAAATATAAAGCAGGGAAATTGAACGAAACGTGAGAAAACGAAAAGAATTATACCAAAAGACAGCAGAATATCTTGCGAAACACAGGAAACCCCAGACGATACAGTTTACGATAGCACTTTCTTTTACGATCGTGTCGCTGTGCAGTATGGGGATCCTTGGCGTGACGTTATATAACCGTTTTGTCAACCGTATGGAAGATATGACGATCGAGAGTTCCGAGCAGCTTTTGAACCAGACCGCGATCAATCTGGAAACCTACCTTCGGAATATGCGCCGTATTTCCGACACGATGTATTACAGTGTCATCAAGGACAAGGATTTTGCCGTGGATTCGATGGATGAGGAAATGAATCTGCTCTATGAAGCAAATAAGGATAACCTGATCAGCATTGCCTGCTATACGAATGAGGGAAATCTGGTGGCAGCAGCTCCGGTTGCGAATGAAAAAAACGACCTGGACATTGTGGGGCAGGAGTGGTTTGTCAATGCGGTCGGACAGATGGAGAACCTTCATTTTTCCACCCCGCATGTGCAGAATCTGTTTGATAACACCAGCTACCGGTATTACTGGGTCATTTCGTTAAGCCGTGCAGTGGAGATTACGAACAACGGAAATCCAACGCTTGGTGTACTGCTTGTCGATATGAACTACAGCAGCATCGAGCAGCTGCTCAACAAAGCAAATACGGACAACTCTTCCGAGTATGTGTATCTGATGGACAGCAACGGAGAGATCATCTATCATCCGAAACAGAAACTGATCTATACCAATCTGTATGAGGAAAACAACCTCGAAGCATCCCGTTATGAGGATGGAAGCCACCGGGAAGTATTTCAGGGAGAAAACCGCCTGATCACGGTAAAAACCATAAGCTACACCGGATGGAAGATCGTTAGTGTCGTGCCGATGAGTGCGTTTGATATGGGGTTGTATGGAACGAGAATGTTTGTGATCTTACTGGTTGCGATCTCCATGCTTGCGATCATCGTATTAAACCAGTTAGTAGCGGTAAGGATCGCGAAACCACTGCGGAAATTAAACGAATCCGTAAAAGAGTGGGAGTCCGGAAACTTAAATCCGGACATCTATGTGGGCGGTACGCAGGAGGTAGAACATTTAGGAAAAACCCTAAGGTCAACGGTAGCGCAGATCAATCAGCTGATGCACGACATCCTGCATGAGCAGGAGGAAAAACGTAAGAGCGAGCTGGATGCGCTGCAGTCTCAGATCAATCCGCACTTCTTATATAATACACTGGACTCGATCGTATGGATGATCGAGGGCGAACGCTATGAGGATGCAGTCTTTATGATCACACAGCTTGCGAGTCTGTTCCGTATCAGCTTAAGCCGTGGAAAGACGATCATCCGTATCGAGGATGAGATCAAGCATGCGAAAAACTATATGAACATCCAGAAGATCCGCTACAAGAACAGCTTTACGGTGGATTTTGAGGCAGAGGAGGAAGCATTGCAATGCTGTACGGTAAAACTGGTCGTGCAGCCGTTGCTCGAAAATGCCATTTATTATGGCATGGAAGCGATGGATGGAGATGGAGAGATCCATGTCCGGGTATACCAGAGCGATGGCGATATCTATATCGAAGTAAGTGACAACGGACTTGGCATGCCACAGGATACCGTGGAGCAGCTTCTGACCGACAATAACCGTGTCAGAAAACACGGTTCCGGTGTGGGACTCATCAATGTGCATAACAGGATCCAGCTCCGCTTCGGAAAACAGTACGGACTGGAGATCGAGAGCCAGCCGGATGAGGGAACCATCGTGCGCATCCATCTGCCGAAGATCCCATATTCGCAGGAAATGCAGAAACTGCTAGAAGGAGGGAAAATAAAGGAACTGAGAGGGGAGAGTGGCAAATGAAAAGAAGACAGATTTATTTCGCGGGACTGATTCTGCTTCTGGTGCTTATTATTTTCGGAGTTTCAGCAGGTATGCTTTTTGTAAATATGGAGGAAGAGCCAAACCGGGTGTCTGTCATCGTAAATGACAGCAACAATGACCGCTGGATCGCGATGCGGCAGGGGCTGGAGCAGGCGGCGAATGAGGAAAACATACAGTTAAATTATGTTTCGACCGGCGTTTTGACAAATGAGGAAGAGCAGAAAGCCCTGATTGACCGTGAGGTGGAAAACGGAGCACAGGGTGTCATCGTACAGCTGGTGTCCAGTGTGGACCCGGAGCAGATCTTTGGGCAGATGGATGGCTCGGTTGCCATTATGCTGTTGGAGAGTGACGTAGACCCGGAGGGGGTCTATGCGTTGACTGCACCGGACAATCGCAAGATAGGGACATCACTGGCAGAAGCGGTGATCGCAGACCAGGATGGTTCCCTGTCCGGGGTAAAGATCGGGGTGTTAAGTGGGAGCAGCACGCTGCTATCCATGCAGCAGCGGCTCTCCGGGGTAAAAGATACGCTTGAAGATGCAGGGGCAGAGCTGGCATGGTGCATTTACGATTCGACAGAGAGTTTTTCGACAGAACTTGCTGCCATGCAGGAAGACAGCCCGGTGGACATCATCTTATCGCTTGGCAACCGCGAAACAGAGACAGCAGTTGATTATTTACAGGCAGGACAGGAAGAAGAACAGCCATTCCGGTTATATGGAGAGGGATGCTCGGAAAAGGCAGTTTACTATCTGGATAAAGGGGTGATCACAGCTCTTGTGGTACCGAATGAATTTAACATGGGGTATCAGAGCATGCGTTCCATTGCAAAACAGTTACAGTATAAGCTGTCATCTGCAGACAGTGAGCAGGTGGACAGCCTTGTAGTAAAAAAAGAAAATCTGTATGACGAGGAAAATCAGAAGATTTTATTCCCGATCGTGCAGTAAGGGGGAAACATGAGAGACACAAAATATAGGTTTTTTGGTACCTGTGCAGTGTTTGCAGGTACGGTTTTGCTTTCCGGCTGCCGGTTTCCGAATCAGGCAGATGAAGTAAAGAGTATGAAAATCGGAGTTACTGTTTATGACCAGTACGACACATTTGTATCTCAACTCATGGAAGAATTTAATACTTATGCAACGCAGAAGGAAGAGGAGACTGGTGTTGCCATCAATATAGAGGTATATAATGCTTCAGAGAGTCAGGCAACACAGAATAATCAGGTGGAGACGATGGTTCAGGATGGATGCGACATTATCTGTGTCAATCTGGTAGACCGGACGGATCCGGCCACGATCATTGATCTGGCGGAGAAAAATAATATTCCGGTTATCTTTTTTAACAGGGAGCTTGTAGAAGAGGACTTAGAGCGTTGGGACAGACTCTATTATGTCGGTGCCAAGGCATTCGAATCCGGCGTGATGGAAGGCGAGATCGCAGCGGAACAGTTTTTAAAACAGCCGGGTGCAGATAAAAATGGCGATGGTGTCTGCCAGTATGTTGTGCTAGAAGGGGAAGCCGGGCATCAGGATGCCATTGTACGCACGGAATATTCGGTCAATACGATCGTATCAGGCGGTATCGAGGTGGAAAAACTAGGTTATGCCATTGCAAACTGGAATCGGGCACAGGCACAGACCCAGATGACACAGCTTATAAGCCAGAATGGCACAAAGATCGAACTGGTGCTTGCAAATAATGATGATATGGCACTCGGTGCGATCGATGCCTTAAAAGCATCAGAGTTAAGCCGTGATGAATGGCCGATCGTGGTAGGTATTGATGGAACAGATGTTGGCCTGGAAGCGGTAAAAAACGGAGAAATGGCAGGGACGGTATACAATGACAAAGAGGGACAGGCAGAGGGAATGTTAGAGCTTGCATTTGACCTTGCAACCAATGCCGGTCTGGATGATCTGGATCTGGAAAATGGCAAATACATCAGACTTCCCCATGCCAAAGTAGGTCCCGAAGATGTGGATTCTTATCTTGAAAAGTAACAATGGAAAATTATGAGTGGATGACCTCATCCCAGTAAGCGGCACCATTTTCAATCAATTTGCAATAAGTATCTGCCATGACCTGACGGAATGGCTGGAATGCTTCGGAAAGAGCAAGTTTTTCCGGGTAACGTCTTGTGACAAGGTCAATCTCTTCTGCGATTTTTCTGGCTACCGTGGCATCTTTGATCGGAACAAGACTGAATAACGTCGAACAGTAAGCCTTGCTTCCGGTACAGGATGCAAGGAAGACTGCTGCAAAGTTTTCCCATTCTGCAACAAGCATGGCGTGTTCCGTCTCATTTTCCGCTTCATATCCGAGCAGGCACAGATCCTGCATATATTGTTTTAATTCTTTTTGCAGGTGGCGTTTGTTGAGAAAAGAAATGCCGGCAGAACAGGAGGCTTTTATCATCATCCAGGCTCTCATAAAGGCATCGTTTTTCCCGCTTTTGCCATATCTTTTTTCTAATAATTTCATGCGGTAGGTATCTTCCGGAATATTTCGTTCTTCTTTGATCGCCTGTGCAAGAAGGTTCCTTCGCTCGTCGATCGATTCAATCTCATAATAATGAAGTGGCCAGTCTTCCAGATAATCGATCAAAGGTGTCGCATCTTTCTTTAAAATCATTGGATTTTCCTTTCAAATATCAGTTATCGTGTCTTCTTTTTCTGCTGTCTTGCAATGATCGGCAGCAGGATCGGAGTTGGAACCAGCCTTTGTGCGGTGCAGGCAAGGCGCATCAGAGGTGTTGGTATGATGATGGTCCTTCTCTGTTTCATGCCCCGGAACGCTTCGCTGACACAACATTCGGCAGAAATCCCGCTTAAAGCAAATTTAACATCCGCATGTTCGCTGAACTCGGTGTTGACCGGTCCCGGGCAAAGAGCACAGACATAGACAGGGCTTTTTGACTGTCGTAACTCCTCTGCAACCGCCCTTGTCAGGCTGACAACATAGGATTTGCTGGCATAGTAGGCAGCCATAAAAGGTCCTGCAGGCAGAAGTCCGGCAGAGGAAGCAACGTTTAAGATGGTTCCTCTTCCCTCGGACTGCATTTTGCGCAGCACAAGTTTAAATAAAATGTGCATGGCAGCTACGTTGACGTGCAGCATATTGATCTCTTTTTCCAGATCGGTATCTGAAAATTTTCCGCAGGTTCCAAAGCCTGCATTATTGATAAAAACGTCGATCCGCTCCTCCTTTAAAAGGTCAAAAATGCGGTAACATTCTTCTTCTTTGGAGAGATCGCCAGTTACGATCAGACATGGAACGGCTAATTTTTTTGAGAGAGCATCCAGACGGTCTTTCCGTCTTGCAGTTAAGATCAGACGATATCCCTTTGAGGCATAAATACGGGCAAATTCCATTCCAATCCCGGAACTTGCGCCGGTGATCCATACAGTTTTTCGTTTCATAGTAACTAACCTCCATTTCAGAGTTGATTTCCTGTTATCATAGAGTATAACACATTTTGGGGCGGAAGTATTCAGCAAAATAGGAAAGAAGTTGTGGCGCGAAGGGTGCGGATTTGGTATCATAGAACTATTCTGAGGGTAGAAATAGAAGGAGAATGGAATTATGCAGAAAAAGAAGAGCAGCTTTACCGGTTCGATCGGTTTTGTCCTGGCTGCGGCAGGCAGTGCAGTAGGTGTGGGAAACATATGGAGATTTCCTTATTTATGTGCAAAAGACGGGGGAGGACTGTTTCTGATCATTTATCTGGTGCTGGTGCTTACATTTGGATTTGTACTTCTGACAACGGACGTTGCGATCGGGAGGCGGACGAAACAGAATGCCTTAAGGGCATTTGCGACACTTCATCCGAAGTGGAAGTTTTTAGGGTATCTGACATTTTTAGTGCCGGTTCTTATCATGACGTATTATTCCGTCATCGGTGGCTGGATCGTAAAATATTTTACGGTTTATCTGGTGTCGGATGGAAGTGAGGCAGTGCAGGAGGGATATTTTACCTCTTTTATCACATCAAAAGTATCGCCGATCGTGTTTATGCTGTTATTTTTTGCATTGACCGCGTGGATCGTGTACTGTGGCGTGGAAAAAGGAATTGAAAAATGGTCGAAATACATTATGCCGGGACTTCTGGTTTTGATCATTGGGATTGCTGTATTTTCGCTGACTCTGTCACATGAAGATGCGGATGGCACTGTGCGCACCGGCTTACAGGGCTTACTGGTCTATTTAAAACCGGATGTGACAGGTCTTACTGTGACAGGATTTTTAGGGGTTTTGCTTGATGCGATGAGCCAGCTGTTTTTCTCTCTGAGTGTTTCAATGGGGATTATGATCACTTACGGTTCCTATGTAAAGGATGAGGTGGATCTGAATAAGGCGACAAACCAGATTGAACTGTTTGATACCACCGTTGCACTTCTGGCGGGACTGATGATCATACCGGCGGTCTATGTGTTCCTTGGAAAAGAGGGAATGGCATCGGGACCGAGCCTGATCTTTGTATCGCTGCCAAATGTTTTTCAGGCGATGGGCGTTGTTGGAAGGGCCGTTGCGATCGCGTTTTTTGTGGCACTTGGATTTGCAGCACTGACCTCCTGTGTATCGGTCATGGAGACTCTGGTGGCAAACTGTATGGAGATCTTTCATCAGACCAGAAAGAAAATGTGTGCATTGGTGGGAACGTATTCGCTTGTTACAGCAATCATCATCTGTCTTGGTTACAATTACTTTTATTTTGAACTGCCGTTGCCAAACGGCTCTACGGCGCAGCTTTTGGATTTAATGGATTATATCAGTAACAGCTTTTTGATGCCGTTTATTTCTCTGTTGACCAGTATCCTGATCGGCTGGGTCATCGGACCGAAGTGGATCGTGGAAGAGGTGGAGAAAAACGGGGAGCATTTCGGACGGGCAAAGCTGTATACGTTTATGATACGGTATGTTGTGCCGGTGGTCATGCTGATCCTGTTTTTATCCTCGACCGGATTTTGGAATCTGATTTTTCAGTAGTGGTCGAAAATAAGCGAAAATACAGGCGCGCTCCACTTGAATTAAGCGGAATTTAATAGTATAATTTTTTCGATTGTTAAAAAATTAATTAATTAGGTAGGAATTAGGAATAGTAGGAGGAAATGATTATGGTTACCTGGAACAATTTAGACACCCTTACTTCTTTTCAGGAACTGTCCAAGGTTGCAAATGTAAACCTTGCAGAGGCAATGTCCGGAGAGAACGGCGCAGATCGTGTAAAAAATTACAGCATTCCGATGGCAGAGGGACTGGCATATAACTATGCAGCAAAACAGGTAGATGACACCGTGTTGGCAGCACTCGGCGAATTAGCCAAAGAAGCACAGTTATCCGAAAAATTCGAAGCGCTCTATAACGGCGAAGTTGTAAATACCGGAGAGGACCGTCTGGTACTTCATCACATGACACGCGGCCAGCTTGGCAATGCGGTCAATGCAGATGGCGTTGACAAAAGAAGCTTTTATGTAGAGCAGCAGAAACGGATTGCTGAATTTGCAAATAAAGTACATGCAGGCGAGATCACTAATGCAGCAGGCGAGAAATTTACCACAGTTGTCCAGATCGGTATCGGTGGAAGTGACCTTGGTCCTCGTGCAATGTATTTAGCACTTGAGAACTGGGCAAAGAAAAATAACACTTTTAAAATGGAAGCAAAATTCATCAGCAACGTTGATCCGGATGACGCAGCAGCAGTTTTAAATGCAACGGATGTAGCACATTCGATCTTCGTACTGGTTTCCAAATCAGGTACCACATTAGAGACACTGACCAATGAGTCTTTTGTCAAAGATGCGTTAAAGAAAGCAGGACTGGATGCCTCCAAACATATGATCGCAGTTACCAGTGAGACTTCTCCACTGGCAAAGAGTGATGATTATCTGGCTGCATTCTTTATGGATGACTACATCGGAGGACGTTTCTCTTCTACTTCAGCTGTTGGTGGTGCTGTATTATCTCTGGCATTTGGACCGGATGTATTTGCACAGTTTTTGGATGGGGCAGCAGCAGAGGACAAACTTTCCTTAAACAAAGACATCACAAAGAACCCGGAAATGTTAGATGCCCTGATCGGTGTTTACGAGCGCAACGTACTTGGTTATCCAAGCACAGCCGTTTTACCATATTCACAGGCACTCAGCCGTTTCCCGGCACATTTACAGCAGCTTGATATGGAGTCCAATGGTAAATCAGTCAACCGTTTTGGCGATCCGGTAGAATATGCAACAGGCCCAGTGATCTTCGGTGAACCGGGAACCAACGGACAGCATTCTTTCTATCAGTTACTGCATCAGGGAACAGACATCGTACCGCTTCAGTTTATCGGATTTAAGAATAACCAGATTGGAACAGATGTTGTGATCCAGGACAGCACAAGCCAGCAGAAACTCTGCGCAAACGTAGCAGCACAGATCGTAGCATTTGCCTGTGGTAAAGCAGATGAGAACCGCAACAAAAACTTTGAGGGTGGACGTCCATCCAGCATTATCATCGGTGACCAGTTAAATCCAAAGACACTCGGAGCATTACTGGCACACTTTGAGAACAAGATCATGTTCCAGGGCTTCTTATGGAATGTAAACAGCTTTGATCAGGAAGGCGTTCAGCTCGGAAAAGTATTAGCAAAACGGGTACTTGCACATGAGACAGAGGGAGCACTCAAAGTATACAGCGATTTACTGAACATCTAATCTCAATAATATATAAGTAGAAACAAGCAAAAAAACAGCAGTCGGTGATCTGGCTGCTGTTTTTGCGTGTAAAGGGAAAACGACACCTGAAAGATTCCCCAAGTGAGTTTTTTATTACATAACGTACAGGTGTTACAAAACAACAAAGTTGTATTGTAACAGAAGCGCCAGATGCACAAAACTGGGTTGGGTAATCGGAATGTAGCACAAAATCGACGGCAAAACAGGGAGATACACCCACAAGATATTGGATAAATGCACAAAAACATGCGCGGACTACAGAAGAGATATGACGAAAATAACAGAAAACAATACAACTTTTGCGAAAAATTCTCTTGTACTTTCTTGCAAAAAAATAATTGCCTGACTATAATGAAAATTACAAAAGGTTTTTACAAATAATCAACAATAATGTAAAGGGAGGAAAGAAACATGAAAATGAAAACAATTTTCAAAAAAATCACAGCTACTATGCTGGCAGTGACTATGGTTGTGGGAATGTCAGCCTGTGGCAGTAACGCGGGGACAACAAATACTTCTTCTTCTGACTCTTCCGGTTCTTCTGGGACAACAGCAGAAGCGGGTGGAGAGACAACAGCAGCAGTTGATAACTCCGATATTAAGATCGGTGTTTCCATCTGGTCTTCCACAGACGTACTTGGTTCTCAGTGTAAATTAATTCTTGATGCAGCGGCAGAAGCTTTAGGGGTACAGGTTCAGTACGTTGATCAGGGACACGTTTCCGAGAAGGTTACAGCATCTGTTGAGCAGTTAGTTGCAGCGGGATGCCAGGGAATTATCATCTGTAACTCATCTGATACAGAGATGACTTCCGCGATCAAAACATGTAATGATAACAAAGTTTATTTAGCACAGTTCTTCCGTATCATCAGTGAGGAGAACAGCGCAGATATCTATCAGGCAGCAAAGGACTCACCATATTACATCGGTGCCGTACACGAAGACGAGCCGGCAAATGGTGAAGCTCTTGTAAATATCCTCCTTGAAAAAGGCGATCGTAATATCGGTCTGATCGGTTGGGAGCAGGGGGATGCTACCTGGCTTGGAAGATGGGAAGGATATCAGGCAGGCGTTGATAAATGGAACGAAAGCCATCCGGACGATCAGGCAGCTCTTTCTGAGCCACAGTACGCAGGTACAACTTCTGAAGGTGGTTCCAAAGCAGCAGAAGCTTTAATGGCAGCAGATCCGAACCTTGATGCTTTAATCCCGGCAGGTGGTGGCGGTGACCCACTTCAGGGTGCAATTGCAGCAGTAGAACGTGCAGGTAAGACACAGGATATTGATATCGTATCTACAGACTTCCTTCCAGACCTTGGCGACAGACTTGCAAACGGTTCTATGGCTGGTGAGTCTGGTGGACATTACTGTGATCCACTGATCGCATTCATGATGGTTTACAACGCAGTAAAAGGAAACTACTCAGGATTTGAAGGAAAATTCGAGGACGTTGCTTTCCCATACCTGTATGTATCATCTTCTGATGACTATGCTTCATACGAGAAATATTTCGTAGACCAGCTGCCATATACATCAGATGAACTTGTTGAAATGTCACAGCTTGACATGGACGGCTTAAAAGAAGCAGCTAAGAAAGTTTCTATCGAGGATGCAGCATCCCGTGCAGGAAACTAATAGGCAAAGAATAAAGTTACGAAAGGGAGGTCGGCGTCGCGTGGCGGCACCGGCCTCTCCTATCAAAAGCAGGAAAATGAGGTAGATAATATGGGTTCAAAAAAGCTGTCGGGAAGTGCAAAAGGATATCTGATTCTGCTATTTCTGGTTGTGCTTTCCTGGATGATTTTTAAAATACTTACACCACATAACTTCGGATCGCTTTCAAATATGCTGAATTACTTCCAGGCCAGCTTGATTGCGACCGTAGGTGCAGTTGGTTTTTATTTTGTAATGGTTATGGGAATGTTCGACTTTTCCATTGGAGCCAACATCATGCTTTCCGCCATTACCGGATGTGTACTGGCAACCAGATTTAACATGGGATATGCAGGACTGATCCTTGGGTGTGTCATCACAGGAACCATCGTTGGATTATTAAATGGTATCTTCTATGTAAAACTCCGTATTCCATCTATGATCGTTACAACCGGTCTGGCTCTTATTTATGAGTCTGTTGCAAACTATATTGCAGGTGGAGTGGAGCAGACACTTCCATCAGACTTACGTGCATTCGGACAGATGCCATGGGATATCATTTTAGCACTGCTCGCATGCGTGGTTGCTTATATCTTCTTGAATTATACCAAGATCGGAACATATACCTATGCGATCGGAAGTAACGAATTTGTCGCCAAGAACATGGGTATCAATGTCAATAAATACAAAGTGCTGGCATTTATGTTAAGTGGAGCATTCTTAGGTGTCATGGCGATCCTGACCATCAGCTATGGTTCTTCCATGGTAGCTGTAACCGGAATGGCTTCTATGAGCCGTAACTTCGTACCAACCATGGGATGCTTCTTCGGACTGGCATTCAAGAAATACGGCATGCCTCTGCAGGCGATCGTAATTGGTGAATTTGTTATCAATATCATTTTCTTTGGTTTCATCGCTTTGGGAGCACCAACCGCTATTCAGGACGTTATTACAGGTCTTGCACTGTTAATCATCATCACCGTGACCACCAAGGTCAACAAGGGTGAGATCGTAAAATAATCGGAGGAGGAAAATGCAATGAGCGAGGTAAGACTACAGGTAAAAAATCTTTGCAAGTCCTTCGGTATTACGAAGGCAGTTCAGAATGTTTCCTTTAATGTAAATAAAGGAGAGGTTCATGCACTGATCGGGGAAAATGGTTCCGGAAAATCAACACTGACCAACATGCTGACCGGAATTTACAGTATCGGAAGTGGAACCTTTATTCTGGATGGAAAAGAGATCCACCCGAAAAATCAGGTGGAAGCAAACAACGAAGGCGTTTCCATTATCGTGCAGGAGCTGGGGACTCTGTCCGGTCTGACGGTTGCAGAGAATATTTTCCTCGGACACGAGGATCAGTTCGTACATATGGGGATCAAAAATACCAATGCGATGAACAAAAAAGCGACAGAATTACTGAAAAAATACGGATTTGACAGAATTAAGGCATCCGACATCATTGATAACTACAATTTCGAGGATCGTAAATTAGTAGAGATCGTAAAGGCAACTTATTTTGATCCAAAGATTGTTGTGATCGATGAGACTACAACCGCACTTTCACAGGAAGGACGTGAGGAACTGTATAAGCATATGAACCGTATCCGTGAAAGTGGAAACTCCGTTATCTTCATTTCACATGACCTTCCGGAGATCCTTGAAAAATCCGATACGATCACAATCTTAAGAGATGGTGTTTATATTGATACCGTAAAGAGTTCGGATGTGACAGAGGATGATCTGAAACGTCTGATGGTTGGACGTGAGGTAACCGGAGACTATTACCGTGCTGATTATGGCGAGAAGATATCAGATGAAGTTGTTTTATCTGTTAAAAATGTGACAGTACCTGGACTGATCAGTGATGTCAGCTTTGATCTTCACAAAGGCGAGATGCTTGGATTTGGCGGACTTTCCGAATCCGGTATGCACGAGATCGGCAAGGCTATTTTTGGAGCATCTTATGACAGAGAAGGTTCTGTAACATTGGCAGACGGAACTGAGATCAATGATATCCCGACTGCGATCAGGCACAGCATCGCATATACATCCAAAGACCGTGATAACGAATCGGTTGTATTGAACCAGAGTATCGGAGATAACATCTGCCTGCCTTCCCTGGATGAACTGTCCAATAAGGCACATATGTTAAGCGATAAAAAACGGAAAGAATTTGCAAACCAGTACGCAAAACAGATGTCAGTTAAAATGGTAAATGTTGACCAGTTTGTATCTGATCTGTCCGGTGGTAACAAACAGAAAGTTGTGCTGGCAAGATGGATCGGAAAAGACTCTGACATTGTCGTTTTAGACAGCCCGACACGAGGCATTGATATCAAGGTAAAACAGGATATCTATCAGCTGATGAACCAGATGCGAAAGAATGGTAAATCGATCATTATGATTTCCGAAGAGCTGATGGAGCTGATCGGTATGTGTGACCGTATCATTATTATGAAAGATGGCAGGATCAGCGGCGAGCTGGAGCGTAGTCAGGATCTGAATGAAAACAGCCTGATTACGATGATGGTATAAGGAGGCAGTTATGGAGAATCAAGCAAAGACAAACACAGAACAGAAAGAGCAGGAGCTCAAAAAACTATCAAAAATGTCAATGATTCGTTCACTTCTGCCGGTAGTAGGACTGGTTGTGATCTTCCTGATG
The DNA here is from genome assembly GCA_900550935.1 of uncultured Roseburia sp. Taxonomy (GTDB): domain Bacteria; phylum Bacillota; class Clostridia; order Lachnospirales; family Lachnospiraceae; genus Roseburia. Next base: position 29,995 of record URUD01000030.1, read on the forward strand.
TTTAACGTATTGACAAACTTCAGGATGATGGGAAACCTGTCATTGGTACTTTCTCAGGTATATGTGACGATGATTGCAGCAACAGGTGTATTTTTCATTATGACGATGGGCGGACTTGATTTTTCACAGGGCTCCATCCTGGGAATCGCATCAATCGTGGTATGTATGTTATCCAAGATCAGCATTCCACTTGCGATTGTAGGTGGTATTGCGGCAGGAGCAGCGATCGGAGCATTAAATGGTTACTTTTATGTATACCGCAAGATCAAATCTTTTATTGTAACGATCTGTACAATGTTCCTGTTCCGTGGATTTATCAAATATTTAACCACAAATGCACCGGTAGCAGGTTCTGCAAAGCTGATCAATTATGACAGTACAGTGCTGAAAATGACCTGTACCATAATCATTCTTGTGATCGGATTTATCGCATTCCGTTTCACAAAGTTTGGAACTTATTTAAAAGCGATCGGAGCAGGCGAGAAAGCAGCAATGTTTTCCGGTATCCGTACCGACCGTATGAAATTTTTAATCTATGTATTAGCAGGTGCGATCACAGGATTTGCAGCATTTATCAATGTGATCAAAGTTGGTTCTGTCACATCCTCCGGTGGTAACCAGCTGGAGACGCAGATCCTGATCGCATTGGTATTAGGCGGAATGCCAATTTCCGGTGGTGCAAAAGTCAGATTTGAGAATATCATTGTAGGTTCCCTTCTTTACATTGTATTGAATAGTGGACTGACCATGATGGGCTTCACTACACAGATGATGCAGTTAATACAGGGAATTGTATTCCTGATCTTCGTAGCAGTGTTCGCAGATCGTCAGTCATTACAGGTGATCAAATAGGCAAAAATACAGGACAGAAGGCGGTAAATGGATATGCCAGAACGAATCGGGACAGGGGAACAGAATTTACTGAAATATCAAAAATTATACAACTGGGGACGGACTCTGATCACGAGTGGAGTCATTAAAAATGATGACAAATTTCCGTCAGAAAATGTCCTGCAAAAAAAGTTTGGATATTCCAGACAGACAGTCCGGACGGCCTTAAATCAATTAGAGGCGGACGGACTGATCACCAGGGTAAAGGGAAGCGGCACCTATGTGTCTTATGAGAATAAGAACGAAGATGAGGAAAGACCGCGGATCGGTCTGATCTTAAGTTATTATTCTGATTATCTGTTCCCGAGGGTTTATGATGGAATTGATTCCGTTTTAAAGAAGGCAGGCTACGAGATCGATGTAACTGTAACCAAAAACCGTCTGAATGATGAAGCGGTATATCTGGAAGGGCTGCTAAACAGAAATGTTTCCGGTCTGATCATTGAGGGAACGCGTTCGAGTTTCCCCAATCCCAATATCCGCTTATACGAAGAGATAAGAAAACGGAACATCCCAACATTATTTATCCATAATCATTATCAGAATCTGAAATTTGACAGCGTGGAGATGTCAGATGCGAGGGCGGCATACAAAGTCACCGAGATACTGATCCAGAACGGACACCGTCGGATCGGTGGCATGTTCAAATATGATGACATGCAGGGAATTGAGCGTTACAGAGGTTTTGTGGAATGCCTGTCAGATTATGGTGTGAAGTTCGATGATGATTACATACGCTGGTATTCCACCAAGGATATGGAAGAAAAACTGAGTAAAAAGGGGCTTACCCGGATGTACCGTCGGACAAAGGACTGTACGGCAATGATCCTGTATAACGATGAGATTGCCGGATATTATATGGATTTTCTGGAAGAACGTGGACTGCATGTGCCGGAAGATGTTTCGCTTGTGTCTTTTGATGATGCAGAACTGCGTCAGGATGCGAGGGTAAAGGTTTTATCGGCCATACATCCGAAATATAATCTGGGCAGGGTTACCGGGAAAAATCTGCTGCGTATGATGGATGATCCGGACTGGCAGAATAAAAATTATTCTTATCGTTTTCCGGTTACGCTAAATGATGGAAATTCCGTTTGGAAACGATAGGAAATAGAGAAAGATTACGACGGAGCAGATCATAGAGAGATTTTTATAGAAATAATATCCCCCCATGGGGCTTGTGCAAAGAAAACAGTTTGTTATAATTGAGAAATCAAAGAAAACACAGGCAGATGGAGGAAAATGATATGCACATGGCGGATGCGCTGATCGCTCCGGCGGTAGCAGGTACAATGTATGTATGTTCTACGGCAGCAGCGGCCTATTCAGTAAAGAAAGTAAGACTGGAAACAGATACAAAAAAGGTGCCGGTTATGGGAATTATGGGGGCATTTGTTTTTGCAACCCAGATGATTAATTTTACGATCCCGGGTACTGGTTCAAGTGGACATTTATGTGGAGGTATGCTGCTGTCGGCTTTGTTAGGACCGTATGCAGGATTTTTAACGATGATAGGAGTTTTGCTGATACAGGGATTGTTATTTGCAGATGGCGGACTTCTGGCATTAGGCTGTAATGTATGGAATATGGCATTTTATGGATGCTTTATAGGTTCCTTGCTTATTTGGAAGCCAATGATGAAAAATGGTATGTCGAAGGCAAAAATCATAACAGCATCTATTTTGGGATGTGTTCTGACGCTTCAGATGGGAGCGTTCAGTGTAACATTAGAGACGTTAGCATCTGGTATTACGGATCTTCCATTTGCAACTTTTGTTGCAACCATGCAGCCGATCCATCTTGCGATTGGTTTTGTAGAGGGACTGATCACAGCAGCGGTACTTGTTTTTGTTTATGAGGCAAGACCGGAGCTTTTGTTCTGCAGTTCACAGCTTGAGAAAAAAGAAGGCCGGTTTTCTTTCAAAAAGACAATGGCAATCCTTGCAGGGGTGGCATTGCTGATCGGAGGGGCATTGTCATTGGCAGCATCCTCCTATCCAGATGGATTGGAATGGTCAATAGCAAAGCTGACTGGTGCAACAGAAATGGAAGGAGCGGATAGTGGTATTTATCAAACAGCGAGTGCGATTCAGGATGTAACGTCGCTTCTTCCGGATTATGCGTTTAAGGGATCGGAGTCGGCACTGGGAACTACATTCTCAGGGATTGTAGGAAGTATTGTAGTGCTTCTGGTTTGCGTAGGTGCGTGCTATTTATTTAAATTTTTCAGAAAGAATAAGAAAGCATGAGTAAAATAAAAAAAGCAATCCATGAAATTCATGAAATGGATTCTTTGTCAGAAAGAAACCAGTGGGTGAATCAACTTCATCCACTGGTTAAATTTATTTTAACTGTTGTCTATATTGCAGTTGTTGTATCATTTTCAAAGTATGATGTGGCAGGGGTCATGGGAATGATGGTCTATCCTGTTGCAGTTTTTCTGCTGGCAGATCTTTCATTTTGCAAAAGTTTAGAACGTTTAAGGATTGTGTTGCCATTGGTATGTTTTATAGGTGTTTTTAATCCATTTTTTGATCAAAATTATTTTGTGATAAACAATGTGAGGATCAGTGCCGGAGTTTTATCTATGATCACCTTAATTTTAAAAGGGATATTTAGTGTACTGGCATCTTATCTTCTGATCGCGACTACATCAATTGAAAAAATCTGCTATGCGTTACGCTACCTTCATGTGCCAAAAGCGATTGTGACACAGATTATGTTGATGTACCGGTATATTACAGTGCTTCTGGAAGAGGTTGAGAGAATTATGCAGGCGTACATGCTCCGGGCACCAGGACAAAGGGGGATCCATTATAAGGTATGGGGAACTCTGGTAGGACAGCTGCTGCTAAAAAGTGTTGACAGAGCGAATGCTGTTTACGAGAGTATGATGCTTCGTGGGTTTTGTGGTGAATATCAGTACATGGGAGAGAAGGTAGCGTTTCAATGGAAAGATATTTGCTATTTACTGGTCTGGTGTGTAGTTTTTCTGGTATTTCGCAGATATCCAGTGGTATTATTAGCAGGTAGTTTATTTGGAGGAGCATAGCATGGAACAGGTTGGGATTGACATAGAACAGTTATCATTTAGATATGAGACAGGAGTGGAAATACTGAAGGATATTACATTTCATGCGACAGGAGATGAGTCGATCGGTTTGATCGGGGCGAATGGAGTGGGAAAATCAACACTGTTGAAAATGCTTGTTGGATTGAATTTGGATTATGAGGGTATGATCCGTGTGGAAGGTATTCCTGTAAAAAAAGATACACTGGCAGAAATACGTTCTAAAATTGGATATGTGTTTCAGGATTCGGAGAATCAACTGTTTATGAATACGGTATATGAGGATGTTGCTTTTGCGCCAAGAAATTATGGATTATCGGAACATGAAGTTGCGGAGAGAGTGAAGTATGCACTGGAACAAACCGGAATTAGTCATTTAAAAGATCGCCCGATTTATAAAATGTCAGGTGGAGAAAAGAAGCTTGCATCCATTGCTACGATTTTATCCATGACACCGGATATTATTTTAATGGATGAGCCGTCCATAGCACTTGATCCGAAAAACAGGAGAAATCTGATACGCATTTTAAATTCATTTCATTATTTGAAAATCATTGCATCACATGATCTGGACATGATACTGGATACATGCAGCAGGACAATTTTGATGTCAGATGGAAAAATTATTGCAGATGGCAGGACAGAGGACATTTTATATGACAAAGAGCTGTTGGAAAACTATAATTTAGAACTCCCCTTGTGTCTGCAAAAGCATTAGAAGACCGGAGAGATGAAAAGGACAGGGAACAGATGACACTTCAACAATTAAGATATGTGACAGCAGTAGCAGAGACAGGAACAATAACAGAGGCAGCCAACCGGCTCTATATTTCGCAGCCTAGCCTGACGAATGCGATCCATGAACTGGAAAAAGAGATGAATGTGGTTATTTTTAACCGGACCAACAAGGGCATTACGCTTTCGAAAGAGGGAGAAGATTTTCTGGGATATGCCAGACAGGTGCTGGAGCAGGCGGCAATCTTGGAGGATCGCTATAAGGGGAGCGGGGGTGGCAAAAAGCAGTTCTGCGTTTCCACCCAGCATTATTCCTTTGCGGTCAATGCGTTTGTGGATCTGATCAAAACCTATGGG
>URUD01000031.1 GCA_900550935.1 uncultured Roseburia sp.
AAAAAAGAGTGGGAGAAATTAGAGAAGAACCTTGGCGGTATCAAAGAGATGAAGAAGCTCCCGGATGCAATCTTTGTAGTAGATCCGAAAAAAGAGAGAATTTGTATCCAGGAAGCACATACATTAGGTATCAAATTAATCGGTATTGCAGATACAAACTGTGATCCAGAAGAATTAGACTATGTAATCCCAGGAAACGATGATGCAATCAGAGCAGTTAAATTAATCGTTTCTAAGATGGCTGATGCTGTAATCGAGGCTAATCAGGGCGCAGAGATGACAGCAGAAGAAGTTGAGTCTGCAGCAGCAGATGAGGAAGCAGTAGAGGAATAAGAAGCTTAAATAAGAGAGGGACGCATATTACGTCCCTTTCTGTTTCATGATTTTCTATCATTATATTTTATTTTATGGAGGATGAGCAAAATGGCTATTACAGCAGCTATGGTAAAAGAACTGCGTGAGATGACCGGCGCAGGTATGATGGATTGTAAAAAAGCATTAAATGAAACAAATGGTGATATGGATGCAGCTGTTGAGGTATTAAGAAAAAGCGGTGCTGCTAAAATGGAGAAAAAAGCTTCCAGAATTGCAGCAGAAGGTATTGCACGTGTTGCCGTTGATGGTAATGTAGCAGTTGTTGCAGAGGTTAACTCTGAGACTGACTTCGTTGCAAAGAATGCAACATTCCAGGAATTTGTTCAGTTAGTAGCTGACCGTGCACTTGCTTCTGGTTTAAACGGTGGTAAGAATGGTGAAGATGTAGAAGAACTTCTTGAGAAAGATGGTCTGAAAGACGCATTGATCGAGAAAACTGCTACAATCGGAGAGAAATTATCTGTTCGTAGATTTGAAAGAGTTACAGGCGATTGTGTGGCAAGCTATCTTCATGCAGGCGGTAAGATCGGTGTTATCGTAGCAGCAGATGGTGCAGCTGATGCAAAAGAAGCACTTACCAATATTGCAATGCAGATCGCAGCTATGAATCCACAGTACATCAGCAGAGCTGATATCGACCAGGCTGAGCTTGACAAGATGAGAGAGATCATCGTAGATTCTTCTTTAAATGATCCTGCATCTCTTCCAAAACCAATCTTAAATGCACTGATTGAAAAAGCTTGCACAGAAAAAGTATGGAGCGATGAAGACATTGCTATTTACGAAGAGAAGAAGAGCAATATGAACTATCTGTTCAACTTCCTTTCCAAAGAAGCAGCAGCAGCTCTTGCTAATCTTGCTATGGAAGACAAAGCAAACATCGTTGCTAACAAGATCTTCAACGGTGCAGTAGAAGGACGTGTTTCGAAACAGTTGAAAGAGATCTGCTTATTAGATCAGACTTATGTAAAAGCAGAAGATGGAAAACAGACTGTTGCAGCATATCTTAAATCTGTAAATAGTGCTCTTGTTATCAAGAAGGTAGTTCGTTTCGAAGTAGGCGAAGGTATCGAAAAGAAACAGGAAGATTTTGCCGCTGAAGTTGCAGCACAGATGAATGCATAAGAAAAAACTGGATTTTTAAAGGGGTTGCCTTTTGGCAGCTCCTTTTTGCATGCAGAAATAGGACTGGATGATGCTAAAAAACTGTCAAAAAACCTCATAAATCATTGAACATGTTTCTGAAATTTAGATAATAAGATAGGAAAGAGAGGAAGCATATGAGTGTAAAAGATTTGACAGCATTATTAGGCGGGCTCGCGCTGTTTCTGTATGGTATGCACATGATGAATAGCGGACTGGAAGCTGCCGCGGGAAACAAAATGAAACAGATCTTAGAGCGGCTGACAACGAACCGGTATTTAGGCGTATTGGTTGGAATGGGCGTGACGGCAGTGGTCCAGTCCTCTTCGGCGGTTACCGTTATGGTAGTCGGATTTGTAAATTCCGGGATGATGACATTGCGTCAGGCAGTTGGTGTCATCATGGGTGCCAATATCGGAACAACGATCACAGGGCAGTTGATCGCACTGGATGTAGGGGCAGTTGCACCGCTGATCGCGTTTGTGGGCGTGGCATTGGTCCTGTTCTTTCAATGGCCGGGGGCAAAGAACATTGGAACGATCGTCGCAGGACTTGGGATTTTATTTATCGGAATGGAAATGATGGGAAATGCAATGATGCCATTGCAGGAGTCCGAGTACTTTATCCGACTGATGACGAAATTTTCCAATCCGCTCTTTGGAATTGCAGCGGGTGCAGCTTTTACGGCACTGATCCAGTCGTCTTCCGCATCGGTAGGTATCTTACAGGCACTTGCGGCAGGGGGCGCGATCTCATTTTCCGGATCGGTGTATGTTTTGTTTGGACAAAATATCGGAACCTGTATCACAGCATTGCTGGCATCGGTGGGAACCTGTAGAAATGCAAAGAGGACAACGATCATCCATTTTATGTTCAACGTCATTGGAACGATCTTATTTACGATCCTGTGTATGAATACGCCGCTTACGACATGGGTTGCAGGTCTGACACCGGGAAATCCGATGGCACAGATCGCCAATATGCACACCATATTTAACATTGGAACGACCTGCTGTCTGTTGCCGGTAGCGGGACATCTGGTAACGATGGCAGAAAAGATACTGCCGGATAAAAAAGAAAAAAAGCAGTGGCAGCGTAATATGATGGAAAAGAAAGAGGAGGCGTAATGAGTCTGGTAAAAAAATTATTACAGGGCGTCGCGATCGGGGTTGCGAATATCATTCCCGGGGTGAGCGGTGGAACCATGATGGTATCGATGGGGATTTATGGAGATGTGATCTCCGCAGTGACCGGGGTATTTTCCCATTTCAAACAGAGCGTGAAGCTGCTCCTTCCCTATATGATAGGAATGGCGATCGGCATAGCGGGACTGTCGTTTGTGATCGGTTATCTGTTTGAATATTATCCGTTCTGGACAGCCATGCTTTTCATCGGACTGATCTTTGGCGGGCTTCCGATGTTGCTGCCAAAAGTATCCGGACAGAAAGCTTCCCTTGTGGAGGCAACGCTGTTTTTCCTGTTCTTTGCCTTGATCGTGGCAATGGAATTTTTACAGCAGGGAACAGACCAGGTACTAAGCATTGGGGTAAACAGCGCAATCACCTTATTTTTTATCGGTGCACTTGCAGCGGCAACCATGGTGATCCCGGGTGTAAGCGGTTCGATGCTCTTGATGTCACTTGGGTATTACGCCCCTATCATAAATTGTATCAACCAGTTTCTTCTGGCATTGTTTGCATTGAATTTTAAAATCATGTTTCACTGCATGGGGATCCTGGTGCCGTTTGGCATCGGAGTGGTGTCAGGGATCTTCCTGATCTCCAAACTGGTGGAGTACTTACTGGAAAAACATGAGAGAAAGACCTATTTTGCGATCTTAGGGCTTGTGATCGCATCCCCGATCGCCGTATTATCCGGGATTGGTCTTGGAAATCTAAATCTGTGGATGCTGCTTGTCGGGTTACTCTTATTTGTTGTTGGTTTCCTGGCAGCGAACGTCCTTGGAAAGTAAAACAGAACATTCAAAAATATAATAATCAGAATATTTTGTAAAAAGCGCAAAAAAATTAATCAATTTTTTTGTGCTTTTTTCTTTGAAAAATAGAAAAATGTGTTACAATAGATAGGTACTAAGGATTACTTTGGGGGATGCCACATGCAGGATATGGATTCAGAGTTAGTAAGCAACCAGAGAAAGCGCAGAAAACGAATTGGAAGAATACGAAATGGAATTATTTTTGGAGTGATCGGATGGTTTGTATTGTCGATGGTGTTGATCATCTGCCTTTTTGTAAAGGTAAATTCCATGCAAAAGCAGATCGAGACATTAAAGGAGCAGACAGCAGCGGAACAGACAAGGGAATTGCCGCAGGAGTCTTTACAGGACAGTGAGACCTCAACGCAGGAGATAGAGGAAAGTGCGCTGACATTTCAGAATTATGACAGGGTCACTCCGCCTGCGACTGGGATCGAGGAAGCAGACAATCTGGCAACAGAGGGGGATACCCACAAGGTATACCTGACCTTTGACAATGGACCGTCCGAAAATACGGTATTGATCTTAGATACGCTTGCCCAATATGGAATAAAGGCAACTTTTTTTGTGTCAGGGGATGAAAGCGAAGAAGCTGCAGCTCTTTATCAGCGCATTGTGGACGAGGGACATACGCTTGGCATGCATTCCTATTCCAACAAATACAGTGTGATCTATCAGTCCGAGGAAGCATTTGAAGAGGACTATCATAAGATACAGGATTATCTGGAACAGGTGACCGGAGTAAAGAGTCAGGTTTACCGTTTCCCTGGTGGGAGTGACAATGCGATCAGCAATGTACCAATGGAGGCACTCATTCATTTCCTTAATAAAGAGGGAACTACATATTATGACTGGAACGTATCGGCGGGAGATACTGCGTCGATGGAATATACTGCACAGGAAATAGTTGAAAATGTCACACAAGGTGTAGTAAAATATAAAACATCGGTGGTATTATTGCATGATGGCACTGATGCAGAGACAACGGTGGAAGCAATCGGTTCTTTGATCGAGGCATTACAGGGAATGGGTGCCGAAATCCTTCCGATTGATGAAAATACACAGGTTATTCAATCCGTAAAAGCAGCGGCTGTTGAATAGCGGAATACAAATGGAGGAATAAAGCATGGGATTTTTTAAAGATTTTAAAGATGATTTTTCACAGGCAGTTAATGAGTTAATGCCAGGAGAAGACAATCTTGAAACAACTGCAAGTGAAGACGACTTAGTTGTTAATACTTTAGAAGGCGAAGTGGATGTGGCATCCGAACTGTCAAAGCTTGACGGTCTGCTGCAGCAGGTAACACAGCAGGAAGCTGAAAAAGCAGCCGCTGCAAGAAAAGCAGCCGCAGAAGCTAAAGTAAAAGCGGCACAGGCAGAAGAGAAAAAGGCAGAAGCAGAGAAAAAAGAGAATGTAACAGCAGATAACAATACAACAGACAATGTTACAAAAGCAACCCAGGAGGAGAAAAAAATGGCAGATAACATGACAACATACCAGGCAACACCGGCAACTCAGGCACCAGTAGCAAAACCAGAGGTAGAAATAGCAGATGAGACTTCTGTGATCACTCAGGGTACCGTGATCAAAGGTGATATCGTTTCCAATGGATCTTTAGATATCCAGGGACAGGTAGACGGAAATGTCGGATGCAATGGCAAATTAGTTGTAACAGGTGTGATCAACGGAAACAGCAATTCATCTGAGTTCTTTGCAGATGCAGCAAAGATTGAGGGAGAGGTTGTCAGCACAGGAACAGTAAAAATTGGACTTGGTTCTGTAGTGATCGGTAATGTAACTTCCACATCAGCAGTTATTGCAGGTGCAATCAAAGGTGATATCGATGTACAGGGACCTGTTGTAGTAGATACATCAGCAGTTGTTATGGGTAACATCAAATCACGTTCCGTACAGATCAACAATGGTGCAGTCATCGAAGGTTTCTGCTCACAGTCTTACTCTGATGTTGATGTTCAGAGCTTATTTGGCGAAAAGAAAGGAATGTAAATTTCCATGAAGAGAGTATTTCTGAAATTAAGTGGTGAGGCATTGGCCGGGGAGAAACACACCGGATTTGATGAGCCTACCGTAACAGAAGTTGCAAAACAGGTAAAACAGATCGTAGATAGCGGCGTACAGGTTGGTATCGTGATCGGCGGAGGAAATTTCTGGCGTGGTAGAACCAGCGAAACGATCGATCGTACCAAGGCAGATCAGATTGGCATGCTTGCAACAATCATGAACTGTATCTATGTATCGGAGATTTTCCGTTCTGTTGGAATGCAGACACAGATCTTAACTCCGTTTGAGTGCGGAAGCATGACAAAGCTGTTTTCCAAAGACCGTGCAAACAAATACTTTGAAAAAGGAATGGTCGTATTCTTTGCAGGTGGTACCGGACATCCTTATTTCTCTACAGATACCGGTATCGTACTCCGTGCGATCGAGATGGAGGCAGAGGGTATTTACCTTGCCAAAGCAATCGATGGCGTATACGACAGTGATCCGAAGCTCAACCCGGCAGCAGTGAAATATGATGAAGTATCCATTCAGGAAGTCATCGACAAGAAACTTGCCGTTGTGGATCTGACAGCTTCTATTATGTGTATGGAAAATAAGATGCCAATGTATGTCTTTGGACTGAATGAAAAAAATAGTATTGTAAATGCTATGACAGGAACATTCCATGGCACGAAAGTGACCGTTTAAGTAAAAAACGCGAAAGGTATGGATAGAGATATGGACGAGAGATTAGCTCAGTTTGATGAAAAAATGCAGAAAACAATGAACAATTTATCAGAGGAGTTTGGCAGTATCCGTGCTGGTCGTGCCAATCCTCATGTGCTTGACAAATTAAAAGTAGACTACTACGGAACACCAACCGGGATCCAGCAGGTAGCCAATGTCAGCGTACCGGAACCGAGAATGATCCAGATCCAGCCATGGGAAGCATCCATGGTAAAAGAGATCGAAAAAGCGATCTTAACTTCTGATCTTGGTATCAACCCGACAAACGATGGTAAAGTGGTTCGTCTTTTATTCCCGGAACTGACCGAGGAAAGACGTAAAGAGCTTGCCAAAGACGTTAAGAAAAAAGGAGAAAGTGCCAAAGTTGCAATTCGTAACATCCGTCGTGATGCGAATGACTCTTTCAAGAAACTCGGCAAATCAGCAGATGTTTCTGAGGATGAGATCAAAGAATTAGAAGACAATGCACAGAAGATGACAGATAAATACATCGCAGAAGTCGACAAAGCAGTAGAGGCAAAAACGAAAGAAATCCTTACCGTATAAGGATTTTTTCAGAAAAGATAGGAGTGAGTGAGGGCATGATGTAAGCGTGTCCTCACTTTCGTTACATTATAGGAAACTGTGTCGCGAGACGCATTTTTTTTACAGGAAATGGAGAATGAACGGATGGAAGAGATCAAAAAGATCCCACAGCACGTTGCAATCATACTGGATGGAAACGGAAGATGGGCAAAAAGCAAAGGAATGCCTCGTAATTACGGACATACCGTCGGGGCAAAAAATGTGGAGACAGTCTGTAAGGCAGCGCATGATATGGGCATCAAGTATCTGACCCTGTATGCATTTTCTACGGAAAACTGGAACCGCCCGGACAATGAAGTGAGTGCTCTGATGAAACTGTTAGAGAGTTATTTAAAGAACTGTATCCGTACAGCGGACAAAAATAATATGCGTGTACGTGTCATTGGTGATACGACAAGACTTTCCGAGCGGTTTCAGCAGCAGATCGTAGAACTGGAAGCGGCATCGAAACATAATGACGGTCTGAACCTGCAGATCGCGATCAATTATGGAAGTCGGGATGAGATGATCCGTGCAATGAGAAAACTGCATGAGGATATTGCACAGGGTGTGCGAACGGAAAATGACATCACGGAAGAGATATTTGCAGAATATCTGGACACAGCAGGGATCCCAGACCCGGATTTATTGATCCGCACCAGTGGAGAACAGAGACTATCCAATTATCTGCTTTGGCAGCTCGCATACAGTGAATTTTACTTTACTGAAGTTCCGTGGCCTGATTTCGGAAAAGAGGAATTGGAAAAGGCAATTTTGGCGTATAATAAAAGAGACCGGAGATTTGGTGGACTGAAGGAGGAAACAAATGTTTAAAACAAGACTGCTCAGTGGAATTGTGTTAGTGGCACTTGCACTGGTATTGATCATTACCGGAGGAGATCTGCTTTTAGTATCGACTTTAGTGATATCCTATATCGGAATGTTTGAGCTTTACCGCATTTTTCATATCGAGAAATCGGCACCGGGTATCATCGGATACCTTGCAGCAACCGTTTATTACTGCAACTTAAGATTTGAATTTATCCCGGATCTGATGATGTTTGTACTGGGCTTCTTTATGCTTTTGATGTTTGCGTATGTCTTTACATATCCAAAGTATAAGACGGAGCAGATCATGGCGGCATTCTTTGGGGTATTCTATGTGGCAGTAATGCTGTCTTATGTTTACCAGACCAGAATGCTTGCAGCCGGAGCCTATATCGTGTGGCTGATCTTTTTATGTTCCTGGGGATGCGATACCTGCGCATACTGTGTGGGAATGTTGATCGGAAAACACAAGATGTCGCCGAAACTCAGCCCGAAAAAATCGATTGAGGGCGCCGTTGGTGGTGTGATCGGAGCAGCACTTCTTACCATTCTTTATGGTATGATCTTCAAATCTGCGATGAACAGCACACAGACCCATGTCTTTATCATGGCAGGCATCAGTGCCGTTGGCGCATTGATCTCGATGGTCGGAGATTTGACAGCTTCTGCGATCAAGCGGAATTATGAAATCAAGGATTATGGAAAACTGATACCGGGACATGGCGGTATCTTAGATCGCTTTGACAGTGTGATTTTTACAGCACCAGTGATTTATTTCCTGGCTGCCAATTTTATCGTTTTATAAAACAGGAGAGCGCAGATGAAAAAGATCGCAATTTTAGGCTCCACCGGTTCGATCGGAACACAGACACTTGATATTGTAAGAGAACAGGGCGATATCAAAGTCGTGGCAATCGCGGCGGGCAGTAATATTACGGCATTAGAAAAACAGATCCGAGAATTTATGCCAAAACTGGCATGTGTTTATGATGAGAAAAAGGCGGAGGAACTCCGCATCAAAACAGCAGACTTATCTGTTAAAATCGTATCCGGAATGGACGGACTCTTAGAGGTTGCAACTGAGGCGGAGAGCGAAATCCTTGTGACGGCAATTGTCGGCATGCTTGGCATACGTCCAACGATCGCAGCAATCAAGGAAGGCAAAAAGATCGCACTTGCCAACAAAGAGACACTGGTTACGGCAGGTCATCTGATCATTCCACTTGCAAAAGAATATCAGGTGCCGATCCTTCCGGTGGACAGTGAGCATAGCGCGATTTTCCAATCGTTACAGGGCAATGACGGAAATGAGATCGCAAAGATCCTTTTAACGGCTTCCGGTGGACCATTCCGTGGAAGAACGAGAGAGGAGCTTACCAATATTCAGGTAGAGGATGCACTGAAACATCCGAACTGGTCGATGGGAAGAAAGATCACGATCGATTCCTCCACACTGGTCAATAAAGGACTTGAGGTGATGGAGGCGAAGTGGCTGTTTGGCGTGGACTTGGATCAGATCGAGGTTGTCGTCCATCCACAGAGTGTCATCCATTCTGCAGTGGAGTATCAGGATGGCGCAGTGATCGCACAGCTTGGAACACCGGATATGCGGCTGCCGATCCAGTACGCTCTGTATTATCCGAAACGTCGTCCGATGTCTGGAAAACGGCTGGATCTGTTTGCATTGGGCAATCTGACATTTGAGAGACCGGATACGAAGACGTTCCGCGGACTGGCACTTGCTTATCAGGCAATGCAGCAGGGCGGCAATGTGCCAACAATCTACAACGCAGCAAATGAAAAGGCAGTGGCACTGTTTTTGGACCGAAAGATCAGCTATCTGGCGATCACAGAACTGATCGAAGAGTGTATGGGACAGATCGCATTTATCGATCATCCGGATTTAGAGCAGATATTAGAAACAGAGCGACAGGTATATGAGTATATAGAAAGGCATTGTTTATAGATGAAAATAATTATTGCATTACTGATTTTCAGCATTATCATCATTTTTCACGAACTGGGTCATTTCTGGCTGGCAAAGGCAAATGGCATCCGGGTCAATGAATTTTGTCTTGGACTTGGACCTACGATCTTTGGAATCCAAAAAGGAGAGACAAAATATTCCCTGAAACTGCTTCCATTTGGCGGAGCCTGTATGATGGAGGGCGAGGACGGAGAGAGCAGTGATGAGAGAGCCTTTGGCAAAAAATCGGTGTGGGCACGGATCAGTGTGGTTGCGGCAGGACCGGTATTTAATTTTATTATGGCACTGGTATTCTCTTTTATCCTTGTCTGCAACATTGGATATGATGTGCCGACACTGGCTGGCGTGACAAGCGGATATGCCGCAGAAGAAGCAGAAATGCAGGCGGGCGATACCATTTTAAAAATGAATGGAAAGAAGATTCATTTTTACCGGGAGATCAGCTCTTATGCCATGTTCCATGCCGGAGAGACCGTAGAGGTCACTTATGAGCGGGATGGAGAAAAGTATCAGACAACACTGGTTCCAAAATATGATGAAGAGCTGGGCAGATATCTGTATGGTTTTCAGGGAAGCACGCAGAATGTGCATGGAAATCTCTGGCAGAATTTAAAATACAGCGTGTATGAGACGAAATACTGGATCTCCACGACGATCGGAAGCCTGAAATTATTAGTGACCGGTGGAGTGACCTTAAATGATATGAGCGGTCCGGTCGGTATCGTAAGTGTCATTGGGGACAGCTATGAAGAGAGTGTTTCTTATGGCTATTTTGCAGCATTTTTACAGATGCTCTACATTACCATCATGCTGTCGGCAAACCTTGGTGTGATGAACCTGCTGCCTCTTCCGGCACTGGATGGAGGAAGACTGGTATTTTTGATCATCGAAGCGATCCGCGGTAAGGGTGTGAACCCGGAAAAAGAGGGTATGGTGCATTTTGTCGGTATCATGCTTTTGTTTGCGCTGATGATCGTTGTCATGTTTAATGATATTCGAAAGATATTCTTGTAAGAAGAAGGGAGCAGTTCTGATGACAAAGATGGTTAAAATAGGAGACAGAGTGATCGGCGGAGGAAATCCGATCCTAATCCAGTCTATGACAAATACAAAGACAGAGGATGTTGCAGCTACAGTAGCACAGATCAGACAACTTACAGCAGCAGGCTGTGACATTATCCGCTGTGCAGTTCCGACGATGGAAGCGGCAGAGGCGTTGACCGAAATCAAAAAACAGGTTACGATCCCAGTGGTCGCTGATATCCATTTTGATTACCGGCTTGCGATCGCGGCAATGGAGCATGGAGCAGATAAGATCCGTATCAATCCGGGAAACATCGGAAGCGCAGACCGTGTAAAAGCAGTCATTGATGTGGCAAAGGAGCGGAATATCCCGATCCGTGTCGGGGTCAACAGTGGTTCTCTGGAAAAGAATTTAGTAGAAAAATACCATGGTGTGACTGCAGAAGGCATTGTGGAGAGTGCACTCGATAAAGTGGCACTGATCGAGGATATGGGATACGATAACCTCGTGATCAGTATCAAGTCATCGGATGTTATGATGTGTGTGAAAGCACATGAACTGATCTCAAAAAAGACCGATCATCCACTGCATGTCGGAATCACAGAGGCAGGAACGATCATAAGCGGAAATATCAAATCAGCGATCGGACTCGGACTGATCTTAAATCAGGGCATTGGTGATACCATCCGTGTCTCTCTGACCGGAGATCCGTTAGAAGAGATCAAATCTGCAAAACTGATCCTGCGGACATTGGGACTCCGCAAAGGTGGCATAGAAGTGGTATCCTGTCCGACCTGCGGCAGAACCAGGATCGATCTGATCGGACTTGCCAATCAGGTAGAAAATATGGTTGCCGATATTCCGTTAGACTTAAAAGTAGCAGTGATGGGCTGTGTGGTAAACGGACCGGGAGAGGCAAAAGAAGCTGATATCGGAATTGCCGGTGGAATTGGAGAGGGACTGATCATCAAACATGGCGAGGTGTATAAGAAAGTGCCGGAGACGGAACTGTTAGAGAGTCTTCGCTATGAGCTGCTGCATTGGAATGAGAATGAAGCATAGCAAGGAGTGGAACGTATGACAAAATTGTTTTTTGATGTGTTCCCCACGCTCGAAGTGGCGGGAGATATGAAAAAACTGTTATCCGAGATGGAAGTGACCAAGGTCGGGATGAACCATGACAAGGATCACATCCGAATTTATCTGACGGGAAGCCGCCTGATACATAAGAAAAATATCTATCAGCTGGAAAAGACTATTGGAGAGCAGATCTTTAAAGGCAGACAGATGGATGTAAAGGTCATTGAAAAATACCAGCTTTCCGGTCAGTATACTCCCCAGACTCTGATGGAACTGTATAAGGACAGTATTTTAGAGGAACTGAAAAATTACAGCCTGATGGAGTACAATCTGCTTCGTTCTGCCAAAATGGAATTTTCGGATGAAACGCATCTGAAACTGACACTGGAAAATACGATCATTGCGCAGACAAGAGCACATGAGATCGTAGAATTTCTGGAAAAGATCGTGTGTGAGCGGTGCGGGCTTGATCTGGTCGTAGAACTTGCCTATGAAAAGCCAAAGGAGAGCAAGCACCGGAAAAACAGTGACTTACAGATCCAGTTCGAGATCCATAACATTATGAAAAAGGTAAATCTGAAGTCAGAGGCAGCAGGAGAAGAAAAGGCAGAGCAGGAAAAAGAGGCAGAGCCGAAAGAAGAGATCTTACTTGCTTCCAATCAGAAGAAAGTACCTGAACAAAAGCCTGCAAGAACATTTAATAGTGCAGGAAATAATGCAAAACCGGAACAGAAAAAACGCTACGAAGGTGGCTATGGTGGAAATTATAAGAAATCGGACAACCCGGATGTGATATACGGCAAGGATTTCGATGACGAGACCATTCCGATCGAAAAGATCGTGGGAGAAATGGGAGAGGTTACGATCCGCTGTCAGGTTATGACACTTGAGACAAGGGAGATCCGAAATGAAAAAACGATCGTGATCATGTCGGTAACGGATTTTACCGATTCCATTGTGTTAAAGATCTTTACCAGAAATGATCAGTTGGAAGAACTGATGCAGGGACTGAAAAAAGGTGCTTTCTTAAAGATCAAGGGTGTTACCACGATCGATAAGTTTGACAGTGAGTTAACCATCGGTTCCATTGTCGGCATCAAAAAGACAGCTGATTTTACGACCACAAGAATGGATACAAGCCCGGAAAAGAGAGTCGAGCTGCACTGTCATACTAAAATGAGCGATATGGACGGAGTCTCCGATGTCAAAGACATCGTTAAACGTGCGATGAAATGGGGACACAAGGCGATCGCCATCACTGACCATGGAGATGTGCAGGCATTTCCGGATGCTAACCATGCCGTCTCGCCAGATGATGATTTTAAGATCATTTATGGAGTCGAGGCATATCTGGTCGATGACTTAAAGGATATCATCACAAATTCCAAAAATCAGGATCTGGATGAGACCTATGTTGTATTTGATTTAGAGACGACCGGATTTTCGCCGGAAAAAGATAAGATCATAGAGATCGGTGCGGTAAAGGTCGAGCAGGGCAAAATCACTGATAAATTCTCAACCTTTGTCAATCCGCAGGTGCCGATCCCGTACCGGATCGAAGAACTGACCTCCATTAAGGATGATATGGTAATGGATGCACCGGTCATCGAGGAGATCCTGCCACAGTTTATGGAGTTCTGTAAAGGTGCGATCATGGTGGCGCACAATGCAGATTTTGATATGAGTTTTATCATCAAAAACTGTGAGAGACAGCAGATTGAAAATGATTTTACCATCATAGATACGGTGGCACTGGCGCGTATCCTGCTTCCGAATCTGAACCGTTTTAAACTGGATACGGTGGCAAAGGCACTTGGCGTTTCACTGGAAAACCATCATCGGGCAGTCGATGATGCAGGCTGTACGGCAGAGATTTTTGTTAAATTTATTCAGATGTTAAAAGAGCGCGGCATTGAAAATCTGGATGGAGTCAATCAGATGGGAAGTTCCTCCAAAGAGGCAATTATGAAGATGCCGACGTACCATGCGATCATTTTGGCGACCAATGATATCGGAAGGATCAACTTATACCGCCTGGTGTCCATGTCACATCTGACTTATTACAACAAGAGACCAAGAGTACCCAAAAGTGAGTTTGTCAAATACCGCGAGGGACTGTTACTTGGTTCTGCCTGTGAGGCAGGAGAATTATATCGTGCCTTGGTTGGAGGCAGACCGGAGGAAGAAATCATCCGTCTGGTAAAATTTTATGATTATCTTGAGATACAGCCGGTCGGAAACAATGAGTTTATGATCCGCAGTGACAAGGAGTCGATCAGCAGTATTGAGGAATTACAGGACATCAACCGCCGTATCGTAAAATTGGGCGAGACGTTCAACAAGTTAGTTGTCGCAACCTGTGACGTGCATTTCCTTGACCCGGAGGATGAGGTTTACCGCCGTATCATTATGGCAGGAAAGGGATTTAAGGATGCGGACGATCAGGCACCACTCTATCTGCATACGACAGAGGAGATGTTAGAGGAATTTTCTTATCTGGGCAGCAGTAAGGCGGAAGAAGTCGTCATTACCAATCCGAACAAGATCGCAGATATGTGCGAAAAAATAGCACCGGTACGTCCAGATAAATGTCCGCCTGTCATTGAAAATTCAGACCAGATGTTGCGAGACATCTGTTATACCAAGGCACACAGCATGTATGGCGAGGAACTGCCATCGATCGTAAAGGAACGGTTAGACCGTGAGTTAAATTCCATTATTTCCAATGGTTATGCGGTTATGTATATCATTGCACAGAAACTGGTATGGAAATCGAATGAGGATGGTTATCTGGTAGGTTCCCGTGGATCAGTAGGATCGTCCTTTGCGGCAACGATGTCCGGTATCACGGAGGTAAATCCTCTGCAGGCGCATTACCGTTGCCCGAACTGTAAATACAGCGATTTTGATTCGCCGGAGGTAAAAGCATTTTCCGGTCGAAGCGGCTGTGATATGCCGGATAAGATCTGTCCGGTCTGTGGCAAAAAGCTGGTAAAAGACGGATTTGACATTCCATTTGAAACATTCCTGGGATTTAAGGGAAACAAAGAGCCGGATATTGACTTAAACTTTTCCGGAGAATATCAGAGTAAGGCACATGCCTACTGTGAGGTTATTTTCGGATATGGGCAGACGTTCCGTGCAGGAACGATCGGAACACTGGCGGATAAGACCGCATTTGGTTACATCAAAAATTATTACGAAGAGCGTGGTATCCGCAAACGAAACTGCGAGATCGACCGTATCGTGCAGGGCTGCGTGGGCGTACGAAGGACAACCGGACAGCATCCGGGGGGTATCGTCGTACTTCCGGTGGGAGAAGAGATCAATACCTTTACCCCGGTACAGCATCCGGCAAATGATATGACAACGGCAACAGTTACCACGCACTTTGATTATCATTCAATCGACCACAACCTGTTAAAACTTGATATTCTCGGACACGATGATCCGACCATGATCCGTATGTTACAGGATCTGACCGGGATTGATCCGACAACGATCCCACTGGATGATGAATCAGTAATGTCCTTATTTAAAAATACATCGGCACTGGGCGTAACCCCGGAGGATATCAATGGCATTCCGTTAGGATGTCTTGGTATTCCGGAGTTTGGTACCGAGTTCGCGATGCAGATGGTTATCGATGCCAAACCGCAGGAATTTTCAGATCTGATCCGTATTTCCGGTCTGTCCCATGGTACAGACGTATGGCTTGGAAATGCGCAGACTTTGATCGAACAGGGACTGGCAACTATTTCTACCGCAATCTGTACGCGTGATGATATCATGATCTATCTGATCCAGATGGGACTTGACAGTGAGCAGTCCTTTACGATCATGGAGTCGGTTCGAAAAGGAAAAGGGTTAAAGGAGGAATGGAAGACTGAGATGCGTGCGCACAATGTGCCGGAGTGGTATATCGAGTCGTGTCTTAAGATCAAATACATGTTCCCGAAAGCGCATGCGGCAGCTTACGTTATGATGGCGTGGCGTATTGCCTATTGTAAGGTATATTATCCGCTTGCCTATTATGCGGCATATTTTTCCATTCGTGCAACGGGATTTAACTATGAGATCATGTGTCAGGGAAAAGAACGTCTTGCATATTTCCAGAAAGACTATGAGCGCAGAAAAGACAGTCTGTCCAAAAAGGAACAGGATGTCTACCGTGATATGAAGATCGTACAGGAGATGTACGCCAGAGGATTTGAGTTTACGCCGATCGATATCTACCGGGCGAAACCGGACCGTTTCCAGATCATCGATGGAAAGCTGATGCCGGCACTCAATACGATCGATGGAATGGGAGACAATGCAGCAATCGCGGTTGCTGAGGCTGCAAAGGATGGAAAATTCCTCTCAAGAGATGATTTCAGACAGAGGACGAAGGCGACCAAGACCGTGATCGACCTGATGGGAGATTTAGGACTGCTCGGTGACCTGCCGGAATCCAATCAGTTGTCGCTGTTTGATTTCGCATAAAATGTGCCACAATAATAAAAAAGTGGTTGGCGCAGTGAAAGAATATTAGGTGTATTGTTTTGATTTTAACAAGTTTTTGAATACACTTTCCTGAGAAATAAATCGCATCATGGTTTCGAGGAAAATCCGAGAATTTTAAAAGCGTTTCTGAAAGAATGTGACCTGTCTTTTTACGAAAGAACAGTGTACGCGCGAATGTCTGTCGGTAACATACAACAAGCGAGCACTTTCTAGCTGGACTAAAGGATCACTCACACAGACGATAGAAAGCCTTGCTCCGAAACTCAAAAAATCCTGCTATTTTTTTGATAGCAGGATTTTTTTCAAACATTCGTCGCTGGCGGCTGCGTTTTGTGTGAGCGACCCTGTAAGTCCAGTACGAAAGTCCCCGAAATCGTTGTATGTTATCCGGCAGACATTCATGCGTGGTGTCCTTTCGTTAAAAAGACAGAGCTAATTATATTTTTCAGAAACGCTTTTATAAAATTCCGGATTTTTTGAGACGAAGGATGAGATTTATTTTCTTCAGGAAAGTGAAAAAAACAAATTTCTCAAGTCAAAATAATACACGGTAAAGTCTTTCGATGCGCCAACCACTTTTTTATGATAAGGTGTTCGCATGGCGCATTGTATTACGGCTGAAAGATTTCTACCGTACCAGGATCACTGATCGGCGTGCGATACATGATGCTGGTGTGGAAATCCCTGAAATAAACATCGTTTGAAGTAGCATTGAGATCAGCGTAAACACCTTCAGCAACCACCTGATAATCACTTCCATCGGTGCGGATGCGACAGAGTGCAGGATCGGTCTGGCTGCTGCGCTGGAAGTAGATGTAATCTCCGCAGAGCAGATAAGAATCAAGTCTGTCTTCTGCAAGATGGACTTTTTCGCCACCAGAGAGATTTGCTTTGGTCAGTTTGTAGTTGTCACTGCTGTCCATATAATAGACATCATCATTGGCAAGGACCGTTGGCATCCAGCAGTTATCATTGTAGATCGCTTCGGTGCTGCAGGAGACCGTGTCATAACGCCAGATCCGACCATCGGTACCGATGTGATAAAAATACTGTCCCATGGCATCGCAGGTCAGATAAGGATCCGAGGAAACTTTTGTTTTTTCTGTACCATCGATCTTAACTTTCCAGAGCGAAGATGCAGTCTGTGTTTCATACTGGAGATAGAACACATAGTTCCCGAAGAGGGAAGCGTACATACATGGTTCGTCGTCCAGTACCACCGTGTGTTTTCCGTCATGGTCGATCCTGCAAAGGCTGTCGGTATTGAACTGCAGGAAAGAAAAATCAGACCCGAATGCGGCATTGTTGCGGACATAATAGATGTAATGTTCATCCACATTAATAAAAGAAGCAACATCATCACACAGCTTGGTCAATCCGGTTCCATCGGTTTTCATCGCATATAAGGTGCCGCCGTCGGACGGGTTGGAGAAATAGATGGTATCGCCGTATTCACAGAACAGTCCGGCACCATAGAGATTGCCGGCAGTATTGCCATTGACATAGCTGGTATTATATTTTGGTTTGTTACTGAGATATTGGGAAATACCCAATCCTGCTATAACGGCAACCACCAGCAGAAAAATGGTAATCACGATAAGTTTCTTTTTCATAAAAAGCCCCCTTAAATAACATTTTATTTCTGATAAAAGTATAACATTTCTGTATATTATCTTGCAAGGGTGTCTTGATATTCACACGTTAATGTAATATAGTTATTATAATATGTCGAAAGATTAGGTTTGCAATAGAGAAGAAGTGAGGAAAATATGAAGGATTTAAAAGAATTACGGGATCAGATTGATGTGATAGATAAACAGATGGTATCGCTGTACCAGGAGCGCATGAAGATTGCGGCGGAGGTAGCAGAGTATAAGATCGAGACGGGCAAAAAGGTATTCGATAAGGAGCGGGAAGAGAGCAAACTCAGTACCCTTACAGCAATGGGAGAGAGTGCATTTAACCGGCATGGCATCAGAGAGCTGTTCGAACAGATCATGTCGATGAGCCGCAAACGCCAGTATCAGCTTATGACTGCACATGGCATTTATGAGAAACCGGATTTCACAGAAGTAGACAAATTAGATTATAAAAAGGCACGTATTGTGTTCCAGGGAACCGAGGGCGCATACAGCCAGCTTGCCTTACGGGAATATTTCGGAGAGCACACGGACAGTTACCATGTGGAGACCTGGCGGGATGCAATGGAGGCAATCAAGAGCGGCGAGGCAGATTATGCGGTTTTACCGATCGAAAATTCTTCCGCGGGGATCGTATCAGAAAATTATGACCTGATGGTAGAATATGACAACTGTATCGTGGGGGAGCAGATCATCCGCATCAATCATGCACTGCTCGGACTTCCGGATGCAGAGCTTTCTGACATTACCGATGTTTACTCCCATCCACAGGCACTGATGCAGTGTGGCAGATATCTGGAGCGGCACAGAGAGTGGGAAAAACACAGCTTAAAAAATACAGCGATGTCTGCACAGAAGATCAAAGAGGATGGAAAGAAACATAAAGCAGCGATCGCGAGCAGCCTGACCGCAGAGATCTACGGATTAAAAGTCTTAGAAGAAGGAATCCAGGATAACCAGACCAATGCAACCCGCTTTATCATTGTATCCGGGAAACGGATCTTTGCAAAAGACGCAGGAAAGATCAGCGTCTGCTTTGAGATCCCGCATGAGAGCGGCTCCCTGTATCATATGTTGTCCCATTTCATATATAATGGTATTAACATGAACCGGATCGAGTCGAGACCGGTGCAGGGGAAAAACTGGGAGTATCGTTTCTTTATTGATTTTGATGGCAACTTAAATGACGCAGCTGTACAGAATGCCTTGCGCGGATTGCAGGAAGAAACCATCAGTTTAAAGATTTTGGGAAATTACTAGACGTACGAATGGAGAAAACAAATGCAAAGTACAAAAAATCTGATCTTATATAAAAATTTTGAAAATGGAAGACTGTTTTATAACATGACCTGGCTCATGGAAAATTATAAAAACGAATATTATAATAAAGAGGACCTTGCGGCACTTTTTTATGAGTGCTTCAATCAGCTTTCAGAGCTCGCGGTCAGTCATGGCTTTCGTGGAAATTTATGGCACAATTTTCTGGCATTCATTCTGGTCAATAATGAGAATGCCTACAGTAAAGCATGCGAGATCCGCGGCGCGGTAGAAGGGTCGATCAATCAGCTTGCCCTGCATGATCTTCGCATCATAAAAGAGTTATTCGATTTTGATTTTGAAGCGTTTGCAGCAGCATATGAAGTGGACTGCATCGATGCCATCTTACATTATGAGAGCATGGAGCAGAGTGGCAGGCTGTTTAATAAACGGATCAGCGAACGTATCTGTGAACTGACTGAGAAGTTAGAGCAGAGTAAGGATGCCGAGCAGTTTTTATATGAAGTGACTGAGTTCTACAGAGAGTTTGGCGTGGGAAAATTCGGACTGCATAAGGCATTCCGCATCCAGCATCGTGAGGACTGTGCAGAAATCATCCCGATCACGAACATTGCCCATGTGAAGCTGGACGATCTGGTCGGATATGAGATCGCAAAGCAGAAACTGATCGATAATACCGAGGCGTTTGTCAATGGCAGGGAGGCAAACAACTGCCTGTTATTTGGAGATGCCGGAACCGGAAAATCCACCAGCATCAAAGCAATCGCTAATCAGTATTATGAAAAAGGTCTGCGCCTGATCGAGGTATATAAGCATCAGTTCTGTGACTTAAATGATGTGATCGCGCAGATCAAAAACCGTAACTATAAGTTCATTATCTATATGGATGATCTGTCTTTTGAAGAATTTGAGGTAGAATATAAATACTTAAAGGCGGTCATAGAGGGCGGACTGGAAAAGAAACCGGACAATGTCCTGATCTATGCGACATCGAATCGCCGTCATCTCATAAGAGAAACCTTCTCCGATAAAGAAGAAATCCGCGAGGATATGCATACGTCGGATACGGTACAGGAAAAGCTCTCTCTCTATGCCAGATTTGGTGTTACCATTTATTTTGGTGCACCAAACAAAAAAGAGTTTGAGCAGATCGTAGCAGCCCTTGCCAAAAAAAATGAGATCAATATGACGAAAGAGGAACTCTTTGCAGAGGCAAACAAATGGGAATTGTCCCATGGAGGACTTTCCGGAAGGACCGCACAGCAGTTTATTAACTATCTTCTTGGAAGACAGTAGATAGAGGGGGAAAAAGAATGGGTATACATACTTTTGGAGCGATATACATAGGTTCGAATGAGGTAAGTTTAAAGATTTTTGAGATATCCGCAAAGCGCGGGATCCGCACGATCGACTATGTGAGGACACGTATTGAGCTGGCAAGAGACACGTATTCTATTGGAAGCATTGGATATGAACTGGTGGAAACGCTGTGTGATACCCTGGCTGAGTTCCATAAGATCATGGATGGTTACCGGGTGGATGACTATGAGGCATATGCTGCGGCAGCGATCCGTGATGCGGAAAATGAACTGTTTGTGTTAGATCAGATCCGGATCCGGACTGGCATTTCGGTAACGGTATTAAGCAACTCCGAGCATCGGTTCATCAGTTATAAATCTGTTGCGATGCGTGAAAATTTCGAGAAGATGATCGAGCAGGGGGCAGCAGTCGTAGATGTTGGGGGCAGCAGTATGCAGATCACAATATTCTCAGAGGGAAAAGTAGTGACCACACAGCACCTTGGAATTGGGGCTATCAAATTGCAGGAACAGCTGGTCAGAAAGAGCAGCAACCTTGCCCAGTACGAACTTCAGATCGAGGAACTGGTAGAAAAACAACTTGCAGTTTTCCATGCCATGTATATGGAACAGCAGAAGGTCAAATATCTGATCGTCATCGGTGATTATATTACGGAGATCGCAGGAAAAGTAAAAAAGAATCTGGATGAGACGGTAGAGAGTTCAAAATTTAATGAAGTATTGGAAAAACTCAGCCAGAAGAATGTAGAGGAGATCTCCGAAATATTAGGTTTATCCAATGAAAAGGATATGCTGATCATTCCGTATATGGTCATATTCAAATGTATGGCAGAGCGGATCGGAGCAAAACAGCTCTGGGCACCGGGCGCATCGGTCAGCGATGGAATTGCCTGCAATTATGCGGAACGAAAAAAAATCTGCAGGAGTGCACATGACTTTGATGCGGATATCCTTTCGGCGGCAAAAAGTCTTTCCAACCGTTACTTAAGCTATTCACCACATATTGATGCACTGACCAAAATGTCAACACTCATCTTTGATACCATGAAGAAGGTACACGGAATGGGAAGACGCGAGCGGCTGCTGCTGCAGGTGGCAGCAATCTTACATGATTGTGGCAAATATATCAGTTTTTCCAATGGTCCGCACTGTTCCTACGATATCATCATGGCATCCGAGATCATCGGACTGACCCACTTGGAGCGGCAGATCATTGCGTATGCGGTGTTATATAACACTTATCCATTGGCACCCTATGAGGAGATTGCCGATCAGCTGGATCAGGAAAGTTATCTGGTTGTAGCAAAGTTATCTGCAATCTTACGCCTGTCTAATGCGATGGATCGCAGCCACAAGCAGAAGTTTAAAAACGTGCGTGCAGCAGTGAGAGGAAAAGAACTGATCATCACAATTGAAACAGAGGGAGACATTGCATTGGAGAAAGCATTGTTTGATGGAAAGATTGCTTATTTTGAAAATGTATTTTGTGTGAAACCGGTCATCAAAGAGAAACGGGTATAGGGGAATGGAGAATCATATGGACAAAAAAACAGATTTTACAAATCCAAAGTATTATGAAAATCGTGAATTAAGCTGGTTAAAGTTTGATGGAAGAGTGTTAAACGAGGCAAGAGACAAAAGCATTCCGTTATTGGAACGTTTAAAATTTGTAAGTATCACATCCTCCAATCTTGACGAATTTTTCATGGTCCGCGTGGCATCATTAAAAGATATGGTACATGCGGGATACCGAAAAAAAGATATTGCGGGGATGACTGCGACCGAGCAGCTAGAGGCGATCAATGAGAAAACGAGAGCACTGGTCGAGCTACAGTACAGCACCTATAACCGTTCCCTTCTTCCGTTGCTGCGGCAGAATGGCATCTACATTATCGATGCTTATGAGAAACTCACAGAGGAACAGCAGAAATATGCTGACCGCTATTTTGAGGAAAATGTATATCCGGTCTTAACACCGATGGCAGTGGATGCATCAAGACCATTCCCATTGATCCGTAACAAGACATTAAACATTGCGGCACTGATCGTAAAACAGACAGAGAAAGAGAAAAAGGCAGCCAGACGGGAAGTGGAGTTTGCAACCGTACAGGTGCCAGGTGTGCTGCCACGTCTGATCCCAATCCCGGCCGAACAGGAGGGGGAGACAGCATTTGTTCTCTTAGAGCAGGTGATCGAAAAGAATATCGACAAGCTGTTTTTAAATTATGAAGTGCAGTGTGCTTATCCGTACCGTATCATGCGAAATGCAGACTTAACGATCGATGAGGATGAAGCAGCAGATCTGTTAAAGGAGATCCAGAAACAGTTAAAGATGCGTCAGTGGGGCGAGGTCATCCGTCTCGAAGTCGAAGAGGGCATGGATGAGAGACTACTCCGTTTCTTAAAAGAAGAGTTAAAAGTGGCAGAGGAAGACATTTTTGAAATCCAGGGACCGATCGATCTGACCTTTTTAATGAAAATGTATGGATTAGAAGGGTACGACAACCTGCGCTACAAACCATACAAACCGCAGCTTCATCCGGAAATCGAACCGGGAGCAAATCTGTTTGACCTGATCCGACAGGGCGATATCCTGTTACATCACCCATATCAGACCTTTGATCCGGTGGTGGACTTTATCCGTCAGGCGGCAAAAGATCCGGATGTTCTGGCAATCAAACAGACTCTTTACCGTGTCAGTGGTAATTCACCGATCATTGCATCTTTGGCACAGGCAGCCGAGAATGGAAAACAGGTGTCCGTGCTTGTAGAATTAAAGGCACGTTTTGATGAGGAAAACAACATTGTCTGGGCAAAGAAATTAGAGCAGGCAGGCTGCCATGTTATTTATGGACTGGTTGGTTTAAAGACACACAGTAAAATAGCACTTGTAGTCAGAAGAGAAGAAGATGGCATCCGTCGGTATGTTCATTTAGGAACTGGAAATTATAATGACTCAACGGCAAAATTATACACGGATTGTGGTATCTTTACCTGTCATGACGGAATCGGAGAAGATGCCACGGCTGTCTTTAATATGCTTTCCGGTTATTCGGAGCCGCTTTCCTGGAATGAACTTGCACTGGCACCGATCTGGCTGCGTGGTAAGTTCATGCGTCTGATCCAGAGAGAGATGAAAAATGCCAGAGCCGGAAAACCTGCTTATATCTGGGCAAAGATGAATTCATTGTGTGATCCGGGGATCATTGCAGCATTGTATGAGGCATCGGCAGCAGGAGTGAAGATCCAGCTTGTGGTACGAGGAATCTGCTGTCTTAGAGTTGGTATTCCGGGAGTCAGCGAAAACATCGAGGTGCGCTCGATCGTTGGCAATTTCTTAGAGCACAGCCGTATCTTTATTTTCCACAATGATGGAGAAGAGGAAGTTTATATGGGAAGTGCGGACTGGATGCCGCGTAATCTGGATCGACGGGTTGAGATATTGTTCCCGGTATTGGATGAAAAACTGAAAAAAGATGTAAAACACATTCTTGAAGTGGAATTATCTGACAATATGAAGGCGCACATCTTGAAATCTGACGGAAATTATGAGAAAATAGATAAAAGAGGAAAAGTACTTGTCAATTCACAGGAACAGTTCTGTGAGGAAGCACTGGCAGCAGTGCCCAGGCAGGAACATGTTTACCGGGAGCGGGTATTTATTCCTGCGGAACCGGTAGAATAAGCGCCAGGGGAGAATGCGCAAAAAAGGAGAGCTTATGAACCACAAAATTTTATTTGCAGATTTGGATGCGACACTTTTATGCGATGACAAATCGATCAGTGAGAAGAATGCAACAGCCATCCGCAAGATGCTTCAGGAGGGACATTACATTGCACTTGCCACGGGTCGTCCGGTTGAGAGTGGGCGGACTGTTGTAAGAGAATTAGGACTGACAGTACCGGGATGTTATATGATCGCGTTTAACGGCGCTGTATTGTATGACTGTGCTGCAGACCGTGTTCTTTTAAGACGTTCCATACCAGTTGATGTTGTGCAGGAGCTGTTTGAGAGAGCGAAGAGAGCCGGGCTTTATATCCAGACTTATAATAATACGGATGTGATAACAACAAAACACGCGAAGGAGCTGGATTATTACATAAAGCGTTCACGCATCAGCTATAAACTTGCAGACAATGTGCTGGATGCATTGGAAGAGGAACCGCAAAAAGTACTGCTCATTGAACTGGACAAAAAAGATCGTCTTGTCCGGTTCCAAAAGAATAATTTAAGCTGGGAAAAAGGAAAATGTACAAGTTTTTTTTCCTGTAAAGAGTACTTAGAATATTGTCCATGCGGGATCAGTAAAGCAACTGGTATCCGGGAACTGACAAAGATCTTAAACATGCCGATGGATGCAACCATAGCAGTCGGAGATGAGCAGAATGATATCAGCATGATACAGGAAGCACATATCGGTGTTGCAGTAAAAAATGCGATCCCGGAGGCAAAGGCAGCGGCAGATTATGTCACAGAAAATGACAATAACCATGATGCCATTGCCGAAGTCATCGAGAAGTTTGTCTTATGACAGAGCCGCTTTGACAGACTCTAAAACAGAATATGGAATATAGAGGCTGCCTCTTCCTTTTCCAAGAGAGATGGCAGGTTTGTTTGCCCCGTGGAAATCGGAACCACCACTGATCAGGAGTCCGTTTTCACGGGCAATTTTTTTGACAAGCTGTTCCTCCCCGGTCGTATAGGTTGAGTAGATCGCCTCAATGCCGTCAAGACCGGCTGCTTTCATTTCATCGATCAGCAGCAGCAGATAGACAGAACTTAAGTGGTAGAGAAGCGGGTGCGCTAAGATGGCGATACCGCCGGCATTTTTAATGAGAGAGACAGCTTCCATCGGGGTAACTTTAAATCTGCCGACATAGCATTTACAGCCATCACCGATGTATTTGTCGAATGCCTCGGAAATGGTTCTGATGCAGCCGTGGTTTAACAGAAAGCGTGCAATGTTGGCGCGCGTGATCACACAGTCCGGATTTTCGGCGAGCAGAGCTTCCATGGTGATCGGGAAACCTTCTTTTTGCAGGGCAGCAACCATTTTTTCATTGCGTTTGTCGCGAAAATCACGGAATGCCGCTGTCTGCTGGAGAAGTTCTGGGTCATCCGGGTCAATGAAGAGTCCCACAACATGGATTTCTTTTTCCGTCCCGTTTGGAAAAGTATATGCGGTGGAAAGTTCGATGCCCGGTACTAATTCGATACCGGCATTCTCTGCAGCTTCGGCAGCTTTTTTGATACCGGAACATGTGTCATGATCTGTTAAAGCAATGGCGGAAAGTCCTGCCTCTTTTGCGGCAGCGATCAGTTCCACCGGGGTGAGGGTACCATCTGACTCAGTTGAGTGCACATGAAGGTCAATAATTCTTTGGTCCATATCAGATTCCTTTCTACGATAGATAGTTGCCATGGTTGAAACAATACTTCTATGGCTGATTAGTAATATTATGGAAATATGATAACACAAAACAATATATTTTTAAAAAAATAAAAAAGCAGTTTACATATTTTGACAGAATGGTAAAATAAAAGTAGAGTAGCTTTCGATTACGAAGGAAGAATACAGTGAAAAGGAGACAAACATGCAACTATTGACGTTTTTATTGAACAGTGTTCGATTTGGAATACCAGTGGATGATGTAGAGTCCATTGAGACCAGAATGGATGTTGTACGAGTACCAAATGCGCCGGCAAACATTGAAGGCATCATCAATCTGCATGGGGAAATCATACCGATCTGCAGCCTGGCAGGTTATTTTGGTTATCCCAGACAGGACATTAAAAATGTTATTGTCGCAAGCATGAATGGCATGAAGATCGGGATGGAGGTGGAAAACGTCCAGGAAATCATTGATGTAAACGATCAGCAGGTGATACCGATGCCTGCTATTATGAACGAGACACAGGGCTGTTTCAATGATGTGGCATCCTATGATAAACAGTTGATCGTGATGCTCGATGTGGCAAAACTGATACCGCATGCAGACCAGCAGGGGATCCAGAAGCTTATCGAGGACAACTCCAGATAATGGAGAGTAATACAAAAAGAGAAAACCATGTTTAAAGATTTAAAAATCAATGAACGATTGAAAAAGGGCTTTACCATGGTCGCATTGATCGCATCCATTGCCGGTGCAGTAGGTGCGGTCATGATGGTAGTGATTATGATGCAGTATAAGAGTGCATTGACAAATTACGGCTTTTCACAGGGAGATATTGGTAAGGCGATGATCGTATTTGCAGATGCAAGATCTGCAACACGTGGTATCATAGGTTACAATGATGATGCACTGACCGAACAGCTGATCGCAACACATGATGAAAAGAAAGCTAAATTTGAAGATTATTGGAGAACAGTAGAGGAAACCATTGTATCCAAAGATGAGAGAGAACTTTATGATAAGGCAACAAATCTGGTAAATCAGTATTGGGAGGAAGAAGCTAAGGCAATTGAAATCGGAAAGTCAACAGATGATGAGGAAAATTTAAAAGCACAGCAGATGATGACAGATACCATTTCACCATTATATGAAGAAGTATATGAAACAATTGCCGATTTGTTGAATATAAACGTAGATGAAGGAAATTCGCTCAATACCAGACTTTCCATTATGAGCTTTATATTCCTGGTTGTGATCATTGGTGTGATTTTTGCAGCATTTTGGCAGGCAACCCGGATGGGTAATTCCATCGCAAAGGGTATTTCTGAACCGATCGGAGCACTGGGTGACCGTTTCAAGACTTTTGCTAAGGGAGATCTTTCTTCTCCGTTCCCGGATGTAGATACGAAGGATGAGATTGCAGAGATGGTTACTGTGGCAAAAGAGATGGCAGCTTCCCTCTCACTTGTTATCGCAGACAGTGGAAAACATTTAGCTGATATGGCAAGTGGTAATTATGATATCAAGACCACCTGTCCGGAAGTATACCAGGGTGACTTCGAAAAACTGCTTCTTTCCATGCGTAATATGAGAGACCAGATGATCCAGACACTTCGTTCGATCGAAGATGCATCCAGTCAGGTATCTGCAGGTTCTACCAACCTCGCAGAGGCATCCCAGAGTCTTGCAGAGGGTGCCACAGAGCAGGCAGGAGCAGTAGAAGAGTTACAGGCAACCATTACAAGTATTACAGAAAATATCGACAAAGCAGCAGACCAGGCACATGAGTCTTATGTTCAGGCTAAGAAATACGCAGATGAGGCAGACAATAGTCGTACAGAGATGAAAGCCATGGTAGAGGCAATGGCACGTATCAACGAGACGTCTAAAAATATCGAGAACATTATTTCCGAGATCGAAGATATTGCATCCCAGACCAACCTCCTTTCTTTAAATGCTTCCATTGAGGCAGCAAGAGCCGGAGAGGCAGGACGCGGATTTGCAGTTGTTGCAGACCAGATCCGTCAGCTTGCAGAGCAGAGTACAAAATCAGCGGTTGATACAAGAGAGCTGATCGAAGGATCTTTACAGGAGATCAGCGAAGGAAATAAGGCAGCAGAGAGTGCTGCAGCATCCATCGAGATCGTTGTATCAGTCCAACTCAGCTACTGCACAGGAGTCTTCTGCAACCAGTGAGGAGTTATCCGCACAGGCAGTTTCTCTGGATGAACTGATCAGCAAATTTATTTTGCCGGAGAACTAAAAAACTGTTGACATACCAGATGTTTTATGGTAAATTACAATAGTTGTTAGAAACAAAGTAGAGTATCCACTCTCACCGGAGCACCAGCTTTTGTGTGACTCATGGTTCATATTCCTTACATGGCAGGATGCCAGAGATGGTTTCTGATGTTTGGAGCGTCGTGCCTTGCGAGCATTGAAATTTAAGTGGATAGTCTGACTATCCACTTTTTTAATGATGAACGCCTGGGCAGGCAATTTGTTATTAAGAATAAGCAAATATTATTTTGGAGGTGCAATACCATTAGCGAGTTAATGATTAATGAACAGATCAGAGACAAGGAAGTTCGTCTGATCGGAGAAAACGGGGAACAGCTTGGCATTATGTCGTCAAGGGAAGCAATGAAGCTGGCTGAAAAAGCAGAACTTGATTTAGTAAAAATTGCTCCGACCGCAAAACCACCAGTATGTAAGATTATTGATTATGGTAAGTATCGTTATGAGCTGGCCAGAAAAGAAAAAGAAGCCAGAAAAAAACAAAAAGTGGTAGAACTAAAAGAGATTCGCTTGTCGCCTAATATTGATTCAAATGATTTGAATACCAAAATGAATGCTGCAAAAAAATTCTTAAGCAAGGGAGATAAGGTAAAAATTACTTTACGGTTCCGTGGACGTGAGATGGCTCATATGAATGCCAGCAAACACATCTTGGATGACTTCGCAGAGAGCCTTGCCGAGGTGGCAGTAGTGGAAAAAGCACCAAAAGTTGAAGGCAGAAGCATCAGCATGGTGTTGGCAGAAAAGAAATAATTATTTTAAGGAGGAACTTATCATGCCAAAAATGAAAACAAGCAGAGCAGCTGCAAAACGTTTCAAAGTAACAGGAACAGGAAAATTAAAAAGAAATAAAGCTTACAAGAGACATATCTTAACAAAGAAAACCACAAAGAATAAGAGAAATCTTAGAAAACCTGCAATGACGGATGCAACAAACGTTAAGAATATGAAGAAAATTTTACCATACATGTAAGAAGTTGTTAAGGAGGAAATAAAACATGGCAAGAGTAAAAGGCGGCTTAGGCGCTAAAAAAAGACATAATAGAACATTAAAATTAGCAAAAGGTTACAGAGGTGCACGTTCTAAACAGTACCGTGTAGCAAAACAGTCTGTTATGAGAGCCTTAACAAGTTCTTATGCAGGTAGAAAAGAGAGAAAGAGACAGTTCCGTCAGTTATGGATCGCTCGTATCAACGCAGCAGCAAGAATGAACGGAATCTCTTACAGCCAGATGATGCACGGATTAAAAATCTCTGGTGTTGATATCAACCGTAAAATGTTAGCTGAGATGGCAGTAAATGATGCAGAAGGATTTGCAGCATTAGCTGAATTAGCAAAAAAAGCAGTAGCTTAATAGAAATACTATTTTAAAAAGCTCATTTGAACAGAAGTGTTCGAATGGGCTCTTTTTTCGTGAGAAACACGCATATCATGTTCCTTTATATGCAAAATAGTTTGAAAATTTTGAATTATCTGAAATGTCAAAAAATAGCACAATAAGTGCCAATGTTGTATTGACAAAAGATGGCAAGAAAAATAAAATGATAAATGGAGTAGTAACAAAAGAAAACAGGATAGGAGAATGGTTATGAAGAGTAGTGTAACAAAAAAGTTAATCCCTGTTATCATTATCATTTTGGCAATTGTCTTTGTCATAAACAATTATGTGGCGACCAGAATGTTAAAAAACGAGGTCAAGGATCAATGGATGCAAGACGACTATAAACTGGTTCAGGCTTATGCGGAGGAACTGGTGAATCTTGGATATGATTCGGTTGAGGAGTACCAGAAATTTGTTGACGATATTGCATCAGAGGGCACCTACAATTATGTTGTCTATATGCAGAACGTAGATGGAAAGGTGGTCGCAGTGGCACACAGCAACCCGGACCGGATTGGTATCGTACTTGAGGACACTGGAAGTGTGACCGCGGTCAATGAAGGACAGCCTTATATGGGGTATTATCAGGATCCGACCAGTGGAAAAGAAACCATCGATCTGCTGGTACCGGTAAAGGATGCAGATGGCACACAGAATGGAGCAATCAATATCGGAGTTCCATCTGATGATGCAACATTGAGTGGCATTTTAACTGCAACGATCGGAAAACTGACACTGGCAAGTACCCTGCTTGCAGTGATTGTAATAGTATTGTTGATCATTGGAATACGCTTGATGCTGTTAAAGCCGATCGGGACACTTGCACCGGAGATCGAGCGGATGGCACAGTACAACCTTACGATGGCGAACCGTCCTCTGGTCGAACATTATGCAGCGCGCAAAGATGAGATCGGAGTGATCAGTACCGGCTTTTTGAAGATGCAGGAAAATCTGGTCACCATGATCAAAAATATCCATGAAGTTGCAGAACATCTGAATGCAGAATCGCAGGAGCTTTCCGGTATTTGTACTGAGGTCAACGACAGCAGTACACAGCTTTCCAAAACCGTAGAGGATGTTGCAGAAGGAGCTACCACACAGGCACAGCAGACATCGGAAGGAAGCGTTCAGGTAGGAAAACTCAGTGATCTGATCGAAGTGGTAGAAGAAAACATGAAACGGTTGTTTGAGGCAACCGGTTCTGTCGA
Source organism: uncultured Roseburia sp. (assembly GCA_900550935.1). Taxonomy (GTDB): domain Bacteria; phylum Bacillota; class Clostridia; order Lachnospirales; family Lachnospiraceae; genus Roseburia. The sequence continues at coordinate 30,772 of URUD01000031.1, forward strand.
AACGATCGAGAAGCAGGGCGTGGATGTTTTGGATGTGCTGGTGGAAAAGACATCGGCAAATAACGATAATTCCAGACAGGTACATATGGTCATGGAAGAGACCAGCAAGCAGGCAGACCGTATCAAGAATGCCAGCGACCAGATCCGTGGCATTGCATCCCAGACAAACCTGCTCGCATTAAATGCTTCCATCGAGGCAGCAAGAGCAGGAGAGGCAGGAAAAGGATTTGCGGTCGTGGCAACAGAGATCGGAAATCTGGCACAGGAGACCAATACCCTGACCAATCAGATCGAGGAGATCATCCATGATCTGTTAGATAAGATGAAAGAGGCAGTCGATAATATCGCGGCAATGGAGCATACGACCGAAGAACAGAGCGAGAGTGTAGAGCAGACCAGACAGAAATTTGAGGAGATCACAAAGACGATCCTGCAGATGGAAGAGAAATGCACCTATCTGGCGGACTCTACCAAAGAGATGAAAGAGAGCCGCAAGTCGATCGTGGATGTCATCAATGACCTGTCCGCACTGTCCGAGGAAAACGCGGCATGTATGGAAGAGGCATCAGCATCGGTAAATTTGCAGAGCAGCTCGATTGAAAAGGTATCTTCCTCCAGTCAGGATGTTGCAGCACTGGCAGAAACCTTAAATGCAGAGATCACACGTTTTACGATCGCATAGCAGAGATACACTTCATGAACATTCTGTTAGCAGAAATAAGATAGATGTCACAGGAGACTATCGGGATAATTTCCGATAGTCTTTTGGAGACATCTGTTTTTGTTTATGGAAGGTTTTGGAAAAATAGAGACTGTTGTCAAAACCCAGGGAGTTCGCAATCGCAGTGATTGAAAGATCCGAGTGCTCTAACAGATAACATGCCTGTTTCATACGGAAATCGGTCAGATATTCTTTTGGGGACTGCCCAAGGATCGTTTCGAAAGAACGGAACAGATGACTGCGGCTGACTCCGACGTAGCTGGCGATATCCTCGACTGTGATCGCATAGGAGTAGTTCGAGGAAATATATTCAATCCCCTTCTGCACATAGCTGTTCGCCGAATTTTGTGCAGTGGAATGTGTGGCTCCGTGCATGAACAGGGCGAGCATCGTATAGAGACGTCCGGTCATTTCCACGGCATGTTCAAATTCGTTTCCTCTGGCATCGTAGATGTGCAAGATCTGCCGGTGGATGTCATTACCGAGAGGGGTGGCAGTGATAACAGGGGTCTCCGGGGTAAAGTCGGTTGCAGTCAGGATCATCGAGGCATCACTGCCGCTGAAACCGACCCAGGCATATTCCCAGGGATCCTGTTCTGCGGCGTAATAGAGTACCTCGGTGTTGGGATAGACTAAAAAGGTATCCCCCGCGTGCAGTTCGTATATTTTTTTTCCGGTTTTATAGAAACCTTTCCCGGAAATGACATAGTGGATGAGATAATGATCCCGGATTCCCGGTCCCCACTGGTGCAGCGGATCGCAAAGCTGGATCCCTACATTGTAGACAGAGAGGGAAACCAGTTCTTTATCGGTTGCTTTGTAAGATTTTTTATAATTTTTGTTCATTTTCATCTCCAACTGTTTTATAATAGACATTATAAGCGTGATGCAGCAAATGTGCAACATTTTTACATATTTTCTACACATTTTTGGCTATACATTTGAAATGGGATGGAGTAAGATGTAGCCATAACAGAAAAGAATTTGGTGCAAAATAAACGCGCTTTTGGAAAGGGAAAGGTGGAACGATTATGGCAATTTTAGTAACAGGTGGAGCTGGATTTATCGGTAGCCATACCTGCGTGGAATTATTAAATGCAGGTTATGATGTAGTAGTACTTGATAACTTATCCAATGCGTCTGAGAAATCATTAGACCGCGTAAAAGCGATCACAGGAAAAGAGGTAACCTTCTATAAAGGAGATATCTTAGACCGTACTATTTTAAGTACCATTTTTGAAAAAGAAAAGATTGACAGCTGCATTCATTTTGCAGGTTTAAAAGCAGTGGGAGAGTCCGTACAGAAACCATGGGAGTACTATAACAATAATATTGCAGGTACTTTAACACTGGTAGATGAGATGAGAAAACATAACTGCAAAAATATCATTTTCTCTTCTTCTGCAACGGTATACGGCGATCCGGCAGAGATCCCGATCACAGAGAATTGTCCAAAAGGACAGTGTACCAACCCATACGGCTGGACGAAGTCTATGCTAGAGCAGGTGTTAATGGATATCCAGAGAGCAGATCCGGAGTGGAACGTGATCCTGCTTCGCTACTTTAACCCGATCGGAGCTCACAAGAGTGGAACCATGGGAGAAAATCCAAACGGTATCCCGAACAATCTGATGCCATATATCACACAGGTTGCAGTCGGCAAATTAAAAGAACTCGGCGTATTCGGAGATGACTATGACACACCGGATGGTACCGGCGTAAGAGATTACATCCATGTGGTAGACTTAGCAGTTGGTCATGTAAAAGCATTAAAGAAATTTGAGGAGAATTGTGGTCTTGCAATCTATAATCTTGGTACGGGACATGGCTACAGCGTACTCGATATCGTAAAGAATTTCGAAGCTGCAACCGGAGTGAAGATCCCTTACTCTATCAAGCCAAGAAGAGCAGGGGATATCGCAACCTGTTACTGTGATCCGTCCAAAGCAGAGAGAGAACTCGGCTGGAAGGCACAGTATGGTATCAAAGAAATGTGCGAGGATTCCTGGAGATGGCAGAAGAATAACCCGAATGGTTATGACGATTAATCATGGAAATGTGACAGGAAAAAGCGAAAATCGCGACAGAAATTGTATAAATTGTTCATATTTTTGAAAAAACAAAAAAAAGCTTGCAAAATAAAAAAAGCATGCTATAATAAATATCAGTCCGGCTCGTTGGTCAAGCGGTTAAGACGCCGCCCTCTCACGGCGGAAACAGGGGTTC
>URUD01000032.1 GCA_900550935.1 uncultured Roseburia sp.
CCCGGAGGATATGATCGTCCAATCAGATGTTCCAGATGCGGAAGATCAGGATGAGCAAGAACAAGATACCGGAGATGCAGAAAAAGAAGAACTGCAATTTGAAAAGCCTGAAACGGAAGTAACAGATCCGGAACTGGAAGAAACAGAACTGCCAGAGGATGATGAGAATAACGATGCTGACTTAGACAGTGAGGAAGAGCAAAAAGCAGCACAGTCCTTAAAAAAGGCTTATCAATCCGTATTTCTTGGATGGGCATTATATGATGACAAGGACAAACTGATCCCGACCTGGAAAGCGGAAGAGGTTGTTAAAAATCTGATTTCAGAGGATGGTGGAACGGTTACATTATATGCCGTCTGGGATGATTGTCCGTGGATCAGCGCGACAGACCTTTATTACACATTAGGACAGGCACAGAGCGGGTACATCACGGAAACAGAAATTTTAAGTCATGCGACTGCAGAGGACAGGGAGGACGGAAGCCCGATCTTACCGGGAATCAATCCGGCAATAAATAATCCAGATGTAAATACATCGTTTACCATTCCGGATTATCAGGAAAGCGAATTTACCAGCATGACACACGATGCTGCGGTAACGGAGAACCTGACGGTAACGGACAGTGTCGGAAATACATACTGGAAGCAGATAACCGTGTATGTGGTCGATACATCTCCAAAAAAGGTAAAACCGGTTGGAACGACACGTTTTATCAGTGAGAAGTATTTTAATACAGATCACGATCATGGAGGCTTGGAGGATAATTCCATTTGGAAAACAGATCCGGAATATCAGGCTGTTTTACAAAAGGCTTTTGACAATTTGAAAAATAATACCCCGGATATGACATTTTATATCACGCATGAGACAGTTCTGGAAATGAAGCAGTTCGTTCAGGAGCATGGAGTAGGAAAAACAAAAGAGCTAGGAGCATTACAACAATTCTATGATGAGCTGATGACACCGAACAGGACACAGTAAGGGATTGATGAAATAATGGGAGGAATGAGAAAGATGCAGCTAATAGCAATACTGATAGCGGTCTTTACGATGGCATTAGAAGCAGGTATGATAGTATTTTTAATTATATTTATGATCGGAGTGAGTTCATTTTCAAATAGTTCATTTTCTAAGCTGGCATAAGAGAATATATGTAATTGAAGATTCAAAAATGGCATATCATATTATGTAAGAAAAAAGGAAAGCAAACACTAAGTTTGGCGACCCCGTGTTTGCTTTCCTGGTGTGCATGGTTAGCACTTGATACTTACCGATGCGTTAGAATGATAACATTTGTCGGTAATTGTGTCAAGAGAGAGCCATTTAGTATAAAAAAATGGAGAGATTGACAGATGGAAGAAAAAAAGAGGCGCACGATCGTGTGTTCACATTACGTTGTCACGGTTGGGTTTGGACAGGAAAGATTGGAAAACTGCATACAAAAAATGCTGAAGGATAAAGAAAACAATATGAGATTAAAGGTTTGTAATTCTCCTAAATAGCGATAAAATAAGGTTTAAGAAATGGAGGAGAATGTGAAATGTATAGGAGAAGACAACATTATAAAACAGCAATCTATTGCAGGCTTTCTGATGAGGATTATCAAAAGAAGCGTGATGTGTCAGAAAGTATAGAAAACCAGCTTTCCATTTGCAGAAAGTATATGGATGAACATCCTGGCATGGAAGAGGTGGGAGTATACATCGATGATGGACGTACCGGATTAAATTATGACCGGGATGGATACATAAGAATGATGAATGATGTGGATGCCGGAATGGTTGATTGTATCATAACAAAAAGTCTGGCAAGACTCGGAAGAGAACATACAGAAACGATAAGGCTTTTTAAAGAAACATTTGTATTAAAGGGAATCAGATACATTGCAGTGGTAGACAATATAGATTTTAATGGTCGGATTGAGAGTATTGAAATTCCGATAAAGGTGCTGATGAATGATCACTACTCGATGGAGATTTCTAAAAATATAAGATCTGCTTTTTCCGTAAAAGCGGAAAGGGGAGAATTTATCGGATCATTTGCTTCTTATGGATTTAAGAAGGATGAAAAGGATAAAAACCTATTGGTTGTGGATCCGGTTGCTGCAGAGGTTGTAAAACGTATTTACGCAGAATTTATATCTGGCAAAAATATAAGTGCGATCGTTCATGGACTAAATGATGATGGGATACCAAGTCCTTCTGAGTATAAAAAGCAGGAGGGTATGAATTACAGCAATAACCGAAAACTGGAGAAGACTAACTATTGGACATACAGCACGGTAAAAAAGATCCTGGTCAATGAAAATGAAAATTACATCGGAAATATGGTGCAGCATCGTACAGAAAAGATTGCATACAACATGAAAAAGTTTGTGCAGGTTCCGAAAGAGGAATGGATCAGGCGTGAGCATACACACGAAGCAATCATCAGCATAGAGCAGTATGAATTGGTACATAAACTGATCAAGCAGAGATGGGTAAACATGGAGCATAGCCGGAATACCGTATGGAAGTTTGCCGGGTTAGTATTTTGTGCTGATTGTGGAAGAGCACTCACACGATCGACAAGAAAAGATGGTAAGGTATTGAGATGTCCTACTTATTCTAGGATAGGAAAGGAATATTGCAGCCAGCATTTGATTTATGAATATGAATTAGAAGAAATCATTATGAGGGAAATAAAAAACAATATCTCAGATGCACTGAAAAATATGGATTTGGAAAATGCAAGGCACAGCGAAACGAAAAGACGTATCCATGAGGAAAGCAGCCGGTTGAACATACAGCTTGAAAATGCAGAAAATAACTATAAAAGAATGGTAATGAATCTATCGACCGGGATTATTGACGAGGAAGATTTTTTAATATTCAAAGAGCAATATCAGGAAAAGAAAAGACAGATAGAAAAAAGAAAATCTGCATTGCAAAGTAGAACAAAAAATGATATACTGCTTGTAGATGAATATCAGAGATGGCTTGATAATTTCTTAAGGTACCGGGAAATTGATGAATTAAGCCGTGAGGTATTGATCAATCTAATAGATAGGATTGATGTGTATGAGGGTGAAAAAATACATATCAGTTTTAAATTCAAAAAACCAATTCAATAAAGAGAACAAATCTTTTTCTAAGTGATATATAAATCCCGAGTAACCGTCTCCATATCCACAGTCATATGTAAGATAAATGACTTTATCGTCTCCACTGCCGACATAGTAGGCATCATAGGTTTTTAGTTCATCCGGCGTAACATTTCCGGTAGGTTTGGTTCCATCTGCACCGAAGCCAAGCCCCCAGTTATCGGTCTGCGCTGCGATCGAGTTGTTGGTAACAGGTTTGGTGGCAGAATCCTCACGCAGCATCGCAGCACCTCTTCCCACAAAAAACATGGCAGCAAGGAGACCAAGTGTCCCTGCCAGTTGGATTCGTTGACGGTTCATGTTTGTCATTCCATATGTTTTTTCCTAATTATATGTCAAATGTGGCTTGTTTTAATACAGAAGATCAGTTGCAAAATGCAGGCTGTACTTGCGAAATGGAAGGAAGAAGGGTATAGTAGAGAGATGTAAGAAAAAACAAAGGAGAATACAAATGGATTCATTAAAACTGACATACAAGATTTACCTTGAGGCAGAGGATATATCCTGCTCACGTATTGCATCGACAACTTCTTATTTCAAAAATTTATTTCAGAATTGCACCAACTCCTATCTGCAAAAAGCACAGGTAGATGATGAGTGCGATATGGATGATTTTACATTGCGCCTGTACGTAGAGGAGACCATCGAAGAGGAAACGTGCCAGAACACAGAGGACGCGAAGTCGTTCCTGGGCGATATGGCAGAGTTTGTAGATGCGATCGCAATGGCACATTCCTATCTGGATATGGAGGGAAGTTTCTCAATTTCCTATGGAGATGTGGAAGAAAGCTACAGCTTTGTGTCCGAAGCGGGAAAAGACTATTGCGATTTTGGAGAAGAATAGAAAAAATGCAGTCACATTTGTGGCTGCATTTTTTTTGCGCATTTTGCGGTGCAGGGTGTTTATTTCTCATTCGCTAAATTTTTATTTGCAGTAGAAAGCATTAATTTAATACGGTTCAACTGGTTTACTTCACTTGCACCCGGATCATAGTCGATCGCAACGATATTGGACTCGGGGTGACGATGACGCAGCTCTTTGATAACACCTTTTCCTACCACGTGATTTGGCAGGCAGGCAAACGGCTGGGTACATACGATGTTTGGAGTACCGGTATGGATCAGCTCTAACATTTCTCCGGTTAAGAACCATCCCTCACCAGTCTGGTTTCCTTCAGAAACGATCTCTCTTGCATAAGCAGCAAGGTCATCGATGTAAGCTGGCGGATCAAAGTGGGTACTTTTTTCAAACTCATCTCTTGCCGCACTTCTCAGCCATTCAAAGAACTTGATGCCAAGACGTCCAATACGTTTGGATTTTTTGGAAAATCCAAGGTTGTCTGCCTTAAAGCCAGTGTTGTAGAAGCAGTAGAGTAAGAAGTCTGTAAGATCTGGAACGACTGCCTCAGCACCTTCTGACTCCAACAGTCCGACAAGGTCGTTGTTTGCAGCAGGATGGAACTTAACCAGGATCTCTCCGACAACACCGACACGAGGTTTCTTGATATCCAGCCGCTCTAACTGGTCAAAGTCACGGATGATCTGGCGGCACATCTGTTTGAATTTCCGGTGGGAAAGCAGTTTATCCTGTGTTATAAATGCAATGACCTCTTTTTTCCATTTCTCATGCAGCGCATTTGCTGAACCCGGTACTGCTTCGTATGGACGGGTACGGTACAGACATCTCAAGAAGATATCACCGAATGTCAACGCATACAAACCATGCTGGATCAGCGAAGGGGTAAGCTTAAAGCCAGGGTTTGACTCCAGACCGCTTAAGTTGATGGAGATAACCGGAACATCCGGGTAACCTGCTTTTTCCAGAGCACGACGGATAAATCCGATGTAGTTGCTGGCACGGCATCCACCACCTGTCTGGGAGATCAGGATGGCAGTCTTACTCATATCATAATTCCCTGACATAACCGCACTCATAAGCTGTCCCACTACAATAAGAGAAGGGTAGCAGGCATCGTTGTTAACATATTTTAATCCGACATCCACACAGGTGCGGCTTGGTACATCCGGAACGACCAGATTGTAACCTGCGGCACAGAACGCCGGCTCCAGTAATTCAAAATGGATCGGCGACATCTGTGGGCAGAGGATCGTATAATTTTTACGCATCTCCTCTGTGAAGATGGTACGGTTATAGTTTGCCGGAACGATGGTACGTTTCTGCTGTCTCTTTTCACGCACGCGGATCGCAGAGAGCAGGGAACGGATACGGATACGTGCCGCTCCTAAGTTGTTGACCTCATCGATCTTAAGGCAGGTATAGATCTTGCCTGATTTCGTTAAGATGTCGTTGACCGCATCGGTGGTAACGGCATCCAGACCACATCCAAAAGAATTTAACTGGATCAGATCCAGATCGTCTCTTGTCTTTACGAAGTTTGCAGCCGCATATAATCTGGAATGGTACATCCACTGGTCCATAACGATCAGAGGACGTTCTACCTGATGCAGATGCGAGATCGAATCCTCGGTCAATACGGCAATGCCATAAGAGTTGATCAGCTCAGGAATACCATGGTTGATCTCCGGGTCAACGTGGTAAGGACGTCCTGCGAGGACGATACCGCGTTTGCCGGTCTTTTCCAGATAATCTAATACTTCTTCGCCTTTCTTTTGCATTTCCATACGGACAACGGCAAGTTCTTTGTATGCCTCAGAAACCGCATCACGGATCTCAGATTCCGGAATGGCAAATTCCGGGGCACCAAAGGTCTTGACTAACTGGGAAGATAACGTCTCTTCACTGGTAAATGCCATGAACGGATTGTAAAAACGTACTTTTCCGGAAGTAATGTCGTCAACGTTATTCTTGATATTTTCTGCATAAGAAGTAACGATCGGGCAGTTGTAATGGTTGTTGGAATCCGGAAATTCGTTGCGCTCATAAGGAACACATGGATAGAAGATGAAATCAACATTCTGATGGATCAGCCATGTGACATGTCCGTGCGCGAGTTTTGCAGGGTAACATTCGGATTCACTTGGGATGGAATCAATACCCAGTTCGTAAATCTTACGTGTCGACTGCGGAGAGAGTACGATCTGGAAGCCTAATTTCTTAAAGAAAATAGCCCAGAACGGATAATTCTCATACATATTTAAGACACGCGGGATACCAACGGTACCACGGGTCGCTTCTTCTGCTGTAAGTGGTGTATAGTCAAATAAGCGTTTGTTCTTATATTCAAAGAGGTTTGGAATGTTCTCTTTGTTTTTCTCTTTGCCGATACCGCGTTCACAACGGTTTCCGGTAATGTACTGACGGTTTCCGGAGAAACGGTTGATCGTCAGCAGACAGTGGTTGGTACATCCCTGACAGCGGGTCAGTTTGGTATCGAAAGTCAGGTTGTTGATGTCCTCGATGGAAAGCATCGTGGTCTGATAGCCCTCTTCGTGGCGTTCTCTAGCGATCAGAGCGGCACCGAAAGCACCCATGATACCTGCGATATCCGGACGTACACATTCACAGCCGGAGATCTTTTCAAAACTGCGGAGTACGGCATCGTTGTAGAACGTACCACCCTGTACAACAACATTTTTACCGAGTTCACTTGCATCGGAGAGCTTGATTACCTTAAACAGAGCATTCTTGATAACGGAATAGGCAAGACCGGCAGAGATATCTGCAACGGATGCGCCCTCTTTCTGCGCCTGTTTTACCTTAGAGTTCATGAATACGGTACAACGGGTACCAAGATCGATCGGGTTTTTCGCAAACAGAGCCTCTTTCGCGAAATCCTGAACCGAGAAGTTTAAGGATTTTGCAAAGGTCTCAATGAAAGAACCACATCCAGAGGAACATGCCTCATTCAACTGTACGCTGTCAACGGTCTGATTTTTGATCTTGATACATTTCATATCCTGACCACCGATGTCTAAGATACAGTCAACATCCGGGTCAAAGAAAGCAGCAGCATAATAGTGTGCAACGGTTTCGACTTCTCCATCGTCCAACATTAAGGCAGCTTTTAACAGAGCCTCTCCATAACCGGTGGAACAGGAGTGTACGATATGTGCCTTTGCCGGCAGCTTTTCGTAGATTTCTTTAATGGAGCGGATTGCAGTTGCGAGCGGGCTTCCGTTATTATTGCTGTAGAAAGAATAAAGCAGAGAGCCATCCTCGCCGACTAAAGCGATCTTGGTCGTGGTCGAACCTGCGTCGATACCAAGATAGCAGTTTCCTTCATAAGTGGATAAGTCGCCGGATTTTACATTGTGTCCGTCGTGACGAGCACGGAAGGTGTCGTAATCTTCCTGATTTGCAAACAAAGGCTCTAAACGTGCCACCTCGAACTCCATATGGATGTCCGATTTTAACTGTTCGCGGAGTGTGGCGATCGTGGTCGTGTTTTCCGGTTTAAAATTAAGCGCGGAACCGATCGCTGCAAACAGATGAGAGTTTTCAGGAACAATGGTGTGTTCCTCGTCCAGATTTAAGGTGCGGATAAAAGCTGCCTTCAACTCGGAGAGGAAATGCAGCGGACCACCCAAAAAGGCAACATGCCCGCGGATCGGTTTACCGCAGGCAAGACCACTGATAGTCTGGTTTACAACTGCCTGGAAAATAGAAGCGGATAAGTCTTCTCTGGTCGCACCTTCATTGATCAGAGGCTGGATATCTGTTTTGGCGAAAACACCACAACGCGCTGCGATCGGGTAGATCGCTTTGTAATTTTTTGCATATTCATTTAAGCCGGAAGCATCGGTCTGGATCAGAGATGCCATCTGGTCGATAAAGGAGCCGGTACCACCTGCGCAGATACCGTTCATACGCTGTTCCACATTACCACCCTCGAAGTAAATGATCTTGGCATCCTCTCCACCAAGCTCAATGGCAACGTCCGTCTGCGGAGCGTAGTGCTGAAGTGCAGTGGAAACCGAGATAACCTCCTGTACAAACGGGATATGTAAATGCTTGGCAAGGGTCAGACCGCCGGAACCGGTGATCATAGGCGCGATCGGATGATCTCCTAATTCGGAAAATGCCTTTTCAATTAAAGAAGCAAGTGTTTCCCTGATGTTGGCGAAGTGTCTTTCATAGTCGGAAAAGAGCAGGTTGTCCTTTTCATCAAGAATGGCTACCTTGACTGTGGTAGAGCCAATGTCGATTCCTAGTTTATAAAGTGCTTGATTTTCCATGATATTCCTCCAGTAAAACAAAATAAAAACGTCTATCTAAAGTATTTCTACCTATTATAATAATGTGTCACAGACAATAAACAAAGTTCATTATACGACAGGACTTTACAAAAAACAATGTGCAAAAGGAAGGAAAATATAAACTTTTTATGAAGAAAAACTGCCCGGATTGACAAAGGTTTGCCGGATAGCTATACTGAAAAAATAGTAACGACACGAAAGGAAAGGTTATTTCATATGAACTGGTTGAATAAATTGGAGCGAAAAATAGGCAGATATGCCATACCAAACCTGATTGTATGGATGATTGGAGCCTATACGATAGGATTTGTCCTCTATACGGTCAGCCCTGGTATTTTAAATCTGCTGACTTTGAGTCCTTACCATATTTTACATGGTCAGATCTGGCGGCTTTTTACCTGGGTTCTGATGCCGACGGAGTCGAATCTGATCTTTCTTCTGATCATGGCATTATTTTATTATCAGCTTGGCACAACACTGGAGCGTACCTGGGGAACGTTCCGTTTTAACGTTTATATTTTCAGCGGAATGATATTTACGGTGATCGGAGCATTTGTTTTATATGCGATCTACTATGTGCAGAATCTCTCTGCGATCACAGCGATGCCGGCTCTGGCAGCAAATCTTTCCAGCTCGCTTGGCTGGGGATACAGTGTAAACTACATCAACATGTCCATTTTCCTGGCATTTGCAGTGATGTATCCGGATATGCAGGTCATGTTATACTTTATCATCCCGATCAAGATGAAGTGGATGGCGATCGTCTATGGTGTTCTGATCGTGTATAACTTTGTAATGAGCGGTTGGGCAGGTCGTATCTCAATCGTGATGTCAATGCTTAGTTTTATTGTGTTCTTCCTTTCTACAAGAAATCTGAAGCGTTATACACCGCACGAAGTGCACCGCAGACAGAAGTTTAAGGCACAGATGAGAGAGCCGCGTCCGGGTTCCGGTATCACAAAGCACAAATGTGCTGTCTGTGGCAGAACAGAGCTGGATGCACCGGAGCTTGAATTCCGTTTCTGCTCGAAATGTGAGGGCAACTACGAATACTGTTCGGATCACCTGTTTACACATCAGCATATTAGAAGAAGTTAGAAATTATGACAAAAGGGCTGCAGCACGAAGAAATAAATCTTCGAGCGGCAACCCTTTTTTTACGCTTGGAAATAATTATCCCGGTCCGTGTCCGAATCAGCAATAGAAATCCTTCAGCGAATCCATGCGCGCACTCATATTTGCAAATAAAGCATCCACGATGGTAATGGCAGCCATCGATTCTACCACGACAACGGCACGCGGCACGATGATCGGATCGTGGCGGCCTTTGATGGAGATGTCGATCTCTTCGCCATCTTTATTGATGGTCTGCTGGATGGCAGCAATGGATGGCGTAGGCTTGATGGAAGCACGAAGGATAATGTTACTTCCATCACTCATCCCACCAAGTATTCCTCCGGCATGGTTGGTCTTTTTCGTGATCTGGTGATCTTTTGTCATGCAGAACGCGTCGTTATTGTTTTTACCGGTTGCTTTTGCTACATCAAATCCATCTCCGATTTCAAATCCTTTTACCGCGCCGATGGACATGATGGCTTTGGCGAGGTTGGCATTTAATTTTTCAAAGACCGGATCGCCAATGCCGACCGGCATACCGTTTATGATACATTCGACAACACCGCCGGAAGAATTTTGTTCTGCCATACAGGCTTCTAAATATGCGGCAGCATTTTCCGCAGCATCAGCATCCGGCATGTAGAGCGGGTTTCTGTTGACCTCCTCACGCGAAAAATGGTTCGGCGAGCAGGCAATCGGTCCGATGGAACGGGTGTAAGTGCACAGCGTAATGCCAAGTGTCTCTAAGATTTTAACAGCAACTGCTCCGGCAGCAACACGGCCGATGGTCTCTCTTCCGGAGGAACGACCGCCGCCTCTGTAATCGCGAAAACCGTATTTGGCATCGAACGTATAATCCGCATGTCCTGGTCGGTAATAGGAAGCGATCTCGCTATAGTCCTTGGACTGCTGGTTTTTATTGTAAACAATCAGAGAAATCGGAGTCCCGGTCGTTTTCCCTTCGAAAACGCCGGAGAGGATCTCAACGGTATCGTCCTCTTTCCGTGGGGTCGTATATTTAGATTGTCCCGGTTTCCTACGGTCTAAAAAAGTCTGAATATCAGCTTCACACAAAGGCAAGCCTGCCGGACAGCCGTCGATCACAACGCCAACGCCTTTTCCGTGGGACTCGCCCCATGTGGTGATCCGAAATATTGTTCCAAAAGATGATCCTGCCATGTCTGCCTCCGTTTTGCATTTGATGATTTTGTTACTATTATAAAAGATTTGACTTTCCATGACAACCGGAATATGCTATATTGTTTGTGAATAGCGCGAAAGCACAGAAGTGAAGATGGAGATTTTTATGACAGAGCAATATCATGTAAAAAAGATCGATCAGCCGATCCGGTGGAACATAGAAGTGCCGGGTTCAAAAAGCATGACGAACCGGGCCCTTTTAATGGCGGCGTTGACAGATGGACGGGTGGATCTGGAAGGAGTCCTATTTTCCGATGATTCCCGTTATTTTTTAAGTTCGCTGCAGTCACTTGGGTTTGAAGTTGAAATAAAGGAAACAGAAAAAAAAGTAAGCCTGGTCGGGTTAAACGGAGCAATCCCGAAAAAGGACGCGGAGATTTATGTTGGAAGTGCCGGAACAGCGGCACGTTTTTTGACCGCAATGCTTGGGCTATCCGAGGGAACCTATACGATACAGGCATCGGAACAGATGAAAAAACGTCCGATGAAGCCATTGTTTGAACTTTTGGAGAGAATGGGAGCAGAGATCACCTATCTGGAAAAAGAAGGACATCTGCCTGTCCGGATCAGGGGCTGTCATTGTGCGGGGAAAAAAGAACTGGAACTGGATATCAGCAGCAGCACGCAGTTTTTGAGTGCCATGCTTTTAGTTTCACCGATGATGAAACAGGGGCTGGTCATTCATATCACAAGTGAGAAGACAGATGGCTCTTATGTCCGCATTACCAGAAAAATGTTAGAAGAAGCAGGCGTTTCGGTTGCTTTTGACGGCAGAAATTATGAGACTAAGGCAGGGGCATCCTATCAGAAAAAACACTATATCATTGAGCCGGATGTGTCGGCGGCATGTTATTTTTATGCTGCAGCTGCGATCACGGGAGGAAGCGCACTGGTAAAAAATGTCCACTCGGATAACAGCCAGGGCGATATGAAGTTCCTGGAAGTCCTAAGAGAGATGGGGTGTGCCATAGAGGAACATGCGGAAGGAATTAAGGTGACCGGACCAAAACCGGGAGAACTGAAAGGCATCACAGTCAATATGAATGATTTTTCCGATCAGGCACTGACTCTGGCAGCAATCGCACCTTATGCGGCATCCAAAGTGCGCATCACAGGGATCGGTCATATCAGAAAACAGGAATCAGACCGTCTGTCAGTGATGGCGACAGAACTTGGCAGAATGGGCATCTGCTGTGAAGAGGAAGCATCTGCGATCACTATATTTCCGGGACAGCCGAAAGGGGCACTGATCGAGACTTATGATGATCACCGGGTAGCGATGGCATTTTCCCTGTCCGGTCTTCGGACAGACGGAGTCGTGATCAACCATCCGGAGTGCTGCAGGAAAACGTTTGAAGAGTATTTTACAGTATTAGACCGACTGACAGAGAGAAATGGAGAATAAAATGTACGAGTTATTAAAACAGGAAGGAAGAGCCAAACGAGGCGTATTCCATACGGTGCACGGAGATATTCAGACACCGGTATTTATGAATGTAGGAACAGTTGCCGCCATCAAGGGAGCTGTATCCACAGAGGATTTAGAGCAGATCAAGTGTCAGGTGGAATTATCGAACACCTATCATTTACATGTGCGCACTGGTGATAAGCTGATCAAAGAGGTGGGCGGACTTCATAAATTTATGTCCTGGAACCGTCCGATCCTTACTGATTCCGGCGGATTTCAGGTGTTCTCATTAGCAGGACTCCGCAGGATCAAAGAAGAGGGAGTTTATTTTAATTCCCACATTGATGGAGCAAAGATCTTCATGGGACCGGAAGAGAGTATGCAGATCCAGTCCAATCTTGGCTCTACAATCGCAATGGCATTTGATGAGTGTCCTCCGGCACTGGCAGAACGTGAGTATGTGGAAAACTCCGTAGCGCGTACCACCCGCTGGCTGGAACGCTGTAAAAAAGAGATGGCGCGCCTCAATGAAAAAGAAGATACGGTCAATAAACATCAGATGCTATTCGGTATCAATCAGGGTGCGATCTACCCGGATATCCGCATCGACCATGCAAAACGGATCTCAGAGATGGATCTTGATGGATATGCAGTAGGCGGTCTTGCAGTAGGAGAGACCCACGAGGAAATGTATCATATCCTTGACGAGACCGTACCATATCTGCCAGTCAATAAGCCAACCTATCTGATGGGTGTTGGAACCCCGGCAAATATTTTAGAGGGCGTTGAGCGCGGAATTGATTTCTTTGACTGTGTTTACCCGAGCCGGAACGGCAGACATGGACATGTATACACTAATCAGGGCAAAATCAACCTGTTCAACCAGAAGTATGAAAAGGATATGCGCCCGATCGAGGAAGGATGCCAGTGCCCGACCTGCAGACGTTACAGCAGAGCATACATCCGTCACTTATTAAAAGCAAAAGAGATGCTTGGCATGAGACTTTGCGTTCTTCATAATCTGTATTTCTACAATACGATGATGGAGGAGATCCGCGATGCCTTGGACGAGGGAAGATTCCATTCCTACAAAGAGGAAAAGCTTTACGGTATGGGACAGATCAACCGGGAAAAGGAACAGGCATAATTCTAAAAAAAGGATAAAATCAACGAGGTTTTCGGGAAAAATCAACAGAAGCACTTGCCGAAATCTTATAAGTTGTGTAAAATAGTGCGAAGAAGTAAATTTATACCCTTTAGGAGGAAGAAAAATGTTAGCAATTTTAGCTGATTCAACAGGTGCTACTGCCGCAGGATGGGGTGGAATGATCATCTGGCTTGTTATTTTATTTGCGTTCATGTATTTCTTTATGATCCGTCCGCAGAAGAAAGAGCAGCAGAAGAAAACATCCATGTTATCAGATCTCGCAGTTGGCGATACCGTTTTAACATCAAGCGGTTTCTATGGCACGATCATTGATATTGCAGATGACACTGTTATCGTAGAGTTCGGAAGCAATAAAAACTGTCGTATCCCGATGCGCAAAGATGCCATCGCAGATGTAGAGAAACCGGAAGAAGCAGAATAATAAAACGAATCTGAAAAGAACCTGTTATGAAGTGTATCTACATAACAGGTTCTTTGACTTATAGACAATGATTCGAAAACGGAGATGAATATGAAAAAATATCTGACAACAGCAGTGAGTATCAGCGTGCTGTTTTTTCTTTTATGTGCCATAAAGGGGATCTTTCCATTTGGAACAGCAACGATCGATACAGTGGATTTTGCCAGCCAGTGGGTGCCCGGCTATTACCATATCTGGGATGTGCTTCATGGAAATGCCAGCTTGTTTTTTGACTGGAGAGTTGCAGGTGGTATGGACCTTACCGGAGCCTCATCACAGTTTTCCCTGCTCAGTCCTTATAATCTGCTGCTTATTTTTATTGACCGTGGTCAGATCCAGCAGTTTATGACATTTTTTATCTGGGTTAAGGTCATGGCAATGGGATTGTCTATGTGCTTCTTTTTACAGAAGATGGCAGAAAAAAGAGCGTATGCGATCGCGGGATGGAATGTTGTCTGGCTTACAGCAGGCAGTGTTTCTTACGCGCTGAGTGCCTATACGTTTGCATATTACGGAATGGGATGGATCGACATTGCATCCATCCTTCCAATCCTGATCTACAATCTGATGCAGATGCTGACAGAGGAACAGGACTGGAAACCGGGGAAACATGCAATTGGTTATACCTTCTGCCTGTTTTTGATCTTCTGTCTCAATATCCCACAGGCATATATGATCTGCTTCTTTCTGATCCTGTTTGCAGGTGGTTATGTATTTTTACTGCGTGGAGGAATGAAAAAAACTGCCGCTGGATGGAAGTTAAAGATCGACCGTGGTGGTATTTTGAAATTCGGCTTAACGACGTTACTGGCACTGGGGGGCTCTGCAGCGATTTTCCTTCCGGCAGCACGGAATATGTTAAGTTCTTCCCGCCTTTCCGGCGCAGAGTATACCGGAGAAAACAGTTATTTCTGGCTGCTGTCACAAAACGGCATGGATCCGCAGGTAAAATGGCGGATGCTGCTTGGCGTTTGTATTCCGTTTTTGTATCTGATCGTGACGACCAGAAAAAGAAAAGAGCATGTGTTCCAGACGTATCTGATCTTTCTTATGATCGTGCCGGTAGCAGTAGAGGCAGTTAATCTGATGTGGCACAGAGGAACTTACATGTGTTTTCCGATGCGGCATGGTTATATGATGATCTTTGCCATCTTATATGTGGCGTGGGAGCGTTATCTGGAACGGCAGGAGAGACGCAGTGAGAGCAGATGGACACCGCGTGTCAAAAAAGCAGCATCAGGCGTGATACTTGCGGCATGGACGGCACTTACGCTGGCACTTGGCGTTGTCATCATGAGCACGAACGTGCATGGAAATGACGTTGATCTGGTACGGGATGCAGAGGAATTAGAACAGTTGCTGGGAGGAGACAGTGACGATTTTCATAAAGTGAAGATCGCGGATGCTTCTCTTGACAGCAATTATCCGCTGATTGCCAATGTATCTTCCTATTCTAATTACCTTCATCTGATGACAGAGGGACAGATCAAAATGCAGCAGGCACTTGGGTATTCGCAGACCTGGACGAGAATCAGTGATACCGGAGGGACTCTGTTTTCGGATGCTCTGTTAGGGTATGAGTATCAGGTGAGAAATAAAAATACCAGTGAACCATCTGGCATGGAGCAGTATTACGAGCCATATGGAGAAACGGATCATTTTATTGTTTCACGCAGTAAATATCAGTATGGAGCAGGGCTTCGGATGGGGCTTGATGCGTACCGGCAGCTTGACCAGAATGTTTCCGGCTATGTTTTTGAAAACCAGAACCGCCTGTCGCAGGCATTGTTTGGTACTGAATTTTTTACGACCTGGACGGAAACCTTTATCGATGAAAAAGCAAATGAGACGTTGCACTATGAGATCGAAGTTCCGAAAGAGGGCGTCTTATATCTATATAGCAAGGAATTATCCGGTGCCACGATCCGGGTCAATGGAGAGACACTTCTGATACCATCCTATACCAACCTGCAGGGAACAACCTATCTGACGGAGTATAATAACGGAATTTTGACACTGGGCAGTTTTTCCGGTGAGACCGTGGAGGTGGAACTGGATCAGACCTGTTATGATACCGGGATCCCAAAAGAAATCCAGTTTGCAATCCTTGATATGCAAAGCTTTACTGACAGTGTCAGAAAAAATGCGGCTGGAGAGAACAACATTTCTTATTCGTTTGGAGAAAAATGTTTAGAGATCACAGCGACAGCACCAGAAGAGCAATTTATCGTGCTTCCGGTCAACACTGATGGCGGATGGAAAGTGACAATCAATGGAAACGAAGAGGGATATACAGGAATTTACGGCAACCTGATGTTAGTCCAGTTAAAACAGGGAGAAAACCTGATTCATTTAGAGGCGGTTCCGCATGGCATGAAAAAAGGGATCCTTGTTACAGCTTTGGCTGGTGCAGTTACACTGTTATGGCTCTGGCTCGGTAGAATCAAAGCAGCAGATAAAGTATGCCGTCCTCTCTATGAGGTCATCTCCTATGTGGCGGGCGGGATTTTCTTTCTGATCTTTGTGGGATTTTTACTGGTGGTCTATGTGATACCGGTGGGGTATCGTTTCTGGCTTAAACTTTGAAGTATGCAATGAAGTAATACTAAAGAATATTATTATAACCCATTCTTATAAAAAGTATAAAAAAGAAAAATAGGCGGAAAGGTTGCAATGTTTCCTCAGATACATTATTATAGATTTTATACATACTGTTAGTGAGTAAAGCAGTGAAGTATTGCAAATGGAAAGAGGGATTGGACTATGGAGTGTAAAATTGGTGTCATTTCAGGAGATGGGATCGGACCTGAGATCGTAACAGAAGCAAAAAAAGTATTGGATCAGATCGGAACAAAATACGGACATACATTTCATTATGAAGATATTTTGATGGGAGGCTGTTCCATTGATGCGACCGGAGTACCGCTGACTGATGAGGCGATCGCAGCAGCAAAAGCATCGGATGCGGTTTTAATGGGTTCCATCGGTGGCAATACCGCAACTTCCCCATGGTATAAACTGGCACCGGAATTAAGACCGGAAGCAGGACTTTTAAAACTGCGGAAATCGTTAAATCTGTTTGCCAATTTAAGACCGGCTTATTTATATGAAGAATTAAAAGAGGCATGTCCGCTGCGCGATGACATCATTGGGGATGGGTTTGATATGATGATCATGCGTGAGCTGACCGGAGGACTTTACTTCGGAACCAGAAAAACAGAGGAAGTGAACGGTGTGATGACAGCAACCGACACACTGACCTATAGCGAGACAGAAATCCGCAGGATCGCAAAACGTGGATTTGACATTGCCATGAAACGCAGAAAGAAAGTGACCAGCGTTGACAAGGCAAACGTACTGGATTCTTCCAGACTCTGGAGAAAGATTGTAGAAGAAGTTGCCACAGATTATCCGGAAGTGACTTATGAGCATATGCTCGTAGACAACTGTGCAATGCAGCTTGTCAAAGATCCGAAACAGTTTGATGTCATCTTGACTGAGAATATGTTCGGAGATATCTTATCTGACGAGGCAAGTATGGTAACCGGTTCGATCGGAATGCTTTCAAGTGCCAGCTTAAATGATACGAAATTCGGACTTTATGAGCCGAGCGGCGGTTCCGCGCCGGATATTGCAGGAAAAGGCATTGCCAATCCGATCGCGACGATCTTAAGTGCAGCAATGATGTTACGTTATACGTTTGATCTGGACAAAGAAGCAGATGCAATCGAGGATGCAGTCAGACAGGTTTTAAAAGAGGGCTACCGCACCATCGATATCATGCCACAGGAAGAAGAAAAACGATCTTTGGTAACGCAGGTTGGAACTGCCAAGATGGGAGATCTGATCGCAGAGCGTGTATAACGCAAAATGCTTATAACGCAAAAATGCAGTATTTTGCGTATAGAGAAAAGCGAGAATATCGCGAGTAGTTGGAGGTAAACATGAAGAGTGATAATGTAAAAAAAGGGATGCAGCAGGCACCTCATAGAAGTCTTTTTAATGCCTTAGGTTTTACAGAAGAGGAAATGCAAAAACCAATGGTTGGTATTGTAAGCTCCTACAATGAGATCGTACCGGGACATATGAACCTGGATAAAATCGTAAATGCCGTAAAACTCGGTGTTGCAGAAGCAGGCGGTGTTCCGGTGGTATTCCCGGCGATCGCGGTATGTGATGGTATTGCAATGGGACATATTGGTATGAAATATTCGCTTGTGACCAGAGATCTGATCGCAGATTCTACCGAATGTATGGCACTGGCACATCAGTTTGATGCACTGGTCATGGTACCAAACTGTGATAAGAATGTACCGGGACTTTTAATGGCAGCAGCCCGTATTAATGTGCCGACTGTATTTGTATCCGGCGGACCGATGCTTGCCGGACATGTGCAGGGGAAAAAGAGAAGCCTCTCTTCCATGTTTGAAGCAGTCGGCTCTTATGCAGCAGGCAGTATGACCGAGGAAGAAGTAAGAGAATACGAAGAAAAGGTATGTCCGACCTGCGGTTCCTGCTCCGGTATGTATACCGCCAATTCCATGAACTGTCTGACTGAGGCACTGGGTATGGGACTTCGTGGAAATGGAACCATCCCGGCAGTTTATTCAGAGCGTATCAAGCTGGCAAAACATGCAGGTATGGCAGTCATGGAGATGTACCGTAAGGATATCCGTCCAAGAGATATCATGACAAAAGATGCGATCTTAAATGCGCTGACCGTTGATATGGCGCTGGGATGTTCGACCAACAGTATGCTGCATCTTCCGGCGATCGCACATGAGATTGGTTTTGATTTTGACATTGCATTTGCAAATCCAATCAGTGAAAAGACACCAAACCTCTGCCACCTGGCACCGGCAGGTCCGACTTACATGGAAGACTTAAACGAAGCCGGCGGTGTTTATGCGGTAATGAAAGAACTTGCAGACATCGGACTGCTTCACACCGACTGCATGACAGTAACCGGAAAGACCGTAGGAGAAAATATCAAAGATGCAGTCAATAAGAATCCGGAAGTCATCAGACCGGTAGACAATCCATATAGTAAAACAGGTGGTCTTGCCGTATTAAAGGGTAACCTTGCACCGGACGGAAGCGTGGTAAAACGTTCTGCAGTCTGCGATGAGATGATGGTACACGAAGGACCGGCACGTGTCTTTGACTGTGAAGAAGATGCGATCGCAGCGATCAAAGGTGGAAAGATCGTAGCCGGAGATGTTGTAGTCATCCGTTATGAGGGACCAAAAGGCGGACCTGGTATGCGTGAGATGTTAAACCCGACTTCTGCGATCGCAGGTATGGGACTTGGTTCCTCTGTTGCACTGATCACAGACGGACGTTTCTCCGGTGCAAGCCGTGGAGCATCCATCGGACATGTATCACCGGAGGCAGCCGTGGGCGGACCGATCGCACTTGTGGAAGAGGGAGATATCATAAAGATCAATATTCCGGAAATGACATTGGATCTTGCCGTTTCAGAGGAAGAACTTGCTGCAAGAAAAGCAAAATGGCAGCCAAGAGAGCCAAAAGTAACCACAGGCTATCTGAAACGTTATGCCTCACTGGTTACTTCAGGAAACAGAGGAGCAATCTTAGAGCTTCCAAAGAATGTACAGTAGAATGTAAGAGATGAAAGTGAGGAATCAGAAAACATGCAGTTGACAGGAGCCCAGATCGTGATCGAATGTTTAAAAGAGCAGGGAGTCGATACGGTATTCGGCTATCCGGGTGGAGCGATTTTAAACGTGTACGATGAACTTTACAAACACAGGGGCGAAATACGACATGTCTTAACTTCCCACGAACAGGGTGCTTCCCATGCGGCAGACGGATATGCCAGAAGCACCGGGAAAGTGGGCGTGTGCTTTGCTACTTCCGGACCGGGAGCAACCAATCTGGTTACGGGAATTGCAACCGCATATATGGATTCAGTTCCGATGGTGGCAATTACCTGTAACGTAAATGTGCCTCTGCTTGGAAAAGACAGTTTCCAGGAGATTGATATTGCAGGTATCACAACACCGATCACAAAGCACAATTTTATTGTAAAAGATATTGAAAAATTAGCAGATACCATCCGGAGAGCATTTAAGATCGCACAGAAAGGCAGACCGGGACCAGTTCTTGTGGATATTCCAAAGGATGTGACGGCTGCTAAGACAGAATATGTCTTTACAAAACCGGAGCCAATCGCAAGGGTAAGCGATACGATTCGTGAGGAAGACATAGAGACAGCACTTGAGATGATAGCAGAAGCGAAAAAGCCATACATTTTTGTAGGTGGTGGAGCTGTGATCTCGGGCGCATCCGAAGAACTGGCAGAATTTGCAAAAAAAGTAAATGCGCCGGTCTGCGATACGCTGATGGGAAAAGGAGCTTTTGACGGAACAAAGGATGTTTATACCGGAATGCTTGGTATGCATGGCACCAAGACATCGAATCTTGGCGTGAGTGAATGTGATCTTTTAATTGCAGTTGGAGTTCGTTTCTCCGACCGTGTGCTTGGCAATGCAAAACAGTTTGCATCCAATGCAAAAATCTTACAGTTTGATGTGGATGCAGCGGAGATCAACAAAAACATCCAGGTGGATGCCTGCGTCATCGGTGATTTAAAAGAGATCTTAAAGAGAGTCAATGAAAAACTCACACAGCAGAAACACGAAGAATGGCTTTCCCATATCATGGAATTAAAAGAAAAATATCCGCTTACTTATCCGGCAGAGGGATTAAGTGGACCATTTCTGGTAGAGGAAGTATATCGTGCGACCAAAGGGGATGCGATTATTGTTACCGAGGTAGGACAGCATCAGATGTGGGCAGCACAGTTTTATAAATATACGAAGCCGAGAACTTATTTATCATCCGGTGGGCTTGGAACAATGGGCTATGGGCTGGGAGCAGCAATCGGAGCACAGATCGCCAATATGGAAAAACAGGTCATCAATATTGCAGGAGACGGATGCTTCCGTATGAATATGAATGAGATTGCAACTGCAGTGAGAGAGCAGTTACCATTGATCGAGATCGTGGTAAACAACCATGTACTCGGAATGGTACGTCAGTGGCAGGATCTGTTCTATGAAAAGAGATATTCAGCAACTGTCTTAGATGACGGAGTTGATTTTGTAAAACTGGCAGAAGCCATGGGAGCGACCGGATACCGGGTAACGACCAGAGAAGAATTTAAAAAGGCACTGGAACTGGCGATTGCATCGAAAACGCCGGTACTGATCGACTGTATCATTGACTGTGATGACAAGGTATGGCCGATGGTAGCACCGGGAGCCGCCATCAGTTCTTCGTTTACAGGAGAGGATTTAAAGGGAAACCAATAGATTGCACACAGATTGCGGGCAAACTTATTGTGATAAAAAATGGGAAATTAGGAGGAATTGAAAATGAGCAGAGTGTATAATTTTTCTGCAGGACCGGCTGTATTACCGGAGGAAGTGTTACAGGAAGCAGCAGATGAGATGTTAGATTACAGAGGAAGCGGCATGTCCGTTATGGAGATGAGCCACCGTTCCAAAGTATATGACAACATTATCAAAGAAGCAGAGCAGGATTTAAGGGATCTGATGAATATCCCGGACAATTATAAAGTACTGTTCTTACAGGGTGGTGCATCCCAGCAGTTTGCAATGATCCCGATGAACCTGATGAAAAATAAGAAAGCAGGTTATATCGTGACCGGACAGTGGGCAAAGAAAGCTTATCAGGAAGCATCCATCTACGGTGAGGCAATCAAATTAGCTTCTTCCGAGGATAAGACCTTCTCATACATACCGGACTGCTCCGATCTGGATATTCCAGATGATGTGGATTACGTTTATATCTGTGAAAATAACACGATCTACGGAACCAAATACAAAGAGCTTCCAAATACCAAGGGACATACACTTGTGGCAGATGTTTCCTCCTGTTTTCTGTCT
The DNA here is from genome assembly GCA_900550935.1 of uncultured Roseburia sp. Lineage (GTDB taxonomy): Bacteria > Bacillota > Clostridia > Lachnospirales > Lachnospiraceae > Roseburia. The sequence goes on from URUD01000032.1 coordinate 21,608, forward strand.
GAGCCGGTAGATGTGACCAAATACGGTGTCATCTATGGCGGTGTTCAGAAAAACATCGGACCGGCAGGTGTTGTCATCGTGATCATCCGTGAAGACCTGATCACAGAGGATACCTTACCGGGAACTCCAACCATGTTAAAATACAAAACACATGCAGACAACGACTCACTTTACAATACACCACCGGCATATGGCATCTATATCTGTGGCAAAGTATTCAAATGGTTAAAGAAGATGGGCGGACTTTCCGTAATGAAAGAGCGCAACGAAGAAAAAGCAAAGATCTTATATGACTTCTTAGATCAGAGCAAACTCTTCAAAGGAACCGTTGTTCCAAAAGACCGTTCCCTGATGAATGTTCCGTTTGTCACAGGCAATGAGGAACTGGATGCAAAATTCGTAAAAGAAGCAACCGAGGCAGGCTTTGTAAACTTAAAAGGACATCGTACCGTAGGTGGTATGAGAGCTTCCATTTACAATGCAATGCCAAAAGAGGGCGTAGAGAAATTAGTAGCGTTTATGAAGAAATTTGAGGAGGAGAATGCGTAATGTTTCAGTATAACTGCTTAAATCCAATAGCATCTGTAGGACTTGACCTGTTTTCCGATGATTACAAAAAAGTAGAAGATATGAACGGCGCGGATGCAGTACTTGTAAGAAGTGCCGCAATGCACGATCTGGATCTGCCGGATAGCCTGCTTGCAGTAGCGCGTGCCGGTGCCGGTGTCAACAATATCCCATTAGACAAATGTGCCGAAAAAGGTATCGTTGTATTTAACACACCGGGTGCCAATGCCAACGGTGTAAAAGAGCTTGTATTTGCAGGGATGTTATATGCTTCCCGTGATATCGTAGGCGGTATCGAATGGTGTCTGGAAAACCAGAACGACGAGAGCATCGCCAAAACTGCAGAGAAACAGAAAAAGAACTTTGCAGGAACCGAGATTGCAGGCAAAAAATTAGGTGTCATCGGTCTGGGAGCGATCGGAGTTTTGGTTGCCAACGCAGCAGTACATATGGGAATGGAAGTATACGGATATGACCCGTACATTTCTGTAACAGCAGCATGGAACCTCTCAAGAAGTGTAAAACACATCAGTAATGTAGAGGATATTTACCGCGAATGTGATTATATCACCATTCATGTACCGCTTCTGGACTCTACCAGAAAGATGATCAATGCGGAGGCGATTGCCATGATGAAACCGACTGCTATCGTTTTAAACTTTGCAAGGGATCTTCTGGTAGACGAGGAGGCGATGGTAGATGCATTAGCAGCAGGAAAGGTACACAAATATGTATCTGATTTTCCAAATACCACCACAGTTGGAGCGAAAGGATGTATCGTAACACCGCATCTGGGAGCTTCCACAGCGGAGTCAGAAGATAACTGTGCGATCATGGCAGTCCGTGAGATCCGCGATTATCTGGAAAACGGAAATATCGTTCATTCTGTCAATTTCCCGGATTGCAGCATGGGTGCCTGCACGACTGCAGGAAGAATCGGTATTCTCCACCGCAATGTAAAAGGTATGTTAAGCCAGTACACGACTGTACTTGGCGATGCCGGTATCAATATCGATGCTATGGCAAACAAATCCAAAGGGGATTATGCGTATGCATTGCTTGATGTAGATACATCGGTTACCGAGGATGTAATTGAAAAACTTAAGAGCACGGAAGGTGTATTAGGAGTGCGTAAGATACAGTAAATAGCATACAAAGAGAAGATGTGGAGGAAGAAATGGCAGAGATCAGACCATTTATGAGCATCAGACCATGTAAGGGGAAGGCAGCAGAAATTGCTGCCCTCCCTTATGATGTTTATAATCGAAAAGAAGCAACTGAGGAAGTAGAAAGACATCCGGAGTCCTTTTTAAGAATTGACCGTGCAGAAACGGGGTATCCTCTTTCTGTTGATATGTATGATGACCGTGTGTATGAGAGAGCACATGATCTGTTATGGCAGGCAGTGGAAGATGGTACCTTTGTGAAAGATGCCAAAAACTGCTATTACATCTATGAACTTACGATGAATGGAAGAGTGCAGACCGGGATTACAGCGTGTGCATCGATCGATGATTATCAGAACGGGATCATCAAAAAACATGAGAACACCAGAGCTGAAAAAGAGATCGACCGGATCAAACATGTGGACCGCTGTGATGCGCAGACCGGACCGATCTTTCTTGCTTACCGCTCCAATGAGCAGATCAATCAGATCGTGGCAGAGGTAAAATGCGGGGAGCCGGAGTATGATTTTACTTCAGAGGACGGGATCAGACACCGCGTCTTTGTGATCGCAGAGGATGACAAGGTCAAGACCCTTCAGGAAGCATTTTCGGGGATAAACGAGATTTATATCGCAGACGGACATCACAGAGCAGCATCTGCGGTAAAAGTAGGATTAAAGCGCAGGGAAGAACATCCAGGTTACGATGGAACGGAAGAATTCAATTATTTCCTCTCCGTACTTTTCCCGGATGACCAGTTGATGATCATGGATTATAACCGTGTGGTCAAAGATCTGAATGGATATTCCTTTAAGGGATTTGTCAAAGAGATTTCAAAACGCTTTGATGTGACAGAGATCACGGGGCAGGAAGAGAAAAAGCCACAGGAAAAGGGCAGCTTTACCATGTATATGGAAGGACATTATTTCCTGTGTAAGATCAGACTGGAAGACTTGGAGCAGGTAAAAGGAAACCCGGTGGAGAGTCTTGATGTATCATTGCTATACCGGCTTTTGCTGCATCCGGTACTTGGAATCGGAGACCAGAAGACGGATGGCAGGATCGATTTCGTCGGTGGTATCCGTGGTCTGGAAGAGTTAGAGCGAAGATGTGCAGATGATTGTGCAGTTGCATTTGCCATGTATCCGACTTCAATCGCAGAGCTGTTTGCCGTGGCAGATGCAGGACTTTTAATGCCGCCGAAATCAACCTGGTTTGAACCTAAATTACGCAGTGGGCTTTTCATTCATGCACTTTCTTAGAATAGGGAGGAAAAATGGATTCGATAGGAACATCAACAGAAGCAATGGAAGTATTATCTGATGCACAGGCAGGATTGCAGGAAGTAGCGGAAAATCCGGGGATTATCCGCACCTGGCTTGAGGGACTGGTGCCGGATCTGTTAAATTTTGCATTGCAGGTTGTGATTGCACTTGTGGTCTATGTGATAGGTGGCAAGATCATCAAGCTGATCTTAAAAATGCTCTCACGCGGTATGGAACGGAGGGGAACGGACGAAGGCGTAAAGCAGTTCCTGCTTCCATTAGTAAAATATTCGCTGTATGTGATCCTGATCTTTATCATCATGGGGCTGTTCGGTATCGCAACGACTTCGGCCGTGGCAGTGTTAGGTTCCGCTGGTGTAGCGGTAGGTCTGGCATTGCAGGGAAGCCTTTCTAACTTTGCCGGAGGTGTATTGATCTTATTGCTCAAACCGTTCCGCGTGGGAGATTATATCGTGGAACATTCCGGTGGCAAAGAGGGAACTGTGACGGAGATCTCTATTTTTTATACGAAACTTCTATCTGCTGATAACAAGATGATCCTGGTACCAAACGGAACACTTGCAAACTGCACCGTGACCAATGTCTCCGGTATGGAAAAACGTCGTGTGGATGTGGAAGTCGGCATTGCCTATGAGGCAGATATCAGGACGGCAAAAGAGGTATTGAAAAAGGTCGCTGCAGATGATGAGGCAAGGCTCAAAGAAGAGGAGCCGGTTGTATTTGTTGACAGTCTGGGAGATTCTTCTGTCAATATGGGTGTGCGTATCTGGGTGGAGGCAGAAAACTACTGGAGCACGAAATGGCGGCTCACAGAAAACGTAAAGTATGCACTGGATGAGGCAGGTATCTCTATTCCATACCCACAGCTCGATGTTCAGATAAAACAGTGAGAGTGTAAAACAGCGGGACAGGCAAAAGTGATTGACAAAAAATCCCAGTTATGCTACATTCGAGACGTACTATAAATACAAGCATTATGGAGGAGGGTTTTTCGAAATGCAGCAGGGAACTGTAAAATGGTTTAACGCCAAAAAAGGTTATGGATTTATTTCAGACGAGGCAGGAAATGATGTATTCGTACATTTTTCCGCACTGAACATGGACGGCTTTAAAGAGTTAAAAGACGGCGAGAGAGTTGAGTTTGAAGTGACAGAGGGAAGCAAAGGACCTCAGGCAGCAAATGTCAGCCGTATTGCATAAAAGAATAGTTCTGATGAATACTAACCAAAAGAGGATGCGAGTACACATCCTCTTTTTTTCTTGGAAAAGCTGTGCTATACTTTTAGGCATATGAATGAAAACGGAGGAAATTATGAAACTGACAGATTTAAACGCATATGAAGTGTTAGAGCAGCGTCCTTTGGATGACTTACATTCCGAAGGATGTATTTTACGACATAAAAAGAGTGGAGCAAGGATCGCGGTGATCGCGAATGATGACGACAATAAAGTGTTTTATGTGGGATTTCGTACCCCACCGGAGGATTCGACCGGTGTACCACATATCATCGAACATACTGTACTCTGTGGTTCGGACAAATATCCGGTCAAAGACCCTTTTGTGGAACTTGTCAAGGGGTCACTGAATACATTTTTAAATGCCATGACCTATCCGGAAAAGACGATTTATCCGGTGGCAAGCTGCAATGACAAAGATTTTCAGAACCTGATGAGTGTATATATGGATGCAGTGTTCCATCCAAATATCTATAAGTATCAGGAGATCTTTAAGCAGGAAGGGTGGCATTATGAGCTGGAGGATGAGGATTCTCCGATCACGATCAATGGTGTCGTTTACAATGAGATGAAGGGGGCATTCTCCTCTGCGGATGATGTATTGCAGAGGCAGATCTTAAATTCCCTGTTTCCGGATACTTCTTACCGGAATGAGTCAGGTGGAGATCCGGATTTTATCCCGGATCTGACGTATGAAGCATATCTGGATTTCCATCGCAGATATTATCATCCGTGCAATTCCTATATTTATCTGTATGGAGATATGGATGTAGCAGAGAAACTCCGCTGGCTGGATGAGGAATATTTATCTCATTATGAGAAGATCACGATCGATTCTGCCATCCGGGAGCAGAAACCGTTTGCAAAACCGGTCGAGCTTGTGAAAAAATACCCGATCTCTTCGACAGAGACCGAGGAGGACAATACCTATCTTTCTTATAATCTCGTAGTTGGAACGGTACTGGATAAGAAATTATATCTTGCCTTTGATATTTTGGATTACGCACTCGTTAGTGCACCGGGAGCACCGGTCAAAAAGGCACTTTTAGATGCCGGGATCGGAAAAGACATCACAGGTGGCTATGACAGTGGTACCATGCAGCCGATCTTTTCTTTTATTGCAAAAAATGCAAATGGATCGCAGAAAGAGGAATTTTTATCCGTGATCCGTGAGACCTTAAAGCAGCAGGTCAAAGACGGCATTGATAAAAAAGCATTGCTTGCTGGGATCAACGGTTCGGAATTCCGTTACCGCGAGGCAGATTTCGGACAGTTCCCGAAGGGACTGCTTTACGGCATCCAGTGTCTGGACAGCTGGCTTTATGACGATATGCAGCCGTTTATGCACTTAGAGGCATCGGAGACCTATCGTTTCTTAAAGGAACAGGTAAAAACAGATTACTTTGAACAGCTGATACAGACTTATTTGCTGGACAATCCACACGCATCCGTGGTTGTGATAGAGCCGGAAAAAGGATTAAATGCCAAAAAAGAAGAGCAGCTTGCGAAAAAGCTTGCCGCCTACAAAGAAAGCCTTTCCAAAGAAGAAATACAGCAGCTTATCGCAGATACAAAGCACTTAAAAAAGTATCAGGAAGAGCCGTCGCCAAGGGAAGACTTGGAAAAGATCCCAATGCTTTGCAGAGAGGATATGAAGCGTGAAGCGGCTCCGCTGATCAATCAGGAGAGAGAAGTGGATGGCGTGACAGTCATTCACCACAGTATGTTCTCAAACGGGATCGCATACTTACGTTTTCTGTTTGATATCCGTGACTTTGCAGTTGAGGATATCCCATATGTCGGACTGTTAAAATATGTGCTGGGCTATGTGGACACAGAGCATTATGGCTATGCAGAATTGTCCAATGAGATCAACATCCACACTGGCGGCATCGGATGCAGCTTTGGCGTGTACCCGCATATGTCAGGTGAAGAGCAGATGAAAGTCATGTTTGAGGTAAAGACCAAGGTGCTGATGGAGGAACTGCCGGAGGCAGGAAAACTGATCACAGAGATGATAAAGACTTCTGTTCTTTCCGATGAAAAACGTCTCCTTGAGATCTTAGGCCAGTTAAAATCCAGATTGCAGGCATCATTAAGCAGTGTGGCACATTCCGTTGCATCTATGCGCGCCATGTCCTATTTCTCAAGGGCCGCTTATTATCAGGATGCAGTGGGCGGTATTCTGTTTGAACAGAAGGTAGCGGATCTGGCAGAGCATTTTGAAGAGAAAAAAGCGGATCTCATTGCAAAATTAGAGGAGCTTACGAGAAAGATTTTTACACCGGAACGTATGTTAGTCAGCGTTGTATGTGAGGAGAAAGATTTTGTGGCAGTTGGCAGGGAGATTGGCCAGTTAAAACAGGCACTGTATCCTTCCGAAGGAAGTACAGTAAGAAATCTGCCACTGCTTGTTTTAGAGCAGAAAAACGAGGGATTTACCGATGCTTCCAAAGTACAGTATGTTGCCAGAACCGGAAACTTCAAACGGCACGGTTTTGAATATAACGGAGCACTTCGTATCTTAAAAGTCATCATGGGCTATGATTACCTGTGGATCAACATCCGGGTAAAGGGCGGAGCTTATGGATGTATGAACTCCTATATGCGAAACGGTGACACTTATTTTGTATCATACCGCGATCCGAATCTGGAGAAGACCAATGAGATCTATGATGGCATCCCGGAATATCTGGAGAACTTTACCGCAGACGAGCGTGATATGACAAAATACATCATCGGAACGATCAGCGATCTGGACACACCGTTAAATCCGAATGCAAAGGGAGCACGTTCCATGACAGCACTGTTGCAGGGCATCACACAGGAAGATTTGCAGCGGGAGCGTGATGAGGTGATCGGTGCGACAGAAAAAGATATCCGCGCATTAAAAGATATGATCGCTTCGGTACTGGAAGAGCATAATCTTTGCGTCATCGGAAATGAGGAAAAGCTGAACGAACAGAAAGAACTGTTTACAGAACTAAAGAATATTTTTTAGAAATGGAGTACACATGAACGAAAGTTTTAAATCAGGATTTGTTACAATTATCGGACGTCCTAACGTGGGAAAATCAACCTTAATGAACCATCTGATCGGTCAGAAGATCGCGATCACGTCGAACAAACCGCAGACGACCAGAAACCGTATCCAGACGGTATACACAGATATGGAACGCGGTCAGATCGTTTTTCTGGACACTCCTGGTATCCATCAGGCAAAAAATAAACTGGGCGAATATATGGTAAACGTTGCAGAGCACACACTGGGAGAGGTTGATGTCATCCTCTGGCTGGTTGAGCCTTCAAACTTTATCGGAGCCGGAGAGCAGCACATCATAAAGCAGCTCCAGAAAGTGAAAACGCCGGTCATTTTAGTCATCAATAAGGTAGATACGGTGAGCAGGGATAAGATCCTTGCGTTTATCGATACCTACCGTAAAGTGTATGATTTTGCGGAGATCGTACCGGCTTCTGCACTGCGCGGACAGAATATGGATACGGTTTTGGATATGATCTTTAAATATCTTCCATACGGACCTCAGTTTTATGATGAGGATACCATCACTGACCAGCCGGAGCGCGCCATCGTAGCCGAGATCATCCGGGAAAAGGCACTGCACGCACTGGATGATGAGATCCCGCACGGCATTGCGGTATACATTGACCGGATGAAAGAGCGCAAAGGCCAGCCGATGATCGATATTGATGCAACGATCGTGTGTGAACGCGATTCCCACAAGGGTATCGTGATCGGAAAAGGCGGAGCGATGCTTAAAAAGATCGGAACCAATGCCCGCTATGAGATCGAGCGGCTGCTTGAGACAAAGGTAAATTTAAAGTTGTGGGTGAAGGTAAAGAAGGACTGGCGTGACAGCGATTCGATGATCAAGAACTTTGGCTACAACAAAGACGAACTTTAATCTTCCAATTTTTTGCTGGTATAGTAAGAGGTGACACCGGAAATCCTATCCATAGAACAACTGATATGGTACAGGAGGATATGCCGATGGAGGAAGCCTGGAAGAAATTTATGACGACAGGAAGTGTAACAGATTACCTTACGTTTAAGGGGGTAGATACCTTTACTATGCCGGCGGAGAGCAGCACTTCTACAGCGTGGGGAAAAGAGCAGGATGGGACAGAATATCGTGTTGACCGGAATGGTCTTAAATGTAATGCCAGTTGGCGAGTATGACAAAAGAATAACGCTGCTCACAAAAGAAAGAGGAAAGATCACAGCATTTGCAAAAGGAGCGAGACGTCCCAACAGTCAGCTCCTTGCTGCAACCAATCCTTTTTCTTTTGGGGAATTTGAGTTCTTTGAAGGAAGAAGTTCCTATAATATGGTGAAAGCATCGATCCAGAATTATTTCAGGGAACTGGTGGAAGATTTTAACGCTACATATTATGGATTTTATTTTCTGGAATTTGCGGATTATTATTGCCAGGAAAATAACGATGAGCGGGAGATGTTAAAACTCTTATACCAGTCACTCCGGGCACTGGTCAGCAGTGCGTATGACAACCGGCTGGTGCGCTGCGTTTACGAGTTAAAAGCGATGAGTATCAACGGGGAGGGACCGAATGTGTTTTCCTGCCTGCAATGTGAAAAAAAAGAAACACTGCATTATTTTGCCACAGAGCGGGGAGGAACACTTTGCGATTCCTGCGGTATGGAGGAAAAGCAGAAGTACCGGGGCGATGTGTTCATTCTGGATGAGTCCACGGTCTATACAATGCAGTATATCATTGCTTCGCGCGTTGAAAAACTCTATACGTTTACGGTCAGTGATGTGGTTTTAAAGCAGTTACAGATGGTGTTAAAGAGTTATCGGAAACGTTATCTGGAACATTCTTTCCGCTCCCTTAAGATTTTAGAAGAACTTCCTGCCACGGAATTTTAGCAGTTGAAATCACAATCTGAAAATAGTATAATAGCATGGATTAGCGAATAAATAAGGAGTGGAAGATTGGGAATGAAAAGATTAGCTGGCATATGCCTTAGCCTGATACTTTGCGTTGGAATGCTTGCCGGATGCGGAACTTCTGTTTCCTCCGATGATGATCTTGTCTATGTGGATAAGAAAGGAAAGGTAACATCCATCGATGTAGAGGATCTGGACGCGTCTTATTATGACGAGAACGAATTAAACAGTTTTGTAAAAGATGAGATAGACCAGTACACGGCAGAAAATGGCAAGGGTACGGTTTCACTGAAAGATCTTAAAGTAGAAGATGGCAAGGCAAAACTTACCATGGAATACAAGACACCGGAGGATTATGCTGCATTTAACGGGATTGAACTCTATCAGGGCAAGATCGTAAAGGCACTGGCTGCCGGATATGATTTTAAGGCAGATTTCGTCAGTGTGGAGGACGGTGTGGAGCAGAAAGCTGCCACGACAAAAGAGATTTATGCGACAGAAAATCTGAAGGTCGTGATCATAAAAGCAAACACGAATGTTCAGGTAGATGGGGATATCTGCTATGTTTCAAAGGAAAATGTTACCTTAACAGGAAACAACAGCGTGTCAATCGCAGAAGAAGGCAATCATTCTTTTGAGACGGATGTCTATACTTATATCATATATAAATAGCAACTGCTAAAAGATACAGCTAAGAATAAAGAAGGCGAGGAATTTTTTATGGAAAAATCAATGGACAAAATCGTTGCATTAGCAAAATCAAGAGGATTCGTATATCCGGGTTCCGAGATCTACGGCGGACTGGCAAATACATGGGATTACGGAAATCTTGGGGTGGAATTAAAAAATAATGTAAAACGTGCATGGTGGCAGAAATTCATCCAGGAGAACCCATACAACGTTGGTGTGGACTGTGCGATCTTAATGAACCCGCAGACCTGGGTTGCTTCCGGACATCTGGGCGGATTTTCCGATCCTCTGATGGACTGTAAAGAGTGCCACGAGCGTTTCCGTGCAGATAAACTGATCGAGGACTTCGCAGAAGAAAAGAAGATCGAATTAAAAGGTTCTGTTGATGGATGGACGCAGGAAGAGATGCGTAACTTCATTGAGGAGCACCAGATCCCATGTCCGACCTGTGGCAAACATAACTTTACTGATATCCGTCAGTTTAACTTAATGTTCAAGACATTCCAGGGTGTTACAGAGGATGCAAAAAACACCGTATACTTAAGACCTGAGACTGCACAGGGTATTTTCGTAAACTTCAAAAATGTGCAGAGAACATCCCGTAAAAAGATCCCGTTTGGTATCGGACAGATTGGTAAATCTTTCCGTAATGAGATCACACCGGGTAACTTTACATTCCGTACCAGAGAGTTTGAGCAGATGGAGCTGGAGTTCTTCTGCAAACCGGATACAGATCTGGAGTGGTTTGACTACTGGAAGAATTTCTGCCTGAACTGGCTGTCATCTCTTGGCCTGAAAGAGGATGAAGTGCGTTATCGTGACCATGATAAGGAAGAGCTTTCTTTCTACAGTAAGGCAACTACAGACGTAGAGTTCCTTTTCCCGTTTGGATGGGGCGAGTTGTGGGGAATTGCAGACCGTACAGATTATGACCTGACACAGCATCAGAATGTATCAGGACAGGATCTCACATACTTTGATGATGAGACAAAAGAAAAATATATCCCATATGTAATTGAACCATCACTGGGAGCAGACCGTATGGTACTTGCGTTCCTGTGCAGTGCTTATGATGAAGAGAACATCGGAACAGAAGAGAAGCCGGATATGCGTACCGTATTGCATTTCCATCCGGCACTTGCTCCAGTTAAGATCGGTGTCCTTCCACTTTCCAAAAAGCTGAATGAAGGAGCAGAAAAGGTATATACTGAGTTATGTAAGTATTATAACTGCGAGTTCGATGATCGTGGAAATATCGGTAAGCGTTACCGCCGTCAGGATGAGATCGGTACTCCATTCTGCGTAACTTATGACTTTGATTCTGAAGAAGACGGAGCAGTTACAGTACGTGACCGCGATACGATGGAGCAGGAAAGAGTGAAGATCGAAGATCTGAAAGCATATTTTGAAAAGAAATTTGAGTGGTAGAATATTTGCCTTTCTCCGGAACGAAAGTTGTGCAGTCTTTCGGGGAATTATGGAAAGCCGGATCAGATCTCATACGAGAGATGACCGGCTTTTCGGTTAGAAAAGGACTCTTTTAGATGTGAGAAGATTTTATGGGTATCTGTGGAGAGAGCAGTACCATACAGATCAGATGGAAACAGATCAGAAGAAAATAAGGAGGAGATTTCAATGGAGAGAAAAAATGCATGGAGTCAGTACAGTGCAGAGGAACTGAGCCGTCTTGAGGCAGTAAATGAGGATTATAAGGCCTGCCTGGATGCCGGAAAGACAGAGCGGGAATGTGTACGTCTTACGATTGAAAGAATTGAAAAAGAAGGGTATAAGAACCTGAAAGAGGTCATCCGAAACGGTGAAAAAGTACAGGCAGGAGATAAGGTATACGCAGTATGCATGGACAAGACCATCGCAATGTTCCATATGGGAACAAAGCCACTGGAAGAGGGAATGAATATTCTCGGAGCCCATATAGATTCCCCACGTATTGATGTAAAGC
>URUD01000033.1 GCA_900550935.1 uncultured Roseburia sp.
ATATTTTAAATAAAAATTCATATACATATGCAAAGTGACAGATAAAAGAAAAGATGATGCCGGATATTATTAAAATAAAACCTATATAATAAGGAAAGAATGACAAATAAATAAAAGGCGGTGCAAAAAAAGTTTTGAAAAAGGGGTTGCATAAAAAATGAATGGAGCGTATAATTATGCAAATAAAGAAAGCAGAACTTACAAAAAGAGACTTTACTATAGCACAGCAGTGTACTAATATAGAAGAAAAAGCAGGAAGGCGGAGAATAAAATGATAAAAGCAGGGATTATTGGTGCGACCGGATATGCCGGAAATGAACTGGTGCGTATCTTAATGGGACATAAAGAAGTTGAGATCAAATGGTATGGATCCAGAAGTTACATAGATAAAAAATATGCCGAAGTATATCAGAACATGTTTCAGATCGTGGATGATGTATGTCTGGATGATAATATGGAAGAACTGGCAGAGCAGGTGGATGTTATTTTTACCGCAACACCGCAGGGTTTTCTGGCAGGTGTGCTGACCGAGGAGATACTAAAGAAAACAAAGATCATCGATCTGAGTGCGGATTTCCGTATCAAGGATGTGGCAGTATACGAGAAGTGGTATGGCATTGAGCACAAGAGCCCGCAGTTTATTGAAGAGGCAGTATACGGACTGTGCGAGATCAACCGGGATAAGGTAAAGGGAGCGAGACTGATCGCAAATCCGGGCTGTTATACGACCTGTTCCATTCTGACAGCATATCCGCTGGTAAAAGAGGGACTGATCGATCCAGACACCCTGATCGTAGATGCAAAATCCGGTACTTCCGGTGCGGGAAGGGGCGCAAAACTTCCAAATCTGTTCTGCGAAGTCAATGAAAATATGAAGGCATATGGTGTGACGAGTCACCGCCATACACCGGAGATCGAGGAACAGCTCGGATATGCAGCGGGAAAAGAAGTGATGATCAATTTCACACCGCATCTGGTTCCAATGAACCGCGGTATCCTTGCAACAGAATACGCCACATTAAAGAGAAAATCAGATGGAAGCCTGCCTTCCTATGAAGAAGTGAAAGCGGCTTATGACAAATATTATGCAAAAGAAACCTTTGTCCGCGTTCTGGAAAAAGATGTGCTGCCGGAGACAAAATGGGTCGAGGGAAGCAATTATGTGGACATCAATTTTAAGATCGACGGGCGGACAGGCAGAGTTGTGATGATGGGTGCACTTGATAATCTGGTAAAAGGTGCAGCCGGTCAGGCAGTACAGAACATGAATCTTCTGTTTGGGTTTGATGAGACAGAAGGATTAAAACTGGTTCCGATGTTCCCATAGGGAAACAGAAGAACGCAGAAGTACAACGTAAAGGAATGGGGATTTCGATGGACGAAAATACGATACAGATTCGGGAAATGACAATAGATGATTTTGAAGCGGTGCATGCACTCTGGATGCAGATCCACGGGTTCGGGATCCGCAGCATTGACGATTCCAAAGAAGGGGTGGAGCGTTTTATCCGCAGGAATCCGACCACCAGCATGGTTGCAGTCTGCGACGGAAAAATTGTCGGAGCGATCCTCTGTGGGCATGATGGAAGACGCGCCTGTCTGTATCATGTCTGTGTCCACGAAGATTACAGAAAAAGAGGAATCGGGCAGCAGATGGTCACACAGTGCTTAGAGGCACTCAAAAAAGAACAGATCTGCAAAGTCAATCTGATCGCATTCCGCAAAAATGAAGTTGGAAACCGTTTCTGGCAGGGAATGGGATGGACATTCCGGGAGGATGTCAATTATTACGAGTGCGTGTTGAATGAAGAGAATAAAACAGTGTTTAATCCATAAGAGAAAGAGAGGTTCTTTAGCGTGAAACAGATTTCAGGCGGTGTAACCGCAGCAAAGGGATTTATGGCGGCTGCCACAGCAGCACAGATCAAATATCAGAACAGAACGGATATGGCAATGATCTACAGCGAGGTGCCATGTCATGTGGCAGGAACGTTTACAAAAAATATCGTAAAAGCAGCTCCGGTCAAATGGGATCAGAAGGTTGTCTATGAGACAAAACAGGCACAGGCAGTCGTGATCAATGCAGGAATTGCAAATGCCTGTACCGGAGAAGAGGGCATGGAGTATTGCAGAAAGACCGCAGAGCATGTGACACAGAAATTACAGATCCCGGCAGAGCAGGTGTGTGTGGCATCGACCGGAGTGATCGGTATGCAGCTTCCCATCGACCGGATCTGTGCGGGTGTCGACACGATGATACCGGAGTTAAAAGGTGATATTGAGAGCGGACATCAGGCGGCACTGGCGATCATGACAACAGATACGAAGGAAAAAGAAGTGGCAGTTACCGTGGAGATCGGTGGCAAGACCGTAACTATCGGCGGTATGTGCAAAGGTTCCGGTATGATACATCCGAATATGTGCACGATGTTGAGCTTTGTCACGACAGACCTTGCCATCTCGCAGAAACTGTTATTAGAGGCATTACAGGAAGATGTGGAAGACACCTACAATATGATCTCTGTGGATGGTGATACTTCCACCAACGATACCTGTCTGCTCCTTGCAAACGGTATGGCTGGAAACAAGGAGATCACAGAAAAAAATGCAGATTATGACTGCTTTAAACAGGCACTTAATTTTGTAAATGAAACTCTGGCAAAGAAGATGGCAGGAGACGGAGAAGGTGCCACGGCATTGTTTGAAGTAAAGATCGTGGGAGCGGAGACGAAAGAGCAGGCAAAAATCTTAAGCAAATCCGTGATAACGTCAAATCTGACCAAGGCAGCTATTTTCGGGCATGATGCCAACTGGGGCAGGATCTTATGTGCAATGGGATATTCCGGTGCCAACTTTGATCCGGAGCAGGTGGATCTGTTCTTTGAGAGTGCAGCAGGAAAAATGCAGATCATAAAGAATGGCGTGGCACTCGATTACAGCGAAGAAGAGGCAACAAAGATCTTATCGGAGCCGGCAGTGACAGCGGTTGCAGATGTCAAGATGGGCGATGCAACCGCAACAGCATGGGGCTGTGATCTGACCTTTGATTATGTCAAGATCAATGCAGATTATCGTTCTTAAAACAGGTGGAAACTAAGGGAGATCAGGGAAGATGGATATGGAAGAAAAAAATATGCAGGAATTGTTACAAAAGGCAGAGGTTCTGATCGAGGCTCTTCCTTATATACAGCGTTTTAACCGCAAGATCATCGTTGTAAAGTACGGCGGAAGTGCGATGGTGGATGAAAAATTAAAACATCAGGTCATCCAGGATGTTACTCTGTTAAAGCTTGTCGGTTTCAAACCGATCATCGTGCACGGCGGCGGCAAAGAGATCAGCAAATGGGTGGAAAAATCCGGCATGACACCGGAGTTTGTCAATGGTTTCCGTAAAACGGACGAGGCAACGATGGAGATCGCAGAGATGGTATTAAACCGTGTCGGAAAATCTCTGGTAAAATTAGTAGAAGAACTTGGTGTCAATGCAGTCGGCATCAGCGGAAAAGATGGTGGGCTTTTAAAAGTAAAAAAGAAATATGCAGATGGAAAAGACATTGGATTCGTAGGAGAGATCACAGAGGTCAATCCGAAACTCTTATATGATCTTTTGGAAAAAGATTTTCTGCCGATCATCTGTCCAATCGGTATGGATGATGAGTACAACAGCTACAATATCAATGCGGATGATGCAGCCTGTGCGATCGCAAAGGCAGTCAATGCGGAAAAACTTGCCTTTTTAACCGATATCGAGGGCGTATATAAAGACCCGTCCGACAAGAGTACATTGATTTCTTCTCTGACCATCCCGGAAGCTAAAAATCTAATTGACGGCGGCTTTATCGGAGGCGGAATGCTGCCAAAACTCAACAACTGTATCGATGCAGTGGAAAACGGCGTATCCAAGGTACATATTTTAGACGGAAGGATCGCACATTGCCTGTTACTTGAGATCTTTACAAAGAAAGGAATCGGAACGGTTATTTTAGGAGATCAGGTAACAAGATTTTAAAACGAAGGTGGAGGAACTACCATGAATCAGGAAGGTTACATTGAAAAAGCAGAAGCAGATATACTTCATACCTATAATCGGTTTCATCTTGTATTAGACCATGGAAATGGAGTTTATCTTTACGATACGGATGGAAAAGAATACTTGGATTTTGCGGCGGGGATCGCAGTACAGGCGTTGGGCTATGGCAATAAGGAATATAACGACGCATTAAAAGTGCAGGTGGATAAATTATTACATACCTCTAACCTGTATTATAATGTACCGATCGCCAATGCTGCAGAGCGGCTGAAAAAGGCAAGCGGAATGGATCGTGTCTTTTTTACCAACAGTGGAACAGAAGCAATCGAGGGTGCGATAAAAGCAGCAAAAAAATATGCGTATACCAGAGACGGACATGCAGGACATGAGATCATTGCCATGAACCATTCATTCCACGGCAGAAGCATTGGGGCATTGTCTGTGACAGGAAACAAGCATTATCAGGAACCATTTGAGCCGTTGATGCCGGGCGTAAAATTTGCAGAATTTAATCAGTTGGACAGCGTAAAGTCTTTGATTAATGAGAAAACCTGTGCTATTATTTTTGAGACGGTACAAGGTGAGGGTGGTATCTACCCGGCAACACAGGAATTTATGGAGGGCGTAAAAGCACTCTGCGAGGAACATGATATCCTTTTGATCCTCGACGAGATCCAGTGTGGAATGGGCAGGACCGGCTCTATGTTTGCATGGCAGCAGTATGGAGTGAAACCTGATATTATGACGAGTGCCAAGGCACTTGGCTGTGGCGTTCCGGTCGGAGCGTTCCTTATGACAGAAAAAGTGGCAGAAATGTCCTTAAAACCGGGGGATCACGGAACGACTTATGGAGGAAACCCGTTCGTTGGAGCGGCAGCAGATAAAGTGCTCGAGATCATGGAGCGTGATCACATTACAGATCATGTAAAGCAGATCACACCTTATCTGGAACAGAAGTTAGATGGTCTTATGGAAAAATATGATTTCATTACTGCAAGACGTGGTATGGGACTGATCCAGGGTCTTGTTTCCGAAAAGCCGGTAGGACAGATCGCAGCCCGCGCGATAGAAGAGGGACTGCTGATCATTACAGCAGGTTCGGATGTCATTCGTTTTGTACCGCCATTGATTATTGAAGAGAAACACGTAGATGAGATGGTAGAGAAATTAGACCGGGTATTATCATCTATGTAAAAGATGGAGGATGAAATGGAAGCATTACAGAAAAAAATCGGCTCTGTACTGATGATCGTGATCGTGTTGATCCTTGCGGTGGCTGGGATCAAAAAAGGGGAGCAAAGTGCAGATGCTTCACCGCAGGAGACGATAACAGCAGACGAGGCGGCAGACAGTGCGTATGAGAAGGCAGCGGCAGATGTGATTTTCTGGTATGAGGATGCTTCGTATGACGACTTTTTTGAGGCAGCGGCAAAACAATATTATGAAAAGACCGGTATTAAGGTGGAAACTGTAAAAAAAGACAGTGAAGAGTACCTGACCGGGATCTACGATAAGACCATGCAGGATGATGGCTATCCGGATGTCTACCTGATCTCAGGAGATAGTCTGGCGGAAGCATACCTCTATGGTCTTGTTGCCGTAAATAAAAAGGAAAGTTCTTATGAGAATGCAGCAGACAATGCAAAGCAGGCGGCATCTTATCAGGGCAGCATGCTTGGCTATCCGCTTAGTTATAACACCTGTCTTTTTATCTATCAGAACGGTTATTTTAACACAGCACCATCTTCCATGCAGGAGATCATAGATTTTTCAAATGAGAATGAACCGGCAGAAAATGTGGAATATTTAGTAGAGTGGGATGTCAATGATCCGTTTTATGATTTTCCGTTTGTTGCAAACAGCGTGACATTTGAAGAGGACGAGCAGAAACTGTTAAGTCCGGTATATGAGGACGAACTGTATCAGCAGGATCTTGATTTCTTTGAAAGTATTTTATCATCGTTTTCTGTCAATGCGCAGACGGTATCCGAGGAAAACATTGTGGACAATTTCAAAGAGGGCAGGACACTGTGTGCACTGGTCGATACCGACCTGTTGTCCGAGCTGGACGGATATGAGTATTCCATTACCAAAATGCCGGATCTGAACGAAGAACTGACATCCAATGTCTGTGCGTTGACCGAACTTCTTGCAGTCAATGAATTTTCGAAAAACAAAGAGCAGGCAGCCGGATTTGCAGAGTTTGTGACGGTTTCCATGGCAGACCGCCTTCACGAAATGACAGGACACTACTCCGTATTTGAAAGTGCGGATGCAGATGCGACAGAACAGACGGCATACGAGACATACGAAACAGCCGTACTGGCACCGGATTCTTTAAATGCGAAGGACTTCTGGGTGGATTTAAAGGAAACGATCGCAAAGTATTTCTAAAATCAACAAAAAAAACGGGCTAGACCCTTGTGTTTGTTCCGAAATTTCGTTAAAATAAAAACAGTGGGCATTGAGAGCTCCTTTTCTGGAAAAGAAAAGGAGATTGCTTATGAAACAACGCATAAAAATTGCAGTTTTGACATTACTTTTTAGTGTAGTGCTGGCTGCTTGTGGAACAGATAAAACAATCTATGTGGAGACTTTGGAGGAGACAGAGCAGCAGACTGAGACAAAACAGGAGCAGGAAGTGCAATCGTCAGAGGACTGTTATGTCTATGTTTGTGGTGCTGTAAAAAATCCTGGAGTCTACCTGTTTACATCCTCCGCGCGTATCTGCGATGCGATCGAAGCAGCAGGCGGTTTTACAGAGGATGCGGCGGTGACGTCTGTCAATCAGGCGGAAAAAATGACCGACGGGCAGATGCTAAAGATCCTGACAGAGACCGAGTATCGGACGCAGTGTGAAGGGAAAGAGCAGGAAGTGCAGGCGGAAGAAACGGATGGACGGATCGATCTGAATCATGCCTCTATGGAGGAGTTGATGACACTTCCGGGGATCGGGCAGACAAAGGCGGCAGGGATCATCGCATACCGTGAGAAAACAGGCGGTTTTTCTTCCGTGGAGGAAGTCATGCAGGTGGAAGGCATCAAAGAGGGTGTGTTTAATCGTATGAAAGATAATATAAAGGTGAAATAAAAAATGGCAAAAAAGGTTCTTGTTGTAGATGATGAAAAATTAATTGTAAAAGGCATCCGTTTCAGTTTAGAGCAGGATGGCATGGAAGTTGACTGCGCGTATGATGGAGAAGAGGCACTTAAGATGGCAACCGAAAATGCGTATGATATGATTCTTTTAGATATTATGCTTCCGAAGATGGATGGGTTTGAGGTGTGCCAGAGAATCCGTGAATTTTCCAATATGCCGATCGTGATGCTTACGGCAAAAGGGGATGATATGGATAAGATCTTAGGACTGGAATATGGTGCGGATGACTACATTACAAAGCCGTTTAATATTTTGGAAGTCAAAGCCAGGATCAAGGCGATCATGCGCCGTACGGCAGTCAGCCAGCCGAAACAAGAAGAGAGCAAAGTCATCGAAGCAGGAGACTTAAAATTAGACTGTGAGAGCCGAAGACTCTTTATCGTGGGCAAAGAAGTGAATCTGACAGCAAAAGAGTTTGATCTGTTGGAACTTCTGGTAAACAATCCCAATAAAGTATATGGAAGAGAGAACCTTTTGAATCTGGTCTGGGGATATGAGTATCCGGGCGATGTGCGTACCGTTGATGTGCACGTCAGACGTCTTCGGGAAAAGATCGAGAGTAATCCGAGTGAGCCGAAATACGTTCATACCAAATGGGGTGTTGGATATTATTACGCTCAGAATTCTTAATGGAGATTGACATGATAAAGTTCAGAAAATTATTTGATTTTTTAAAAAGTCTGAAAGCGAGACTGATCATTTTGTTTATATTGATCGGAACCATACCGGGCATCCTGCTTCGCGTCGGGATGCTCAATTCTTATGAAAACCGGGCGGTTTCCATCCGCACGAGCGAGATCTTAAGTCAGGCAAAGATTCTGGCAAATCAGATCGTATCAAACGATTATCTCAATCATTCTTCTTCAATCCAAATCAATGCACAATTAGAACAGCTTTCCACAATCTATGATGGAAGGGTTATGATCATTGATGACGAATTTCATATCATCAAAGATACCTATAAACTGGATGAGGGAAAAACGATCGTATCAGAAGAAGTGATAAAGAGTTTCTACGGAGATGAGATCACCAAATATGATTCGGAGAACAGTTACATAGAACTTGCCATCCCGCTTACTTACAGCACATCAGAGCAGGAGAGCGGGAAAACAGAGCAGAAAGTGCTCGGCGTTATGATGGTAAGTGTGTCGACGGACAGTATCAATCTGAATTTTGAATATCTGTCCAGAAATGCGATGATCATCCAGATGGTCTGTATTTTTACGGTTATTTTTATCAGCGTGATCCTTGCGATACAGATTGTAAAGCCATTTCACAAGATGTCATCTTCGATCGATATGATCCAGACAGGATATGGAGAGGATGCACTTTTGATCAACGATTACACAGAGACCATGATGATCTGTGATAAATTCAACCACATGCTGGGAAGAATGAAAGTATTGGATGATTCCAGACAGGAATTTGTTTCCAATGTGTCACATGAGTTAAAAACACCACTTACTTCCATGAAAGTGCTGGCGGATTCCATCAACAGCATGGAAGATGCACCGATCGAACTTTACAAGGAATTTATGGGAGACATTGGAAATGAAGTAGACCGGGAGACCAAGATCATCAACGACCTGCTCTCTCTTGTAAAAATGGATAAGGCGGCAGGCGATATCAATGTTACCAATGTCAATATCAATGAACTGTTGGAGCAGATCTTAAAACGGTTAAAACCGATCGCGGATAAACAGCATGTAGAGCTTGTCTTAGAGAGCTTCCGCCCGGTCAGTGCGGATGTGGATGAGGTAAAGATCACACTTGCATTTACCAACCTGATCGAAAATGCGATCAAGTATAACAAGGAAGAGGGCTGGGTTCATGTGACATTGAATGCAGATCATCAGTATTTTTACCTGAAAGTCGAGGATTCCGGCATTGGAATACCGGAGGAGTCGCTGGAACATATCTATGAGCGTTTTTATCGTGTGGATAAATCACATTCCAGAGAGATCGGAGGAACCGGACTGGGACTTGCGATCACGAGAAATGCGATCTTAATGCACCGTGGCGCGATCAAAGTATTTAGTACAGAGGGAGAAGGGACGATCTTTAATGTCCGGATCCCACTCAACTATATTGCTTAAAGGAATGGATGAATATGAAACGAAACATAAGTGTGATACTGGCAGTTGTTCTGGCATGTCTGACACTGCTTGGATGTGGTGGGAAACAGACCGTCAGCAAATATCATATTGAATATCTGAATAAAGAGAAAACTAGGATCGTGGAAATGCCTTATGAACCAGATAACACGAGTGTTGACGGAATGATAAAAGAGTTTCTGGCAATGCTAAGCTCTGATCCGGATACGGTGGAGTGCAAAAAAACGATCCCAAACGACGTGGAAGTGACAGACTGGTCACTGGATGGAGCTTTGTTATCTATTTATTTTGATTCGGATTATAATAATATGGATACGGTGGAGGAAGTACTCTGCCGTGCGGCTGTGGTGCGCACCATGACACAGATTGATGGTGTGGACTGTGTGACTTTTTATGTGGATGATGAGCCGCTCAAGGATGCCAGAGGAACCATCATCGGAAGCATGAATCAGGAGAGCTTTATTGAAAATCCGGGTGAGCAGATCAATTCTATCCAGAATACGACACTTACGCTGTATTTTGCAAACGAAGAGGGAGACGGACTTGTCAAGGAAGTGCGGGAGGATGTCTATTACAGTGGAAATATATCACTGGAAAAACTGATCATGGAGCAGCTTTTAGAGGGACCGGAGCAGGATGGTATGAAATCTGCATTGCCGGAGGGAACAAAACTTCTGACGGTATCGGTTGTGGATGGTGTATGTTATGTCAGCCTGGATGATAATTTCAGAAACCAGGATTATAAAATCAACGAGGCAATCGTTATTTATTCGATCGTGGATTCGCTGACAGAACTTCCAACCATCAATAAAGTGCAGATCTCCGTCAAAGGAGATACCAGCGGGGTATACCGTGACCATTTTGAACTCTCCCAGATGTATGACCGCAACCTTGATTATGTGGTAGGCGTTGCACCGGTGATCACAGAAGAGACAACGGAGGAAACAAAATAATTTGGGAAAACGTTTATTTTGCAGTGTAGCGGTGGGGGTGACAGTTGGCATCCTGCTTGCACACTACCAAAGTAATGTTCTGTTTTTAGGTGTGCTGCCTTCCGTTTTTGTGTGTCTGCTGTTTTTCTATGGCAGAAAAAGAGGCAGGAAACAAAGCGTGTGGTTTCTCCTGCTTTTTGCGGCAGCCACATCTGCAATGTTTTTGAGTTATCAGAGACAGAGCGGGTTGGAGCAGATGAGGAGGACGGCACAACTGCGGCTAAATGAGCAGGACATTTATTATTTACAGGGGAAACTTGTAAAGAAACAACAAAAAGAAAACACATATCAATATGAACTTTCTTCCTGTCAGATCAGACAGGAACCCTCTGCCGGACAGACGGCAGAGATTCTTACCTTTCCAAAATCTTATCCGGGAAGGGTCCAGGTAATATTCACAACCGATCTGTATTCCATTGGAGAAACGCTTTTACTAAAAGGAAAAATAAAATTTTTTGAACAGGCACGCAATGAGGGAAATTTTGATCCAGCTTCTTTTTATCCTGCTATGGGGATCGAATTTCAAATGACAGAGGCACAGGTGCTTGGTCATAGCGGAACTGGATTGCAGATTGGAGAAACTCTGTATCAGCTAAAGAAAAAAATATCTGCTGTCTATGAAAATTTATTGCCGCAAAAAGAGGCGGGCGTATTGCTCACCATGGTTTTGGGCGATAAGACAAAGCTGATGACCGAGATCAAAAAGTCCTATCAGATGGTGGGGCTGTCGCACATTCTGGCGATCAGTGGACTACATATTTCCATTATAGGGATGTTGTTTTATAAGGCAATGCGAAAACTGCGCACTGGCTTCTTAGGTGCGATGGTTCCATCTGTCCTGCTTTTGTCTGCCTATGCGCAGATGACAGGAGAAACATCGTCGGTCATCCGTGCTGTCTGTATGTTTTTCCTGTGGATGTTAGCACAGCTGGCAGGAAGAAGCTATGATCTGTTAAATGCTGCGGGTGTGGCTGCTACGCTGCTATTGTTTGAAAATCCAGGCTACCTGTTTTATGCCGGGTTTCAGCTTTCGTTTGCGGCGGTGATCGCAGTTGGATTATTTGGAAATATAGAAACATCAAAGCAAAAGGAGGGAAACCGGGAAAAAATCAGGGAAAAAATCAGGATGGGAGCTGCACTGCAGCTTGCCACGTTGCCGCTCGTGGCCTGGTATTATTACGAGATACCGATATATGCGCTTCTGGTCAATTTTCTGTTGCTGCCTTTTGTAAGTATTTTACTGTGCTTTGGGATCGCGGGGGGCGTGGTGGGGCTCTTTTCCCATACGTTTGCCAGTGCATGTTTTCTGCCCTGCCGTATTTTACTGCTTTTTTATGAAACGGTCTGCGGGCTGGTAAAAAAGCTTCCGTGTCCGCTTTTGATCACTGGACGACCGGAGCCCCAAAAGCTTCTGGTTTATTATGGCATCCTGCTTTTTTATGTGGCATGGAGTTGTTATAGAGAGAAATGCAAAAAGAACCGAAAAGAGCCGGAAGAGGAACCGAAGAAAAAAGCAGTTCTTACGGCGTATGTCAGAATGGCAGGCGGTGTGGCACTTTTTCTGTTATGTTTTCTGTTCCCAGCCAAAGAGGCAGAGATCAGCTTTTTGGATGTGGGGCAGGGAGATTGTGGCTACATCTGCACGAAAGAGGGTGTGACCCTTATGGTGGATGGAGGAAGTACGAATATAACCCGTGTGGGAGCCTACCGGATGGAACCATTTTTAAAATATAAGGGAGTGCGAAAGGTTGATTACTGGGTGGTATCGCACACGGATGCAGACCATATTTCGGGACTGGAAGAACTGTTAGAAGACGGCTATCACATTGGAAGTCTGGTCTTTGCAAAAGAAATGGAAAAGGATGAAGCATTTGTCAGATTAAAAAAGCGGGCAAAACAGAATGGAACGGCATTGTTATATTTGAATCAGGGAGATGTGTTACATCTTGGAGAGGCGGCATTGACGGTGCTCTCCCCGGGAAAAAATCTGACCGGAGATAAAAATGCAAGATCATTGGTCGTCTGTTATGAGGAAACCGGAATATCTGTATTGTTTAGTGGGGATATCAGTGCAAAGGAGGAAAAACTTTTGGTGGAAACCGGACATTTAAGGCAGGTTACAATCTATAAGGCGGCGCATCATGGTTCCAATTATTCCAATTCAAATGACTTTTTAGAGGCATTATCGCCCAAAGTCGCAGTCGTTTCCTGTGCAAAGAGAAACCGTTACGGTCATCCGGGGAAGGAGGCAGTGGAGCGGTTAAAGAAAAATTGTGACCGGGTGTTTTATACGATGGAAAGCGGACAGGTCAGTGTGAAACCACAAAAAAGATTTGCTTCTTTTCGCATTTTTCAGTATAGTAGAAAGGAGTTTATAGAAAGCGAATCAGTACGATGAAAAATATAGATGAAGATATCAAAAGAGGGCAGTTCGCACAGGTTTATCTGCTGTATGGTGAAGAAGCCTATCTGAAAAAACAATATAAGGACAAGCTGAAACATGCAATGATACCGGAAGACGACACGATGAATTTCAGTGCATTTGAAGGGAAAAGTATCAATCCCAAAGAAATCATTGATCTGGCGGAAACACTGCCGTTTTTTGCAGAACGCAGAGTGATTCTGATCGAGAACAGCGGATTTTTCAAAAATGCCTGCGAAGAGCTGGCAGAATATCTCCCGCAGGTGGCACCGGCAACCCATTTTATTTTTGTGGAGGATGAGGTTGACAAGCGTTCTAAAATGTATAAGGCGGCGAAGGCGTCTGGAAGGATCGTAGAATTTCTGCCACAGACGGAGGAACTTCTGACGAGATGGATCTTAGGCAGACTGAAAAGGGAAGGAAAAAATATTACCGGTTCTG
Source organism: uncultured Roseburia sp. (assembly GCA_900550935.1). GTDB lineage: Bacteria > Bacillota > Clostridia > Lachnospirales > Lachnospiraceae > Roseburia. Next base: position 13,160 of record URUD01000033.1, read on the forward strand.
TGATGCAGTTATTTCTGACGAAAACTGGAACGGATATGGGAAATATTGACAGGGAGCTGGAAAAGCTGCTCTGCTATACCTTAGACCGCGATGTCATCACGGCAGAGGATGTGGAAGCGGTTGTGACGGAGCAGACGACCAATAAGATCTTTGAAATGGTAAATGCGGTTGCAGAGCACAACCAGAGAAGGGCACTGGATCTGTATTATGATCTTCTGACGTTAAAAGAGCCGCCAATGCGGATCATGTTTTTGATCTCCAGACAGTTCCAGATCCTGTTTCACATCCGCGATATGGCAGCCAAAGGTTTAGACCAGCAGACGATGGCAAAAAAGGCGGGTATCCCGCCGTTTGCAGTCCGGAAAAATGTCAGTCAGGCAAAGGGATTTACGATGGAACAGTTAAAACAGGCACTGTGCGATGGGGCAGAGTTAGAAGAAGCAGTAAAGACCGGCAGAATGGATGACCAGATGGCAGTCGAGTTATTCCTGATGAAGTACAGTGCAAAACAATAAGATTTTGGATATAAAAAAACCACCAGCATGACGGTACTGGTGGTTTTCTTTATGAAAAATAACTAAGCCATTGCGTTAACAAGTTTTGTTAAACGGGAAACTTTTCTAGCAGAGTTGTTTTTGTGGTAAACTCCCTTAGAAGCAGCGCTCTCGATGGTAGAGATAGCAACGGTTAAAGCAGCCTTTGCAGCCTCTTTATCGTTTGCAGCTACAGCAGCCTCAACTTTTTTGATGGAAGTTTTTACTTCACTTCTGATAGATTTGTTTCTAGCAGCTCTTGTCTCTGTTACTAAAATTCTTTTTTTTGCAGATTTAATATTAGCCAACCTGGTACACCTCCAATTATACTATGTTTATGTTTTAGAATGGTAACGCATCTGCGTTACATCGGAAGTCTACATCAAAGCCGGACACGGACAGTTCAATGTAAACACACTAATGTATTTTAGGACATTCTACTTCCCGTGTCAAGTAAAAATACTTGTTTTTTTCCAAAAAATGATAAGAAAGTGGATAATTTTATTATTTTATGAAAAAACTAAGAATCAGAGTAACGAAATGAGATTTGTGGAGGATCAGTATGTATCAGATTCGTACGGATTTGGCGTTAGAGACGCAGGAGAAAATGCAACAGGACCATGTGGATTTAAAAGGGGTCCGCTTTTTGGAGGAAAAGATCGGGAATCAGCTTGTGATCAGTACCGTAGTGATCGAGACGGAAAATGGGGCAAAGACGATGGGAAAACCGAAAGGAACGTATATTACCATAGAAGCAGGCAATATGGACGAAGAGGACGAGGATTATCACAGAGAGATCTCAGTGCAGCTTGCAAAGACCATAAAAAGCCTGATCCGTTGTAAAAAAGAGGAGTTGTCCGTTTTAATCGTAGGGCTTGGTAACAGGGAGGTAACACCGGATGCATTGGGACCGCGCGTGGTGGATAATCTCTTTATTACAAGGCATATCGTGAGGGAATATGGGAAATATGCGTTTGGAACGGATAAGATGAACCGGATCAGCAGCATCGTACCGGGGGTTATGGCGCAGACCGGAATGGAGAGTCTTGAGATCGTAAAGGCAGTTGTAGATGAGACAAAACCGGATCTTGTTGTCGTTGTGGATGCGCTGGCGGCACGCAGCACCAGACGGCTGAACCGTACGATACAGGTAACAGATACCGGCATTAATCCAGGCAGCGGAGTCGGAAATCACAGGCACGGATTGAACCAGAAAAGTCTGTCTGTTCCGGTGATCTCCATCGGCATACCAACCGTCGTGGATGCAGCAACTATCGTAAATGACACGATGTATAATCTGATCCGTGCCATGTCAGAAAGCAAGACGCTGACAGGACTTGGAAACAGCCTTGGAGAATTAAATGAAGTCGAAAAATATGAACTGATCCGGGAGCTTTTATCCCCGAATCTGAATGCGATGTTTGTAACGCCAAAAGATATCGATGAATCGGTAAAACGGCTCAGCTTTACGATCTCGGAGGGCTTAAATCTGGCGTTTGCAGGAGAGCGGTTCTGTAATTCGCCTGCATAGAAAAGATGCGTGTGGCATAGAGTGTAGTATGTATGCACATCGTTATCATTCATGGAAAAAGAAAAAAAGAAAATGGACTGCGATCCGGCTGCTGCTCGGTCTTGCAGTCCTGTACTTATGTATCGGGATAAAAGAGCAGTCGGGACTGTGGGAATACATAGGCATGCGCGGAAAGATTGCCGGATATCAGGAACTGCTGGAACTGTATCTGCCAGGGGTAGTGTCTGTGGTCAGTGAGGAAACCAAAGACAGCTACACACCGGAAGTGGAGAGTGCATTATCTTATGAAGATATTCTGGCAAGAGAGGCAGTCGATGAGAATTATGTTGATGAGAACGGCAATTTCGTAGAGGCAGGGACACTGACAGACGACCTTCCCGAAAATACTGGTACGAGCCAGGGGGAAACAAGCCAGCCGGATGCTGCGCCTGCGGAAGCGAATGGCACGCCTGGGCAGGATACGGCATCGGAAGCGGGTAGCATGTCAGGAAATACAGCATCGGAAACGAGCGGCACGCCGGAGAATATAGCATCCGAAACAGCAGAATCGGAAGCAATAGCCCAGAATGTATCACAGGCGCAGGCATTTGAACCCATATATTCCCAGATCGTCACAGGCGAGCAGAAAAATCAGTATGTGAAAGAAAAGCTGAACGATTTTGATTATCTGGTACAGAACTTCTATCAGATTGACAATACGACCACGATCACGGGAAGCCAGCTGAATGTGGAGCAGCTGCTCGGAAAGGACTGCCGGTTGAGCCATGATGCCACGACACCGCAGATACTGATCTATCACACCCATTCCCAGGAAGGATATGCAGATTCGATACCGGGAGATGAAAATACGTCCGTGGTTGGAGTAGGGGATTATCTGACGAAACTTCTGACCGAACGGTATGGACTTTCTGTCATTCATCACAGGGGACAGTATGACGTGGATGACAGGGATCATGCGTATTCTAAGGCGGGACCTGCCCTGGAGCAGCTTTTGAGCGAAAATCCGCAGGTAGAGGTCGTCATTGACCTGCACCGGGACGGAGTTCGGGAGGATACGCACCTTGCAACGGAGGTAAATGGTGTTAAAATGGCACAAATTATGTTTTTTAATGGCCTCAGCCGGACAACGAAACTGGGCGATATCGATTATCTTTATAATCCTTACATTGAGGATAACCTTGCCATTTCTTTTCAGATGCAATTAAAGGCAGCGGAATATTATCCGGGACTGACCAGGAGAATTTATCTGAAAGGTTACCGCTATAATATGCACTACTGTCCAAAATCACTTCTGATCGAAGTCGGGGCGCAGACGAATACGCTTGAGGAAGCGATGAATGCGATGATACCGCTTGCTGACATACTTTACCGGGTATTGACAGCGGCGCAGTAGGTGTCGTACTTTTGTCTGTGTTGAAAAATGTCAAAAAATAGGATATACTTACGTTATCAGTTCGAAAGAGTGGAGTGGTAAAAAGAGTGAAACATTTATTTGACACATCCATAGACGTCAACGTACGTCAGTTTTATACACTGGCACTGGGTGCCTGTATCGGGAATCTGTCCGGTTTTATCGGGAACGCGTATATTTATGGTTTTAGTGCACCGACTATTTTTTGTGGGATTTGTTTCCTGCTAATTCTCCTTGGAAGTCTGATCGGCATCAGAGCAGGAAATACGAAGAGAATAGCCAGCCTTTTGATTTACTTGCTTACCTTTGTAGAGTTTCCTGCGCTCTACTATATTTATCAATCAGGAACCATAGTTTATATGGTTCTGGCAATCGTTGCCATTGCAATTTTTCTTCCAGCAGCGCAGGCAGTTATCATAGCGGTTCTTGCGCTTTTATGTGATATGACAGTAGTTGTACTGGCATATCGTCATTCAATCCAAATTGAAGAGGTATCCAAGCAGAGCGCATTCAGCACTACGGTATGTTCTTTGATGATCGTGCTGGTCTGTGTTTTTGCGATTATGATCCTGATGAACTGGCAGAAGGAAAGGCAGGATGAAGAATTAAAAAAAATGAGCGAGAAAATGCAGTTTGCTGCGGATCATGATGCTTTAACCGGGTTGTACAATCGGAGATATCTGAACCATTATCTGGAACATCTGATAAAAAAAGATCAGGTGCATTTTTATGCTGCATTGCTGGATCTGGATTTTTTTAAAAAACTAAATGATACCTATGGTCACCTGTTTGGAGATGAAGTGTTAGAGCGTTTCGCGGAGATCTTAAAAATGCATGTAGGAGGACAGGGGATCGCAGTGAGGTTTGGAGGAGAGGAATTTATGCTGGTCCTGCCAGAATGGACAGAGACGGAGGTACGGGAGGCTCTGGATAAGATGCGCAGAGAATATAAGGCATTTATCTGGAAAACAAAACAGGCAGAGTTTTCTTTCAGCAGTGGAGTGGCGTCCTATGAGCAGGGGATGAAGATTTCCGCGCTTTACAGTCTTGCTGATGAAAAACTTTATCAGGCGAAGAATGGCACAAGAAATCAGGATATATTTTAATAAAATATGCAATAAGGAGAGGCAAAGTGGAACAGTTCTTACAATTAGATGGAAATATCCTGCTCTGGATCCAGGAGCATGTAAGGCAGGATGCACTCACACCGGTGATAAAATTTATCACGCATCTGGGGGATGCGGGATGGTTCTGGATCACACTGGCAGTGGTGTTACTGATCCTAAAGAAAACAAGAAAGATCGGATTATTGACCGGGTGTTCTCTGCTGGTATCATTTCTGATCAACAATGTTTTTCTTAAAAATGTTGTGGCACGGACACGCCCCTATGAAGTGGTTGAGGGATTACATAGAATGATTGAGGCACAGCCGGATTTTTCATTTCCGTCCGGACATACGGCAAGTTCCTTTGCGGCAGCAGTGGTGATTTTTATCCTTTGTCCGAAGAAAGCGGGAGTTCCGGTACTGGTGCTGGCATTTTTGATCATGCTTTCAAGACTGTATGTCGGTGTTCACTATCCAACAGATGTTCTTGCCGGAATGATAACCGGAACACTGACAGCAGTCCTGGTATGCGTTGTTGCAAAAAGAAAAAAATTTGTTTAGAAGGACAGATGATATTGTTCCATCCAGGCATTGAACTGGATGAAGTATGCGAGAAGCTGTGGACCGGCCATAAGCTGGCCAAACCATGGTTTTCCGTATTCCTTTGGTGCAGACATGAATTGCTGCACCTTTTTTTTGTCCAGCATTGGCAAAATAGGGGCGTTCGGGTCAGATAAGATCCGTTTCATGCCTTCTGTCAAAAGTTTTTCATAGCCCGGATGATATGTTTTTGGATAAGGGCTTTTTTTGCGGTGCAGCAGTGCCGGAGGAAGCAGGTCGGCACAGGCATCACGCAGCAGCGTTTTTTCCACACCATTCTGGTATTTCATTTCCCATGGAACATTAAAGACATATTCGATGATCCGATGGTCGGCAAACGGTACGCGTGCTTCCAAGCCGGAGTGCATGCTGGTGCGGTCCATACGGTCAAGGAGGGTCTGCATGAACCATTTGATGTTCAGATAGCCAACGATCCGGCGTTTGGATTCTTCCTTACTGTCATCACTTCGAACCGGAGCTTTTGCCACGGTCTCCTGATATCTGGCATAGGAATATTCCTTTAAGTGCAGAGGGCGGAGAAACTCTTCGGATAAGAACAGGGTTCTGGCGCCGATGTCATCTGACCATGGAAAACCATCCCGGTTTAACAGTTCCTGCCGGTAGAACCATGGATAGCCGCCAAAGATCTCGTCGGCACATTCTCCGGTCAGTGCTACTTTGTTTTGTCTGGCAACGAGAGAACAGAAGTAGAGCAAAGAGGCATCCACGTCGGTCATGCCCGGGAGATCTTTTGCCGTGACGGCATCAAAAAGCATGGTGTAGAGCGTCTTTTCATCGCATTCTAAATAGGTGTGTTCGGTAGGGCAGAATTTTAACATTTCCCTGACATACGGCAGATCGCGTTCCGGCTGAAAGGCGTTTGACTGGAAGTAGATGTCATTTTCGGAGAAATCAAACGAAAAGGTATGAAGCATTTCTCCGTGTTCCTTTAAGTAGGCAGCAGCGACGGAAGTGACAATACTCGAATCAATCCCACCGGAGAGAAACGTACAGACCGGGACGTCGGAAACCATCTGACCTCTTATGACATCCCGGATGAGACCGCCGGTCTTTCGGACAGTTTCTTCGTAAGTATCGCTATGATCCCTTGCCGGAATATCCCAGTAGAGATGATCGTCCATGCCGGATCTGGTAAAACAGAGATAATGCCCCGGTACGACTTCGCTTACATTTGCAAAGACACCGTTTCCGGGTGTTCGTGCCGGACCGATGGCAAGGAGTTCCTGAAGACTGTTTTCATTGATGGCTGGAGTGAATCCGGGATAACAAAAGAGAGCCTTTGGTTCCGAGGCAAAAAGCAGCGTATCCGAAAAACTGCTGTAGAAGAGCGGTTTTACACCGACTCGGTCGCGGTATAAAAAGAGCGCATCTTTGCTGCCGTCCCAGATCGCAAAAGAAAAAATGCCGTTAAGTCTGGAAACAAATTCCATGCCGTAATGAATGTAGGCATAGAGGATGACTTCCGTATCTGAGGTGGTCTGAAACCGGAAACCTGCGGATCTTAACGCGGAAGAAAGCTCTTTTGTATTGTAGATTTCTCCATTATAGACGATCGAATAGACAGATCCGGAAGCGGTACGACGCGTCATGGGCTGCCCACCGTTTTTTATGTCACGGATCGACAGTCTGGCGTGTGAAAATCCGGTATGCGGCAGTAAAAAGACACCGGAATCATCCATGCCGCGGTGCGATAGAGAGGTATTCATTTGGGTAAGGATTGTTTCCCAGTAAGGCTTTTCTTCCAGATAGGATTGTTTGAAGTTACAAAATCCTGCGATTCCACACATAGCAATTCTCCATTTCATAACGTAGATTCTGTCCGGAAAGACAGAATGATTCTTAGCTAATATATGCAAAAACAGATAAAATATCACAAAGGATCCTGCGGAATAGAATAGTAAGAAGGAAGATGGCAGAAATGAGGATCTGCATGCAGAATGAAAAAATGGAAAACCAGTTAAATCTGGCATTGGATGCAACGGAGCAGGAGCGGGAAAAATCGCTGGATCTGGATGTCGGGTATGACACAGAGGAGAATACATGGGAAGTGATCGTGAAATATACGGGGAGCGGCGAGGCATTGCAGGAGCTGCTTTCTTTGCGCTTCCCAGAGGCTTATCCGAGGATACAGGTCACGAATCTGAGCAATGAATATGCCATTTTGGTTTTACCGGAAAAACTGGTCGAACGGGTGGCAGCATTAAATGAGATCGAATATATGGAAAAACCGAAGCGGCTTTTTTTTGCAGTCAACAATGGGAAACGTGCTTCGTGTATTTTAGAACTTCAGACAGGGGGAGCAGAAGGAGAAAAAAGTAATCTGACCGGGAGGGGTGTGCTGGTGGCGGTGATCGATTCGGGAATCGACTATGCGCATCCCGACTTTCGAAATCCGGACGGAACGACGCGGATCTTATCGTTGTGGGATCAGACCATCCGACCGGGGAGTGTGACAGATCCGTTTTCCGGTGCAGATGGTAAAACGGGATTTTTAGAGGCACCGGAGGGATTTTCACTTGGAACCGTATTTTCAGAAGCAGTCATAAATCTTGCTTTAGAGCAGCCGACGGAGCGAAAGCGGGATCAGATCTGCCCGAGCCGGGATAATTCCGGGCACGGAACACATGTGGCAGGGATCGCGGCAGGAAATGGCAGGGCATCGATGGGACGATACCGCGGTGTTGCATTTTCAAGCAATTTTCTAATCGTGAAACTTGGAACACAGAAAGAGGGTGGTTTTCCGAGAACGACAGAACTGATGCAGGCGGTAGATTACTGCATCCGCACGGCACAGGAGCTGGGGCGGCCGCTTGCAATCAATCTGAGTTTTGGAAACAACTATGGTTCCCATTCCGGGACGTCTCTGATCGAAACCTTTTTAAATGATATGGCAGACCGCTGGCGCACTTCCGTTGTGATCGGGAGTGGAAACGAGGGCGCGGCAGCGACCCACACATCAGGAAGACTGCAGGAGGGCAGGGAAGAAGAGGTGGAACTATCCGTTGGCGCATATGAAACCGGGCTGAATCTCCAGATCTGGAAGTCTTATGCGGATGAGATCGCGGTTTCCCTTGTACATCCGAATGGAACCGTTATTGGACCGATCAGAAGTCAGCAGGGGATCCAGCGGTTTCAGATACAAAATACACAGATTCTGCTCTATTATGGGATGCCGAGTCCCTACAGCAGGGATCAGGAAATTTATTTTGAATTTTTACCGGTGGGGGACTATCTGGACAGTGGCATTTTTTCCATCCGGCTTATGCCGCAGAAGATCGTATGGGGGCAATATGATATGTGGCTTCCGGCAAGTGGTGTGTTAAATGCCGGGACCGGATTTTTATATCCGACCGAGCAGACAACACTGACGATCCCATCTACCGCAGAAAAAGTGATCACAGTAGCGGCGTATGATGCGTTATACGGAGAACTTGCTGCCTTTTCGGGAAGAGGATATACCAGAGAGACGAATCAGGTCAAACCGGATCTTGCCGCTCCCGGTGTGGAGATCACATCCTGTGCGCCAGGAGGCGGCTATGTGACCCGAAGTGGAACTTCAATGGCAACGCCGTTTGTGACCGGGGGAGCGGCACTTCTGATGGAGTGGGGCATCGTGGAGAGAAACGACCCCTATCTTTACGGTGAAAAGTTGAAAGCATATCTGATCCGCGGGGCGCGCCATCTGCCGATCTTACCGGTTTATCCGAATCCGCAGATCGGGTGGGGAACATTGTGTGTGGCGGGGAGTCTGCCGGAATGATGAAAATAAAAATGATATAAGTTTGTAAAAAAGCACATTGTTAAAAATAACGGAAACTCAAGTTTGATAAAGTGATGACACGCGGTATAAAAAATGATACAATATTTTTGTATGTATATATGTACGCTTAGAATTTTCTAAATGAAGAATTCTAGGAGTACATGAAAAAAGGGAGATGAAATAAAAAAGGAGGCGCTGAATTTGAAAGTGACAAAAAGGATAAGCAGGAAAATGGCAGGCGGCATATTATTGGGCTTTCTGGCTGTGGCAGGCATTGTGACAGGCAGTCAGGGAAGTGTGACAGTTTATGCGGCAGAGGAATTACAGGGAAGTGGAACGGCAGATGATCCGTATGTGATCACCGGATCGGAGGATCTGTGGCAGTTCGCAGAGATTGTAAAAGCATCCTCGGATAGAAATGAATGTGCGAAAGTCGCAGATGGTGTAACACAGATCGATACAACGGTGCGTGGAGAAGTTACAGACTTAAAATGGAATCCGATCGGAGATTCCTCCGGTTCCTATAAAGGGGTATTCGATGGTAACGGAGCAGAGATCACGATCCATGCGGACAGAAGCATTAACAATAATGCCGGTTTGTTTGGCATACTAGGTAGTGGTGGAGAGATAAGAAATGTCACCACTGCAGGAAGTTCTAAAGGCTGGGATAGTGTAGGAGGTATCTGTGGTCAGGCATGTAGTGATGCAAAAATCGTAAACTGTAACAATAAGGCAGATATAACCGCACAAGGAGGTCAGGCAGGAGGTTTGGTTGGATATGCAAGCAGTGCACAGATCGAATCCGATACCTCGATCAGTAATACAGGTGCAGTTACAGGGAAAGCAAATGTAGGTGGACTTGTCGGTCAGGCTAGTGGTGGAATGAAGGTGATCGCCCATGAGGGTATTCTCAATTCTGGAGCTATAACTGCTAAATCAAGTGGATATGTCGGAGGATTGATCGGAAATGCAGATCTTGCGTCCATTCAAGCGGATGCGGATATTATCAATACGGGTAAGATATCTAGTATGGGAAGCAATACTTCTATGGGAGCAGGCGGATTGATCGGATATGGAAATGATACATCTATAATTTCCCGGAATGGAATGTTACAGAATAAAGGAGAAGTGACAGCAGCAATTACAAGTGTTGGTGGTATTGGAGGGCATTTGACAAGTCCTAATAACAGTAATTGTCAAATTCAGGCAGCAAAGGGCGTGATCAATACCGGCAGGATCATAGGTAAAAATAGTGTCGGTGGAGTTGTCGGGGAGTATGCATATTCTGCACCGATGACTTCTACCGATGGATTCCTTTTAAATACCGGAGATGTGGAAGGAAATGGAGATAATGTCGGCGGTGTGATCGGAAGAATGGCTGCAACATTAGATAGTGGTAAGTATGGGAATACAGGAAATGTCACGAATACAGGTAAGTATACCGGCGGTGTGATCGGGTCATGGGACAATAATAAAACCAGTTTAGAAAATGCATTCAATACAGGAAATGTGGTAGTAACAGGTGAAGATGCCGCAGACGTTGGTGGTATTGCAGGAAGATTTACGGGTGTCAATATTAAGAATTGCTATCATACAACGGAGTATCCGCTGATCGGTAACGGAGAAGCTATCACCGGCAAGATATCGAATTGTTACTGTATGGAGAAGAATACGTCACCATGGGACGGCGAGATTACAAAGACAACGAAAGCATTCACGGATGGAGAGGTTGCATATCTTCTGGATGGAAGTGGAGATAGCAGGAGGGCTGAAGTGTTCTGGGGACAGAAGATCGGAACAGATCAGACTCCGGTATTGGGCGGTATGACCGTATATCAGGATGGCAGCATATACAGTAATGCAGACGGACATCACTATGGTGCACCACAGTATACATGGAGCGAGAGCGATATGAGCTGTACGGCACGCAGAATATGTGAAGGATGTGAAAATGAAGAAAGCGAAACTGTAACTGCATCTTATACAGAGGAAAAAGCAGGATGTGAAACAAACGGCAAGAAAGAGTACAAAGCAGAATTTAAAAATCCATCATTTGAGGTTCAGACAAAGACGATCATGACGGATTCACTTGGACATGATGTAACAGATGCAGTCTGGTCAAAGGATGAAAAGGCACATTGGAAAGATTGTAAAAATGGATGTGGAAAGAAATTAGAACAGGCAGAGCATACATTTCAGACGATCATCGACCGGCAGGCAACAGAAAGTACCGAAGGCAGCAGCCATGAGGAATGCAGCGTATGCGGCTATCAGAAAGCAGCAGTTGTGATCCCGGTGACCGGGAAGGAAGAAACAACAAATGAACAGCCGTCCAATACAAATACACTTACCGTCGGACAGGTTGTTGTGAATAAGGCAGATGGATCGTTCTATACCATCAAAAAGAATGCCGGTAAAGTCCATGAGGTAGAATACAAGGCACCGAAAAACAAAAAACAGACAAAGATCGCTGTGCCGGATTCTATCAAGATTAATGGTGCGACCTATAAAGTAACATCGATCGCAAAGAGTGCATTTAAGAATAATAAGAAACTAAAGACGGTTACGATCGGTAAGAATGTATCAAAGATCGGAGAAAATGTTTTTTCCGGATGCAAGAAGTTAAAGACAATTACGATAAAATCTACAAAACTGAAAGCAAAGACACTTTCTAAGAATACATTTAAAGGAATCACAAAAGCAACCACGGTCAAAGTACCGAAGAAGAAATTATCCGCTTATAAGAAATTATTTAAGAGCAGGGGACTTTCTTCCAAAATAAAAGTAAAGGCATACTAAAGTAAGACAGACAACGTTACAGTATACAGGTTTTCCTGCGGACTGTAGCGTTGTTTTTTTCTGGTGCAATCTATGGCAGGATAGCTTGAGTTTCCGCAGAATGTAATTCTAAAATGAACACAGCTTCCCAAAGCACCAATCTGCCGAATTTTTGAAGCGTTGAGTATAGCAGTTTTAAGAATAGAGGTACTTTAATAAACCCCACCGGAGCCGGGCTTTGGGAGAAATATACTTTTATCTATCTAAGCGATCAGCTTAAGGCAGAGTTGACGATATGCCGGACGTTTTGTCCGAAACCACAGCCTGACGCCTTCTTTTGCATATGATAGTATGCCGGAGATACCTTTGGCTAGTAACAGCGTTTGATATTAAGGCGGATGTGCTTGTTTCAATCGCACTTATCGCATCCATTTGTATCGGGGAAGATTTTGCAGCAGGCGAGGTGGCATTTATCATGCAGCTTGGAGGACTCTTAGAAGAACTAACTGTTGCAAAGGCAAGAGTCGGGATTGAAAAACTGGTGCATCTGACACCGCAGACGGCAAGACGTATTCTGGCAGGAAAAGAGGAAATCATTCCGGCAGAAAAAGTGCAGGTGGGCGATATTCTGTGGGTGCTTCCGGGAGAGACGGTTCCGGTGGATGGTATCATTACGACAGGAGAGACTTCGGTCAATCAGGCAGTTATGACAGGAGAATCCCTTCCGGTCGATAAGGCGGCAGGGGATGAGGTGTCTTCCGGTGTGGTCAATCAGTTTGGGTCATTTGAAATGAAGGCAACCAGAGTGGGAGAGGACAGTTCCATCCAGAGAATGATCCGTCTGGTCCAGTCAGCGGATGCAGGAAAGGCAAAGATCGTGGGGATCGCAGACCGGTTTGCAACCTGGATTGTTGTCATTGCATTGTCGACGGCAGCTCTGACCTGGCTTTTCAGCGGAGAGATCATCCGGGCGGTCACGATCTTAGTTGTATTTTGCCCATGTGCCCTTGTGCTTGCAACACCGACCGCGATCATGGCGGCGATCGGAAATGCGACCAAAGAGCTGCTTTTGGAAACGGAGAAAGAATTGAAAAAAGGCTGCACAATGATCTATGTGGCTGTGGACGGCATGATCGCAGGCTATCTGGCACTTTCGGATACGATAAGGGAAGAAAGCACGGATATGGTAGACTGCCTGAAGGAATTGAGCGTAGAGCCGGTATTGCTGACCGGAGACCATGAAAATGCAGCATTGTCCATGGCAGAGCAGCTTCATATCAAAGAGGTCCATGCAGACTGTCTGCCGGCAGATAAACTGAAACACATTGAAACCTATCAGAAAAAGGATGAAAAAGTGTGCATGATCGGAGACGGGATCAACGATGCCCCGGCATTAAAACGGGCAGATGTCGGAATTGCGATGGGAGGCATCGGAAGCGATATTGCTGTTGATGCAGCAGACATTGTTCTGGTGGATGATGAGGTAAAAGAACTGCCACATCTGATCGCCTTATCCAAACGGATGATGATCACGATCAAATGCAATATGAGTTTTTCCATGGCATTAAATTTTGTTGCGATCGTGCTTGCGATGACCGGTATTTTAAATCCGGTTGTGGGAGCGTTAGTCCATAACGCAGGCTCTGTTCTGGTCATTATCAATTCCGCCTGGCTGTTAAAATGGAAGTTTAGAAAAAGTTTATAAAAATTATTAGCACTCACTATTGACGAGTGCTAATAAAAGTGTTATATTAGGTTCAGAACAAAGGAAGGAGAGATGACATATGATGATGCCTAGTATTTTTGGAGAAACTTTTTTAAATGATTTTTTTGATTTCCCGGTATACGATCAGGGAGTAAATGATAAGACCAGTGGATTGATGAAAACAGATATCATGGAAAATGAAAAGGATTATGAAATCGTCATGGATCTGCCGGGGTTCAAAAAAGATGAGATCAAAGGGGAACTGAAAGATGGTTACCTGATCATCACAGCAGCAAGAGAACAGAAAGAGGAGAAAAAAGACAGCAAAGGCAATTATATCCGCAGGGAGCGTTACCGTGGTAATTGCAGCAGAAGCTTTTATGTAGGAGACTACATGAGACAGGAAGATATCAAGGCGAAGTTCGAAAACGGAACATTGAAGCTGACGGTTCCAAAACAGGAAGCAAGACCGGAAGTGGAGAGAGCAAAATGTATCGCCATTGAAGGATAATATAGAAGACAAAGCAAAGAGGGGCGGTATCGCTCCTCTTTTGTTGTGAGAACAGAATAGATTTTATCATTTTGAGAAAAGCTTGGAGGTGATGAGTACCATGACACAGAAAAAGGATTATTATGAAGTACTTGGTGTGCAAAAGGGTGCAGATGCTTCTGCCATAAAAAAGGCATACCGGAAACTGGCGAAGAAGTACCATCCTGACACCAATGCGGGAAATCCACAGGCAGAGCAGAAATTTAAAGAAGTGACAGAGGCATATACCGTTTTAAGCGACCCGGAAAAGAGAAAACTGTATGATACCTACGGTCCGATGGCATTTGAAGAGGGATTTTCCAAAGAAGCAGCCGACCGTGCAGGAAGAACCGGTGGATATTCGACCTTCCATTTTGGAGGGGATGAGAATGATGGCTGGTGGGGCGATATGTTTGACCAGTTTTTTGGCAGGGAACACCGCTCGGGTGGGTACTGGGATGAAGTCCGACGTGGAAGTGATGCACGGGCGCAGGTAAGCATCCATTTTGATGAGGCGGCACTTGGATGTGAAAAAGTGATCCGTTTAAAGAAAGAGGACGGAAGCGAGACAAGACTGAAAGTGCAGATCCCGGCAGGTATTGATGATGGCGGGACAATCCGGCTGCGTGGAAAAGGAAACGCAGGAAGTGATGGCAGGGCGGGAGATCTGCTTCTGACAGTAAAGATCATTCCAAAAGAAGGCTATGAGCGAAAGGGAATGGATGTCTATACAAAAGTAAAGATCCCATACGAGGTAGCCGCACTTGGCGGAAAAACACGGATACATACGTTAAACGGAGACGTGGAATGTAACATCAAAGAGGGAACACAGGATGGAACTAAGATCCGGCTGCGCGGAAAAGGAATCGTATCCATGAGAGATCCGTCCGTTCATGGTGATCTGTATGCTGTGGTGCAGATCGCGGTGCCAAAATATTTAAGTCCACAGGCAAAAGAAAAATTAAAAGAATACAGCAGATTATGCAGCTGAAGCGAAACTCTTTGATAAAAAAAATCAGTAGAAAAGAAATGCTTGCGAAAACTCCAAAGGTATGTTTATAATAACTTTGGTTAGATAAAACTAACTATAGTGTAAATCATTTCAGGACTCCTCTTCGGAAGAAATCGACACTTCCGAAGAAGGCGCCTGGCAATCGTGAAAGAGAGGAAACACAGGGATATGAACTATTTGGAGATTGAGAAAGTAATCGGAAGAGAGATATTAGATTCCAGAGGAAATCCTACGGTAGAGGCAGAGGTTTATCTGGCAGATGGCACCATTGGAAGAGGTATGGCACCGAGCGGAGCCTCAACCGGAGAGTTTGAAGCATTAGAACTAAGGGATGGAGACAAAAACCGCTACCTTGGAAAAGGAGTTTCCAAAGCGGTGGAAAACATAAATACGATCATCAATGATACTTTAGAGGGAATGGATGCTTCTGATATCTACGGCATTGATGCAGCAATGATCAAAGCAGATGGAACAAGTGACAAATCAAAACTTGGAGCCAATGCTATCCTTGCAGTTTCCATTGCGGCAGCAAGAGCAGCATCTATTTCACTGGATATTCCACTGTACCGCTTCTTGGGTGGTATTTCCGGAAATCGTCTTCCGGTTCCAATGATGAATATTTTAAATGGTGGTGCACATGCGGCAAATACAGTGGACGTGCAGGAATTTATGATCATGCCGGTAGGTGCATCCAGTTTTAAAGAGTGCTTAAGATGGTGTGCAGAAGTCTTTCATGCACTGGCAGCTCTTTTAAAGAGCAAAGGACTTGCAACTTCCGTTGGTGATGAGGGAGGTTTTGCACCGGACCTTGCATCCGATGAGGAAGCAATCGAATATATTTTACAGGCGATCCAAAATGCAGGTTATGAGCCTGGAAAAGATTTCAGGATCGCAATGGATGCAGCATCCTCCGAGTGGAAAGGGGAAAAGAAAGGCGAGTACATACTGCCAAAAGCAGGTACAAAATTCACCTCAGAAGAACTGATCGCACACTGGAAAAAACTGGTTGAGAAATACCCGATCATTTCCATAGAAGATGCGTTAGACGAAGAAGACTGGGAAGGCTGGCAGAAACTGACAAAAGAGTTAGGTGATAAAGTACAGCTGGTCGGAGACGATTTATTTGTAACGAATACCAAACGTCTTGCCAAAGGAATCTCACTTGGATGTGGAAATTCCATTCTGATCAAATTAAACCAGATCGGTTCCGTATCAGAGACTTTAGAGGCAATCAAGATGGCGCATCAGGCAGGCTATACCGCAATTTCATCCCACCGTTCTGGCGAGACAGAGGACACCACGATCGCGGATCTTGCAGTTGCATTAAATACCTGCCAGATAAAGACAGGAGCACCGAGCAGAACCGAGCGCGTGGCAAAGTACAATCAGCTTCTCCGCATTGAAGAAGAACTGGGAGAGGCAGCAGTATACCCGGGCATGAACGCATTCCATGTAAAAAGAGACTGATCATGATAATAGAATGCACGCTCCGCAAACATTCTATTATTATGAATAAATAAGGCAGGGGATGGGAGAAAAAACTCCCATCCCCGATTTTGCATTTATGGCAGATCCACAGAGTGTGACAGCCAGTATGAAAAATCAGTAAACCGCTAAGAATGACATAAGAACCAACATAACCTCTCTTTCCGGTTGCACAAAAAAAAAGAGATGGTATAATGTGAATAGCAATGAGCAGTGTCCGGACTCCGCTAACGAGGGAATCGTGCTCGCACGGTATTCCATCGTTAGCGGAGAACGGATAGGGCGAATGCCCCCAAGGCTGCAAAATCTTTGATTTCGCAGCCTTGGCACGGCGAATGCGTGAAATACACGGCGAATGTGTGAATGCGAATGCGTGAATGCGAATGTGTGTAAGCACGCAAGTGAACGAAGTAAGAACAGATAGGAGTTTTCACAGAGATGAGAATTATCATAGCGGGAGACGGAAAAGTCGGCTCCACATTGACAAAACAGCTTTCTGCGGAGGGCTATGACATTACACTGGTGGATGCAAATCCCAAGGTTTTAGCCGCAATGGAAGAGACTTACGATATTATGGCAGTACAGGGAAACTGTGCCACAATGGAAGTATTAGAACAGGCCGGTGTGGGAGAGGCGGATCTTCTGATCGCAGCGACAAGTGCAGATGAGATCAACTTACTCTGCTGTCTGACTGCACATGGGATGAACAAAAATCTGCATACGATAGCGAGGATAAGAAATCCGGAATATACAGACCAGATCGTAAAGATGCGCGATACGTTTGCGCTTTCTCTTACCGTAAATCCGGAAAAACAGGCGGCAGAAGAGATCGGACGACTGTTAAAATATCCGGGATTTTTAAAGAGAGATACTTTTGCCAAGGGAAGAGTGGAGATCGTAGAGCTGCGCGTGGATAAAAACAGCAAACTCTGTAACCAGCCGTTAAATGATCTGGATTCCATTATCAAGTGCAAGGTACTTGTCTGTTCCGTATTGCGGAACGGAACTGCCGTGGCTCCGGATGGTAATTTCGTTCTGCTCGAGGGCGACCGCATTTTTGTAACAGCATCGTCTGACAATCTGACGATCCTGTTAAAGAGTCTTGATATCATTACACATAAAGTAAAAAGGGTAATGCTCTGCGGAGGTGGCAGAGTCAGCTATTACCTTGCCAAAATATTAGAGAAGAACGGAATTTCCGTACAGCTGATCGAACGGGATTACGACCGGTGTGTCCAGTTATCTGCCATGCTGCCGGGCGTCTGTGTTGTGCACGGGGATGCGAGCAGTGAGCGGATGTTAGACAGTGAAGGAATCGCAGACTGTGATGCCTTAGTAACACTGACCGGACTGGATGAACTGAACATGGTAATTTCTTTATATGGAACAAGCTGTGGGGTACCGCAGATCATTACGAAGGTGGGACGTGTAGGAAACAGCCATATCTTAAACAGTCTTTCCATCGGAAGTATTATCAGTCCGAAAGATCTGTGTTGTAACACGATCGTGCGTTATGTCCGTGCAATGAAAAACCAGACCGGGGCAGCACTTTCTGTACATTCCATTGCGGATGGTCAGATGGAGGCAGTGGAGTTTAAGGTAGACAAAAATACCAGACATATCGGGGAGCCGTTAAAGACATTGAAAACGAAAAAGAACGTCCTGATCGTCTGCATTACGCACAACTCCAAACAGGAGATCCCAAGCGGTGAATCGTTCTATCAGATCGGGGATACCGTGATCATTGTTACGAGCGTGAATAAAGTCATGTATCAGTTGAACGATATTTTTGAAGAGTAGGTATAGGTAACAGAAAATGAATTATAAAATGATGCGAAAATTTATCGGAAAGATTCTGCTGGCAGAAGCGGCATTTTTAGTGCCGGCAATGCTGATCAGTTTGTTTTTCCGGGAAACAAAAGTGGTTGTGGCGTTCCTTGAAACGTTAGTTTTACTGCTTATTGTTTCCGGCATTTTACTCCATGGGGCAAAGGATGCAAAACGCGGATTTTATGCAAGAGAGGGAATGGTCTGCGTTGGTATGAGCTGGATCATTATGAGTATCTTAGGGTGTTTTCCGTTTTTCTTTTCCGGTGCAATACCAAACTATATTGATGCGTTGTTTGAGATAGTGTCAGGTTTCACGACAACAGGAGCCTCTATTTTACCGGAAGTGGAGAGTATGCCAAAGGGTCTGCTCTACTGGAGGAGTTTCAGCCACTGGGTAGGAGGAATGGGAGTGCTGGTATTCCTTCTTGCAGTGTCCGGCGGAGATGAGCGGAGCAAGGGATTTACCATGCATCTGCTCCGTGCAGAGAGCCCGGGACCAAAGGTTGGAAAACTTGTACCGCGTATGAAACAGACGGCAGAGATCTTATACCTGATGTATATTTTACTTACCATTATAAATATCGTATTCCTTCTGATCGGAAGAATGCCATTATTTGATGCACTCTGTACTGCATTTGGTACGGCGGGAACCGGTGGCTTTGGTATTAAAAACGACAGTATCGCAAGCTACAGCCCTTACATTCAGAATGTCTGTACCGTTTTTATGCTGCTATTTGGTATCAACTTCAGCTGTTATTATCTGCTGCTCATACGGCAGTTTAAGAGCGTGTTAAAAGACGAGGAACTGCGCCTTTATATTGGCATTATCGTGGGTAGTATTCTGCTTATTACATGGAATCTAAAAGGATATTATCCGACTATCCGGGAAACGGTGCACCACGTTGCTTTCCAGGTGGCGAGTATCGTCACTTCGACCGGATATGCGACGGCAGATTTTGATCTGTGGCCGGGATTTTCCAAGGCGATCCTGTTATGCCTGATGTTAGTGGGAGCCTGTGCAGGCAGTACAGGAGGTGGATTTAAATGTGGCAGACTGCTTTTGATCTTAAAGGATCTGCGCCGTAGTGTACAGCAGATCGTTCATCCGGGAAAAGTGCAGATCGTCCGTGTCAACGGAAGAATGGTGGAGGAAAAAGTGCTCGAAAATACGAACGCTTATCTGTCTGCCTACGCGCTGATCATTGTTATCAGCTTTTTACTGATCTCGGTCGACGGATTTTCAATCACTACGAATATGTCAGCAGTATTTTCCTGTGTCAATAATATCGGACCGGGACTCGATGCCGTGGGACCTGTCTGCAATTACGGCGGATACAGCATGTTTTCCAAGCTTGTCCTGATCATGGATATGCTGGCAGGACGTCTGGAGATTTTTCCGATTCTGATCCTGTTTTCAAGAACAACATGGAAACACAGCCTGCAAATAAAAAGTCAAGGCTAAAATGAAAGAACTTTGAAAATTTT
>URUD01000034.1 GCA_900550935.1 uncultured Roseburia sp.
CCCGCCATGTGCCGCCACCGAGCTGATCAGGGAGCAGTACCTCCATATCATGTCCGCAGTGAATGTCCCATCCATCCCAAGTCAGCCGATCACGCTCCGGCTCGTAGCCGATCTGTAATACCTTAGACACCACTGTCACAGCCCCCCTTTACTTATCATCGTAATGATATCTACAAGAAACAACCTCAATGGATTCTCCAGAAATACGATAAACCAGACGATTTGTAGCATCAATCCGACGACTCCAATAGCCACTTAAGTTTTCCCGTAGCGGCTCCGGCTTCCCAATCCCATCATAGCCATTTCTCAAAATATCCTGCAAAAGCTGGTTGATCCGCTTCAGCGTTTTTTTATCTTCTGTCTGCCAATAAAGATAATCATCCCAGGCTTCATCAAACCATATTTTCTTCATTCGCAATCATCCTCAATGGGCTCATGTTCAACTCCATTCCCTGCATTGAGTGCATTCATACCACGTCTCAAATGTGCCATATTACTTTCTGAATAAAAAGGATCAACAGAAATCTCAAACGGAATTCTCTTTTCTCTTCCAACTTTTTTTGCAAATACGGTAAATGCTGCACTCATACTTAATCCCAATTCCGCACAAGCCTGCTCCATATTATTATTCCCTAAAACCTCGTATACTGCTCCACCTTGATATCTGAAAACGTCGTCTTGTTTTCGTACAACGCCCCAACCGTATCAAGCAGTGAAAACATCAGCACCGCACCGGTTCCCTCGCCCAGTGCAAGGTTCGCATAGAGCACCGGATTTAATCCAAGTTTTTGCATCATAAACTCTGCCGCCGGTTCCCTGCTCTGATGGGAAGCGATCAGATATTCTTTCACGCCCGGAACCATCTGCTCTGCTGCAAATGCAGCCGCTACGCTGATGACCCCGTCCAGCACGACCGGAATATGATACAATCCTGCTCCGATACAGACACCACAGAGTCCTGCAATATCAAGCCCTCCGACCGCACTTAATACAGAAAACGCATCGGCACCTGCACAGGAATGTAACTTTAAGCCGCGTTTGATCACATTGATCTTATGCTTCAGTCCATCCTCACTTAAGCCTGCGCCTTTTCCGGTTACCTGCTCCACCGAAAGACCGGTCAATGCAGCCGCCACAGCCGCGCTCGTTGTCGTATTTCCAATGCCCATCTCTCCGGTAGCAAGCAGTGTATACCCCTTGTCTCTGCAATCTTTTACAACCTCTATCCCGCATGCGATCGCAGTAAGTGTTTCCTGTTCTGTCATTGCCGGTTCTTTTAAAAAGTTTCTGGTTCCATGGGCAACCTTTTTTTCAAGCACTCCTTTGATCTGCTCTGTGGTAGCAATGCCGATGTCCACCGGTATCACATCCGCGCCAACTGCCTTTGCCATGCGGCAGACTGAGCTTTTTCGCTCCCCAAGTGCCTGTGCCACGCATGCAGTCACTTCCTGCCCGGACTGACTGATGCCCTCTTCCACGATACCATTGTCCGCGCACATGACAATGACTGCTTTTTTTTCAAGTGGTACGGTCTCATCCGAAAGGATCGCACCGATTTTTGCAAATGTGGTTTCAAATTCTCCTAAACTGTCCAGTGGTTTTGCCAACGCATCCCAGTTTTGCTGTACTTTGTCATAAATGTTCTGATCGATCTTTTCCAGTGTGATCTCCTGCAGTGCTTCTCTTGTCATCTGTCTTTCTCCATCATCTGATAAATGGCATCCATGTCCAGATATTGGCGCAGGGTGTCTGCCAGTTTATCGTATTCTTTCTCCTTAAATGCCTGATAATCAACCGCACCGGATGTCTCAATGGCAACGCCTTTTTTGTCTGCCAGTGCCTGGACGATCGCCGCCGCGATCCCGTCTGCGTCAAAAATGCCATGCACATAGGTGCCATAGACATTTTCTTTTACCACACCATCCATCCTTGTCAGACCTTTTGTAGTATCTCCGGTACTCTCTGTTTTTATCTGGCAAAAATCCAGTTCCGGTTCTGTCTTTGTACTTCTGCCCATATGGATCTCATACCCTTTGATCTGCTTACCTGACAGACAGGCAAAGTCTCCTGCAGCTACACCGATCATTCCGGTTACCTGGGTTGTGATCTTCTGCTCGGACAGCTCTGTTGTAACAGGTAAAAGTTCCATTCCGCGCATGCTCTCCCCCTCTTCCACTCCATGAGGGTCACGGATGCTTTCACCCAGCATCTGATAACCACCGCAAATGCCAAAAACCGGCGTCTTTCCGGCTCTTTTTTTGATTACAGCCTCTAAGCCATTCTGGCGCATCCATTTGAGATCTCCCATCGTATTTTTACTGCCCGGCAGGATGATAAGATCCGGCTCTTTTAACTCTGCCACATTTTTTATATAACGGAGAGACACTTCCTTAAATGGCTCAAACACGGTAAAATCCGTAAAATTCGATATTCTTGGAAAATGGATGACTGCAATGTCGATCGCTTTTTGTTCGGTCTCATCAAACCGTGTGGTCAGGCTGTCCTCATCCTCTAACATCAGCTGCATGTAGGGAACCACGCCCGTCACCGGGATGCCGCCTTTTTCTTCTAACATGCGGATGCCCGGCTCTAAGATCGACACATCCCCTCTGAATTTGTTGATGATAAATCCCCGGACACGCTCTTTTTCCTTTTCTTCCAGCAAAAGCAGGGTGCCAAGCAGCTGTGCAAACACACCGCCCCTGTCAATATCGCCTACGATCAGAACCGGCGCATCCACCAGTTCCGCCAGTCCCATGTTGACGATATCGTTTTCCTTTAAATTGATCTCTGCCGGACTCCCCGCCCCTTCGATCACGATGATATCTGCCCATGTTTCCAAAGATTCGTAGGCTTTCTTAATCTGCGGTATCAGGGATTTTTTATATGCAAAATAGTCCTTTGCACTCATATTTCCAAGGACTTCTCCATTGACAATGACCTGCGACCCGATATCATTGGTCGGCTTTAGCAGGATCGGATTCATCTCCACCATCGGGCGCACGCCTGCCGCCTCCGCCTGCATCACCTGTGCCCTTCCCATCTCAAGACCTTCCTCCGTGATAAACGAATTGAGTGCCATATTCTGGGATTTAAAGGGGGCGACCCGATAACCATCCTGTTTAAAAATACGGCACAATCCCGCCACGATCAGGCTCTTTCCCGCATTTGACATTGTGCCCTGTATCATAATACATTTTTTCATAGAAAACTCCATTTCCAAGGATCTTTTCGTTTCCGTTCGTCTGTACGTTTTTCTATTATAGCTTATCGGGTCTTATTTTACCATATTTTTTCCCCCTTTGTATCACTGCTGTGCTATAATGTGCATACAGCATATGAAATGGGGGAGATTTATGTATACCGACCATGCCGAGTACTTCTTAGACCAGTTAAATCCTACCTTTCTCTTTACCTGGAAGGGAACACGTTTTACCAATGAGGACAATTACCACAGCCACGACTTTATCGAAATGGCGTTTGTCTTGTCCGGTCATGGCAACTATCGGATTGATGACCACATCTATGAAGTTTCTGAAGGCGATCTGATCATCATCAATGCCGGACAGAAACATCAGGCACTCGTATGTGATACCGCAAACCCGACCACTGAATTTTTTGTTGGTTTTTCTGACATCCAGTTTCCGGGACTTCCGGGGAATCATCTTCCACTTCCTGGCGGAACCCCTATTTTGCATACTACAGGAGATCTCCGTCAGAAATTTTTCAAGCTGTCGACTTCCATGACCGCGGAAAATGCCGTTTCCCAGACCGGACGCTATCTGATGTTAAAATCCTATCTGGTGCAGATGTTAGTCCTCCTGCTGCGTACCCAGTGCGAGCCGGTTCCGATCGACACCGGATATTCCTTTGAAACCTTAAATAAAACCTATATCGTGGAACAGCTTGTCAGTTATCTGGAAGATCATTATGCAGAGAAGATCTCTCTGGATCAGATCGCAGAAAACATGTACTTAAGCCCATTTTATATCTCCCGCATTTTTAAGAGTGAAACCGGCGACACGCCCATCCATCATCTCATCAACATCCGCTTAGAGCGTGCAAAGGAGCTTTTAGAGCAGGGCACCAAAGGCAGTATTCAGGAAATTGCTGCCGCTGTCGGCTATGATGATGCTTACCATTTCAGCAAACTTTTTAAAAAACGTTATGGCATCCCGCCCTCCCGGATACGCAAAAAAAGCTGAAGTCTTTACGACCCCAGCTTTTTTACTGTATAGGAAATGCACACTTTATTTTATCCTCTAGTATTTCGAGAAATACCATTTTCCTGAAGAACTACTGATCCACAGATAACCCGCATAAGAAGTAGTACTGTTGACAACACCACCACCGGTTACTTTGCCTTTCTTATAGTTCGGCACGATACGGAAATAATAATCATATCCTTTTTTGAACTTCTTGTTTACAGTATAGGTATTCTTTTTGGTTGTTCCAACCTTCTTAAATGTTCTGTTGGAACCGTAACCCTTTGTACTTGCCATATAAACGGTATAACCTGTTGCACCGGTTACTTTTTTCCAGCTAAGTTTTACCTTGCTTCCGTTCTTCTTCATGGAGATATCATCTCCTACAGAACGGCAGAAATAATTGTAAGAAGACCATGCACCATATACTTTCTGGTTGCTGGAAGTATTGATATAAGCTCTGACACGGATCTTATACATCTTGCGTGTCTTTAATTTTTTGTTCTCAACGGTTACGTAATCATAATTATAGCCATCTGTCTGTCCTTTGATCAGGGCTTTCTTTCCGTTATAAGCATAGATCTCATAGCTGTAACCATCTGCATTTGTATTTTTATTCCATGAAAACTGCGCATAGCCTTTTTTTACAGAAGGATTGAAGTAATCACAATCCACACCATCGATCTTGGTTGGCAGTGTCGGAACATATCTCTTAGAGCCATAATTTGCAGAATATTCTGCTGTATAACCTGCCGCACTGATCTTCTGCGGATATACCTGGACTTTGTATTCTGAATTTTTCTTTAATCCAGTTAAAGTAATGGAATTTGAATTGGTTGTCACACTGACACCATTGTCCGAATTATTGCTTTCATCCACATAATAAACACGGTAAGAGTTTGCGCCTGCTACCGGTGTCCAGCTTAAGCTGATGGAAGTCTCTGTTGCACCGTTAAATGAGATCGCATCGTTTGCCATATCCTCTGGTGCTGTTACGACCTCGATTGTATCTGACCATACTACATCCGATGGCATGGTACTGTAAGCACTATTCTCCGTTGCTCCAACGGATACATAATAACTGCATCCAGCACTCAAACCATTAATGGTCTCATTTGTATCAGTGTTACTTCTGCCGATACGACCTTTACGGAAGTTTGCCATATCCTGTGTATCACTGATCTTATACCAGAGATACGCCTTATCTTCCATGATCGTATTCCAGGTGATCTTAACGCTGCTTTCCGTTGCATCCACCTGTTTTACTCCTGCCGGCTTTGGTGCAGCCGCTTTGGTCGTAGTAGCAAATACCGCTACAAGACCTACTGTCAGCAGTAATGCAAAGGCAAACTGAAGACATCTTGTCATCTTGACTAACTTTTTCATTTCCTTACTCCTTTTCCTGCCCATTGGGCTTTTTTACATCAAACGATTAAAGTATAGCATGATACCCTGTCAAAAACAAGTACTTCTCTCCCAGTTATCACGCCTGCTTCCGTTTCATGACCGGGTTTTTGAAGATCATCACGATCAGCGGAATGACCATAAGAATCCAGGTGATCGGCTCTGTCCAGATAACACCCCAGTAACCAAACATCTTTACAAACACCAGTGTAAAGACAATCTTTGCCGTCAGTTCGATAAAGCTTGAAATGATCGGTGTCACATAATCCCCGATGCCCTGCATCGTATTTCGCAAAATTACAATGACCACGCAGACCATCTCAAAAAGCATATCCACTTTCAGATAGGTGCTGCCCCAGTATAAAATTTCTTTATTATCCGTGCTGGCAATAAATCCGATCAGATAACCGGAAATCGTCTGTGCCATGATAAGGATCGCGATACTCCACAAAAGTCCCATGAAAAGCGAAACCCTAAGCCCCTCACGGATACGGTCATATTTGCCTGCACCATAATTCTGTCCGCCATACGTCGCCATCGTAGAACCGAGGACTGTAATTGGGAGTCCCCACAGTTCAAATACTTTCCGGGCTGCCGTATGCGCTACAATAATGGTGGTTCCAAGTGCATTGATACCGGACTGTAAGATCAGCGTCCCAAAATTGACCAGACTCGCCATCAGTCCCATCGAAAGTCCACTGCTCAGCAATTCGATCTTCTCCTCTTTTGTGCTGTGGAAATGTGATCTTTTTATATGTAAAACCTCGAATCTGCGATGAATATGGATCAGGCAGAGTAACACCGATAACAGCTGTGACAGAAGTGTCGCCCATGCTGCCCCTGCCACACCCATATGGAACGCCAGGATAAACAGATAGTCTAATCCGACATTGACCACAGATGCCAGCACAAGGAAGATCAGCGGTGTCACAGAATCCCCGATCGCGCGCAGCATATTTGCACACAGGTTATAGGCAAGTGTAACAAACATCCCCACGACCAGAATACTGATGTAAGAGTAGGACATATCCATCTGGTTTTCCGGCACATGAAGTACTGTCAGGATCGGATGCAAAAAGAAAAACACACCGCATACGATCAGAAGTGCCAGCCCATACCCGAGCAAAATACTTCCTGCCACGTTCTGTTTTAATTTTTCCTCATTCTGTGCGCCAAAATAACGTGCTACCACGACCGAAAATCCAAGGGATAGTCCATTAAAAAAACCGGTCAGAAGCGTGTACAGCGTAGATACCGAGCCGACCGACGCCAGTGCCATCTCCCCGATCGTGCTCCCCACGATCTTGGTATCGATCAGCCCATATAAAAGCTGAAAGAGGTTTCCCAGAAAGACCGGAAAAGCAAAGCTTAAGATCAGAGCCGCCGGTTTTCCTACGGTCAGATTTCCATTTTTTACTTTCACAATTTTCCCACCTTTTTTATTTTTTTCTTTACAAGTTGTTATTGTTATGTTATAACTAAGCTGTTTCAAATACAATACATTAATTTCACTAGCAGAGTAGAAATCTGTGCGTCAAGTGCCATGTGAACAGGGAGTTGTCACATGGACGAAAAGTCGGCTCGTTCGGCTTGCGGTACAGGCTTCGCATCCCGCTGCTGCATATCAGAGTACATTTATGTCTCCTTTATGTGGTTTTAGGAAAACTGCTAGAAAGGAGGCTTTTTTTATGAAACAAACAAAAGAATTATTCCAAAGTTCCCTGCATGAACTAAAGAGCACCAAAACCATTGTGCTCTGCGGTCTGCTTGCCGCACTTGCGATCGTGCTCAGCATGGTGGCAAGCATCTCGGTCGGTCCCTACATCAAGATCGGATTTTCCGGTCTGCCAAACCGGATCGTCGAATTTTTGTTTGGTCCGGTAGTTGGATGTTTCTTTGGCGGTGCACTTGATCTGTTAAAGTACATCATCAAACCGGATGGTCCGTTTTTCTTTGGTTTTACGTTCAACGCCATGTTAGCAGGTCTCATTTACGGCAGCCTGCTCTATCACAAGCCGGTCTCTCTTAAACGCATCTTATGTGCCGAGCTTTTATGCAAACTGGTCATCAACTGCGGACTGAACACACTTTGGATCTCGATGCTCTACGGCAAAGGATTCTTCGTTCTGCTCCCGATGCGCCTTTTAAAAAATGCCATCATGCTGCCGATTGACAGTTTCATCCTGCTTTTCACTTTAACTTATGCAAGAAAACTGGTGGCACATTTCGGCTTTTACACACCAACCAAGGCTGTCTAGTGCACAACAGTCTTTTCTTTCTTACTTCGCAGGGTGTATGCGCAATCCTTTCGGATAGTGATTTTTCATCACACCCTGCGCAAGTTTTCCCCATCCGATTGAAAATCCATCTGCTAAGATCAGGTACCATCCTTTCTCACCTTCTGCCGTAAAAGTACCTCCGGTGAGATAGGTCTTTATCTCTTCTCCCTCTGCAAAAAGATCGATACTCCGCTTTACTTCATCCGGTTTCAGGGAAAGTGCCAGTGCATGGGACGGTTCAAAACGGTTCTTTTTGATCGTACCAAGATGCAGCCCCGGACGTAAGACTTTCAGTCCTTTTAATGCCGGCATCCCCTTTGGTGCCAGATAGAGCTGATCTCCAAAACGGACATAATCTCCCTTTTGTTCCAGTTGTTTCTGATAGTCCTCTGACAATGTTTCTGTGGCAAATGCAAGAAATTCCGGGGTATTTTTTTCGATTCCGTTCTTACTGTTTCCAGTCACTTCTCCCCGTAAAACTCCGTCCTTTTTTAATACAGCAAGATAGTGACCTTCGCCGTTTACCTTGTGTGGGAACAGACGTATCGTTTCACTCGCCCAGTCTTCTAATCCCGGAGCCATTCCGGGTGCTTTTTTTGTCTTTTCAATCGAAAACTCCGGATGACGTTTCAGAAATCTTCCGATGCTTCCCTCATTTTCCTGCGGTGCAAAAGTACAGGTGGAATAGACTAACCTGCCTCCCGGAGAGAGCATCTGTGCAGCACAGTCTAAGATCTCATCCTGTCTGTCTGCACACAGCATCACATTTTCCTCGCTCCATTCCTCACATGCATCTTCGTTCTTGCGGAACATTCCCTCGCCGGAACAAGGCGCATCGACTAAGATCCGGGTAAAATAGGAAGCAAAACGTTCCGCTAAGTGTGCCGGGGATTCATTTGTCACAACCGCATTAGTCACGCCCATACGCTCGATATTTTCAGACAAAATCTTTGCCCTTGCCGGATGGATCTCGTTAGAGATCAGGATCCCCGGTTCGC
The DNA here is from genome assembly GCA_900550935.1 of uncultured Roseburia sp. Classification (GTDB taxonomy): domain Bacteria; phylum Bacillota; class Clostridia; order Lachnospirales; family Lachnospiraceae; genus Roseburia. The sequence continues at coordinate 8,887 of URUD01000034.1, forward strand.
TCCATTCCCCGCTCTTTACTGCCTCATACATGGCGGCTGCGATCTGCGTACTTTTTCCTCCCGGTGCCGCACAAAGATCAAGGATCCGTTCTCCCGCTCCGGCTTCTTCCATCTCATTCATCAGGTAGCCGACCGGTGCCATGGCACTCGGTTCCTGGATATAATAAACTCCCGCTTCATGATAAGGATGTTTCCCCGGCGCATCCTCAGCACCATAGCAAAAGCCGTTTTTCTCCCATGGGATCTCTTCCAGTGAAAACGGCAGTTTTCCCCTGATCTCCTGCACCGTTCCCTTGATCGGATTGATGCGGAGTGCCTGTCTTTTTGGTTTTTCATAGCTTTCTAAAAATGCAGGGTATTCCTCGCCTAACATTTTTTTCATTCTCTCTAAAAATTTCTCTGGAAGCATCTTTTGTTTTCCTCTCTCCTTACGAAAAATCTCTGGTAAAAACTTGATAACCATTCCATGACATGAGTTTTTTAAAACAGATTTTTAAACTGTCCGAGCTCTTTTGCCTTGGCATAGATCTCATCACATTTTAATTCCAGATAAAGTTCAAGCCCGGCGATCTCTTCCTCGGAAAAGCCCTTGTTCCGGGTGATCTTGCCCGGCGGCAGGGTTCCCTCTGCCACATCCTCCCCGCGCTCAAAACGGATGGATACTTTTCGTCTGCCATCCACCGATAAGAACCCGGACTGTATCAGTTTTACTTCTTCCTTTTTATTCATCCAATTCTCCCCCGCTTTCTGTTTCCGGCAATGCTCTTAACTGCTCTGCAATCTCCTCATCCAGCCCGTCAAGCAGAAACTGCTTTCCGGTCACCGGCTTCTCCGTAAAATCCTGCCGCATCTGTTTTCCTGCTTCGATGATCTCCTGCTCTAACTCCCTTGCAGATAAAAGCAGACAGCCCGCCCCCCGGATGATGATCTGCTCCAGTCCGTCTGAGGTTGCAACGGTGATGCGGTATTTTTTCCCATGCTCATGGGCAAATTTCTCGATGTAGGCATCCGCTGTCTCTGCCTCTTTGGTATACACAACATGAATATTGTGATAATCAAAGATCTCCGTCTGATGCCCCTTTAACCGATAGGCATCAAACACCACGATCAGCTCACAGCCCAGGATTCCCTGATAATTACTTAAGATATCAAGCAGCCTGCCTCTGGCACTGTCGATATTATGGTCGGCAAGTTCTTTTAACTGCTCCCACGCAAAGATCACATTGTAACCGTCGACCAGGAGATACTCTTCTTTTTTCTGCTGCGGTCTTACTCCATAGTTCTGTGTCACAGGAGCTGTACTTTGCGCCGTCCGCTTTAATTTCCAGTTATTGCGCCCTGCTTCCCCCGATTTCCGGCTGTTCGCATGTGACGTTCTCGCCAGGATCGCATCGATCTCATCCGTTCCGATCCAGAGTTCCTCTACCGGCTTTTGCTCCATCATGGTCTTCTGCGGTACCCATGCTTCGGTCGCATCACTTTTCTGCTTCCACACGCTTTCCATGTGCATATAGTCTTTGACCATATCCCATTCCACCACAAATCCGGCTCCATGCGCACAAAATACGGAACCGGTCGGATTGGCAATATCCCTTAGAGGATCATAACCGATGTCTGCCACTACTTCTTCTGTATTATGACAGACCTCATAGCCCCGCAGGGTACAGCTGATCGAACCGTGTCCTTTGGTGTACGCCGTTACTTCCTTTGCATAATCTCCCAAAGAGGCAACCGGCACTTTTCCGGTCAGCACGGCACACATTGTTCCATCGGAAAGCTGCATCACTTCCGGTGGATTGCAGGTACCTGCCATGCGCTCCATATCCGTCATGGCACGTCCCAGTGACTGCTCCGGCAGTTCCATCCGAAAATCATAATAAGGCTCCAGCAGGACACTCTGCGCCTGCATCAGTCCCTGCCGCACTGCACGGTAAGTCGCCTGTCTGAAATCGCCGCCCTCTGTATGTTTATTATGCGCACGTCCCGACACCAGTGTGATCTTCATATCGGTAATGACCGATCCGGTCAGCACGCCGATATGTTCCCGCTCTTCCAAATGTGTCAGCACAAGTCTCTGCCAGTTGCGGTCTAAAATGTCCTCACTGCAGTCCGCCGCAAAGGTCATTCCACTGCCACGCTCGCCCGGCTCTAACAGAAGATGCACTTCCGCATAATGGCGCAGTGGCTCAAAATGTCCCACACCTTCTATCGTATCTGCGATTGTCTCTTTGTAAACGATCTTTCCACTGCCAAAGGAAACCTCAACACCATATCGTTCTAAGATCATCTGGGTCAGTACTTCCGTCTGTACTTCCCCCATCATCTGGATCTTGATCTCCTGCAGGGTTTCATCCCAGACGATGTGCAGCTGCGGTTCTTCCTCCTCGAGCAGTCTTAATTTCGGAAGCATGCTCTGTGCCGTCACGCCCTCCGGGAGTTTCAGTTCATAATTTAAGACCGGCTCCAACAGCGGAAGGTTTGACTCTTTTTCGCAGCCAAGCCCCTCGCCCGGATAGGTTTTACTCAAACCTGTAATGGCACAGATCGTTCCTGCTGGAACTTCTCCCACACTTTCGAATTTTTCACCGGAATACAATCGGATCTGGTTGACCTTTTCCTCCCAGTCTTCCGTTTCCTGTTCGCCTTTCCCACGCAGCACATCACGTGCTTTTAACACACCGCCGGTCACTTTTAAATGGGTCAGGCGGTTTCCCTGTGCATCCCGCGTTATCTTATATACTTTCGCACCAAATTCCGCCGGGTAAGAACGGTTTTTGGTATAGCGTTCCAATCCAAGCAACAGATTTTCCACGCCATCCAGCTTTAACGCCGATCCAAAATAACACGGAAATACTTTGCGCTCCGATATGAGCCTTACGATCTGTTCTTTTTCTACCCTGTCCTGTTCCAGATAATATTCCAGTACCGCTTCGTCGCAGACGGAAATATTTTCCGCAAAATCAGAATCTGTCCATGCTCCGTTTTCATCGGTCGAAAAATCCACACAGCCGTCCCCGAACTGCGCTTTTAACTCTGAAAAAAGCCGTTCCTTATCCGTTCCATTCTGATCCATCTTATTGACAAAAAAGAAGACCGGCACATCATAACGTTTGAGCAGGCGAAACAGGGTTTTGGTGTGTCCCTGAATCCCGTCCGCACCGCTGACTAAGAGGATCGCATAGTCGAGCACCTGCAAGGTCCGCTCCATTTCCGCAGAAAAATCCACATGCCCCGGTGTATCCAACAGGGTCACATCGGTATCATGGATATGCAGTCTCGCCTGTTTGGAAAAAATGGTAATGCCCCTTTGCTTTTCCAGTTCATAATTGTCCAAAAAAGCATCCCGGTTATCTACCCGTCCCATTTTGCGGATACTGCCTCCAAAATAAAGCATTGCTTCTGATAAAGTTGTCTTTCCCGCATCCACATGTGCAAGGATCCCTACACAGATCTGTTTTCTCTCATTCATGGTTTGCTTCTTCTTTCCTGTATCTTAAAGCCCAAGCCTCCGGTAACGGTTGATACATGCAAATATCTCCTGTCTTCTCGGCTTTGCAAGCCCACACGGCAGATAACTGCTCTCACAGATGGCTGCCATTCCTTTTTGATCCATCACTGCACAAAGTGCATCGACGACTTCCTGCAAGGTCTTTTTCCCGTCAAACAGATGGCAGTTTGCATATTTTAACAGATATCCGAGTGTTGCAAGCTGCTCGCTGTCTGCAAGCTGCTCCACATAGCGGACATCAATGGTCTCCCGGTTGATGGAGATTCCATCCCGTCCCATTGTCTTTATCTTAAGGCGGTTGTCCTCTTTGATCATCTTATCTGCCCGCACTCTTCTGGAAAAATCCGGGCTTTCTGCCTCTTTTAATTCCTGCTCCGGCAGTGGAAACTGTTTTGCCTGTTCTTTGGCAAATTCTGTGATTTCCACCGGCTCATAACGGTTCATCTGGATAATGCAGTCCGCTTTGTGGAAATAGGAACCGGAACTTCCTGCCACAAGGATGGTTGAAATGCCATAGTTATGATACAGTTCCCCGATCCGGTCTATAAATGGAACAATCGGTTCTGCATCCCGGTTTACAACACGCTGCATCAGTTCATCGCGTATCATAAAATTCGTGGCACTCGTATCCTCATCGATCAAAAAGGTATGCGTTCCCGCTTCCATCGCCTCAACGACATTGGCTGCCTGTGATGTACTTCCGCTGGCATCGTCCGTGTAAAAGGAAACGGTGTCCTTGCCGTTTGGAAGATCATGGATAAACATCGAGATATCGACATCTCTTATGCTCCTGCCATCCTCTGCCCGGATTTTCATGGCGGTCTCATCGGTTATCACATATTCCCTTCCATCCCCTGCGATATGTCCGTAGACTCCTGCCTCCAATGCCTTAAGCAGCGTGGATTTTCCGTGATAGCCGCCGCCCACGATCAGTGTGATGCCCTGCCTGATCCCCATTCCCTTTATCTCACCATGATGTGGCAAGGTAAGCGTAACTTCCATGGATTTTGGCGAGACAAACGGCACTGCCTGCTTTAACGGTTTTCCCGACACCCCGGATTCCCTCGGCAGAATGGAGCCGTTTGCCACAAATGCGACCAGCCCAAGCTCTTTTAACTGTGTTCTGATATAAGCTGCATCCTCTGCCAGATCGACTGCCTGTTCGATCTCTTTTTCCGGAAGTGCCTTATAATGCAGTGTGTGCTTTACACATTCCGGCAAAAAGGTAAAGAAGATCTTTTCCAGTTCCCTTGCATTGATGCTTCGCCCATTGGCAGGAAAACCGACCTCCATGCACACGACAAGGTCGCCACTTTTCCGGTTGATCTCACAGGCACTTCGTTCCAGAACTTCCTGCCCCGGTCTGCTGACTGCGATCAGTCCGCTCTTTCCTGAACCTTTTGCCTGAAACGATACCTTTTCCACTGCTTTTGCAAACTGCCGCAGCAGATGATCCTGTAATGCAGTTCTTCTACAGTCCATTTTCCATAAAGTTTCCGGAAATCCTGCCTGTTTTCCCCGGACATGGATACTGACCCTGGATGGTGCCGCAAACGGATCTCCCTGCACATGATCGATGGAGAGCAGATATCCCGGAAACTCATAGGTTCCTCTCGTCTCTTTGTATGCCGGATATCCTTTATGATCGATACGCCCCAGTAAATTTCTTAAGTCTGTTGCATTCTGCATGTTTTTCCCCTCCATCAAACTGGCTGTTGTCTACTTTGTTCTTGATTCGTGTAACATTTCCATCTTCATGGCATAATAAGACGGACTCATGTCAATATAATGCACATGCGGATTCTCGAAACGCTGCTCTTCTTCCCATACTTCTGTGGCAAGCTGCTGTTTCACATAATCGCGGATCTCATCTAATGACTGTTTCTCCACGATACGTTTTCCTTTTTCTACAACTTTCTGCTGTAATTTGACTGCATGGCAGTTCTCAAAGTAACGGTTCTTCCACGGTTTCACCGGATCTGCATAGCGGTATGGTTTTGACATATCTACGGTCTCTCCGGTCCGCACGATCAGATCTGCGATCGAATGTCCGGTCTCATCATAAACTCGGTATACGTCTTTTAATCCCGGGTTCGTGATCTTCTCTACATTTTCAGAAACCTTGATACGCGGCTCGAAGATGCCATTTTCTTCTACCGCAGCGATCTTATAAACCGCACCGAATACAGGATCGGATTTTGCTGTGATCAGACGTTCCCCGACACCAAAACTGTCAATCTTTCCGCCCTGCTGCAAAATGGATGTGATCGTATATTCATCCAGACTGTTTGAGACCACGATCTTACAATCCTCTAAGCCAGCCTCATCTAACATGGTCCTTATCTTTTTCGACAGATAAGCAAGGTCGCCGCTGTCGATCCGGATGCCCTTTAAGCGTTTGCCCATCGGCTCCAACACTTCTTTTGCCACACGTATGGCATTTGGGATACCAGAACCGATGACATCATAAGTGTCCACTAAGAGCACCGTTCCATCCGGATAATTCTCTGCATAATGTTTAAATGCTTCAAATTCATCCCTATAATACATGACCCAGCTGTGTGCCATGGTTCCGCTGACCGGAATATCAAACAGCTGTCCTGCCAGAACAGTCGCCGTTCCCACTGCACCTCCGATGTAGGCAGCACGCGCGCCGTAAACTGCCGCATCCATATTGTGGGCACGTCTCGCACCAAAATCGGAAACAGCCCGTCCCTCTGCGGCACTTACGATCCTTCTGGTCTTGGTCGCGATCAGAGACTGATGGTTTACCTGTGCAAGCAGTGCCGTCTCAATGAGCTGCGCATCGATAAGCGGTGCCACAACTGTGATGACCGGCTCATTCGGGTACATGATCGTTCCCTCCCGGAATGCGTAAATGTCCCCGCGGAACGAAAATTCGCTTAAGTACTCCAGAAATTCTTCCGTAAAAATATGAAGCGAACGGAAATACTCGATGTCCTCTTTGTCAAAATGTAAATTTTCAATATATTCCAAAATCTGCTCTAATCCTGCAAAGATGGCAAAACCGCCTCCGTCCGGATTGCTGCGGTAAAACACATCAAATGCCACACTTACATCTTTATCCTGATCATTAAAATAACCATTTGCCATTGTCATCTCATAGAGATCCATCATCATGGTCAGATTTCTTTGCTCGCTTTGTTTCATCGGTTCTTCCTCCCTCTCAGTCGTGTTCTTCCAACTCGGATAATAAGTCTGCCCTGCGGTTTCCCACCAGAAGCTGTTTATTATAAGTCAGATATCGTTCACAGGTATGTTCCGCCAGAAACCATGCAGATGCCTCCCCTAAGGTCAGTTCTGTCACAAACACTACCATTTCCTCTTTCTGTTCAAATGCCTGTTCCATAAAATCAAATGCACATTCCATGGATTTTGCCGTCTCAGTCTCCATTGTCTCCAATGCTCCTACTGCCATGTCAAATCCTGCTTTTGTCTCTGCAAACGCCGCCTTTTTGTCTGCTGCGCCTGTCTGTGGCATTGTCATGCCAAGTTCCCGAAGCAGGCTTTCTTTTTCCCAGCTTTCCGCTCTGGTATAAAATCCACTCTTTTTTTCCTGCAAAAAGGTATCCTGTGCCTCTTTTAACAATGCCGCATAACACTCTGCTGCATCCTCTGTCTCATCTAATCTTCTCCGGTATTCTTTTAAAAATACATACCACGCATCCGTTTTCCGTTTCTGCTTTGCGGTCTCCGTGCACTTTGTCTGCAACGCATCAAGCAGCAGATTTACCACCGAAAGCCGCTCATCAAACGCCGCCTTATAAATGCGCTCATAGATCTGCGGTCTTACCCTGCCACAAAGGATCTCCTCAATGCCATAATCATCCTGATATTTCTGATACAGTTCAAAATAAGCAGCTGCGTCCTCCGCGACATCCTTATGATGGATAAATTCTCCGATCACGGTCTCATCCAGCAAAAGCCCAAGTTTTTCATAGGTCTGCATCAGGTTGCTCAAGTCTTCCCAGCCTCTTGCCGTGACAAACTGCATGCCATCCACATCCGCCTCGATCCGGTAAAAGTTTTTCGGCCGAAGTTCCAGATAACTTAAGATGGCGTTGTGCAACTGCTGTGCCCTTGCATATTCCTTCCAGACCTTAAAGTCTGCCGTGATCTCCAGATAGCGGACACGGTCTAACGTCACCATGTCAAACTCGCGGACGGATTTATTATATTCCGGCGGATTTCCTGCCGCCACAATGATCCACCCCTCCGGGATCGCCTGATTGCCAAAGGTCTTGCACTGTAAAAACTGAAGCATTGTCGGTGCAAGTGTCTCTGACACGCAGTTGATCTCGTCGATAAAAAGGATGCCTTCTTTGATCCCGGTTTCTTCTATTTTCTGATATACACTGGCAATGATCTCACTCATTGTGTATTCGGTCACCGAATACGATCTGCCCTGATATTCTTTTTCCCGTATCATCGGTAAACCGACTGCACTCTGTCTCGTGTGATGCGTGATCGTATATGCCACAAGACCGATCTTACATTCTCTCGCGATCTGCTCCATGATCTGGGTTTTGCCAATGCCCGGCGGTCCCATTAATAGGATCGGTCGCTGTCTGATCGCAGGGATCTGATATTCTCCCGCCTCATTTTTCGCCAGATATGCCACCACACTGTGCATGATCTCGGCTTTTGCCTGTTTGATGTTCATCTGTTTTCCCGCTTTCCGTACATATTCTATCTTTACTATTATAGGGAGGTTGTCTTAAGAAATCAATTCTTTTTCACTCTAACCGCATCCTCATTGCCCAGGGCGGTACCATCTCTTTCTCATAATCCCCCAAAAACAAAAATGCAGTCGGATAATCCGGTCTTTTTTTCGGGTAGGTTCCCTTTCCATCCGTAAAATACAAAAGGCCACCTAGCTTTTTGATTTCTCCCTGACTGATCAGCTCATCCACATAGGAAAAGACTGGTCTGAAATCGGTTGTTCCGCCTCCCTCAATGGAAAAATCTTTTAGGATCCGTTCAAGATCGTCCGTGCCCTTTAGCAGCATATCCCTGCGCACCTGATTGTCACACTGGATCACGCGGATGCAAAATCTCTGAAAAAAACTGTTCTGCTCTGCTAATATCGTATATGTCTCTCTTAAAAAGTGTTCGACCAGTTCCCCACTGGTGGAGTAACTGGTGTCGATTGCAATGACAAGTTCCTGTATCTTTTTGCTCTCCTTGCTCTCAAGTGGTTCTATAAGCGGCATATCCCGATAAACAGAAAGTCCGTATACATAGTAACCAAGGTCAAACTCATCCTGATCCACCCGCATCTCTTCCTTAAGCACCGTGAATTTCTGCAGAAAATCCCGGTAACTGCGCCTGCTTTTTGCCTCCTCGACCTGCGCCTCAAAAGTTTCTGCGCCCTCATCATTTTCATCTCCGCGCCTTTGTGAGAGCATCTGGCTTTCCCTCGCGATCTTCTGCCAGCGTTTCTTCTGCTGGCTTGCGATCTGCTGTTTTGCCTCACTGTCCTCTCTTTTGGGCCAGTAGCAATGGTCATCCGTATAAAATTCCCGCTCCAGTGTGATCCGTTCCTCTTCCTCGATCCCATCTAAAAAGCGATAGATAACGGCTGCCGAGATCCCGCCTTTCTGCTCCTCAAGCCTTTTATAGATATTTTGTCTGACCCAGCCTAAGATACGTCTGGTGCAGGGCTTATCCATCCGGTCGATCGTGTATTCCACTGCAATATCACAGGCAAGATTCCACTGCTTTCTTCCCTCCTCACCAACCGTCTCCGGGATCACCCACAGATGGGAATAAATGCAGTGCAGCACGGTGTGCAGATACACCCGGTCCAGATAGGGTGCATTTTTTTTAAAAACAGCGATCAGCCATTCGGCAGGAACATACAGATACGCGCCATCCGTTGCAAACGTGTTTAAAACGCGATCCATTTTTAACCCAAATGCAGACAGTGCCGGTCCCAGAAAGCGCAGATCCATATATACTTCATCCCGCACATAGGAAACGATCTTTCCCGCCATCTCCTCTTCCCACTCTGTCTGCGTCTGTATGTGAGCCATCGTTCTCTCCCCCCCTCTTTAAAAATCATCAAACGAATACCGTTCTTTTGCTTTTGTGGCAAACAGTTCCTGCTTTAGAGACAGCATCCCTGCTGCCCCCTCTGTCCATTCAATCTTTACTGCCTCTGCGATTGCTTCACCAAGTGCTTCCTCATCAAACAGCTTCCTTTCACAGAAAAACCGGATCTGTTCCATCTGCCGTTTTCCTGCCAGCACCTGTGCGATCTCCCGTTTCCGTTTGCTAAAATATGTCTCGTATCTCTCGCGCGCCACCTCTTTTAGATCCACCGGATAGAGCAGTCGGTCTGTCACAATCTTTTGCAGGGTCTTATCATTTTCTTCCGCACACGCCTTTGGAAAGATCGTATCATACTGCACAAAATCCACCGCACCGTTTAAAAAACTCTGTCTTGCACGAAAGCCCTCTCCCTCGATGTTTCTTCCAAAGATATGTGCCGGTGCGATCTCATCATAACTTTCAAAATATTCCGGATAAAAAAGAACCGCTTCCATCTGTCCGTCTTTTTGGAAAGTCACTTCGATATCCCACGAGATCTGCGCTAAGATCTGTCTTAACCCGCTTTCCTCTCTCACTCCCGCCTGCAGTACCAGACATCCTAATCTGTGGCAGTTCATAAACGCATCACTGCCTACCTGCTGCATGTTTTTGCCAATGGTGAGTTTCCGCAATTCCACGCAGTCATAAAATGCCAGATTCCCGATCTTTTCGATCTGCTCAGGCAGTGTAAGTTCCACTAAAAAACTGCCACAAAGTTCTTTCAGTGGCAGCTTTTCTTTGTCCTCGTCCTGTGCCATGACCTGCCACGCAGTATCCTGATCCCGTTTCCATATTGTCGTATGATATTGTCCCGGCAGATGCGGGCTTTTTGCAAAACAGTACGCACCGATCTCGGTTAACGTACAATCCCCGATCTGCTCCGGCAGCGTAAGGATGGGTTCGCTCCCATAGACACGCAGAACCCTGATTTTGTTTTCTTTTGCATATTCCCAATCGATCTGAAGGTAAGTTTCGTGGTTCATTTTAATTTTGCCTCGCTGTGTAATATTTTATTATTGTACCATAGACCGTACAACAAAAAAACAGGTGTAACGCATAAACTTTTACATTTACACATTACACCCATTATTCTCACAACTTATTCTTTACTGCCAGTTTATATTACAGCCTGCGGTCTCTGCATCCGGAACGGAATAGGTATGGTTGTTTCCACCCTCCCATACGACATTTCCGCTCTCATCTTTTTTGATCGCTTTAAATTCGATCTCACTTCCTGCCTTTAAAGCTGCATTTACAATCCAGGTCGGATAGTTCGGGCAGCTTCCCGGTCCGACTGCCTTTGTGGGATCCCAGTTGCCCAGTTCATCACAGTTTCCTACGATGTAGACGTTCTGTCCCCAGTCTGTCGTTGCATTATTTACCGTAAAGGTCACGGTCACATACTCCTCCGGGTCACTGTTTTCGTCCACCACATAGATCTTATTGGCATTTCCGCCAACGGTCACACGGACTCTGCTATCCGAAGATACGACTACTTTGTCATTTTCATCAAAGGCATTGACCAGTACCGTTCCCGGTGTGATGCTGCTCTCTGCGCGGATCTGCATATTCACGGTAAGCGAATCGGACGAATTGTTAAACGCACAGATCACTTCCTCGCCCACTTTTTCGCCGGCATCCATTCTTCTGGAGAACGCATAGAAATGAGGTGACGACCACATCTCGCGCTGGGTTCCTTCCCGAAGTGCCGTGTACTCCTGCCGCAGTTCGTTTAAAGAAGCGATCAGCTGATAAGTATCCGTATTGGTATTGAAATAGTCTGCGGTCACGTTGCCGTTTGCATCCTTCGTCTGCATACACCAGCGGTTGTATGTGTCTGCAATGCCGCTGATAGCCTGTCCATTGGCATTTCCACGGTTCTGCTCCGTTCCCTGGAACACAACCGGGATGCCGCGGCAGGTATGGATAAAGGTCAGGGCATTCTGCATTTTTGCCACATTTCCGCCCGCCTCGGTAAGGAATCTGTTTCTGTCATGGTTGTCAATAAAGGTTACCATCTGATTGACATGGTCACCATAAAGCCCGTCCTGATCAAAGATCTTTTTCAGTGAGATCTCATCCGTGTTGTCAAAATTCTGCCCATAGGCAAAGTCATTGACGATCGCCTGAAACAGAGGGAAGTCTAACATACCATCTTCCGCATCGTCTCCAACCCAGTCTGCGACAAAATCCACGCACATGTCAAAATTTTCTCCAAACGTCGGAACCCCGATGTATTCCTGTAACTCATGAATGGTCTGCGGGCTCATACATTTGGCGGCATCCACACGCGCTGCATCGGCACCTGTCACGTCAAACCAGTTCTTGATGGAATCAAACACCGCTGTCTTCGCCTCGGGATTGTCAAAATCAATATCATCCAGTCCTCCCAGATCGTGGCTTTCTAACATTGCTGTCGTCTCTGCACTGTGCGGATGTTCAACTGAAAAATCAATATCGCCAAGATTGTGATACCAGTTCACATTGTTGTATGGTGCAACCGGCTGTACCTGGCTGCCAGCCTTTAACGTATCGGTCAGGGTCAGATAATGTGCATTTGAACCGGTTCCCTGCAGATAGTCTCCCACATGATTTGGAACAATATCAAGGATGACCTTGATCCCGTTCTCATGGCAGACATCCACCAGCTCTTTTAATTTTGCCTTGCTCTGTTCCTCGTCCTCACATCCAAAATACCGGTTGGCGCGGTCCGGGTCATAGACATTGTAACCATGGTAGGCGGTAGGCCACTGCTTTCCGGTCGGATCCGGAACACCCCAGAGCTGTGGGTCTGATACCGGAGAGATCCAGATCGCCGTATATCCCATGCCCTTGATGTAAGGGATCTTCTGTATCACGCCTTCCCAGTCTCCACCGTGCATATAACGAAAATCCTCTTCACAGTTTTCAGTATAACGGAATGCCTCCCCTGTGGCATTGTTCGTACTGTCCCCATCATAAAAACGGTCGACCATGATCTGGTATACACTTTCTCCTTCCAGATTTTCCGCTGCTTTTACCTGCCATGGAAACATCGTTAATACGCTCATCAAACTGATTCCCGCCAATGTCAGTAACATTTTTTTGAACTTCATATTTGCTCCTCCTTTTTCTGGAATGCCATTCCCTGCATCCCGTCACAGGAAATGACTGTGCTAATTATCGTCTCCTTTCTCTCCAGATCTACCCATTCCTCATAAGATGTTCCCAGATAGGGACTTAAATCGATCTGACGTTTCTCTTCGCCTGCGTTTAACACGACAAGCACCCGTTCTTTTTCTGATCTTCTCTCAAATACATAAAGTTCCTGTTCATCGATCGCCGCCAGTGTCTGGTAGCTTCCTCTTCCAAGTGCAGTACTTTCCCTTCGCACTTTGATCCATTTCCGGTAAAAATCGTGCAGCTCTTCCGGTCTGTTTCCCCATGGCATACTGCTTCTGTATTCATCCTCGGTCACCCCCATGATGCCACACTCATCTCCATAGAAAACAGACGGAATTCCCATTGCCATCATCATATAAAAGACGGCAAGCCGATACCGATTCTCATCTCCGTTACAATAGGATAAAAACCGCGGCACATCATGGGTATCCAGAAAATTCATCTGCGCTAAGCTTACCTGCTCCGGATATCTTAAGTTCATCTGGCTGACCTTCTCAGCAAAACAGGATACAGAGATCTTACGCTCGGCAAAAAATTCGCGGCAGATATAGGAAAATGTATAATTCATTGTCGAATCAAACTGATCCCCCTGCAGCCACACCGTAGAATCCTCCCAGATCTCGCCGATCAGAAAGGCATCCGGCTTTTCTTCTTTTACCGCTTTTCGGAAAGCGCGCCAGAAATCATGGTTGATCTCATTGGCGACATCTAACCTCCATCCGTCTATCCCTGTTTCTCTGATCCAATAACGCCCTACTTCGCAAAAATACTGCTCCACCTCCTTGTTCCCTGTATTTAATTTCGGCATCTCCCTTACATAGGCAAATGCTTCATAATTGGGCGGTGTCTGATATGTGACTGGAAAACGGAGTTGATAAAACCAGTCTTTGTATCGTGATTTTTCCCCATTTTTTCTGACATCCAAAAATGCCGGGAAATCACTTCCACAATGGTTGAATACGCCATCTAAGATAACGTAAATTCCGTTTTCGTGACATTTTTCCACAAGTTCTTTCAGATCTTCCCTGCTGCCAAAACAGGGGTCTATCTCTTTATAATCAATCGTATCGTATTTGTGATACGAAGAAGCCATAAATACCGGATTTAAGTAAATGCAGTTCACCTGAAGTTCTCTAAGATAAGAAAGATTTTCGATGATGCCGCGGATCGTGCCGCCCCGTCTGCTCCTGCAATAAATACCCGGTGCGGTCTCCACGCATTTTCCCTCCCCACTCAGTTTCTCTCTGTGGTCGGCAAAACTGTCCGGGAAAATGTGATACATAACCATCTGTTTTGTCCACTCCGGCATTGTGATCTGATCTTCCCTCCGAAGATACGGAAACTGAAAATACTGCGTTCTGTGGCACTCCATTTTTTCATCAAAACCATGTTCACTGTAATAAATGACCGTGCCGCTTTCATCCGTCAGTTTAAAATAATAGCAGATCCGCGTGAAATCGCTTGTCACGCTGCATTCAAAATGATCAAACAGCATATCGCTTTCCACACATTTCATAGGAACCGCCTCTACCGTGATCGGTTCTTCCACGCAGACCCTGTCTCCAAAAAACAGGGTCACACTTTTTAAATCTCCCTTTGCTGCCCGCAGGCGGATGACAACGGATTTTTCGCCTGTCATATACGCATCTTTAGATAAAGGTGTATGTAAGATTGCCTGTAAATTCATTGTTTCCTCCCATTTTTCAGCCTTTTACGCCACCTGCCGTAAGCCCGGACACCATGTGTCTCTGGATCACAAAAAAGATGAGCAGGATCGGCACGGAAACCAGGATCGCAGCTGCGGTAAAGAGCGGCCAGCTCCTGCTGTAATCATTTGCCTGTAACTGATAAAGCCCGCCTGCCAGCGTGTAGGTACTTTCATTTAACATAAACGTGGTCGCAAACAGGTACTCGTTCCAGACAAAGATCAGTACCATCACCGAAGTCACGATGATCGCCGGCTTTGCAAGCGGTAAAATAATCTTTGTTAAAAGCTGCAACTCGGTTGCCCCATCTAGCTTGGATGCCTCCTCGATCTCCACCGGGATCGTGTCAAAATATCCTTTCAGGTTCTGGATGCTGAAAATGCACATGCTTCCCGCGTAAACTAAGATCAGTCCCCACCGGTTGTTGATCAGATTTAACATCTTAAACAGACGGAAGATCGCAAACATCGTTAAAAGCTGTGGAAACGCATTTAAGATCAGAAGTAATTTCAATGCCTGGATCCTGCCCTTGAACCGGTATCTGGAAAACGCATAGGCACTTGTCACCGAGCACGCCATCGCAAGGATGACCGTTCCCACTGCCAGTACGATGGAGTTCCACAGCCACCGCAGAAACGGCTCTTCCACTAAAATACTTTTATAATGGGAAAACGTGATCTCTTCCGGCAGCAGGGACAACCGGGAGGACAACGCCATCCCGCCACTGCTTAAGGATAAGGACAGTGCATATAAGATCGGCACCAGTCCCAGAAAGCAGAACAGGATAAACATGAGGTTTAATGCGGCAAGTCCTGCCTTTTTTTTGACTTTTTTCCTGTTCATCTCCTACTCCTCCTTAATTCCCCGGTTCACAAACAGGGAAATGATGATGATCAACACAAAAATGATCATGGAAACTGCCGAAGACAGCCCATAGTTATTCGATACAAATGCGTTCTGATGCGCATAAGTTAAGATTGTCTGCAACGTTGCACCGGTCAGTGCCCCCTTCTGCTGTGTCAGCAGATATATGATGTCAAACTGCTTGAATGTCGTAAATGTTGTCATGATAACCGCAGGTGCCATGATCGGCCGCACCGCCGGGATCGTAATATGTAAGGTCTGTTTGAAAAATCCTGCCCCGTCCATCCTTGCACTTTCATAGTAACTTTTATCAATACTCTGAAGTGCTCCGTCAAACATCATGATCATAAAAGGCAGTGCCATCCACAGGTTTAACACCATGCAGGATAGAAATGCCGGAACATTTTCCGACAGGTAATTCATCTTCTCAAACCCGAGTGCCACCAACACCTTATTGGCAAGTCCAAACTCCGTATTGTAGATCCCGACTTTCCATAACAGAATGGAAACATATGCCGGCATTGCCCAGGGAAACATCAAGAGTGTCTTATACACATTTTTTAAGGTAAGCCCCGGCGCATTTAATCCGAGTGCCAGAAAAAACGCGATGACAACCTGCAATACCATATTCAGGGCAGTCCACAGCAGCGTGGTGAGGATCGCTATTAAAAATCCACTGTCCACTTTAAACAATGCCCGTGCATAATTTGAAAGACCGATGAACTCATACGAATCCCAGTGGAACAGGTTCATATTGGTCAGCGAAATATATCCCGTATATAAGATTGGAAATACAATGATTGCACCGATCAGCACGATCGCCGGAAGTGCATTCAGCCACGCTGCTATTTTTTTCTTACTTTTCATGCCCATCTACCCTCTTTTTTTACACTACTGCATATCTGCGATCGCAGTCTTTGCAGCCTCCTGATATGTTTCTGCCGCTGTTTTGATGTCATCCCCGGATTTGTTGACTGCTGCAAGCAGACTCTCTGCCGGTCCCCACATAACGCTCATCTGCGGGATGTTTGGCATTGGCTGTGCAGTCTTTGCTGTTTCACGCATTGCCATGATCATATCGTTGGCTGCCACGTCCGCATCCTCATATGCCTTTTCATTGGCAGGTGCACAGTTTGACTCTTTTGCAAGTGCGATCCCGACCTTTTCATCTGCCATTGCCTTTAATACGCTTGCCACGGCTTCTTTTTTATCCTCGGCATGTTTTAACACACCAACCCCCTGCACACCGGAGTACGGAGCCAGCGGATTGCCGTTTGGCAGGGTAAATTCAGCCAGTGACTTGATTCCGTAGGAAATGCCTGCCTCTTTGATCCCGGAGATCAGCCATGGACCGCCGATGATGGCTGCCGCTTTCTGCTCATTAAACAGCGTGTTACAGGTATCGTAATCTCCCTCACCCATCAGTTCGGCAAACTGTTTGTTATAGGTAAGTGCCTCGATCATCTCGTCCGTGTCAAGTCCCGGATTTGCATCCTTGTCAATGATGTAAGCTCCAAATCCATTGATGACCGGTGCCACATTATATGCTGTGGAATGCTGGTTTACCACGGCATAAGTTCCGGCTGCCGTATCGGTGTGATCCTGCATGTACGCATACAGCTCATCCGTTGTGGATGGAACCTCGCCCTCCCACAGATCCTGATTGTAGAGGAATAACAGTGTCTCATAATAAACCGGAAGCAGATACTGTGTATCCTGATAGATTCCTGCCTCCACCGTCATCGGAAGCAGTCCGTCCAGTTCATCCTCCCCGATAAAATCTGTGATCGGTGCAAGGATACCCATCTCTGCAAACATTCCAAGTGAGTCATGTGCGTAAAAATAAAGATCCGGTCCATTTGCAGCATCATTTCCGTAGAGTTGGAGCTGATCGGTCAGCTCTGATTTCTTCTCAAATGATACGGTAATGTTCTCATCCGAAAGTTCCTCATTTACTTCGTCGGCGATCACCTGCATGATGCTCTCATCTCCGTCATGCCAGATCGTAACCGTCTGCCCCCCGGATGAAGTATCATCTTTTTCTGTCTCTTTCTCATCCTCCGTTTTTTCAGAAGATCCGATCTCCTGTTTTGTTTCCTCTCCCGTTGTGTCTGTGCTTCCACATGCTGCGATAGCGGAACCTGCCAATACCCCACATAACATGATACAAAATTTTCGTTTCATATTTTTCTCCTCCCTAAGAAAATGTTTTCCTAATTTTTTTGTGTTTTTTGTTGCTTTGTAATTTTATTTAATCACTTTGCTCTTGTTTTTCCAATACTTTTTGTGTTTTCTTACTTGACTTTGTTAGGAAAACGCTATACTATTTTTATGAATTTGTGCACTATTTACTCTTTTATTATCCAGAAAAATACATACCGATTTTGTCGAAAAATGGAGGTTATCATGACGATCACGATCCGCGAGGTTGCAGAAGCCGCCGGTGTTTCGGTTTCTACCGTTTCCAAAGTCATCAATGGGAAAGGCTCGATCTCAGCCGCGACTGCTGCAAATGTAAACCGCATCATCGAAGAGCTTCACTTTACACCCAACGCAAGGGCTGTTTCCTTTGCCAAAAAACTGACCAAAAATATCGTCTTTCTCACTTCTCTTGAAAAGGAAGAAGCATATAAAAATCCGCACATGTTTGATATCATGTGCGGTGCTTACAATGAACTGTCAAAATACCAGTACAGTATGACTTTGGTGGATACTTCAAAAGATGCCTATCCGGGTGAAACCGTGGAAAAAATCATTGCCATGGGAGGTGCGGATGGCATCGTCGTCCACGGTTCCGCCTTAAACGATAAGACGGCAGATCTGATCTTAGAACAGAATTTTCCCCATACCATCATTGGAAATCCGGGGTTTGACAACCAGCTCTGCTGGATCGACACCAACCACACCTTAGGCGGACAGTTTGCTGCAGAGCATCTGCTGTCGTTTGGCTACAAACACATCGCCTTTATCGGCGGGAAAAAGACCGATTTCATCTCACAGCAGCGTTTAAAAGGAGTACGACAGACCCTGTTAAAGGCAGGCCACCGCATGGATGGCGCGCACATCGTCTACACCGACTCCAGTCGTCAGTCAGCCTATATCTCGGCAGAGAAACTGCTTTCCTTAGAAACGCCCCCAGATGCCATCGTCTGTGAAAACAATAATATCGCACTTGGTGTTGCAAAATATCTTGCCGCATCCCACCTTCGTATCCCGGACGACATTGCTTTCCTTACCTTTGACCGCTACCCTTATACCAGTATCATTGATCCGTCCCCGACGATCATTGATGTTGATGTCTATGACATGGGTGTGCAGGCTGGCAGCACACTTGCAAGGAAACTGGAAAATCCGTCTCTTCTGGTGCAGAGTTTTACGACACTCCCAATTTTGATCCAGGGTAAGACCACCGGAAAAAAGCAGCACACTTCTACATGATCTGTGTCATACCACCAAGCAGGATCGGACGGTTTGCCCGATAGATGGTCTCAAACTGTGACATCGGCAGCGGATTTACGCCCAGTCCTGCTTCGATCGTATAACCTGGTCTGTCATACTCTTTTATGAACCAGTCTTTATACCCCGCATAGGCAGATTCTGCCGGTGTAAGTTCCACTGCATAGCCGCTGACCCTGCCAAAATACTGCGCGATCTCTTCTGAGCGTGCCGGCTCATAGTCCAGATATTTCCAGTAAATGACTTCTCCCTGTGTATGGTATGCCAAAATCAGTTCAAACTCATGCTCCCTTGTAAACTCATACATAGCAATACTCTCCGGCTCTGTCAATGATGCCATGCCGACATAATCGCGCGGTGCCGGTTTCGTGTAGCCTTTTGCATATTTGATCTTTCTCGCTTCCTCCCAGCTTGCCGGGAACTGCAGATTCAGATCAACGCCGTCAATATTTGCCTTCCATCCATCCGGAAACGGGATATCCGGAAAATCCGCTGCAATACGGACTGCCTGCCGGTAGAAATCTCCGCTTGTCAGCACTCCGTTGACCAGATCGACTCCATCGGGATTTACCATCGGGATTAAGTACAGACTGAACCGCTGAAACAATTCTTCCACCGGAAATTCGCTGTTTGCTTCGCCCCGTAATGCTCTTGCATATTCTTCTCCATACTCTTCGGCAAATTTCAGTAAAACCGGAGTCGTAATGCTCTCATTGGCATGGAAAGATGCGTTATAACAGACTTCCTGCGATCCATCTCCCAGTTTCAGGTACAAAAGTTCCTTTCGCATGACACTTCTTCCGATACTGCCAACCGAAAGAAACGGATATCTGACCTTAAGTCCATCCACGATATAACCTAACAGCTCCGACGTATACCTGACATTTTCCGGTACAAGCGGAAAACCAAGCGGTATCTCAAGAACTGCATCCACCTGGAGATTCTTGGGATCGATCAGCGGATTTGCCGTAAGGATCGCCTGTTCTGTCGTTTTATATTCCTTTGCGATCCGGTATAAACTGTCACTCTCTGCGATCGTATGCTCCACATACCCCTTTAAATAGGGCTGCAGCTTCTTCCACACATCACGATTGACAATACACGCATCTTTTTCCCCCAGAAAAGCCTGCAGATTTCCGCAGGTTTCTCTTCCGAATATTCCATCCACTCTGGTCGGATAGTTTGCCCTGCTCAATGCCAGCTGCAGATACTCCACCTGTGTACCGCGGTCTCCCGGAAATAAATAATTCATTCATCCACCTGTTTTTTCAACTCTCTTTTATGATATGAAAGTTTCCAAAAAACGTTACTTTATCTCATAGCGGATGTTATCCATCCAGAGTTTACCATTTTCTGAAGAATCAAACGTAAATACGACTCGTCTGATCTGTTTAAAATCAAACTCTTCCGTCTCATGGGTAAGGTCTTTATGCCGGATGGCTACGGTCTGGAACGGATATTTCCACTCGGCATCTTTATACAGATACTGAATCTTGGAAAGCCGTACCGGATAGGCAGAATGAAGGGTTGCAAGGTCGCCCACTTTTGCATAAGCACGGTTTCCGGCTGAATCGATAAAGTATACCGTAAAGTCAAGCACTCCATCCCCCACTGTCTCCTGCTCCTCATTCAGGTTGCAGATATCAAATGAAAATGCTCCCCCGCTAAGATCCCTGTTCTCCCCAAACACGATCTCATACTCTGCCTCTCTCGTATGATCCCACTTCAGATAAAGTCCATGATTTTCACGTTCTCCTCTGTTCTCATCCGAATCGGTAATCCTCTCTTCCGTCCACATTGCCATATGTACTGCATCACACACGCTTTCATCTGTCGCTGTTGTCACATCCGAATCCTCTTCAAAATCCGCGATCAGCCGGGATGACGATGTATCATATTGCTGGGCATACAACGTCTTTGGCAGATACCTCTCATATCTTCCCTCATCATAAAGAAGGCTCTCATACGTCGTATCTCCCTTTAATGTGACATCAAAAAATGCCCTTGAAAATACCTTTAAAAGATACTGCTGCTCGTCCTGTGAGATAAAGTCTGCAACATTAAGCCACCAGGAAAACGGCGGCTCCATATCATATTTTCCCCACAGCGTATTGAACTGTCCATGATTTGCGCCCGCAAGATAAAGGGATATCTTTCTATAATCTCCCTCGCCTGTAAACGACACATTTTCGTACTGTTCATTTCCCATGAAAACAGAAACATCCTGATCGTTCGCACCCTGGATCACCATATAATTGACATCCGAAAGTTCGACCATATGGTCTGCCGGCTCATACTGTCCATAAGAGGGGGCAACCGCAAGCAATGCCTTGATGGAAAACGGATAGTTTAATTCAAACATGCCATTGCTCGGATAATTTTCATATTCGCTGAACAGATATGCATCCGCGATCATCTCCCCGCCTCTGGAATGACCTGCCAGACCGATCTTCTCAGGGTCGATCTTCTGATACAGCGGGCTTTCCGCATCATGATTACACTGCAGGATCATTTTTATATTTTCTAACAGAAGGATCGCACGCCCGTCATTTTCTCCACTGCGCTCATTTAAAGCATTTTCATCCACCGACACAAAGACATACCCCAATGAGGCAAAATAAGTTCCGAGGTACTCATACCCCAGATAGGACTCTTCGGTAATGCTGTGATTGCCATGTGCTATAAAGATCACCGGACAGTCTGTTTCCTCTTTCGGATACCAGATTTTTCCTGCTACCGGCACTGCCTCCAAATCCTCGGACTGAAAGAAATCGCGGTACCACTCTTCTATCTCTTCGCTCTCCATCACATAGCGGCTCAGATCGACCGGTTCTGTTTTCAGATCCGCATCCTCCCGGTTTGAATAACAAAGCGTTTCCACCGTACAGGTTCCATTTCCCCCATAGGAAGCAAAACCCTCCCCGACTGGATTTTCCACCTGTTTTTCCTCTGCCAGATATGTTTTGACATAAGTATCCGAAAAGCCCTCCGAGCCTAACAACCATATGAAAAAGGCCGTCACACCGCCTGTAAATGCACAAAGCAATACTACACCCGCTTTACGCACGCGTTTTTTTAAGAGCAGATACGCACTTTTTACAAACAATGCTGCCGCAAAAAAAAGGAGTAATACGGTTAAAATTATCTGTTCTTCCTTTGCTCCAATACTCCCATATTCCGCTGAAACATATAACATCGTAAGGTCTGCCACACTCCAGAACAGACTCTTTCCATCACAGATCACGATCCGCCGCAAAAGCCACCCCGCAAGCATAGAAAAAAGGAGCCCCACCGGCACTGCCAGCATGACTCCGATCATCCAGCCAAGCCACGGTCTTCTTACCAGGGATGATAAAACATTCCCCATAAAAACACCAAGAAACAAAAGTGATGCTGCATGGAACCATTTACTGCTTCCCGCAAACCCACTTCGTATCTTTCTGACCTGATCTATGATATCCTCTTTTCTTTTTTTTATCCTTTGTCTGATCTCCATAAAACGCTGACTCCTGTTTCTTTGCGCAACGCCACAATCATTAGAAGTACCGTGATCCCTTCCGCCACCGGAAAAGCAAGCCATACTCCATTTAATCCAAAGAAAAATGACATGATAAACGCGCTGAGGATGATTGCAACGAACCCTCGTAATATTGAAGTGATAAACGCCCATCTTGCCGATTCAACGGCACTGAGCACTCCGGTTCCCACGATATTGACTCCCGCAAACAAAAATCCGATAAAGTATAATCTTAATCCCGTCCTGGCATACTCTGCCAGCACGGGATTTCCTTCACTGTTAAAAACGGCAGCGATCGGCTCTGTAAAAAGAAATACAAACAGATAGATCACGATCGCAAAGACAAGTGCGGTACCTATTCCAAGGCGCATGGTCTGTGTTACCTTTTTCTCTTCTCTCTTCCCATAAAACTCACTGAGCAGAGGCTGTGCTCCCAGTGAAACGCCATTGAACATAGATACTGCAACCAGTGCAGTATTGGCAACCACGCCATAGGCAGCCACACCGATATTTCCCGCAATTCGCAGAATGATCGTATTAAAGACCGCAGTTGTCACCCCGGATGAAATCTCACCCACAAAAGCGGATACGCCAACCTGACACGAGCGGATCAGCCGCAGAACGGATGGTCTTACTGGTTTTAATACCACACCGCACTTTCTGGAACAAAGATGCGTACAGCAGATCAGTACACCGATCAGGGGAGAAAATGCGGTCGCAAGTGCTGCCCCCTCCATTCCCATGCCAAGTGGAAACATCAGAATATAATCCATTACAATATTAAACAGGCTGCTGAACAGAGTCGCTGCCATCGCAACCGAAGGTGCCTTATCATTCCGCACAAACGCATTGCAGATATAATTCCAGATAAAGCACGGTGCAAACGTCATGAAGATCCGGGTATATGGCGCACCGACTGCAATGATCGTGGCATCTCCACCCAAAAATCCCACGATCTTATCCGGGATCAGCCCGCCAATCAGCATAAAAAAGATACCGATCACGGTTCCAAAAAACAAAGCATTGAAAAAGTAGCTGTCCTTATCCTCTGCATTTCTGCTGCGTGCCACGGAAAAACGGATGCCGGAACCCACACCGATCATCGATCCTATCGCAAAGATCAGACTGTAAACCGGCAGCACCAGATTTAATGCTGTGATACCGTTTGCCCCCACTGCCAATGAGATAAAAAAGGTATCTGCCAGAATATACAAGGACATTCCGATCATTCCCAGTACATTTTGTGAGACATATTTTGTAAACTGTTTCTTTACCGACATTTCTTGTTTTCTCCTATCTACTACAATATATTTATGGTTAATATCCCTTACAGCCAGTAAGGAATTATCCA
>URUD01000035.1 GCA_900550935.1 uncultured Roseburia sp.
TATTTTTGCATTCTTTTTTACATATTTCAAATAACTTCTGTGTATTAGAACTACTCTTGCCGCCAACAACAATCATAGCATCTACCTGCGCTGCGATCCCGGCTGCTTCCGCCTGCCGCTCCTCTGTAGCATTACAGATTGTATTTAAAACAATTATATCATAACCTTTTTTAGTTATAATTTCAACTAATTCTTGAAATTTATTGTAATTAAATGTCGTCTGTGATACAATACAGACTTTCTGCCCCAGATCTGCATTATAGTTTTCGGCATCTTCTTTCGAAGAAATAACCCTTGTTTCTTCAGAAAATGACCAGCTTTTGATGCCCTTTACTTCCGGATGATCTTCATTTCCGATGATCACGATCTGACAGCCCTCTCTGCTATAGCGTTCCACAAGACGATGTATTTTAAGTACAAAAGGACAGGTTGCATCAACGATTTCATATCCTAACTGCTCAATTTCGTCACAGACTCCTTTTTCCACGCCGTGTGCCCGGATGATGACAGTTCCTTTCTCTTTTGCACGCTCTTTAAGCTCTTCGATCGAATTTACAACGATAACACCCTTTTTTTCAAGGTCGTGTACCACTTCTTCATTATGGATGATCGGTCCATAGGTATAGATCGGAGTTCCTGCTTTTTTTTCGATCTGATCATACACGGTATCTACCGCACGTTTTACGCCAAAGCAGAACCCTGCACTTTTTGCCAGAATAATATTCATTCCTATTCACCCTTTTTTTTCTGATAAATCTCACGGATCGCCGCTACTACCTCATTGATCGTCAGATCGGAGCTGTCAACGAGAACGGCATCCTCTGCCTGTTTTAGTGGAGAAGTCTCGCGGTGCATATCGCGGTAGTCACGTTCTATGATGTCCTTCTCGATCTCTTCCAGATCACAGCTTTCGCCCTTTGCGGTCAGCTCTTCGTATCTGCGTGTTGCACGTGTCTTAGAACTTGCGGTCAGATAAATCTTTACCTGCGCATTCGGCAGAACACAGGTTCCAATATCCCTGCCGTCCATAATGACATCCGCTTTTGCCGCCAGTTCCTGCTGTAACTCGACCAGTTTTTTTCTTACGACTGGGTAAACGCTGGTTGCAGATGCCATATTTCCCACCTGCTCGGTGCGAATGACACCATTTACGTTTTCTCCATTTAAAAGTACCTGCTGTTCTCCATTTTCATAGGCGATCGTCACATCCACTGCCGGACATGCCTTTGCAATGGCAGCCTCATCATCAGATGCAATACCGTTCTGTAAGAAATAATATGCCATTGCACGATACATGGCTCCTGTATCTACATAAATAAATCCAAGTTCCTTTGCAAGTTTTTTTGCAATTGTGCTTTTTCCGGCACCTGCCGGTCCATCAATAGCGATATTCATGCTCATCGTTTTCTTCTCCTTTTGCTATCTTGTTATTTCTACATTTTTAAATACTGCCTGCAGAATTTCCTGCCAGATATCCGGTAGACCATGCGATCTGAAGATTATAGCCTCCGGTCATGGCGTCAAGATCCAGCACCTCTCCACAGAAATACAGATGTCTGGTGCACTTTGATCCCATCGTAGACGGGTCAATCTCTTTTACCTTAACACCACCCTTTGTGATGATGGCTTCGTTAAAGTCACGCAGTCCGCACAGGGTTACCGGGAATGTCTTGATCAGATTGATAAACGCATGACGTTCTTCTCTGGTAACCTCATTGACCTTTTTCTCCGGGTCGATCCCGCTGACCTCGATCATGATCGGTGTCATTTTCGCTGGGAAAAGCCCTGCAACGGCATTTTTAAACTGTTTGTTCTTTGCCTCTTCAAACTCACGTAGCAGCCGCTTATCTAACTGTTCTTCTGATACAGCCGGTTTTAAATCGATCTTCATGGCAAGTTCTTTTTTCGTCTGTGCCGGCTTTAATGCCGCGCTGGCACTTAAGATCAGAGGGCCGCTCACGCCAAAATGGGTAAAGAGCATCTCTCCAAACTCTTCATATAATAATTTTTTGCCATCGTAGATCCGGACTTCGACATTCTTTAAAGAAAGCCCCTGCAATCTCGTCACATACTCTTCTTTTGCATAGAACGGAACCAGTGCCGGAGAAATCTCCGTTATCGTATGCCCAGCCTCCTCAGCAAAACGGTAGCCGTCTCCGGTCGAACCGGTCGTCTGGTATGAAAATCCGCCCGTTGCGACGATCACGCGGTCCGCCATTAAAGTCGTCTGATCCTTTAACTTCACTCCGACTGCCGTTTTCGTGCCATCCTCCTCTTCCTGCATCAGGATCTGTCCGACCTCTGTATGCAGCATGACTTTGACCTTTTTCTCTTTTAGCACACGGTTTAAGGTCGCGATCACATCCGAGGAATGATCCGAAACCGGAAAGACCCGGTTGCCCCGCTCTACTTTCGTGCGCAGTCCGTTCTGTTCAAAGAAGTCGATCACCCTCATATTATCATAGGAATAGAAGGCACTGTATAAAAATTTTGCATTTGACATGACATTGGAAAATAAATTCTCCATATCACTTGCATTTGTGATATTACAGCGTCCCTTTCCGGTGATGAAAAGTTTTTTTCCCAGTTTTTCATTTTTTTCCAGAAGTATGACTTCATTGGATGCCGATGTCTCCGCGGCCGCGATTGCCGCAAACATGCCGGCAGGGCCGCCTCCAATCACGATTATCTTACTCATAAAAGTCTGTATCTCCTATTTTTGCGTAGCGCATTTTAATGGAATCATCAATAAAATTAATCTCATCATTTTCGTATACCTGATATTCATCCCAGATCTCTTCGAGCATCTCAAGTGTTGTCGCCACCTCGCCCTGCTTTTTCATGCAGAGTGCAACGATCAGCGCATTGATGACACTGAGAGGTGCTACTAAGGAATCGACGATGGATGCCATATCACTCTCTGCGATCAGATTGCAGGAAGAATACAGATTCATCGGGGAATGTACGCTGTCCGTCAGCGTGATCACTTTTGCGCTCCGGTTGTTGGCAAACTCCATCGCCTTTAAGGTACGCATGGAATACCTTGGGAAACTGATCCCGATGATGACATCTTCTTTTCCGATCCGCACCATCTGTTCAAAGATCTCACTGGAACTGCTCGTCTGGATCAGATGAACATGTTCAAATATCAGTGTAAAATAAAATGCCATAAAATTTGCGAGCGGTGCACAGCTGCGGATTCCAATGATGTAAATATCTCTGGCATTTAAAATGGTATCTACTGCCAGTTCAAACGCATTTTCATCGATCTTTTCGAGGGAAGATTCAATCCGCTGTGCATCTGCCTTTAGCACAGACTCTAAGATCTTGGACTGGTTGATCCTTCCATAAGTGACTTCCATCCGCTGCAAAGAATTTAATTTATTCCGCACCAGTTCTTCCAGGGCACTCTGAAATTCCGGATAGCCTTTGTAGCCCAGATGCATGGCAAAACGAACCACCGTGGACTCACTGACTCCTACCACTTCTCCCAGCTTTGCCGCTGTTAAAAATACCGCTTTGTCATAATTGTCCGTGATATAGGTTGCCAGCCTCTTTTGTCCCTTACTCAGCTTACTGTAACATTCATTAATCCGATTGCTTAAATCATTATTATTGCTCATTGTGCACCCTGCTTCCTGTCTCCCTGCATCTCTTTAACTTTCTTTTTTGATCAGGGTATAATCCTCTAACATTTCTTTGATCTGCTCTTTGGAATTAAACATCAGAACATCGATCATGGACAGACTCGGCTGAAATTCATTATCATACTGTGCATAGCGGATGTCTCCGGTCTTTAAAAAGCTAAGCTCGATCCCATTTTCTTTGAATACATCAAAAGAATACAGTTCCTGTCCGCCGATCGCATTGTAATACTCGGTTGCTCCAAGCCGTTTACAGATCTCAAGCACCTTGTCCTGTCCTTTTAACTCATTGTCCTTCTCGATCGTGGATGAAACGGTCAGCTTTGTTTTGATATCCAGATAATCTGCCACCCGCTCAAAAGAATATAGAATATAGGAAGCCAGATCTGTTTTTCCCGACTGGAAAATCTCTTCCATCATCTGATAGCCTATCTCAAAATATGGGGCTTTCCTGTAGGAATTTTCCAGCATGCGGAGTTTCTTTTTGATATCCGCCTCATCGTTGGCAACCTCGATCTCATTGATCTTTTTAAACGGACTCGCGCCGCGCATCTGCACATTGATGTATTTTGGCTCTCCATTTACCAGGATACGGTTCCGGTTGATCCATCCTCCCTTGATAAAATTCACATCATCATACACGACATATTCGTCGACTGCATTCATTAACTGCCAGTAGCCGATATACGGCATAAAATATGGCTGCATTATTCCTAATTTCATAGTTCCTCCTAATTTACACAATATCCCATACGCACCGGTCCCTCAATATAGGCGGGCGTACCGTCTTCATATTCAAATTCTGCATACGCAATATTCCAGAGTAATGTTCCATCAAAGTAAAAACAGATATACTCCCTGTGGATGTCCGTATCAAGCTGCTTATAGCTTCCGATCTCCGTTCCATCTGCATCATAAAGCCGTACTACATAGGCACCATCCTGTAACTGGTTGGTCTCCTCACATTTATGCACATACAAAGATGGGATGCCAACCGAGGCATGGATACCAAGTCCTCCCTCGCCAAATTGCAGTGTATTGGTTCTCTCTTCGATGTCTTTGGAAAAATATTCCGTATTGTGGTTATAATACCAGTCCAGTCCATCCGGCTTTGATGAAGTCACGATGAAAAAGTGATCATCTTTCTGCATGAAAGAATATTCGGTAAAATTTCCCTGCATTTTGGACGGAACGGTAAACATATTTTCTGCCTTATAGCTCTGTAAGTCATTGCCATGGTACGCGTACTGGTTGACCGTGATCAGACACAGGGTAAACGATAAAACAATCCCTGCCACGCGGTACCAGCCCGCAGTTTCTATACCCTCTTTTAACACCTGCTCTTTTAAAAATGCTGTCACGATATAAATGAGGGTCAGTCCGATCGCCCACAGTGCCACATAGCCAAAGGAATACCACCACCACTTGTCTTCCACCGGGATATAAAAGATCTGGTCAAGCTTCACGCCCGCCGGTGTCATGGAGTAGGAATTGGTCAGCATCTGCAGCATGCAGTTTCCATATACCACTGCAAGCATGGCAATGAGAAAGCCTGCCGGTTTCTGGAATCTTCTCTTTTTTGCCACCTCATAGATCGACCAGAGAAACAGCGCAAACAGTGCCGCAAACACACCCACATTCAAAAGCAGCGCATTGGCAAAATTCATCTCGTGGAACACAACGGAAATCGTAAGCTGTACCGCATAGTAGGCTGCGCCCACGATCAATTTTACCAGTGTGACATCCTGTATCGTTCCGAGTGAATTTCCTCCGGTCAGTCCGCCGTTTAAGAGAACCGATACCCCTGCTTCTGCCAGACAGGAAACTGCCATCACGATAAGCAGGATGCGGTTTCGCTTCGGAAGTTTCTTTCTCCACAGCAAAAGCAGGAAAATGCTGATCGGGCAAAACAGTGCAAATGTCATCTTGGAAAGACACATCACGATCAGAACCGGTATGGACAAAAGGAACGACCGCTTATCCTCTGAAAAATCATAGGTGATCAGATACAACAGGAAGAGTACACCAAAATACGCCACTCCGATAAAGGAAAATTCCTGCATCGTATATAAATAGCAGATTGCAACCACGGCTGCTCCTACCCGAAAATCCATCGAAAAATACTTTCCATACTGTTTCTTACAGAACAACGTTCCCCAGTATGCGATCATACCAATAGATAAGAGCTGGCAGGCAATGAACGTATAGGTGTCAATATGGAGTACCTTTACAAACAGGTACATAAAAATATTGTTAAACTGCGCCATATACAGGTCAAAATCTGACGATGCAATGACATGCCACAGGGAATTTTCCTGTATCTTGCGATAATAGAAAATACCCTCGCACCAGTCACAGCCATACCACAAAAATGACGGATACAACAGCGAAAATACGGAAAGGATCAGTCCAAAGACCGAAATCCTGACTGCACGCTCAAAAAACAGGTTGTCTGTCTGATAAGTCAAAAGCCATGCCACAAAGACCGCCAGCACAAAAATAACCGCGATCCAGAGGAAACGGTAAGCCACCCACTCCTGATGCGCCGACCAGCCGGTCAGTGCGATCGCAAGTGCCCCGTCTTTTTTTGCACCATCCACCTGCGCTGTTTCATAGCCGTGCAGCAGTTCCGGCGTCATCTGCAAAGAAAAGCTGCCGCCGTAGAGTTCTTCGACTGCAACGGATATTACCAGTTCCTCTGCTTTTGTTCCACTTAGATCAAACTCTTTTAACTCTAAAAATCCTTTTGCCGGAATCTCACTCTGCGTGTAGGATCTGCTGTATGTGGCATCTCCCCTCTGTACGGTCACTTTTATGCTGGCATTTTCATTGTCCAGTACGGAATCTACTCCGATCGCAAGTGACTTTACATGCGTTCCACTGCCGATCGAAATCGTCTGGGAAAAGGTTTCTCCGTCTTTTAACTGCAAAGACTCTGTCTCCATATCTTCCATGGTAACTGTCTTTGCCATCCCGCTTTTAACAAGTTCATAGGATGGAAGGATGCAGAGTGCGCATAAGAAAAAAACACGTAAGGCAAACAGCCACGCACGCTTTTTTGCTTCCATATCCGGAAAAATCTTTTTCATCTGCTTCATTTTCTCATTCCCCTGCCTCTTTTTCATGTTTGTCCCTGCTAAAACGCAGAAACCTGCACAGCGTAGGCACCACTCGCCTTTGCCGCTCTCATCCCAACTTCGGAATCTTCAAAAATAATGGTGTCCTCCGGCGATACGCCAGCCTGCTTCATTGCTGCTAAGTAACATTCCGGGTCTGGTTTTAATCTCGTCACATCTTCCTGTGTGATCAGAATGTCAAATTTCTCTGTCTCTCCAAAACAATCCAGTATCTCAAGTGCATTTTTTCTAGATGCGGTCGTTGCCAGCGCGATTTTGTAGGAACCGCGCAGCCCCTCTATCATGGAAAACAGATGCTCATTCTTTTTGGCACTTCCAAGGAAGTCTGCATAGAGCTGTTTCTTTTTTTCATGAATCGCTTCCTGTGTCTTTTGATCTGTGATCCCAAGCACCGGAAGAAATTCCTTATAATTTTTTCCAACAAATTCCCGAATAAACGCTTCCTGCTCGATCTTGCAGCCGCACAGTTCTGCCGCTTTCTGATAAGAAAAGCAGTTCACAAGTGTTGTGTCAAACAGGGTTCCATCCAGATCAAATGCTGCTAATTTATTTTTCTGTTCCATTCTCAAACATTTTCTCCACATCTGCAAGAACCATCAAAAGTCCGGCATAGAATACGACCGCAAGCTGCGGATTCTTGCGTATTTTATAAGGCATCAGTCTCAGCCAGTGTACGACCTCGTGATAATAGATACTCTTGACTGCCTCATATGGGAATTTTTCAAACAGATAGTTTTTATAATTCTCATACAACTGCTGATAGGCACTCGAACCGGTAAATAAAAATTCGATCCGGTTATCCATTACCTGCACATTTTTTACCATCATCAGAAATTCATATCTGCCATGCAAAGACTGCAATAATTTTGCATAATCCAAAAACGGTGTTTCATGCAGGCTCCCAGTATTCGGGTCGATCAGATACCAGTTTCTGGTATTTGCCTGTCCGCACACAATATTTTCAATCGTCAGGTCACCATGGATCGCTGCATACTTATCGTTGCAGAATACTTTTGTAAGATACGCTGCATTTAACTTATCCGCATAGTAAGACAGATTCGGATATTCGACTCCGTTTATGACCACCATACTGCTCTGATAGAAATTGCGGAACTTTTTCATGCCCCATTCTTCACAGATCCGGATATTGGCAAGCACTTTCTTTTCGATATATTCCTGTATCACGTCATTTTTTGCTTCCCGCACATCCTTAGTATAAAGTTTGTCATTTAAGCAGTCTAACACACTCTTCAAAACTGCAAAGCTGTCTTCCGTGGAGGAAGTATGGATATAACGGAAAAATCCAAGTGTCTCTTTCTTATATTCCATATCATAATAACAATACTCGTCCGTCTGATACTCTCTTAAAATGGTTGCAACCGGGATATCATCTGCATAGGTCTTTAACCATTCCACCTGCTCCCACAGCTTTCTGGCATCATCCCCGAACGCATATTTCCGGTAAAAGGTATTTTTCTCATCCATACAAAGGATCGTGGTCGCATTTGAACCGGCAGAGAAATCCTGTAAAATGCTCACATCATTATTGATGGTCAGATACAGATCGATATAATTCTGCTGTCTGCCCCCGAAATAAATGTTCAAAAAGGCGAGCCTGTCCGCCGGATTTAACTGTGGCAGTATCTTACGATAAGAATGATACGTCTCCTCTTTCGTATTTTTTTTCACGAAAGTCATCAGATAGATCAGGCACAGTGGAAGTAACAGGTAGATAAAGAACCATCCAATCCAGCGCATCCCCTGATGTCCCGTCAGACACTCCACTAACAGCGAGCTTCCCGCCATGGAAAAAATTGTCTGAAAGACCCTCGTCAGTGTGAAATCATAGCCCAGCTTCTGTAAAAAAATGGCAAAGGCCCCATAGGATAAAAAGTAACTTACCCATACGCCAACGGTTTCCAGTAGCAGGCGTAAGATCTTATCCGCACGCAGAGTATCTTTTATGCTGGAAAATACCGCATAAGTTGCGATCAGTATCTTTCGCTCGATATTACTGTTAAAGATGGTCGCTATCTTCTGAATCATCAGTTTGACCTGTTTCTTTTGCCAGAACGCAAGCACTGACACCACGATCAAAAGCAGTGATAAGATCTCATAGCGCATCGCGATCCCACTGATCTCATCCCGGTGGATGTTTAACAGGAACAGTGCCCCAAACGCAAAACCAACTGTTATCGTATCAATAAAAATATCTGCGATCACAGAGGCAAACGCCAACACATAACCATTCTTTAAATGTTTTCTGCCCAGTAGATAAATACGTGCCAGATCTCCCACGCGAAAAGGGATGACCATATTGATCCCCTGACCAATTGCGAGCACCCGCAACAATTTTACGGTCGGGATCGTCTCATAGGAAGCCAGCAGACGCTTCCATCTCCTTGCTTTGCAGATATGTCCCAAGATCAGTAAAATAACTGCAACTGCCAAATATATTCCAATCAATTTAACTCCTCGAAAAATGCAGACTCTTTTGCTTCCTCATATTCTTCCGGTACCCCGAACGGAACATGGAAATCAGTCTGAAATGGTTTTATTATCTTATGCTCCTGTGCCATCACATTGTAAACACCACTGACGAAAAATTCCTGATAGCTGCAATGCTCCAGATACTGTCTGGATGCCTCTAAGAAGGTCTCTTTTCCATCAAAATAGTAGCATCCGCAGATCGCCTGATCGCTGATGACTTTTTTCTCGACGGTCTCTGTCACGTTTCCGTTTTCATCTAACCGCAGGAAACTGTATTTCGGTGAATCGGACGGAAATGTCAGCAATGCTCCATTTACGCCATCTTCCTCTCCACTGATATACTGCTCAAAAGAACGGCACCGGAAAATGTGGTCACAGTCGTTAAATACGATCGGATGATCGTCCTTGATCTCCTTGACACCCTCCATACAGGTCAGTACAGCACCGTTTAATACCTCCGGGATCACATGGATGATCGCACCCGAATAATATGCTTTGATTTTTTCATCGATCTGATATTTTTCTACATGCTCTTTTAAGACAACAAATGTAATGTCCTGCACCTCTATAAACTTTGCAATAGACTGTGTTGCCCAGTAGAAAAACGGTTTTCCCTTTATCTCAAGCAAAGGTTTTGGAAATTCATATCCATATTTGGAAAATCTGGAGCCTTTGCCGCCCATTGGCATAATCAGATGTAATTTCATAGTTTCCTCCTAGTTGTCCAGATGGCTCAGCAGCTGACATTCATTTTCGATAACTTTCTTTAATCCCTCTTTGATATCTACCTTTGGCGACCAGCCATACTGTTTCTTTGCATGCGAATTATCGCACAGGGAATATTTATTGATCTCATCTTTTAAGATGCTCTCTTTAATCTGATAAGCTCCCTCAAACAGTTCCGGGTATTTCTCCCAGTAATGCGCATCACTGGCATACTCCGGTGTGATCTGTTTGCCCATGATCTCACATGACACCTGATACATCTCATTGACTGAATAATTCTTCATGGAAGAACAGTTGACCGCATCAAAGCCTTCGCCCTGCTGTACTGCGATTGCAAGGTCGATCAGATCATCCACATAAATATAGTCTCTGCGCTGGTTTCCATCGGAATGGAACACAGGGGTTCTGTCGTAGTAAAGCTCTCTTATCATATAAGCAACAAACGGTGGCTGTTTTCTCAAGCAGTCAATGTGTGGTCCGTATACGTTTGCAAAACGGATACAGGTCACATTCATATTGTAAGTTCTGCAAAACGACTCGGCGAAACGCTCGGCACAGTACTTCGTATTCGGATAGATCAGAGTTGGAACTGCAAAGTTGTCCTCAACGGTCGGGAATGTGGTCTCATTCTCATACATGGCATTGGTGCTTGCCTGAATTACCTTTTTCACACCATATTTTCTGGCATTTTCCAGAATATTGACAAATCCGGTCAGGTTGACGTCGATCGCCTCCTGTGGATTGGACTGACAATCCGGTAATGGTGCGATCCCGGCGATATTGTAGATATAATCTACATCCCCTGCTTTTAATAACTCACTGATTCCCTCTCTGTCACGGATATCCATGTGCAGTACTTC
The DNA here is from genome assembly GCA_900550935.1 of uncultured Roseburia sp. Classification (GTDB taxonomy): domain Bacteria; phylum Bacillota; class Clostridia; order Lachnospirales; family Lachnospiraceae; genus Roseburia. The sequence goes on from URUD01000035.1 coordinate 10,858, forward strand.
CTCTGTGAAATCATGGTCTTCAAATACCAGATTGTCTGCTTTTCCATAGGAAAAATTATCGATCAGTATTAACGTATGACCATCCGCCCATAAGCGATGTGCCAGCTGGGAACCAATAAATCCTGCCGCTCCTGTAATCATTATCTTCATCTGAATTTACCTCCTGCTCTACGCTTCTGTCGTCTGAAATACAAAGAAACGCTGTAATAAGAAATTGACGATCATTGCACCTGCCGTTGCACTGACCATTCCAAGGATACGAATCCCGGTGGTTCCGTACACAAGTGCATTGATCGAAACATTGATCCCGATATTGACTGCCTGCGAAACAATGTAACGCAGTACATGTCCGCCCGATAGTTTCCGCTTGTCCTGAAAAGTAAACATCTTGTTCAGGAAAAACGAATAGACACAGGAACAGAACATGGACAATGTCTTTGCCAGGTTAAAATGAATAAACATGCTAAGGATCCAGTAGATGACATAATCTAATAATGTAGAACTGCCACCTACGACCAGAAACTTTGCAATGGTTTTTGTCTCACGTTTCAACGGGCTGCCTCCTTCGCATGTAACCGGTACATGCCTGCGACCTTGGTCTTCGAGATCTCATCAAACAGATCTGACTGGTCTAAGGTATCATACTGCCCCGGTGTTACCATCACATAATCGGTTCCGATCTCCTGCATCAGATCCGAAAGCTCTTCCGCACTCATCTGTGACATATGCTCCACTTTCTGGATCCGCTCATACCAGTCTAACACCGCACGCTTTGAGGATGGGGTCGACTTAAAGATACAGTAACAGTTTCGTTCGGACATTAACTGTACCCAGCCCGAATCTCCATTGTACGGATCTGCAAGGAACTCATCCTCTGCATCGGATGCCTCTTTAAACGCGATCGAGAGCTGATAGATATCATTTCCCATCGCACTTCTCAAGCACTCGTCTCCCGATACATAGGAAACACCGTTTTCATCGATCTTTACAATCGTTCCTTCGATCGAATAGCCGATCACAAACACTGCAAACAGACACAATACAACATGATACACTTTTTTATAATTCAGATATGGAAGAATAAATTCTGTGACAAAGATCACCGCGGCGATCATCACGACCACTTCACTCCATCCATGTAAGACACAAAGTGCGATCAAGAATACTTCCCAGGTAAGCAGCCTGATCGTTCCATGATAAAATGGAGCGTCTTTTGTCACGAGTTTTTCTTCCAGTCCAAAGAGACTCTCTACAAGAAGCAATACCGCGCAGAGCATCGTCACTGCAAAACTGTAATCACAGCCAAGTAGCAGTACTAAAATGGCAAACGCACTCTGTAAATAGCTTTCTTCGTCAAACAACATGTCCGCGATCTTTAAGTATAACAGCATCGCAAAATATGCCATATATTTAAAGCATTTCGGCAGATACATCGTGATGATCGTCGAACTTGGATGCAGGATCGTACCAAAATACTGCACTGCAAAAATAAGGATCCAGAGTGCCATGGAAAGGATACTTAAGATCAGATACTGGCGTGACTTTGTTTCCGATCTGTCTTTCCAATACCGGATGGCAAAAAACAGTGCCGGGATCAGCAATAACAGAAAACTCTTTACGACCACATCCGTTCCCCATGCAGTCGGAAGCAGATGGTTCGGAGTACGGATATTGACATAGATCTCCGCAAACAGAGTCTCATCCACTGCATCGCCGTGAAGCAGAGCCGGTACCGTTACAAGGAGCATGACCACAACATAAACCGGCAGTCCCTTTAAAGTCTTCCAGTCAATCTTTTTCCCTGCGATCATAACAGTAAGCCAGATCACTCCGACGGCACAGCCGCCCCACATACCTTCATGTACGTGCATCAGAGTTGCAAGGGAAAGGCAGATCCACGCTGCCATCCAGTTTTTCTTTTCTCCAATGAGGAAAGAGATGCCAAGCAGCACCAGTGCTGTTCCGGTTCCGATGAATACATCCATCGCACCATTTAAGCCAAACCCTGCCAGTGTTCCAAGCGAAGAACGGAACATACAGGACACTAAGATCGCACCAAACAGTAGTCGTCTCTCTTTGGTCACTTTACACACCGTCCGTGCTGCCGCAACCGCATAAATGATGAAGTTTGCGCGGATGATCAGGGTTGCAACACCAGCCCAGCTCATTTTCAACAGATTCATCAGAACACTTACGATCACATTAGCATAATAGCGCGGTGAAAAGCCGTCTTCCATCAATCCGATATTCTGCTTGAACAGCTCGTGATTGTACTGATGCAACTGTTCCACGCCATAATTTACATTTTCAACTGCGATCGTTTTTCCATAGAAAAGGAAAGAAAAGCCAATGCACAGCAAAAAGAGCAATAATTTTTCGTAGTCAAACGCCTTTTTCTTCACCTGACAGCCTCTCCTTTTCTGATCTTAAGTACATCTCCCATAATCACCTTGCTCTGGCGTATCTTGGAAGAAAATCCCTTATTCCAGGAGGAAGCTCCCTTTTCTCTTTTTCCCATATGGATGCGGAAACGTTTTACCACAAGGTCACTGCGTTTTGCCTTGTCATAGACATAAGTCTCGATTGCAAAATCATACGGGATACGCTCATCCATCTGATCCAGCAGACTTCTGTGGAATAATACCGGGATCGCTCCGATGTCATAGAGGTACTGTCCTAACATCAGTGTCACATAGGCAGTCATTCCGGCGGTAAAAATATGTTCTACCACGCTCCGGCTGTCCCGGACTCCCTTTAAAAAGAACTTCTGACCGGTTGTATCTCTCTCAATATAATCAATAAAACGCATCATTTCTTTTGGACTGACCTGTAAATCAGCGTGAAGCCAGCCGATATAATCGCCGGTTGCCGCTTTCATTCCCTGCACCACACCATAGCCATAGCCAAGGTTTTCATCCACATAGGCGATCTTAAAGTCCGCCCTCTCGCTGCACTCACGCTCTAAGTACTCTCTGGTCTTGTCCTTCGATCCATTTTCTACCATAATATATTCCACGTTACGGGAACCTTTTTCCTGCTCTAATCGTTTTATCAGTCCATGTATATTTAATTCCTCATTGTAACATGGCACAATCACAGAATATTTCATGTTCATCCTCATTTATCTTTTTATTTTTATCCATCATACGATTATATCAAATCCACTGATACTGCGCAAGTTTTTTAACTTTGTATCGTTTTCATACGATAAAACTCTCCTTTTTGTGCCATCAGCTCCTCAAAGGTTCCATATTCTACACAATGACCGTCCGCTAATACCGCGATCTTATCCGCATCCCGTATCGTTGAAAGCCGGTGTGCCACTATGAACGTGGTACGGTTTCTGGTCAGATTGCCGAGTGCCTCCTGAATCAGTTTTTCGGAAATACTGTCTAATGCCGAGGTTGCCTCATCCAATACGATGACCTTTGGATTTCGGATCAGTGCCCTTGCAATGGCGATCCGTTGTCTCTGTCCACCGGACAGTTTTCCACCATGCTCTCCCACAACCGTGTCAAGCCCCTCCGGCAGGCTTTCGATCAGATCTGTCAGATTTGCCGCACGGATCACATTCCACAGCTCTTCTTCTGATACCTGTTCTGCTCCATATATAATATTTTCACGGATCGTTCCCGAAAATAAGATCGAGGTCTGCGGCACAACTGCTAAATGTTTCCGGTAGGAACGCAGATCGATCTCCTTCATATCATTGCCATCCAAAAGTACCTTACCGCCGTCTGCAAGATGGAACCCGATCACAAGATTTAGAACGGTTGATTTTCCGGCTCCGGATTCGCCTACCAGTGCGATCGTCTCGCCTTGATTCACATGAAGATTTAAGTGATTTAACACCTTTGTATTGTTATTTTTATAGTGAAACGAAACATCGCAAAAATCAAATTCGCCCTTTACATCATCAAGCTGTTTCTTTCCCTCATTATCCTCAACATCCTCGGAGAGAAGCACTTCCCCTATAGAATTTACGGATTCGATTCCCTTGGTGATCGTCGGCAGCAATGTAACGATCGCGGACACCTGATTAACCACCGTTGCAAAATAGCTCTGATATAAGGTGATATCTCCGGCTAAGATCCGTCCCCGGATTGCAAGATACCCGGTAAATGCCAGACAGACGACCTGAAAAACCTGAAAGATTGCCCATCCGACCGAACCAAACAATGCCTGTACCAGATCCAGCTTATATCCCTTTTCTGCCACGGCAAACAACTGTCCGCTCATTTTATGCACTTCCTCATCCTCTAAGGCATGTGCCCTTGTCACCGGAACGAGTTCTACCATCTCCATGACACGCGCAGAGGTCTCTTCCATTTCTTTTCGAAACTCGGTATTGCGTTTTCGCATTGCTGTACGGAACGATACCATCGTGATGGCTGCAACTGGTGCAGTCAGCAGGAAAAAGATAAAGACCACCTTACTTTTGGACGCCGTTACCACCAATGCCACGCCGATGTTTAAGACAATATTTAAAATACTGAGGAACATCTGGGTCGACAACGTCTCTACCGCCTCTACATCACGCATGATCTTCGACTGCAATCTGCCCGACTGTGTCTCCACATGATAGGAAATAGACAACTGTTGCAGTTTCCTCACCAGTGCTTTCCTGAGTCCGGTCTCCGCATAACGCGTCGCAAGGCTCTTATAAGACGTATAATAATAGTTCATCGGGATATTTAAGCCGATCAGCCCAACCTCTAAGATCGAATATAAAATAATGTTTTGTACTGTGTCCGGATTCTTCATCGTCACATCATTGATAATGTTTGCCGTTATGATCGGCAACACCCATACACAGGCATGCTTTAAGAAAAAGCAGATAACTGCCATGACAAATTTATGGTAATTTCCCTTGTAAAGCGAGATCAGGATACGGATGGGGTGTCCTTTCTGTCTCCGGTAACTCTCAATAAACCAGCTCTCGGTATCGACCGGATTACGAGGTGCAGTCTTTTTCTCAAATTCGTTCATATGTCCATTTTCCTTTTGTCTTTTTCTCTCATATTAGCACAATCTATTTTGAAAAGATACTCTCTTTTTCTTATTTTACATGCGTTACATACGCAAAAAGGACACCCGGCAAGCGGGTGTCCTCATTCTGCTATTTATTATACCGGATAAGCACCGTTTTTGGTATCTGCAATCGTTGCATCTACTTTTTTCTGCTGTGCCTCACGATATTTGAAGAACTCTGTTGCTACCTGTGGGAACAGTGCATAAGATAATACATCCTCATCCTGCTGTTTCCACTGTTTCATCTCAGCTTCGATCTTGTCAAGTTCTGGCTCTAACAAGTCTGCCGGACGACAGGTAATTGCATTTTTCTTTTCATCTCCAAGTACTTTGTCTACGACTTCCGGATTGAAAGGTTTTACAGTCTGACCGTATTTTCCAAGTAATACGTCTTTTGTCTCTTTGGTAGCGACTTTGTATCTCTCACCCATTAAGACATTGAATACAGCCTGTGTACCAACGATCTGGGAAGAAGGAGTTACCAGAGGTGGCTCACCGAGGTCTTTACGGACACGAGGTACTTCTGCAAGTACTTCTTCGTATTTGTCCTCTTTGCCCTGCTCTTTTAACTGGGAGATCAGGTTGGATAACATACCACCTGGTACCTGATATAATAAAGTTTTGATATTAACACCTAATACCTTCGGGTTCATTAATCCGCTCTCTAATGCTTCTTCACGCATTGGTCTGAAGTAATCAGCGATCTCTGCTAATTTGTTCTGATCCAATCCGGTATCAAACTCAGTACCTTTGAATGCTTCTACCATAACCTCGGTAGCTGGCTGTGAAGTACCTAATGCAAATGGTGACATTGCAGTATCGATGATATCACATCCTGCTTCTACTGCTTTCATGTAAGTCATGGAAGCAACACCGGAAGTATAGTGTGTATGAAGTTCTAACGGAATATCGATCACATCTTTGATTGCACGAACCAGCTCGTCTGCCTTCTGTGGAACTAAAAGACCGGCCATATCTTTGATACAGACGGAGTTTGCACCCATATCCTCAACACGTTTTGCCATATCGGTCCAGTACTCTAAGGTATAAGCATCTCCTAAAGTATAAGACAATGCAACCTGCGCATGACCTTTCTCTTTGTTACATGCGCTTACTGCGGTCTGTAAGTTACGCAGATCGTTTAAGCAGTCGAAAATACGGATGATATCAATACCGTTTGCGATGGATTTCTGTACGAAGTACTCTACTACGTCATCTGCATATGGACGATATCCTAAGATATTCTGTCCACGGAATAACATCTGTAATTTTGTATTTTTGAAACCATCTCTTAATTTTCTAAGACGATCCCATGGATCCTCTTTTAAGAAACGAAGGGAAGCATCAAAGGTAGCACCGCCCCAGCACTCAACTGCATAGTAACCAACCTGATCCATTTTGTCTACGATTGGAAGCATCTGCTCGGTTGTCATTCTGGTTGCGATCAGGGACTGATGTGCATCACGCAGTACAGTCTCTGTTATTTTTAAAGGTTTTTTAACAACTTCTGACATTTATTTTATCCTCCTATATTCCAAAGATTGCCATAAATACACCGGCTGCTACTGCTGTACCGATAACACCGGCAACGTTTGGTCCCATTGCGTGCATAAGCAGGAAGTTTGTAGGATCTTCCTCTGCACCGACTTTCTGTGAAACACGGGCTGCCATTGGCACCGCGGATACACCTGCTGAACCAATCAGAGGGTTGATTTTGCCCTTGGTGATCCAGCATAATAACTTACCAAATAATACGCCGGCTGCTGTACCAAACATGAATGCTACTAATCCTAATGCAACGATCTTTAAGGTAGTCGCATTTAAGAATGCCTCAGCACTTGTAGATGCACCAACAGAAGTACCAAGTAAGATTACAACGATATACATCAATGCGTTGGATGCTGTCTCAGATAACTGACGAACCACACCACACTCACGGAATAAATTACCAAGCATTAACATACCAACCAGCGGAGCTGTTGTCGGAAGAATGATACATACTACGATAGTTACTACGATTGGGAATAAGATCTTTTCCAGTTTTGATACAGGTCTTAAGTTCTGCATCTTGATCGCACGTTCTTTTTTGGTTGTGAACAGCTTCATGATCGGTGGCTGGATGATTGGTACCAGTGCCATGTAAGAATATGCTGCCACAGCGATCGGTCCCATCAGACCAGACTGACCTAACTTACCTGCAAGGAAAATGGAGGTAGGACCGTCTGCACCACCGATGATGGATACAGCAGCTGCTGCCTTATCATTGAATCCCATCAGGATTGCAAGGAAGTAAGCACCGAAAATACCGAACTGTGCTGCAGCTCCCAAAAGGAAGCTGATCGGGTTTGCGATCAAAGGTCCAAAGTCTGTCATTGCTCCTACCCCAAGGAAGATCAGGGAAGGTAAAATGGACCACTCGTCTAAAATATAAAAATAATGGAATAAGCCACCAACTCCATTGCTCATCTGTTCCGGACTTGCAAAAATATCAGGATAGATATTTACAAGCAGCATACCGAATGCGATCGGAACGAGCAGCAACGGCTCAAACCCCTTACGGATTGCCAGATAAAGGAAAATACAGGCAACCACGATCATAATGAAGTTTCCCCCTGTAAGGTTGAAAAAGGCGGTCTGATGCAGGAGGTTGCTTAAAGTCTCCGTAATATAACTCATGGTTATCCTCCTACTATTAGTTGTTTAAAGTTGCGAGTAAAGCACCTGCTTCTACCATATCTCCAACATTTACATTAATGCTTGCTACTGTTCCATCTTCTGGAGCAACAACCGGTGTTTCCATTTTCATGATCTCAAGTACTAAAACAGTATCACCTTTCTTTACAGCAGTTCCTGCTGCAGCTTCGATCTTGAATACTTTACCTGCTGCGCCTGCTTCGATCTTAACGTTTCCTGCTGCGCCTGCCGGTGCTGCCGGTTTTGCTGCTGCAGGTGCAGGAGCTGCTGCTGCACGTCTTGGTGCTGCGGATGGTGCACTTACTGCGCCGTTTTCTTCTACTGTAACATCATAAACATTTCCATTTACGGTAATTGTATAGCTTTTCATTTAGATTATCCTCCTAAAAATTATGTTTTCTTATCTACGATGGATGGAACGTACCACAAATGAATCAGTGGAAGCTCCTGTTCCGGCAGCGATCGCTGCAGTAATGACAGCAACCAGTTCCAGATCATCTGTAAGCTGCTGCTCCTCACGCTGTGCAACCTGCTCTACTACAGTAGGCTCTGCTGCATTTTTTCCAGCTTTCTTTTTCTCGAGGTAAGGGAAGATCTTAAAGCATGAAATGATCAGACTGATCAAAATCAATACAACAAATACAGTTCCCATACCCATTAAGGTATTCATACCTGCTTTTGACATCTGCTCGCCGAGGGTATATACCAGATCAACGTTTGCATCTGTTAAAGCCGGCTGCTCTGTTTCATAGTCATAACTGTAAACATATGTAACAGTAACATCTCTTCCCGGGAATTTAACAACCTGTGTTGTGGTCACAGTGTCCTGCGCCTTATCAACGGAGAATTCTCCAAGACCCTGATAAGCGCCAAGGTCTGCAACTGTATCATCCCAGGTGGTCAGAAGTTTGATCACTTCGTCAGAACCATAAGCATTGATGCTCTCACGGTTCTCATCCGTCATGTTTACTAAAGATGCCACATCCTGTTCCATGCCATTTTTCAGATCATCATAGCCCATTCCGAAATAGTCTACGCTGGCAGGGTCTGTTCCACATGCTGCCATTGTTAACGTCATAATCACAAGACAAAGCATCAAAGATAATTTTTTCTTCATAACTTCACCTTTCTATTTTGTTCCATGTTTCTTATCTGGCACACCTGCACATTTTGTATATAATAACTCAAATGCGGAAACAAGATATTTTCTTGTATCTGCAGGCTCTAAGATCAGATCCACATAACCACGTCTTGCTGCTGTTACAACGCTTGACTGAAGTTCATCGTACTCTTTTGCTTTCTCGGCAAGAACATCTGCGGAAGCATCTGCATACATAATCTTAGCTGCGAGCTCTGCATCCATCATACCAACTTTGGCATCAGCCCATGCGTATACGAAGTCCGCTCCGATCGATTTGGAGTTCATTGCAACATATGCGCTTCCGTATGCGTTGCCTGTGATCAGATTTACTTTCGGGCAGGTTGCTCCTGCGAAAGCAGATGTCATATGAGCAAGTGCTTTTGCAAGGTTCTTCTCAGAGCACATGCATGCTTTAAATCCTGTTACATTGGTAAGTGTCAGTACCGGGATCTCGAAAGCATCACAGAACTGAACGAACTCTGCCGCTTTGTTGCATCCTCTTGCAGAAAGTACAGCATCAAATGTCTCTGTTTTATTTCCCTCTTCATCATATACTTCAGAGCAGTTTGCAACAGCACCGATCGTCATACCATTTAATTTGATAAATCCGGTTACCATGTCTTTTGCGTAAGCTGCTTTGGTCTCGAAGAATACATGCTCATCAGAAATCTCGCTTAAAAGGTATCTTGGATCACCTTTCATGCCTTCCATGTTCTCACATACACGATTTAAATCATCTGCGCAGTCAGAAGTATATACATCACCTTCGTTGTTTAACGGAAGCATGCTGACTAACTCACGGATCTGAGCAATGATCTCATCCTCTGTACCTGTTGCATCGATGCAGCCGTTCTCTTCACTCTGGAATTTTGCTGCTGATGTGTCACATTTGTCGATTCTGTTTCCATCGATCGCATTTGGAGAATTTACGAACATCTTACCTTTTCCGCTCTCTACGAATGCAAAATCACACAGAGCAGGAACTACAGATAATCCACCGCCACATGTTCCAAATACTGCGGAAATCTGCGGAATGATACCAGAAGCGGTAACCTGTTTTGCATAAATCTGACCAAAACCGTCCAGTGCATCTACAGACTCCTGCAAACGCATACCTGCACAATCAATAAATCCGATAACAGGTGCACCCATCTTCATTGCCATGTCATATACTGCAGCAATTTTCTTTGCGTGCATCTCACCAATGGTTCCGTTTAATACGGAAGCGTTCTGGCTGTATACAAATACCAGACTTCCATCAATGAGTCCATGACCGGTGATTACACCATCTGATGGTGTGTCCGTCTCTGCAAGATTAAAATCTGTGCTTCTTGCGGTTACGAGAGATCCCAGTTCCATGAAACTGTTCTCATCGACTAACTTGGTAATACGCTGCATTGCCAAGCTATCATTACTACTATTCATCCTTTTTGCCCTCCATCTATAAAGTTTCCCATATCTTTTGATATGGATTATAATGAATAACCTTTACCGCGAACAAAAATTTCGCTATGGTAAATTATAGTTTGTTTCGCCAATATTTTCAAGTATATTGTTAATTATTTGACGTATTTTTTGTTTTTTTTAGGATTCATTTTTCAGGAATGAGAATCCAAATGCATTCAGTCCGCTGTTACTTCCGATCGCCGCAGATGCCTGCTGCTCGATCAGCTTTTCAAACCTGCGTTCTTCTTCTGCCCTCTTTCGCACCTTCTGCCTTGTCTCTAAGGCACAGCCCGCATAGATGATGAACAGGATCTGTGGATCAACCGCATGCCGTTTTCCCAGTTTGGCATGTATGTATTTCTGGTATGCCCGCTCAAACGAACCGGCATACATTCCCTTACAGACGATCCGGTTATTTTTTACTTCAAAATGCGGACTGACTTTGAAAGTATCACAGAACCATTTCAATGCACGGTTCATCCTGCCGCCGCGATAGAGGCTGTCCGTGGAACTCAGGATAAAGCTAGTGGATACTCTCTTTTCGAGCCGTTTGATCTCCATTAGGATCTCTGTAAGCGGAACATCCTTTTTTGCCAGTTCCGCTGCTTTTAATGCGATGATCCCCATACCACAGGAAAGCTGGCCGCAGTCTGCAACATATACATTGTCAAATCCGTTGGATGCCTGCAGTGCATGTTCATAGCCATGCCCGATGGCTGATGACATGCTGATATGTAATACCTGGGTGCCCCGGTCAAGCGCATCTGCAAAGAACATCTCATATTCCTCAACGGTTGGTGCCATGGAGCCGATCTGCTGTTCACTGTTTCGATTCAGATAATGGATCAGATTATCTGCAGAGATCTCTCTCATATCGCGGAAGCGGCTCTCCCCCGCCTGCACATAGTAACAGATACACGGGATTTCATTTTTCTTTAACAGTTCTTCGGAAAGATCACACACGCTCTCGGTCGTGATGATCAGTTTCTTTTTCTTCGGCTGGTGAAAAGTCTCCAGTTCCTCCTGTGTATCACCAGTCTCCCCGGAAGTTCCAGGCATCCGTTCCACCAGTTCCTCCGGGAGCAGACGTAACAGCATATTTTCAAGCAGCATGCTGCTGACCGGTTTTAACAGATATCCCACAAAGCCCTCACGTCTGTAGAAGTCATATGCCCCATGAAACTCATTTGCTGTCAGTGCAACCACCGGTGTTTCATGACATCTTCCATATTCCTGTATACGGATCTGCTTTAATGTTTCGATCCCATCCATCTGTGGCATCATATGATCCATAAAGATAACATGATAATAGTGCTTTAATGTCTTCTCCAGACATTCCACCCCGCCGCCTGCCATATCGATCCTGACCTTTGTGCTGCGCAGCAGCTTCTTTACGACCACGCGGTTCATCTCATTATCGTCTACGATCAGGACTCTGGCTTCCGGTGCCTCAAACTGTTGCCTGTAATCCTCTTTTGCCTCAAATCCTGTCCGGATCTTACGGCTTAAATTTCCAAGTGGTGCAGGATCTATGATCTGCTGACATACGGAAAAAGTAAAGGTGGAGCCTTTATGGTATACACTGTCAACAGTAATCGTTCCGCCCATCAATTCAACAAGCTGACGTGCGATTGCAAGTCCGAGTCCGGTTCCCTCTATCTCATTATTTTTTTCCTCATCCAGACGTTTAAATGAATCGAACAGCATCGGGATATCCTCTTTTTTGATGCCGATCCCGGTATCCGTCACTTTATAGATCACCCGGATCTGATTTTTTTCCAGCAGTTCCGTTCCAATCTGCATTCGGACAAATCCTTTGGATGTATATTTTACCGCATTGGTCAGAATATTCATCAGGATCTGTTTGATGCGTACATCATCTCCATAGAGTACACGTGGCAGATCCGGTGAGATGTCCAGTTCAAAATCAAGTTTCTTTTTCTGAGCACGGATCCAGATGATATTGACAAGTTCGCTTAAGATCGTCTCCACCTGATACTCTCTCGGCATAAGTTCCATTCTTCCAGCTTCGATCTTGGATAGATCAAGTACATCATTGATCAGTGTCAGCAGCAGTCTGCTTGCACGGTCGATATTCACGCAGTTTTCCTTTACTTCCTGTGGGATCTGTTCTCTTAAGTTCATCTCATTTAACCCGACGATGGCATTCATCGGTGTCCGGATCTCGTGGCTGATATTGGCAAGGAAACGGCTTTTTGTCTGATTCGCCTTTTCCAGTTCCTCCTGTTGCAACTGTCCGATTTCACGCTCTTTCTCATAAATACTTTTCTGAAACTTAATTACCAGTCCTGTCACTAATGATGTTGCGATCAGGCTGACATAAGTATCCACGATAATCTCCGTTGAACCGGAAAGCGTATGTACATAATTCGGATACAGATATGCTCCCAGATAGCAGCCGGAAAAACTAAGGACAGAAATGACAAGTACAAACACAAGACGCCACCCGGAAAGCATCAGAAACACCGCCAGAATCCCAAGAACAAACCAGTCATTCATCCCACTCGCAACACCACCACAGTTAAAAAATATGACTGGTAATACCAGCATATTGATAACAAGTGTCATCCCAACTGCACAGGCATCATAGTTTGCTCTCCGATTTGCAGACCACATCAGAAAGATCAAAAACAAAACGGCAAATCCGATCGTAAACAATCCAATCCGATTTGCACCTGTCGTACAGGACAATCCAAATCCCACCAAAGAAATAAAAACTGATGCGATCATGATCAAGTTAAATAATCTGTGATTTAATTCAAGATTTCTGTCATTCAAAGAATCGAGCAGATACCGAAACCCTTTTCTCATGTTATTCCTCCATACGCCCTGCGATCTCTTCCAGCACTTCTTTGTAACGCTTCATCATTTTCGCATGGTTTTTTGTTAATTCTGTTTCATTGCAGCCTCTGGCCGCTGCCTCCTGTGCCTTTGCAAGCTCAAACAAAGACTCCGCTCCAATTCCAAGAGACGAACTCTTTAAGGAGTGTACCTGTGTCGTATATGCGTTCCAGTTCTTTTTACCATAAGCCTCTTCCAGTTCCGGTATCGCCCTTTTTGCAAAATCAGAATAGATCTGCAATACCTCCTCGTAATCCTCTTTGTTTCCTCCGCAGTAATTAATCCCCATCTTTTCATTGATCCAGTGTTTTCCGGCTGCATCCTGCATAACATCTTCTTTTTCCCCATTTAATGCAGCTGCTACATCTGGCAGATAAAGAGGCTTATGGACATGGATAAAATGTTTTGCCCTTCCTCCGGTCGTATTTTCATTTAATAAGATCACAACCGGCAGTTCCTCTGCCAGTGCTTCGAAATATTCCATCTCCTCGCGGTACTCGTCCCCGGAAATAAACACATGGCTGTAGCGGACACGTTCGATCTTGCGCTTTACCTCTGCCAGATTACGGCAGAAATCTATCGGCACCTCAAGCTGTTCCGCCATATGCTTTAGTGCTGTAACATATCCATCCCGGAGCAGATTATATTTGAATTTATCCTGATCCGTATAAGCAAGAAAACACATCCGCTCTCTGCCGTCAAAATGTGCTAGCGGTGTTTCGTTCACAACCTTTTGTGGCAGCACCACCTGAAAGATACTTCCTGCTCCCGGCATACTTTTTACGGAAATGAATCCATGCATTGCATCCACAAGGCGGCGGGTCATGGCAAGTCCAATCCCAAGCCCACTGTTTGCCCGCTGCTTCGTCTGCACACCATAGGTGCCTTTTGCAAAAAGCAGGTCGATCTGTTCCGGTGACATGCCACTCCCGGTATCGATCACCTGGATACAGAGGTTAATACCATAACTCTCTTTTCGTTTGGTTGCACGGATGATCACACCTCCATCCTCCGTGTACCAGACTGCATTGCGCACCAGGTTATAGAGAATGCGGCGGATCTTCTCCGCATCACCGTATAACTGCTGTGGCATACCGACCTCACAGTCTACGATCAGTTCCAACGGCTTTTCCCGTCTTTCAAGCATTGCCATGCGAAGTGTATCCTTTAAGATGGCAGACAGATCATAGTCCTGCTCGTTTAACTCTGCATTGCCCTGTTCCAGTTCCGAAAAATCGGAAATATCCTCAGCGATGTTCTGCAATCCACGCTCTGCACAAAGGATCTCCTGCGCGAGCCGTTTTGTCTCCTCCGTCTGCCCCTGCTGCAAAAGCAGCTCCGTCTGTTCGCGGATCGCATCCAGTCTCGTTTCCATCTCTCTGGAGATTGCAGCAATAAACGCATCCTTTTGCTGTTCTTTCTGCCACAGCTCATTTAATTCTTCTTTTTCTTCCTGCTTCCGGTGTATCCATCTGTAAAACCCGTTTTCTGGCATATACTCTTCCTCTACTGTTCTTCTGTCTATCTCCTAACGTAGCAGACTTTTCCTTTTTTTTCAATGTGTCATTCGTAACACAATTTTTAAAATAATTCAAATAATTCCAGCGTCTGTATGATACACCAGGAATAATCGATTTTTTCTGCTGCATTCTTTGTCCGGATCGGACATTCCAGGATGATCTCATCGCCCAGACGATAGGTCACTTTGCCGATATAGCTTCCTTTCCCAACCGGAGCCTGTAATGTGGGTGCGATCTCATAGTCCGCACGAAACTGCGTTCCTTTTTCGATCAGCATACCTGTCTCTTCTTTCGGTTGTTCCACAACGACATCCATATAAACCGCATCTCCGATCTTATTTCCCTGTCCATCTGCCACCAGGATCGGCGAAAACATTTTCTCCGTCACAGACACCTCATTTAGACTGTGCCATTCAAACTGCTGCAATCCATAATTCATCAGCTTTTTCGTATCCGACCATTTATAAGTCTTATTATTCGGCCATCCACATGCTAAAAGTGCCACAATATAGCTTTTTCCATCCCGCTCTAAGGCTCCCACATAACAGTAGCCAGCCGTTCCGGTAAATCCGGTCTTTCCGGAAAGTGCGCCGTCCATCATCGTAAGGAACGCATTGTGGTTGTTGCAGTGATAACTGCTCCTTCCATCACAATCCGAAAATCCGTATTGTGCTCTCTGTGTGATTGCAAGAAACTCCTCACGTTTCGGAGAATTTTTAATACAGTAACGCATGATCTGTGCCAGATCCGATGCCGTCGTATGGTGAAACCCGGTCGCATCTTTCGCATCCAGACCGTTTGGTGTGATAAAATAACTGTCCTTGCATCCGATCTCTGCTGCCTTATCATTCATTAGTCCAGCGAATCCCTCCACGTTTCCTCCGATATGCTCAGCGATCGCCACCGCACAGTCATTAAAGGATTCTAACATCAGCCCGTATAACAGATCCTTTAAATAAAATTTCTGTCCCACACGCATGCCAAGATGCACCCTGGGCTGGGATGCCGCAAGCGGACTCACTTCCACCACACTGTCTAAGTTACCGTTTTCCAATGCGAGGATACAGGTCAGTATTTTGGTCGTACTTGCATTTGCCATTGCAGCCGTTCCATTTTTTTCATATAAGATTCTGCCGGAATCGGCATCCATTAAAACTGCCGCCTTTGCATACAGTTCGCCCGGTCCCTCTGCTTCCTCTGCGAAAACAGGCATGCTGCTCTGCAGCAAAAGCACGCCTATCATTATGACACATACAAACTTTCGATACATACGGCAATTCCGTCCTTCCGATGTAATCGTTTCATACCTATGAGGGCGGTAAAAAATTTATGACAGAAAAAAAGCCGGACATCAGATGTCCAGCTTCATGTGCATCTCTGCTTCTGCTTCCTGTTTAAATTCCTCTACCTGTACCGGATTTAACACCGGCAGTTCGTCGATCGACTGTACGCCAAAACTCCGCAGAAATTCTTCTGTCGTACCAAACAATAGAGGTCTGCCCGGCGCATCGAGTCTGCCCAGCTCACAGACCAGATTGTATTCCACCAATTTGTTGACTGCATGATCACAGGAAACACCACGGATCTTTTCGATCTCCGCCTTTGTGATCGGCTGTTTGTATGCGATGATCGAAAGTGTCTCCAAAAGGACATCCGTCAGTGCATGCCGCTTTGGCTGTTTTGCGATCCGGATCAGATACTCGTACATCTCGCTTTTGGTGCACATCTGATAGGAACTATCCAGTTCCACGATCTTAACTCCGCTTTCCGGTCTCTCGTAATGTTCCATCATCTGTTCGATGATCTCTTTTGTCTGCTTTGTATCCAGTTCGATCGCGGATGCAATCTTTTCCAGTTCTACGGAATTGCCCATGGTAAATAATATTGCCTCTATGATCGCCTCGTAGTTATTGTTCTCCATACAGACTCCTTTTCTATGCAACAATCTTCGACTGTATCCTGATATCGTCAAATGTGTATTCCTGGGAAATCAAGATCTTTCCCATCTTCATCAGCTCCAATATCGCCAGAAAAGTAACAATGACTTCCATCTTGGAACACTGTTCCTCAAGCAGGCTGCGAAAGCTGAACTGTCCATGTGTCATGCAGTACGCTTCAAGTTCTGCCATCTTGTCCGACAGGGAAACTTCCTCTTTTTCAATCTTGCCAAATTTGGAACGGATCGGGTCGATCTTGTCCGTCTGTTTCTTCATGATCGATTTAAAGATATCGTTGAGCTTCGCCAAGGTCAGCCCTGACACCAGTTCACTTAAATCAACCGGTTCTTCGTACTCTGCCACTTCCGGCGGTATCGTCGGCTCCTTGAACAGCACCCTTGCCGCATCCATCTGTCTGTCGCGCAGCTCATACGCCATACATTTATACATCTTATATTCCAGTAACTGCTGCACCAGTTCCGCACGTGGGTCGCTTTCTTCCTCTTCCCCGGTCTCTTTTGCCGGAAGCAGCATTCTGGATTTGATATCGATCAGCGTCGCAGCCATTACCAGAAACTCACTCATCACATTTAAATCCTGCCGTTTCATCTCTGCTATGTATTCCATATACTGATTGGTGATCTCTACGATCGGAATATCATAAATATTTACTTTATTTTTTTCCAGAAGATGCAGCAGCAGATCCAGCGGCCCCTCAAATGCCTGCAGTTTGACTGTTAATTCCATTTCTCTTCTCCCAAGCAACGCTCTTTTCCATTCAACCTTAATATTTTACTCTGCTTTCTTTTAAAATTCAAGTATAAAAGACATGCCACTCCTCTAAAATGTATTATATAAAGTGCTACAGGAGGCGTTTCCTTGAAACCTTTTCTTTCCCTCTTACTTTGCTTTTCCCTGCTTCTTTCCCCACTTTCAGCGATCAAAGCAGCAGAGATGGCGGATGCAGAGTTATCGATCTCTGCCCCCAGCGTTTTATTGATGGAGGCCTCTACCGGTACCGTCATCTATGAAAAAAATTCCCATGAGATCCGGCATCCTGCCAGTATCACTAAGATCATGACCCTGATCCTGATCTTTGACGCACTTGCCAGTCATCAGATCTCGCTCTCCGATACGGTCACAGTCTCAGAACACGCCGCCAGCATGGGTGGTTCCCAGGTTTTCTTAGAACCTCAGGAAACCCAGACGGTCGATACCATGATCAAATGTATCAGTGTTGCAAGTGCAAACGATGCCTGCGTTGCCATGGCTGAATTTATCGCCGGTTCAGAGGAAGAATTTGTCCGTCAGATGAACGAACGCGCCAAAGAACTTGGCATGAAGGACACCTCTTTTGTCAACTGCTGTGGTCTGGATGTTGACGGACATATGACCAGTGCCTATGATATCGCATTAATGTCGCGGGAACTCATCACAAAATATCCCACCATCCATGATTACTGTACCATCTGGATGGAAAACATCACACACACCACAGCAAAAGGCTCCAGTGAATTTGGTCTGACCAACACCAACAAGCTGATCAAACAGTACCCTTACGCTACCGGCTTAAAGACCGGCTCCACCGGGCTCGCAAAATACTGTGTCTCTGCCACGGCAAAAAAAGATGACATGGAGCTGATCGCTGTCGTGATGGCTGCCCCGGATTACAAGATCCGGTTTTCCGATGCCGCCACCCTGTTGAATTACGGCTTTGGGAAATGCAGAGTCTATCAGGACAAAAATGACGATGCCCTCACTCCGCTTTCCGTGAAAAAAGGCATCGCCGACTCTGTTTCCATTTCTTATAAAGGTCCGTTCCAGTATATGACGACCGATGGCAAAGACCTGACCGGTGTAAAGAAGAAACTCGAACTGCCCGCGGAAGTCAAGGCTCCCATCCGCTCCGGTGAGGTTGCAGGAAAAGCCATCTATACCTTAGACGGTAAAACCATTGGTTCGGTTGATATCCTCTACGACAAAGATGTCGCTGCCGCAGTCTACCGGGATTATTTTTACCGCACCCTGGCATATTTCACCCCGCTATAATAGCGGTACTATAACAGCGGTGCTACAAGGCGCATCAGGCTCTGTATGATACGCACCGGAAACGGTCTGTTTTTGCAGAATGAAACATCCATTTCCTCTGATACCGCAAAGGTCTCCAGACAGTCTTCTTTGACCTGCATGACTGCCGTCGATCCATAGAGGAATACACCGCACTCAAAATGCAGAAACAGACTGCGGAAATCCAGATTGATGCTTCCAACCGTTGCGATCTCATCATCACAGACAAAACACTTGGAGTGGATAAATCCAGGAGTATACTGATAGATCTTTACCCCCGCCTCAAGCAGCGGTCTGTAATAGGACTGGGTCAGCAGATAGACTGTCTTTTTGTCCGGGATGCCCGGTGTCACGATCCTGACATCCACTCCTCTTTTTGCCGCATTGCAGAGCGTGATCAGCATCTCATGATCGATGATCAGGTATGGCGTATAGATATAGACGTAATTTTTTGCGGAACCGATGATATTCAGATAAATATTTTCTCCCACGTTTTCCATGTCAAGCGGACTGTCCCCATACGGCTGGACAAAGCCATCGCTCGGACACACTTCCTGCTGATAAACAGATGGAAGAAATGCAGAATAATCCTCGGAAGAGCGTTTGATAAAATTCCACATTTCAAGAAACATCACAGTAAGGTTCCAGACTGCCTCTCCCTCGATACGGATGCCACAGTCCTTCCAGTAGCCAAACCGTGAGGTCAGGTTAATGTATTCGTCCGCAAGGTTGATCCCGCCGGTAAACCCGATATTTCCATCCACCACGAAGATCTTGCGGTGGTCACGGTTATTCATGACCGTCGAAATAAGCGGCAGGAACGGATTAAATGTCACACAGGAGATGCCTCTTGCCTCAAGCTTTTTAAAATATTTTGGCGGCAGGGTGTTCACGCATCCCACATCATCATAGATAAAGCGTACATCCACACCCTCTTTTGCCTTCTGTTCCAGAATATCGGCAATCTCATTAAACATGGAACCTTCCTCTACGATAAAGTACTCCATAAAAATAAAATGCCTTGCTCCCTTTAACGCCTCTATCATATCCGGGAACATCTCTTCCCCACATTTATAATACTTCGCCGCTGTATGTTGATAGACCGGAAATCCTGCCCATTTGTCAATATAGGCCGACTGCCGGTATGCATTTAAGTTTTCCTGTTTCAGTGCTTCTTTTGCCTGTTCATCTGGTTTCATCTGTTTTAAGACTTCTGCATTCACAGCATCCATCCGTTTTCTGGTTCCTCTGGTAAGCCCGGATCTGCCAAACAGGAAATATACCATTAATCCAAACAGTGGTGACAGTAAGATCAAAAATG
>URUD01000036.1 GCA_900550935.1 uncultured Roseburia sp.
CCACCCTGCAAAATTGTATCCGGGACGGATTGGCACATCCAGCTGTACCGGAAGTTCCTCTGGCAGGATCTCTGTCCTGTTTTCGTTACTGTTCGTACCACCGTTCAATTCGTAGACCAGATGATAAACGGATGGATCTTCTCCCATAAACAGATCCAGACCGCCCGCCAGATCATTCTCTGAGATTGTCTCTCTATAATTCATCTCAAGATTGTGGGCGCGGATGATCTGAGGATCGTTGATCAGAAAAACAAATACATATAAAATTGCAAGTAATACTTTATAAATCCGTGTATTTTTTAAGATATGCATGTTTTTTCTCCTTTCTCACTCAGCTCATCCGCGTTTACCAGTTACCTTAACTACTCTCTTCTAGCTTTCGCTCTTTTCTACTTTTGATGCTCTTGCTGCAATCTCTCTCTCCTGAATATCCGATGGAGTCTGTTCGTATCTCGCAAATTCATAAGAGAAGGTACCGCTTCCTCCTGTCATGGAACGTAAATCTGTATTGTAACCATACAGTTCCATATAAGGAACATCTGCCACGATCTCCTGATATCCGCCATCAACCGGGTTCATACCTAGCACTCTGCCCCGTCTCTTGTTCAGGTCTCCCATGACATCTCCGGTGTATTTATCCGGTACCAGCACTTTCAATGTTGCAATCGGCTCCAATAAAACCGGGGATGCTTCCAGAATACCTTTCTTGAATGCTCCAAGTGCTGCCACTTTAAATGCCATCTCGGAAGAGTCAACCGGATGATACGATCCGTCATACAAAACAGCTTTTACGCCGACAACCGGGTAGGCTGCCATCGGTCCTTTCTGAACACCTTCCTGGATTCCCTTTTCTACTGCTGGGAAATAATTCTTCGGAACTGCGCCTCCGACAACGATCTGCTCAAATACATATGGTTGTTCGAGATCACCGGAAGGTTCAAATGTCATTTTTACATGTCCATACTGTCCATGTCCGCCGGACTGTTTTTTGTATTTGTACTCCACATCCGCTTTCTTGCGAATGGTCTCGCGGAATGCTACCTTGGGTTTGCTCAGCTCAATTTCTACTTTATAACGCTCCAGTAATTTGCTTGCCGCAATTTCCAGATGCTGATCTCCCATGCCATATAACAGGGTCTGACCATTTTCACTGTCGTTGACTGCTTTCAGAGTCAGATCTTCCTGCATGAGTTTCTGCAATGCCTGAGAGATCTTATCCTCATCGCCTTTATTGACCGCTTTGTATCTCTTGTATGTATACGGTGTTGAGATTGAAGTGCGGATATAAAGGATCGGGTTTGCCTTTGTGGAAAGGGAATCGGTTGTCTGTGCACTGGTCAATTTGGCAAGTGCTCCGATATCGCCTGCATGAAGTTCTTTGACCTCTTCCGCTTTATTGCCCCGCAATACATATACTTTTCCGATCTTCTCTTCCGTGTCCCTGTGATGGTTATAAAGCACATCGTCCGTTTTGATGACACCGGAATTGACTTTTATCAAGGAATATTTACCGATGAACGGATCTACGATCGTTTTGAAAATATAGGCGGATTTCGGTTTCGCAAAGTCATAATCTGCTGCATAAACTTCATTGGACTTTGCATTGATACCGATGCAGGAACGTTTCTCCGGGCTTGGCAGATATTTTACGATATCAACCATCAGGGTATACATACCGCGTGCTAACAGGTTAGAACCCATCAATACCGGTACAATGCTTCCATCGGATACGTTGACACGCAGTGCCTGTCGGATCTCATCTTCGGAAAACTCTTCGCCGTTGAAATAACGATCCATGAATTCCTCGCTGGTCTCAGCAACCGCTTCCATGAGTGCCTCTCTGCAGATACCAAGGTTTTCTTTGGAGTAATCCGGAACCTCTGTCTTTTCTACTTCGCCACGATCCGTCCAGCGTTTTGCCCTCTGCTGTAATACATTGACATATCCTACAAACTTGCCGTTTTCACGGATTGGTAAGTGGAACGGTGCGATCCGCTTTCCATATAACTGTTGTAAATCTTCTACCACCTGACGGTAACTTGCCTCGTCGATATCCATATCTGTTACAAATACCATACGCGGCAGATGATATTTCTCACATAACTCCCATGCTTTCTGGGTGCCAACCTCAATGCCTGCCTTGCCGGAAACAACGATGATCGCTGCATCGGCTGCGCTGACTGCTTCCTCTGTCTCACCTACAAAATCAAAATAACCAGGCGTATCTAAGATATTGATCTTCGTATCACCCCAGATGATCGGAACAACCGATGTACTGATTGAGAACTGGCGTTTTATCTCTTCCTTGTCATAGTCACTGATGGTATTTCCATCTGCAACTTTTCCCATACGTGTCGTCATTCCTGCAAGATAAGCCATTGCTTCTACAAGACTTGTCTTGCCGCATCCCCCATGTCCAAGTAAAACCACATTACGAATCTTGTCAGTTGTGTAAACATTCATAGTAAAATCCTCCTGTATTTCGTTGTACTTGTGTTGCTGTATGGTTATATTTTACTAAATTTTTCTAATTTTTACAACTTATTTATTCATTTTTACTAACTATATTTACAATAACATAGCATTGTTTATATATTATGTATGCTTTTTAAATAATTTATAACCTTTTTAGGATGATGTTTACACAAAGTTCATATTTTATCCATATCTGTCTTGTTTTGTTGTATTTCTTTCCCGAATTGCTTTTTGTTTCTCCGTAACTTTTGCACTTTAAAGTGTTGACTTTTTATATTAAAATGTCTATGATATTGTGGTACGAAGGTATTTACGATGCTAACATGGAGGATTCGAATGTCACTTAATAAAATAGGTTTTATCGGACTTGGTCTGATCGGAGGGTCGATTGCAAAGAAGCTGCGTGCTCTGCATCCGGACCTCACTATCATTGCCACTTCCGGTCACGAAACAACAATTCAGAATGCATATAAAGAACATCTGATCTCCAATCAGACGTTATGTCAGCTAGAGGATTTTAAAGATTGTGATTACATATTTTTATGTACTCCGGTTCAGAAAAATATAGAATATTTACGTCAGTTAAAAGATGTGATCTCTTACGATTGCATCATTACTGATGTTGGAAGCGTTAAAACAGAAATCCATCGCGAAGTCATTGCGCTTGGATTAGAAGAACATTTTATTGGCGGTCATCCCATGGCAGGCTCTGAGAAGACTGGTTTATCAAACGCAACTGACTCTCTTTTAGAAAATGCCTACTATATCATTACGCCTACCGCGCACACATCCGATGAGAAATTACAGGAATTTATCGAAATCGTTAAATCCTTAGATGCGATCCCGATGGTTCTCGACTATGAGCTGCACGACTACGCGACTGCTGCCATCAGCCATCTTCCTCACATCATCGCCTACGGTCTTGTCAATCTTGTACGGGAATCGGATGATGCAAACGGCACAATGAAAATGATCGCCGCCGGTGGTTTCAAAGACATTACCCGTATCGCTTCCTCCTCCCCCATCATGTGGGAAAACATCTGCATCTCCAATCAGGAGCAGATCTTAAAATTGATGGACAGCTATATTAAGGTACTCTCTGAAACCAGAAATGACATTGCCGCCAAAAACGAGGCTGCTCTTATGGAACAGTTTACTGCTGCAAAAGACTACCGCGATTCGATCGCCATTACGAAAAAAGGTGCTCTCAAAACGGTCTACGAACTTTATCTGGATCTGCCGGATGAGGCGGGCAGCATTGCCACCATTGCTACCATTTTGGCAAGCAATAATTTAAGTATCAAAAACATCGGCATTATCCATAACCGTGAATTTGAGGATGGTGTTTTGCATCTGGAAATGTATGATGAAACGTCCCTTGCTTCGGCAGTTACATTGCTGAAAAAACACCAGTATACGATCTATGAGAGATAGCTAAGGAGATACAAAAAAAGAAACGGCGGATTTCCGTTTCTTTTTTTGCCTAACCTCTTGGTTTATAGGCTTTCAATATTTTCCATTGTCCTTTCTGACTGCTTCCTTCCCTATCCAACACATGTTTTTCTTTCAATTTCATTGTATAATACTTCACACGGGCAAGTGTCCACCCCAACACTTCTGCCATTTCCTGTTGTGTAATTCTCGGCTGTTTTTGGATAAGCATAAGGATTTCCTGTTCTTCCTCACTGCATAACAATTCTTCCATACCTTGGATAGCTTGGACAGTCTCTTGGATAGCCTGGTTTGTTTCTTGGATAGTCTGGTCAGGCACCTGCTTTAAACGATATAACTCTACTCGAAACATATTATCAAATACCTGGACATTAGGAACTGGTAACCCATACTCGGATGCAGCATTCAATATTCTCTGAATCCCACTTCCCCATGCCTCAACCAAGCCCATCTGACTGAATATATTGGCAATTCCTTTATTTCGGATCTTAGAATGACCACTCATCAGTTCTTCGTAAGTCAATCCATTATACAATCCACCTGGTGAAGTTTGGTGCTAGTCGGTTCTTTCCTGCCTTTACTGTTATCACTATAACTGTTTTTCCATCCATCGTCTGCGGTTCAATATCAGGTATAATCTGCGGCACACACGAATCTGAAACAGCATTGGCAATGCTATCCATCATTTGAAACAACTCACTATTATCTACTCCAACTACCTCATGTGTTTTATCATCCACTCCGATGATCAGCTTACCTCCCTGTGTATTTGCAAAAGCAATTAGCGTCTTCATATATTTTTCGCTTTTATTCGGAATCGTTACCTTATATTCAATATTTTTTGTTTCGCCAGAAAGCAGTGAAACTTCTGCCATAGCAACTCCTAATTTATATCATAGCAACATTATGCCATACATATCGCTTACGTTCTATGGAAATTCTGTCTTTTTTATACAAATTTTATTCTTGTTAAAAGTAAGTATATCTCCTATCATTCATTCTCTCTCCGCCAGCAGTTCCACCCATGCCACCTCAAATCCCGCATTTGCTGCCACCCGCTGCGATGCCAGATTTGATATGCTTGTTCCATAATACGGAACCTTTCCCTGTTTTAAGATTTCCTGCGTGATCAGTGATACCAGTTTGGTAGCAATATGCCTTCCCTCCGCTTCTTTTGCCACATTGATCCCAATCTGCCAGAAATACGGGCTGTCCGCACTTGCGCCTGCCATGCCAATGATCTCTTCCTCCTGCACTGCTGCCACGCCCAGCATATCCGGTGTTTTTTCATCAAAACAGAATGCCTCATCAAACCGCGTATCTCCCTCAAATTGCTTGATCTCCTCTTCCTGATAATGTCTGATCGTAACATCACAGTCATATTTTTTTCCTTCTCTTCCCGGCAGGAAAAACGGATGTGCCGTTTTCAACCTGTAGCCATATGGTTCTAAAATGGTATCCAACGTTCTGAAATTTGCAACATCCATAAACCATGCCCCGGAATGGGTTTCATATTTTACCCGACATGCTTCCACAATCTCTTTTTTTCCGGTAAAAAGTAATTTTCCATTTACGACTGCCACTTTTAAGGCACACGCGTCCTGTTCTTCAAATCTGCGCCTGCCCTCCAGTTCATGGTATTCTGTAAAATGAGAATAAGGATCTGCAACTTCTTCCGCCGTGCAGCAATAATCCAGTGCAAGCTGCTTATATAACATGTTTTTCAAATCTTTTTTCTCGTACATAGCTCAATCTCTTCCTCCAACGCCTCTAATTAAAATTCCAGACTGTCCACATTAAGTAGGAAATACTTCATCCCCATAATTACAAATCCCTCATCATTTCTCCATGGCTTTTTTGTTCCATTGACGATAATAATTTTCTTAAATGAATCTGGAATATTTCTCAATGAATTAAGTTCCTGCGTCTGCTTCTCCTCAGAAGTCATATCAAAAGCCACCTGAATATAATACCTCTGACTACCCTGGTTTACAACAAAATCAACTTCTAACTGCTTATGGACTCTTCTGCCTTCATTATTCTTGGCTAATACCTCCACGATTCCAACATCCACATTATATCCCCGGACAAGCAGCTCATTATATACAATATTTTCCATGATATGAGTAGGCTCCTGCTGTCTAAAGTTCAATCTTGCATTTCTAAGTCCTATATCCGAAAAATAGTATTTTAGGTTTGCCCCCACATATTTTCTACCTTTAATATCATATCGTGCTGCCTTTGAAATCAAAAATGCCTCTGCCAGATAATCAATATGTTTCGAAATGGTTTTATTACTATAATTAATACCACGTTCACTTTTAAACGTATTCGAGATTCTGGTCGGATTGGTAGGTGCCCCTATGGCAGAAGCCAGAATATCAACCAGAGTCCCAATCTCATCAACATTCTGAATTTTATTTCGTTCTACCACATCCTTGATATAGACATTGGTAAAAATATTTTTTAGATACTCTGCCTTTTGCCTTTCAACAGAAAATTGTGCAACCTGCGGCAGACCACCATATACCATATATTCATTCCAGGCATCATCATAATCTCCATCGTAGGCACCAAAAAACTCTGCGAAAGATAAAGGATAGATCCGGAGTTCATCACCTCTGCCTCTAAACTCTGTTACAATGTCACTTGATAAAAATTTGGAGTTGCTTCCTGTCACATATACATCAATATTGCTGATATGGAGCAGACTATTCAGCACTTCTTCAAATCGAGGCATAAACTGAACTTCATCTAAAAGCAAGTAATACATTCCATCATCTTTCATTGCATCCTTAATATACCGATAGCACTTCTTTGGATCTCTTAGCTCCTCATTTTCAATGCCATCCAAAGCAATCTCAATAATGTGATCCTGATCGACACCGCTCTCCAATAAATATTTCTTATATAACACAAATAACAGAAATGATTTTCCGCATCTTCTAATTCCTGTAATGATCTTGATCATTCCATTGTTTTTTCTTTGTTTTAACTGTTCCAGGTAGGAATCTCTCCTAATTTCCATCATTGTATTCCTCATTTCTGTACAATGTACAAATTTTAGTAATGTTATTTTATCACTGAAACAGCTTTGTTTCAATGAATCATTACCATTTTTTGTACATTTTCACATTTTTATGTATTGGAAAATAATATCTTCATTCAATTTCCCATCCCACATCACACAGCCGTCACATTCCGCCCCTACAATACAATCATCAAGAGAAAAGGAGTGACACAAACATGAAATATCAAAAAGTTCTATTATGTCTCGCACTGACCGGAACACTTTTATTTACCGGATGCGGTGCTGCCAATAATTCAAAAGAAAACACAACCGTTTCCGCTGAGCTAAGCACGGAAACAGATACAACAAATGATAAAGCATCTACAGAAAGCGCAGAATGCACAACCGTAACCGGAATGGTTTCGTCCGTTTCCGATACCGAACTCACCATCGCCTCTATGCCGGAAAATGCACAGGGCGAAAAACCGGGTGAACCACCGACCGATGGTAATTCCAATGGTTCTTCTGACAGTTCTTCCGATAAGCCGGGTGAGCCACCGACAGGCGGCAATGGTTCCGGCGATCCGGCTGGCGGAGCACCGGATATGAGTAGTCTGGAAACACAGACCATTCCGCTGACCGACACGACCACCGTTTTGGATAAAGACGGAAACGAAACCGATCTGTCCGCTTTATCCGAGGGTGTCATGGTCACTGTTACTTTAGATGATTCTGGAAATGCACTTACTATTACAATCTCTGACCCATCCAACATGCAGACAGGAGCCGCCCCAGGCGGCTCTTCTGCCCCAACTTCCTATACTGCAGCAAACACCTATACAGAAGATACTGAGGTTTCCGGCGAAACCTTTACCTCTACCGGCACGGATGAAAACGCTATTCTGGTAGAGGAAGGTGCCAATGTTTCCTTATCTGATATCACGTTAAGCCGCGAATCCTCCGACAGTACCGGTGGTGACAACTCCAGCTTTTACGGTGTTGGTGCAGGAATTTTAGCACTGAACGGAAATCTGACCATTGCAGACAGCACCATTGAGACTGATGCTGCGGGTGCAGCAGGTGTCTTTGCTTATGGCGATGGCAATGTAACCGTATCCAACACCACCATTTCCACCAAACAGGATACTTCCGGCGGCATCCATGTAGCAGGTGGCGGTACCCTGACAGCAAAAAACCTGACCGTTACAACAGAAGGTGCCTCTTCTGCAGCGATCCGAAGTGATCGTGGCGGCGGTACCATGGATGTTACCGGAGGTTCCTACACCTCAAATGGTTCCGGTTCTCCAGCTGTTTACTGTACTGCTGATATCAGCATAGCAGATGCTGCCCTGACTGCAACCGGTTCTGAAGCAGTCTGCATTGAGGGATTAAATTCCTTAACCCTTAAAAACTGCGATCTTACCGGAGATATGCCGGAAAATGAACAAAACGACTGCACCTGGACTGTCATTTTATACCAGAGTATGTCCGGTGATTCCGAAGTTGGAAACAGTACCTTCTCCATGACAGGCGGAAGTCTCACTTCCCAAAATGGTGGTCTGTTCTATACGACCAACACGGAAAGCACCTTTTACCTATCCAATGTTACCTTAAATAACTCTGATTCTGATGATTTTCTTCTGAAATGTACCGGAAACAGCAATGCAAGAGGCTGGGGAACCGCAGGTGCCAACGGCGCGGACTGTAAATTTACAGCAGATACCCAGACCATGGAAGGTTCTATCATCTGGGACTCCATCAGCACACTGGATGTCTCTTTGACCAATGACTCTGTCTGGACCGGAGCATTTGTTCAGGATGAAAGCAATGCCGGAAATGGCGGAGACGGATATGCAAATCTGTCTGTTGATTCCTCCTCCACCTGGATCGTAACGGGGGACAGCACATTATCTTCTCTCTCCTGTGCTGGAACCATTCAGGATGCCAAGGGCAACACCGTAACCATTCAGGGAACAGATGGCACCGTTTATGTCGAGGGAACCAGTTCCTATACCATTACCGTAACAAATTACGAAGCATAATCACAGCTATATAAAAAGGCGTTACCACCTTGAGAAACAGTTCTCATTGCGGCAACGCCCTCTCTCTTTGATCTGTTTTCTTTTATACGTCATTAAAAATCTGATAAATATCAATCTTTACCGCATCTGTATCAGACATTCCGATAAAAATTCCCCCGTATTTATAGCTTCCGTCCTCTTGTTTTTCTTCCCGGACGATCTCAATGACTGCCTCCAATACTTCCTGTGTCCAGATCTGTATCTTCGTGTCATAATATGCATGCATATCCAGTGCCCGTGTTGCCGTAAATCCAATCCCGCTTCTGGATATATCTGTCACATCCACATGGACATATTTTGATGTCGCCATCCCATCGTCATCCAGACGTTCTAACCGCACCGATACTTCCAGATCCAGTCTTTTATGTCCTCGCCTTTCTACCATACCATTCTCCATTTCACTTCATTTTTACTTTATGAACATTGCATCGCCAAAACTGAAAAACCGGTATTTCTCCTGTACCGCGATCTCATACGCATGTAACACATGTTCTCTTCCTGCAAGTGCAGATACCAGCATGACCAGTGTCGACTCGGGCAGATGGAAATTTGTGATCAGGGCATCGATCACTTTAAACTGATAGCCCGGATAGATAAAGATCTCCGTCCATCCGCTCGTCTCCTTCAAAAAGCCGTTTTCATCGGATGCAGCCTCTAAGGTTCTCGTGCTCGTGGTTCCGACTGCAATCACTCTGCGGCCTTCCTGTTTTGCTTTGTTGATCTTATCCGCTTCCTGCTGCGTGATCTGATAAAACTCCGAGTGCATGTGGTGTTTGAGCACATCCGTTTCCTTAACTGGACGGAACGTACCGAGTCCAACATGAAGTGTTACCTCTGCGATCTCCACTCCCATATCACGCACCTGTTGCAACAGTTCCGGTGTAAAATGAAGTCCCGCCGTCGGTGCAGCTGCAGAACCATCATATTTTGCATAAACGGTCTGATAACGGTTCTTATCTTTCAACTGATGGGTAATGTAAGGTGGCAGCGGCATCTGTCCCAGCCGGTCTAAGATTTCTTCAAAGATCCCCTCATACCGGAACTGGATCAGACGGTTTCCCTCTTCCACAATATCAATGACTTCACCGGTTAAGATCCCATCTCCAAAAATTATTTTGGTTCCGACCTTGCATTTTTTGCCCGGTTTTACTAAAGTCTCCCAGACATCGTTCTCTTTTCTTTTTAAAAGAAGGATCTCTATCCTGGCTTCGGTTCCCTCTTTTACCCCGTAAAGTCTTGCCGGGATTACTTTTGTATTATTGAGTACAAGACAATCCCCCGGTTTCAGATAAGACAGGATATCGCGGAACACTTTGTGTTCCACCTCTCCTGTTTTCTTATCCAGAACCATCAGTCTTGAACTGGAACGATCCTCCAGAGGATCCTGTGCGATCAGTTCCTCTGGCAGATCATAATAAAAATCTTTTACGTCCATTGTTACTTCCTTTATCTTATTTCCTGAGTTCTGCGCCCATTGCTTCTAACGCTTTTACGATCTTATTCATGGCACCTGTGATATCTGCCTCTTCCAGGTTACGGTCTTTTGCACGGAATGCCAGAGAATATGCAATCGATTTATAGCCAGACTTGATCTGTGCTCCCTCGTAAATATCAAAGAGCTGATAGCTTTCTAAGAGTTTGCCGCCCTTTGTCTCAAATACTTTTTCGATGTCTCCTGCCAGCACATCCTTTGGTACGATCATGGAGATGTCACGGGTTGCAGCTGGGAATTTTGCAATTCCTTCATATTTATAATCAAAGGATGCACGGGAAACAATCTCCGGCATGTCAATGACTGCTACATAAACGCGATCCTTGATGGAATAATTAGCCGCTACAGTAGGATGTACTTCTCCCAGATATCCGATGACGGTTCCATCATATACCACATTTGCCTGACGTCCCGGATGTAAAAATGTCTTTCCGGCATTCGGATCGTACTCCGGTTTCTGTTTCATTCCTACTTTATATAAGAACTCTTCTACCACACCCTTCATGGTAAAGAAATCGCCCTCTCCATACATTCCGAGTGTAAACTGCATACGCTCTTCCGGAAGTTCGGTAACCGGAATCTGTTTTGGAAGATAGATATTTCCCAGTTCGTACAGACGGACATCCTTATTTCTGCGGTTATAGTTCGTAGATAATGAAGTCAGCATACCATTTAAGGAAGTGGTTCTCATAATAGAGAAATCTTCTCCAAGCGGATTGCTGATCACAACGGTCTTACGCAGTGGAGAATCTGCCGGAAGCAGTAATTTATCAAATACTTTCGGGCTTTCGAAAGAATAGGTCATTCCCTGTGAGAAACCACAGAACTCTGCGATATCTCTTGCCACGTCCTCAATTCTCATCTTGAAGCTGATCTTTCCGGTGGTTGCCTCACCGCTTGGCAATGTGGTCGGGATCTTATCGTAACCAAAGAAACGTGCTACTTCTTCTGCTAAATCGGCATCACATTCCAGATCCTGCCGGAAGGATGGAACCATGATCTCATTTGTCTTTTCATCATAGGAAAGCTCCAGTTTGGCAAAATAAGAAAGCATGGTCTCTTTGCTGATGTCTGTTCCCAGTAATTTATTATATTTCTCAGGCTCAAACGGAATTCTTCTTCCCTCTTTTTTCACCGGATAAACGTCAACGGCTCCGCCGACAACTTCTCCGGCACCCAGTTCCTCTACTAACTGGCAGGCACGGTTCATTGCCTCCATTGCAGTATTCGGGTCCAGTCCTTTTTCAAATTTAGAGGAAGCATCGGTACGAAGTCCTACTTTTTTGCTGGAAAGACGGATGTTGGTTCCATCGAAACATGCTGCCTCGAATAACATGGTCTTTACATTGTCTGTGATCATGGAGTTTTCTCCACCCATGATACCTGCCATACCAACAGCTTTCTTTCCATCACAGATCACAAGGACAGAATCATCAAGGATACGCTCCTGACCATCTAATGTCACGAATTTCTCATCTTTCGCTGCACGTCTTACCACGATCTCATTGTATTCGATCGTATCCAGATCATAAGCGTGCATTGGCTGACCATACTCTTCCATGACATAGTTGGTAATGTCGACGATGTTATTGATCGGTCTGATACCCTGTGCGCGGAGTCTGCGCTGCATCCATTCCGGTGATGGTGCCAGTTTGATATTTTTTACAACTCTTGCCACATATCTGGAACACAGATCGGTGTCTTTTACATCTACTTTGATGTAGTCGTTGACATCTTCACTGTTTCCGGTCTCTGTTACAACCGGTGGCACGAATTTTTTATCAAAAGTTGCAGCAGCCTCTCTTGCAATACCAAGAATAGAGAAACAGTCCACACGGTTTGAAGTGATCTCATATTCCACTTCAGTATCATCAAGTCCTAAATATTCTACGGCATTGGCTCCTACCGGTGCATCTTCCGGTAAGATATAAAGTCCGTTTTCCGGTGCTAATGGGAACATATCTCTGGTAGAACCAAGTTCCTCGATGGAACACATCATACCGTTTGACTCGATCCCTCTTAATTTTCCCTTTTTGATCCTGATGCCGCCCTCGGCTCTGTTGCCATCATGACCGCCCGCTACTTTACCACCGTCCAGAACAACCGGCACTTTCGCGCCCTCTGTTACGTTTGGTGCTCCGGTTACGATCTGGATGGTCTCGGTTCCGATATCCACCTGGCAGATTACTAACTTATCTGCATCCGGATGTTTCTCAATGCTCTTTACCTGACCAATGACGATCTTCTCAAGATCCTCATCCATGTTCTCATAACCTTCTACTTTAGATCCTGACAATGTCATGGCATCCATATATTCCTGTGGCGTACATGTAAGCCCAGGTACTAAATCTTTGATCCATTTTAATGATGTATTCATAGTTTCCTCCTAAATATCGTAACGTCGTTCTCACTTTCTGCTAAAATTGATTTAAGAAGCGCTGGTCATTCTCATACAACAGGCGCATGTCATCAATTTCATATTTCAATAAGGCGATACGTTCCAGACCAATTCCAAATGCAAATCCGGAATTTTCTTCCGGGTCAATGCCACTCATACGGAGTACTCTCGGATGTACCATTCCACAGCCTAAAATCTCGATCCAGCCCTCTCCCTTACAGAAACGGCAGCCTTTTCCACCACATTTAAAACAGGTAACATCCATCTCAGCAGACGGCTCTGTAAATGGGAAATGATGCGGACGGAATTTTACTTTGGTATCTTTTCCGAATAACTGTCTTGCGAACTCTGCCAGTGTCCCCTTCAGATCAGAGAATGTGATGTTCTTGTCAATGACAAGTCCCTCGATCTGATGGAAGGATGGAGAATGTGTCGCATCCACTTCATCTGCACGGAATACACGTCCCGGTGCGATCATACGGATCGGGAGTTTTCCTTTTTCCATCTCACGTACCTGTACCGGAGAAGTCTGGGTACGAAGTACGATCTTATCATTAATATAGAAAGTATCCTGCTCATCTTTTGCCGGGTGGTTTGCCGGAATGTTTAATGCTTCGAAGTTGTAGTAGTCATACTCTACTTCCGGTCCCTCCACGACTTCATATCCCATACCGGTAAAGATACGCTCTACCTCTTCTAATGCAATGGTATTTGGATGACGATGTCCTACGCTGTTTTTCTTTGCAGGTAAGGTAACATCGATCACTTCTCTTTTTAATTTTGCCTCTAACTCTGCATTTTCCAGTTTGTTTTTGGTTTCTTCCAATATTTTTTCGATGCTCTCACGTGTCTCATTGACAAGCTGTCCTACTAAGGGACGCTCTTCCGGGCTGACATCTTTCATTCCTTTTAATACAGCAGTCAGCTCTCCTTTTTTTCCAAGGATCGCAACACGTACATCATTCAGTTTGTTAAGATCTCCGGATTCCTGGATCTGACGAATCGCATCTTCTCTGATTTTTTGCAGTTTTTCTTTCATCATATATCTCCTTTTTCTTTGTTTTCTCTGATGGGGATGGCAAACCTGCCGGCATAATAACCTGTACGCTTCGCGGACATTCTATTATCAAAAAACCGCGGAAACATTCGTCTAGGGACGAACAGTTCCGCGGTACCACCCTGTTTCTTTTAGATTTTTCTAAAAGCACTTAACATACTTAACGCGTATGAACGTCATCTGCTACTTAACTTTCACTGATGCGGCTCCTGTGTGAAATTCGATTCCTACCTCTTCTTAAGCGGGCTTACAGCCGATGACCCACTCTCTCTGAAAGGAGTATAGTGCTCTACTGAATATCCCAATCGGATACCCGGACTCATCCGTACACATTCATTGCCTTTTCACTCTGTATTGCATTTTATCACAGCATTTCTGCAAGTTCAAGGACTTTTTCAAAATTCATGCACCCTTGTGCTGCTTTGTCAGCCATTTCGGAAAAGAATCGTTAAACACGACATTGACCTCCGCCGACATCATCATAATATACATACAGAAGTACAGCCACAGCATGATCAATGCGATCGTGGTCAGACTTCCATACATGGAAAATCCATTGAAATAATCTACATAGACCGACAGTCCAAACGAAAAAACATACCATGCCACGCCACAGATTGCTGCACCCGGAAGCTGACTTTTTAAGGTAAGTTTGCGGTTTGGCAGTGCCGTAAATATGATATCAAAAAACAGGATCAGAAACAGTAACATCCAGAGTCCGCGGAATCCCGCCAGGATACTGACCGCCTTTGCTAAAAACGGCACATACCCCGTTGCGATATCATGCAGAGAGTTTCCAAATACGAGGACTAACATCGTAAATACGATCGCCACCAAAAACACGACCGTGTAAACGATTGCCCAGAACCGGAGGATAAACCAGTTTCTCGTTTCTTCCAGGTCATTGACTGAATTCAGACCGTCCGTCATATACTGCACGCCCTTTGCTGCCGACCAGACTGCAGCAACAGCCGTGATCGAAATGATTCCGACCGAGCGGTTGTATACCTCATCGATCAATGAGATCAGAAATGGTGCCACATACTGCGGCATGACTTCCTGCACGATCTTAAACAAAACACCTTCTGTTATATTGGTGTATTGTAATAAGGAAGAAAACACCATCAGAAATGGAATGATGGATAATATGATAAAAAATGCTGACTGTGCTGAGTAAGCATTGATCTTATCCCGTTTGCATTTATCCATAAATGCCTTGACATTCCCTATAATCTTCCAAATCATGTTTTTCCCTCTCTATTCGCTGGCTTCTTTTATTTCTACATTCTGATAAAAGGACTGTAAGATCTCCTCACAGGTCATGCCTGCCTTTGCCATTCCATTTGCACCGTTCTGGCTCATGCCAAGTCCATGCCCATAACCGCCTCCGCGCAGGATATAGCTTCCGTCCTCCTGTTTTTCAACAGCGCAGAACGCACTCGGCAACATACTTACCTCATCATTCTCACTTCCGTCTGCATATACGATCTTTTCCACCAGACAGCCCAGTATTTTCCGGATATTATATTCTGTCTTTACCGTCACTGCGCCCTTTTCATATTGCAGTTTCAATGTCAGTATCGCACCGGATTGGCTGCGCTGCCCCACCGAAATGCCGGTAAGATCTCCCATTTTTTCACTAGAGTCATAATATAACACGTTCTCCTCTGAAATGGAATGCCTGTTTTCTAAAATTGTGTTGATCTTTTCTGTTTTCCCTGAAAGATCTGCCGTTGCAAACCAGCGGTAATACTTGATCCCGCTGTCATATCCCGTCTGGCTGCTCTTAATATACTGCAAAAAGTCTGCCTCATCTGAAAGATTTCCGTCATAGTCCGACTCATTTAGACAGAATTTATGCAGATATCCATATTTTCCGATATCACTCACATTCCAGATCTCTGCGGTATCCGTATATCCCATGGAAGTTGAAAAATAATAGGCTTCCACCACTTCATCCTGAAAATAAAGCATTTTTCCTCTGGTCTCCTCTACCGCAGCAATCGCCTCGGCTGTCGGCTCCTGTTTATGGTAAACCTGATAGGATGTACTGTCATTGATATGTGCACCAAATTCTGCAAGGTCTGCCCGCAAAAGCTGGATATACGCATAACTTCTCGCACAGATCGCCTGCGCTTTCAACGCCTCTTTTTCAAAGCTTGACGGCATCTCGCTCGGTACGACCGCATACAGATACTGTTCAAACGGAAGCTGATTGACTAACGTATCGCCCTGCTCATACTGTCTTACTTCCATTGTGCCGGCATATGGGGTCGATGTCGCACTGCCATCCTCCGCACAGATCATAAGTGTACCACCCTCTCCCGGCGTCACAATAATGGTCTTTCCCTCATGTGCCGCCAGGTAATCGTTCATATGCAGCAGCGTTTCTGCTTCAACCTCTTCATTTCCATCGCCCCAGGAAACCGTTGCAGGCGTATTGCATTTGAGATAGACATCATTTCTGTAGTTTCCGCCATCCTCTGCCAGAAGCAGCACACGGATATCCTTTATTTTTGCCGGCTCACGGATCAGGATCGCACATACTTCAGTTCCCGCCGTAATATAGGAAACATTCATATTTCCAAGTACAATATCCGAGATCGATTTTTCCGTAATCTCCCCGTACGTCTGATAAACCGGTAAATTTTTCGGATGTGCGATCTTTCCATAATCCCTGATCTCAATATTTTCTTCATCATAGGACAACAGTTTCCCCTCGATCTGGTCCTGTTTCATATGTAATGCCGTAATCTCCAGATCCTGCACGATCACATCACAAACGCCCAGAGAAAGATCGGTTTCCACGGATGAAACCTCCTTTTGATACTCTGCTCCGGCAAATAAAAAGGAAAGCTGTTCGCCTGTATTTTCCTTTAAATAAACATTAGGAATGGTCAGCTCATCCCCACAAACCTGCTTAATGCCGATACATGTCCCATCCATCACATAGACTTCATATGCCTGCCATGGCTTGAAATACTGCCCATCAAGCGGAGTAAAGAAATCCCCCTCATTGGTCAAAAGCAAAACGCCATCCTTTGCCGCCTCCTGCTCTAAGATTAAGATCTTCTGCTCTGACACCAGCCGGTTTAAATCCAGATAGTCCCGGATCTGGCTGTAGACATCATTCCATTCTGATCTTGCTATCACATGGTGTTTCCGGTATTTTTTCCCGGTGATCTGTTCGGAAACACCCAGTTTTTTTAGCATCGCATCCAGGCTCTCCCCGGTAAGATAATTTTTATCATACTGAGCAAAAAAATCATCCCACTCTTCCCCGGAGTAAACGCCGAATGCGAGTTCACTTTTGATCTCCGCTATTCCGACGAAATCAGAAGAATAATCGTTCTCTATGTAATCCGGCTTTAATTTCTGCCATAATAATAAGGAAAAAACTATCACAAGCACTGTAAACAGTACTGCTTTTTGCTTTCCACTGCTCTTTTTACGCTGTCTCATTTCTTTCCCCTGTATTTCTATATTATGAAAAAAAGAAGCTGCTTATATTTCAAAGCAGCTTCCCTCTTTGGTATATTGTGATGCACAACACTGTGCATATATTCTTTGGTACTTTATCACTTTCTCGGATAGTATCTTACGATCTTCTCTAAAGTACCTTACTGCAGCTCTTCTGTACTTCAAACAGAATCTTTTGCATGACCCAAAATGCCGTTTCCTACGTTTTTGACGCCTAGCCAAAGCTAGGTGGGTAACCGCACGTCAGTTTCTGCCTTCCACTGCTCGCGTACCAAAAGGTACTGGTGGCTTGACATCTGCCTTCGAATATAAGAATCCCATGAACGTAAATGTAGGTTCAAAAATGTAGGGTGTCGCACATCCCAGGCTGTTTTGTTAGTCTTATTATACTTTAATATGTCCCGTTTCGCAACAATTAATTAGTGCCAAATTATGTTTTTCTTTCTATTATTTATTGATTTTATGAATTTATTATGTATAATAGAATACGGAAAGCAGTGTACGCTGTTTTCCTGTCATTTTTCGTATAATGCCTGTATTTTACAGGTAATTATCATAACAAAATTTTAAAGAAAGAGGTTAAGTAAGATGGCAAAAATTGATTTAAGCAAGTACGGTATTACCGGAACCACAGAAGTTGTTTACAATCCTTCTTACGAAGTGTTATTCGAAGAGGAAACAAAACCAACACTTGAAGGTTTTGAAAAAGGTCAGGAAAGTGAACTCGGTGCTGTCAACGTTATGACAGGTATCTATACAGGACGTTCTCCTAAAGATAAGTTCATCGTAGTTGATGAGAATTCCAAGGACACTGTATGGTGGACATCTGACGAGTACAAAAATGACAACCATCCTGCAAGCCAGGAAGCATGGAGCGCAGTAAAAGACATCGCGATCAAAGAGCTCTCTAACAAGAGACTTTTCGTAGTGGATGCTTTCTGTGGTGCAAACAAAGATACCCGTATGGCAATCCGTTTCATCGTTGAGGTTGCTTGGCAGGCACACTTTGTTACAAACATGTTCATCAAACCTACTGCTGAAGAGCTTGAGAACTTCGAGCCAGATTTCGTTGTTTACAACGCTTCCAAAGCAAAAGTTGAGAACTACAAAGAGTTAGGATTAAACTCTGAGACAGCTGTTATGTTCAACATCACAAGCCGTGAGCAGGTTATCGTAAATACATGGTACGGCGGAGAAATGAAAAAAGGTATGTTCTCTATGATGAACTACTATCTGCCATTAAAGGGCATCGCTTCTATGCACTGCTCTGCAAACACAGATATGAACGGTGAGAACACAGCTATCTTCTTCGGTCTTTCCGGAACAGGTAAAACAACTCTTTCTACCGATCCGAAGCGTCTCTTAATCGGTGATGACGAGCACGGCTGGGATGACAACGGCGTATTCAACTTTGAGGGTGGATGCTACGCAAAAGTTATCGATCTTGACAAAGATTCTGAGCCAGATATCTACAATGCGATCGTTCGTGATGCACTGTTAGAGAACGTAACCTTAGACGCTTCTGGTAAGATCGACTTCAAAGATAAGAGCGTTACCGAGAATACTCGTGTATCTTATCCGATCAACCACATTAAAAACATTGTACGTCCAATCTCTTCTGCTCCAGCAGCTAAGAACGTAATCTTCTTATCAGCAGATGCATTTGGTGTACTTCCTCCAGTATCTATCTTAACTCCAGAGCAGACACAGTACTACTTCCTGTCTGGTTTCACAGCTAAGTTAGCAGGTACAGAGCGCGGAATTACCGAGCCTACTCCTACTTTCTCTGCTTGCTTTGGACAGGCATTCTTAGAGTTACATCCTACAAAATATGCTGCAGAGCTCGTTAAGAAAATGGAAAAGAGCGGAGCAAAAGCATATCTTGTAAATACAGGATGGAACGGAACAGGAAAACGTATCTCCATCAAAGATACCCGTGGTATCATCGATGCGATCTTAAGCGGAGCTATCTTATCTGCTCCTACTAAGACCATCCCATACTTCAACTTCGAAGTTCCTACAGAGCTTCCAGGTGTTGATGCAGGTATCTTAGATCCTCGTGATACTTACGCTAACGCTTCTGAGTGGGAGACAAAAGCAAAAGATCTTGCTGCAAGATTTGTTAAGAACTTTGCTAAATACGAAGGAAACGAAGCTGGTAAAGCATTAGTTTCTGCAGGTCCTCAGGCATAATTAGTCGGATTTCCCGATATAAAAAACCGGAAACGAAGTTTCGTTTCCGGTTTTTATATGCTTTCTGCTCATAAAAATGTATATAGAGCATCCATATTTATGCTGTTTTCTTAAATACGAACGCCCTTTTCCAGATCTGCGTTTGTAAAGCCACCTGGCAAGAGTTCCTGTAAGGTAAATTCCTTTACATCATTTTCATTCTTTACTAAAAAAATCCTGAAAGCAGCCGGATCACAGAACTCTGCCATTACCTGTCTGCATACGCCGCAGGGATAAAGGTAGTCATCTGCATCTCCCGTGATCGCGATCGCCTCGAACTCTCTCTCTCCCTCTGAAACCGCTTTAAAAAAGGCTGTCCGCTCTGCACAGTTTGTAGGTGTATATGCTGCATTCTCAATGTTACAGCCACGATATATTTTTCCACTCTTCGTCAAAAGTGCTGCTCCCACTCTAAAATGAGAATATGGTGCATAAGCATTTTCTTTTGCCAGAATGGCTTCTTTTATCATTTCCTGATTCATAGTTCTCCTCCTTAGGAATCACATCTTTTAATCCTATTGTAATTCAATTTTTTTAATAAGGAAAGAAGTATCTTCTTAAATTTTCATAAAAAATAGCCATTTTCCTTGTATAAAAATAAATACATGTGTTATGATATTTTCATGCTTTATTTTAATGAAGTGCACACTATTACTATAAAGGAGGGCTAACATGTCTACAAATCGTTTTTGCGAAATCACCCCCGAATTACAGCACCTTGCCACACTCAGTGAACAGTGTTCCAAGATCGATCCGGAGCTTTATACACAATACGATGTCAAACGTGGTCTGCGCGACTTAAACGGAAAAGGCGTACTCGTTGGACTGACCGAGATTTCCGAGGTCTCTTCCACCAGAGAAGTCGATGGAAAAACCGTTCCTGCAGATGGTGAACTTTACTATAGAGGTTATAATGTTCGTGATATTATCCAGGGACTCCCGGAAGGCAGCCACTTTGGTTTTGAAGAATGTACTTATCTTCTGCTTTTTGGAAAACTCCCGACTGCAGATGAGTTATCCGACTTTACCAGAATGCTCAGCGATTACCGTACACTTCCGACCAGTTTTGTCAGAGATATCATTATGAAAGCTCCAAGCAAAGATATGATGAATACCCTTGCCAGAAGCGTACTGACCCTCTATTCCTACGATGATATGGCAGATGATATTTCTCTTCCGAATGTACTTCGTCAGTGTCTGCAGTTGATCAGTCTGTTTCCTCTGCTATCCGTTTACGGCTATCAGGCTTACAAGCACTATCACGATGGTGCCAGCCTCTTTATCCATCCTCCAAAGCCGGAATACTCTACTGCCGAAAATATCCTACATATTTTGCGTGCAGACAGCCAGTTTTCTCCACTTGAGGCAAAACTTCTCGATATCGCATTAATTCTTCATATGGAGCATGGTGGTGGAAATAACTCTACCTTTACCACGCATCTGGTTTCTTCTTCCGGCACCGATACCTATTCTGCCATTGCGGCATCCTTAGGCTCCTTAAAGGGTCCAAAACACGGTGGTGCCAACATCAAAGTTGTAAAAATGTTTGATGATATGAAATCCAATCTTTCCGACTGGAGTGACGAGGAAGAGATCAGCCGTTATTTAAGAGCTCTGCTTCACAAAGAAGCATTTGATAAAGCTGGTCTGATCTATGGTATGGGGCACGCTGTTTACTCACTGTCTGACCCGAGAGCACGTATTTTCCGCTCTTTCGTGGAACGTCTCTCTGCCGAGAAAGGCTACGAAAAAGAATTTGCACTCTATTCTGCGGTAGAACGTCTTGCTCCGCAGATCATTGCAGAAGAACGCAAGATCTACAAGGGTGTCAGCCCAAATGTCGACTTTTTCAGTGGATTTGCTTATTCCATGCTTGGACTTCCAGTCGAGTTATATACACCGATCTTCGCGATCGCACGAATTTCTGGATGGAGTGCACACCGCCTCGAGGAAGTTGCGATCAATGGCAAGATCATGCGTCCTGCCTATAAAAACGTGGGCGAACACAAAGTCTATATCCCTATGGATGAACGAAAAAAAGAGTCGTAAACGACTCTTTTTTTACTGTATAGGAAATTCCTTCTATGATTTCGTTGCAAGAGAGAGTTCAAACCAGAAGATAGAACCTTTTCCTTCCTCGCTCCAGACACCATAAGCGGCATCATGAAGCTCTAATATATTCTTTACGATAGAAAGTCCAAGACCGGTTCCCATCACAGAACGTTTATGTGTCTTGTCCACTTTATAATAGCGATCCCATACATACGGCAGATCCTCTTTGGCGATGCCCTCTCCGCTGTCCTCGACCTCAATGCGCACCCTGTCTTCTACTACTTTCTGTCTTACCCGGACCGTCTTATCCGTCCCGGTATAATTGATGGCGTTATTGATCAGATTATAAATGACCTGAAAGATCTTGTATTCATCCGCATCGACATAAACCTTGCGGTCATAGTCAAACTCGATAACATATCCTTCCTGTTCTTTTAATTTGTTGTAGCGTTCCAGAACCGTTTCAATGCTTTCGGTCAGATTATAAATCTCTGCATTCTTTACCATTACTCCAGCCTGCAGTTTGGACATATCCAGCATATCATTGACCAGATTGGTAAGTCTTGCCGCCTCGTCAATGACAACCTGTACGTTTTCCGGTGTATTTTCCCCCGGCAGGTCACGCATAACCTCTGCATAGGCAATGATCATCGTAAGCGGCGTCCGAAGGTCATGTGACACATTGGCGATCAGTTCCCGCCGTAAGCTCTCATTCCGGTTTAACTCCACAGCTGTTGCATTTAAGGTATCCGATAATTCTGCAATTTCCCTGTAATCCTTGCCTTCAAAGCGGACAGAGAAATCACCCTTTGCCATCTTCTTTGCCGATTCATTGATCTTGATAAAGGATTTGGACACCTGACGGGAGATTAAAAGTGCGACCACCAGGGAAAGCAGTATCATGATAAAAGTAATCCAGACCAGTTCCACCCGTAACGTATTGACCGTTGCATCCACCGGTGTCAACTGCGTATTGACAAACAGCAATACCTCTGTTCCATCCACCGGGACAAGATTTACAGTGATCACACTTTCAATCCGATCCTGTCCATGATTTTGCATAAATCCATCCATCATCCGGTCTGCATCTGCCTGCGCACTCTCATTTGTTTCTGGCATTTCCGGTATATCGGTATCCGGCTGCGTAAACGGCTTCCGTTCACCACCACCAAATTCGATCCTGGTGCTGCCTCCATCTTCGACTGCCCTTTGATAGCAATCCTGCACCAGTTCTGCCGGCATCATATTTAAGTTAGAATTTGGGATATATTCGGCACTGTAAAGGATCGTGCCATCCTGCTCCGCCACAAGCACTGCCATATTATACCGTGCCGTTAAGGCATCGATCTTTTCTTCTTTATCTTCATCCTCCGACTGTAAGATCTCTGTAACCTCACTGGTCAGCTGCACTGCCTCCCGGTTTTTAATGGTCTTGTAAAACGTATCCAGATAGCAGATCTGGACCAGCCAGAGCACGACTAACAGTATCCCGGTAAAGATAAGAAGATAAAAGAATATTTTCCATTTAATGCTTATCTTTTCATGTTTCAAACCGGTATCCCACCCCCCGTAATGTCACTAAAAATTTGCGGTATTCGCCAAGGCTGCTCCGGAGCAGTTTGATATGGGTATCTAACGTTCTGTCATCCCCATAATAGTCATAGCCCCAGACCTCTGTGATCAGCTTTTCACGTGCTAACGCAATGTTGCGGTTTCTTACCAGATAAAATAAAAGGTCATACTCTTTTGGTGACATATCGACTCTGGTGCCGTCCACAGAAACAGTCCGTCCGGTAAAATCCACCAACAGCCCCTCTGCCTGAAATCTCTCATGTCCATCCAATGTATCCTTTGGCGTATTTCTGCCAATGACGACTTTCACACGCATCATCAGTTCACGCGGTGAAAACGGTTTTACCACATAATCATCGATCCCGAGCTCAAATCCGTGGATCTTGTCATATTCTTCTCCACGCGCAGACAGCATGATCACCGGAATATTTTTTCTCTTTTTGATCTCGCGGCAGGCGGAAAAACCATCCAGCTCCGGCATCATAACATCCAGTATCATCAGATCAAAATCCTGTTTTTTGCAGAGTTCCACTGCCTCCATCCCATCATGGGCTTCTGTGATCTCGTAACCCTCAAATTCACCATATTTACGAATGATGGCACGGATCTTTTCTTCATCATCTACGACTAATATTCTCTCCATCGTTCTCTCCATTTCCAAATTTCTTTCTGATATGTTAGCGTGGCTTTGTGATGTTCCTGTGAAAATCAGCTGATTTCTAGCGGAAATTCGACAGGTATTTGCCCCTTGCCGCTACCAGTTCATGCTGGAACCAGATAAATACCAGTAAAAAGACTGCAAGCTCAATATAATTAAATTTCCCGAGTTTTGTCACAAATTCGTTGATAAATCCAAGCACAGCCACGATTGTCATGACAACGCCAAACGTCATTTCTTTCCAATAGATATCCTGAATGAATCTCTCTTTATTTTTGCATTTTTTGCGTTCTTCCTCTGCGATTAAAAGTACGCTGATCTCATTGGTCTTTTTCATCTTCCATCCGGCAAAGATCAGATATACGCCCATCATTGCAATGACCGCATCCAAAACCGGCATCATGATCGTGTTTAAATCCATGTCTCTTCTCTCCATCTTTTTTTAATGCTATTATAGCTTTTCTCAGAAACAGGTGCAAGAATCCAGTACAAATTTATTACAAATCGGGACTTTTTAGTACATTTTTCATCTATAACGATTGAACTATTTTCCCAAGTAGTGTAAAATAAAGTATAAATACAATAGAGATGGGGGAAAGAACCATGACATTAGAAGACGCAAAAATTCTCATCGGTGACGATTCTATACTCGCAAGGAAACAGATCAAAGACATTATTTCGCAG
Organism: uncultured Roseburia sp.; assembly: GCA_900550935.1. Lineage (GTDB taxonomy): Bacteria > Bacillota > Clostridia > Lachnospirales > Lachnospiraceae > Roseburia. Next base: position 24,644 of record URUD01000036.1, read on the forward strand.
TATGGCTCTCCGGTCTTTTTAGAAGCATCCAATGGTCAGGATTGCATCGACATGTACAAAAAAGAAAAGCCAACTCTTGTCTTCCTTGACATTGTAATGCCAGTAAAAGATGGAAATGCTGCTATTCGTGAAATCATTGATTTTGATAAAAATGCCGATATCATTATTGTCTCATCTGTGGGAACACAGTCACAGCTCCGTGCCGCCATTGAGGCAGGTGCAAAGGATTTTGTGCAAAAACCTTTAAAAACGGCGGATCAAATTCAACACATTATCACTTCCAGATTTGAAAGGAGCTAACTATGTACGCCCAGTTTTTTGGTAACTATCTATTAGCAAATCATGTCGTAACCGGCGATCAGCTTATCCATGCTTTGGAGAAAAAGTCTTCCGAGCATTTGAAACTTGGTACCCTTGCAATGCATGCCGGATACATGACAGCGAACGAAGTAGATCAAATTGTAATTATGCAGACCCATCAGGATTCCCGTTTCGGTGAGCTTGCTATCCATGAGGGATATCTTACAGAGGCACAGGTTGCTGAACTTTTGCAGTCACAGAGTCCGGACTTCTTGCAGTTAGGACAGACTCTTGTAGATGAGGGATTAATTGACAACCAAAAGCTCCAGTCTCTCATTATTGACTACGAATCACAGAACGAGATTTATGAAGATGATTATTCCAATGAGACACAGGAATCCATCGACCATCTGGTTGAAAACTTCTTTGTAATTGCAGAGCGTTCCCTTTCTTCTTTCGAGATTTCATTCCTTCGTCTGCTCTTTACAAATCTGGTGCGTTTTATCGGAGATGATTTCACTCCGGTAAATCCATATGTATGCAAAGAATATCCGACGAATTACTGTGTATCCCAGAAAATCAACGGACGTTTTTCTTTAAAGACTTATATCGATATGCCGGAAACTGCATGTATCGCATTTGCTTCACGATATGTTGGCGAGACATTTACAGCATTTGACGAGTATGTGCAGTCCTCTCTGGAAGATTTCTTAAATCTCCACAACGGATTATTCAATGTAAATGTATCCAATGAATTTTCTATCGAATTGGCTTTAGATCCTCCAATGGTAGAAACAGACGAGTTACTTACTTTCAAATCAGAGACTTATCTGCTTCCGATCGTTTATCCATTTGGAACAATCCACTTCATTTTCGAGATCTATAAATCAGAATAATAATTAGAACCAAAAAGAAAACACAGAGTTAAACTTCTGTGTTTTCTTTTTGGTGTGCGCCAGACGGGCGCACACATTTATCTTATTCTCTTAAATACCAAGGAATTTCTTTACGACCTGTGGCATCTCTGCCACTTCACAAACTGTCTTGTGACGAACCTCCGCGTTGCGGATCTCCTCGATCGCCTGTGGCACTTTTACATTGCCGATCTTACTTAACTCATCAACTAACTCAAAATCACCCAAGCTATCGTATTTCATATCGATCGCATCCATTACGCTTCTGGTAAACTTAAATGGGCTTGCTGTAGATGCGATCACGGTCTTGGTATCGGTATCCTTTGTATCCTTTTTGTATTTGTCATATACACCGGCTGCCACTGCAGTATGGGTATCAATGATATATCCGGTCTTTTCGTATAAATTGCGGATGGTCTTTGCGGTCTCTGCCTCGCTGGTGTAGTTACCGTAAAAGTCATCTAATTTTTCTTTCATCTCCGGTGTAATCTCGTATTTTCCAGTTGCAGAGAGATCTTTCATCAGTTCTGTATTCTTTGCTGCATCCTCTCCTGCAATACGGTAAATCAGACGTTCCAGATTGCTTGAGATGAGAATATCCATGGATGGAGAACTGGTCAGCATGAACTCTCTGTTCTTATCATAGGTACCAGTCTGGAAGAAATCATAAAGGACTTTATTTTCATTGGATGCACAGATCAGTTTCGCGATTGGAAGTCCCATATTCTTTGCATAGAACGCTGCCAGAATATTACCGAAGTTTCCTGTCGGCACTACGATGTTGATCTTCTCGTCTTTGGCGATCACACCGTTTGCATACAATTTTGCATAAGCATATACATAGTATGCGATCTGTGGTACCAGACGTCCGATGTTGATGGAGTTTGCAGATGAGAACTGATATCCGGCTGCATCCATCTCTTTTGCCAGTGCAGCATCGGAGAACATCTGCTTCACACCAGTCTGTGCCTGATCGAAGTTTCCGTGGATACCTACCACAAATGTGTTGTCACCCTTCTGGGTTACCATCTGTTTCTCCTGGATTGGGCTGACACCGTTCTTTGGATAAAATACGATGATCTTGGTTCCCTTTACATCAGCAAATCCTGCCAAAGCAGCCTTTCCTGTATCACCAGAGGTTGCTGTTAAGATAACGATATCATTTTTTACCTGATTCTTGCGGGCTGCTGCGATCAGCAGATGTGGCAGAATAGAAAGAGCCATATCCTTAAATGCAATGGTCGGTCCATGGAACAATTCCAGATAATATGCGCCATCTGCATCTACAAGCGGTGCGATCTCCTCAGTATCAAACTTGCTGTCGTATGCAGCATTAATACAATGCTTTAACTCTTCTTCTGTAAAGTCTGTCAGAAAACGTTTTAATACCTCGTAAGCTGTCTCCTGATAGGACATTTTTGCCAGAGCATCCAGCTCTACATCCAGGGTCGGAATCGTTGTCGGAACATACAATCCCCCATCCTTTGCCAATCCTTTTAAGATTGCCTCGGAAGCTGTTACCTTTTCATTCGCATCTCTCGTGCTCGCATACATTAATTCCATTTTATCCTCATTTCTGCGCTGCGCTCTGTCACTTTACCTGTTACATTACACAAACGCAATCTGTGTCAGGCAGCGCACATCCACAAACTGCGATTTTAACATTTTCATACATTTATGGAAATTTCTTTCCCCATTATATAAGAAACAATACGTCCATGTCAACGTATTCGCCCTCGAAACTTGCATTCTTACCTGAAAAATGTTATGCTATCCCCATCTCAATGATGAAAAGTAATCATATAGGAGGTTCTATGCTCCCGGGAGTCTATACCGCAAAACAAAAAAACGGTACGATCTACTACCGTTCCAATATTACTTACAAAAACAAACACATCAGCCTCGGCAGTTCTTCCACAGAAGAAGATGCACATGGCACTTATCTTGAGGCTGCCCATATCCTGAATGATACGTCCGTGGATCTGACCAACTATACCAGTCATCTTCAGTTTCTGTCACCGGACAAGGCGGTCACACTTATTAATTTCCGGGATAATCATCTTTATTTCAGAAATCCCATTTACCTTCGGAAAGGTTATTTCAGCTATTTTCTGACACCTTCCCTGGAGTTGAAGTTTGATATTGATGATCTTTTTTATTACGCAAGCCACAAGATCCAGAAACGGCAGGGACACCTGTTCGTCAATGACTATGGCATGCAGTACTCCATTTTATCCCGCTATGGCATTAAGCCCTACGCAGTTGCCGGAAGAGATTACCAGTTTGCCAATGGCGACGAGTTTGATTTCCGCTATTCCAATCTGATCATCATCAACCGCTACCATGGTGTTTTACAGTATCAGGACAAGGGACTGATCAAATACCGCGCCGTGATCCACATCAACGGCAATTTCATCATCGGCACCTACTCCAAAGAAGAAAAAGCTGCCATTGCCTACAACAAGGCAGTTGATCTGGCAAAGGCAGCCGGCATCCATCGGAACTTTCCGGAAAACTATGTCGATACGTTTTCCCCGAAAGAATATGCCGATGTATATACCCATATCAAAATTTCAAAACGATTTTTAGATTACCTGTCTGCTATTTCTGGTTGATATAATTGACCAGTCCCTCACAGTCAATAATCTTCTGCATAAAAGGTGGAAATGCCTGACCCTGATACGATGTATTTTTCGTAACATCAGTGATCACTCCGGTATCAAAGTTCACCTCTACCTCATCTCCGGCTTCAATCGCCTGTGCCGCTTCCGGACATTCTATGATCGGAAGTCCGATATTAATGGCATTGCGGTAAAAGATACGCGCAAATGTCTCTGCAATGACACAGCTTACTCCCGCTGCCTTGATGGCAAGCGGTGCATGCTCTCTGGAGGAACCACATCCAAAGTTCTTATTTGCAACAATGATGTCTCCCGGTGTCATTTTGTTTACGAACTCCGCATCAATATCTTCCATGCAATGTGTTGCAAGCTCTTTGGGATCAGAAGAATTTAAGTATCTTGCCGGAATAATTACATCCGTATCTACATTATCACCAAATTTGAACACATGACCTTTTGCTGCTTTCATGTTTTGTCTCCTTCCATCCTCTATTCTGATACAACTTCATCCGGGCCTGATAATCTGCCGGTGATCGCACTTGCTGCGGCTACTGCAGGGCTTGCAAGATAAATCTCTGACTCAACGTGTCCCATTCTTCCTACGAAGTTACGGTTTGTGGTAGAAACACATCTCTCATGCTCTGCCAGGATACCCATATAACCTCCCAGACACGGTCCACAGGTCGGGGTGCTCACAACTGCACCTGCCTCAATGAAAATTTTTAACAGTCCCTCCTGCATGGCATCCAGATAAATCTGCTGTGTTGCAGGAATGACGATAACACGAAGTCCCTTTGCTACTTTTTTTCCTTTCAAAATAGATGCTGCAATACGCAGATCATCCATTCTTCCGTTGGTGCAGGAACCGATCACAACCTGATCGATCTTTAAGTCACCCACTTCATCGATGGTTCTGGTATTTTCCGGAAGATGCGGGAATGCAACGGTCGGTTTTAATGTGCTAAGATCAATCGTATATTCCTCTTCATATTCCGCATCCTCATCTGCCTCATATACGGTATATTTCTTTGTGGAATGTTCCTCCATATAAGCGATCGCTTTTTCATCAACCGGGAAGATACCGTTCTTTCCACCGGCTTCGATGGCCATATTGCAGAGCGTCATGCGGCCTTCCATAGAGAGCGCACGAATTGCAGGGCCGTCAAACTCAATGGCGCACCCTGTTCCGCCGGCCGTTCCGATCTTGCCGATAATGTAGAGCGCAAGATCCTTAGCAAAAACGCCGGGCTGCAGTTTGCCTTCCACATGCACGCGCATGTTTTTCATTTTCTTCGTGAGCAGCGTCTGGGTTGCCATCACGTGCTCAACTTCACTCGTTCCGATACCGAAGGCAATTGCTGCGCAAGCTCCGTGGGTGCTCGTGTGAGAGTCACCGCAAACGACAGTCATGCCGGGAAGCGTTGCACCCTCTTCCGGTCCCATAACGTGGATGACGCCCTGTCCGCGGGACAGGAACGGGAAAAACGCCGCACATCCGTTTTGACGAATGTTTTCATCCAATGTCGTGACCTGCAGCTTGGAGATCGGATCAGTAATGCCCTCCATTCCGGCTTCCCAACCGGTCGTCGGTGTGTTGTGATCGGCTGTGGCCACAATC
>URUD01000037.1 GCA_900550935.1 uncultured Roseburia sp.
AGACTCAAAATCTGTTGGTGGCAACACCGTATGGGTTCAAGTCCCATTGCCGGCATTCTAGAGAAGAAAAACGGACAGCATTTAATGCTGTCCGCTTTTTGTTTCATTTACGGGTTGACCAAGAATATAGAAATCGATCAATCGTCGAATGGTATTCTGCTGTGTTTCAATGATCTGTCTGTAATCATCATTTTCTTTCGTTAAACGAGTCAGCTCCGTTTCAACGTTCATTTTAAAAACCCTTCTTCATCTTATTATGAGCTTCTTGCATGCCCCATATAAGCATAGTAGTGAACTTTGTAGGGAAAGTCAAGCAAAGTTTTGTCAGAAAAAAATACAATTTTGCTGTTATACACATAAAGTGCCAAAAAAAGACAAACAGGAGTGCAAAAGTTTTTGTGAAAATTTAGCGAACTCATTTCCAATCACAGGAAGAATATGATAAAATGTCTGGTGGCAAAAGGAGATTTATCATGAATGGAAGTAGAAAATTAAAGAGCTCCACACAGAAAAAGGAGCCAAAAAAAGTTGTAATACCCAAAGAAGGCTTACAAAGGGCAGGAAGAGTGGCAGGTAATGTCTTATGGTTTGTGCTGCCGCCGATCCTTTGTTTTTATTTATTAGAATGTTACACCCACAACCCGTTTGCAGAGGTGCGTCCATGGGCGCAGTTTTTTAATATCCTCTTATTTGAGTTTGTGGCAGCTATCTTGTTTGGCATAACAGGGACCATAAAGCTGGCATACCGCATTTTGTGCGGGATAACGATGGCTTATGGGATCGCAAACGCCTATGTGGTGCAGTTCCGCACCAACCCGATCGTGCCGTGGGATATTTTATCCATAAAAACGGCGGCAAGCGTGGCGGATAATTATGATTTTACGCCGACCGTCCGGATGGTGGCTACGACGATCGCATTGACGGCACTGATCGTTTTACTTCATTTTGCAAAAGTGTCCGTCCGCAGGATCGCATTCTGGAAACGTGCGGCCGCGGCAGCAGCAGTGGTGTTTGTACTGGTCGGATTTTCCGGTACGCTTCAGAAAGAAAGCTTCCAGAACAGCCATCGTTTATATAATAAGTTATTTACACCGGTTTACATGACAAATGTGGATGGAGTAGCGGTAACCTTTGTGATGAATCTGGCGTATATGTCCATTGAAAAACCGGCAGGATATGACAAGGGGGAAGCGCAGTCGGTGCTGGCAGAGTATGATACGACATCGGATCAGACATCACAAGAAGATCTGCCGAATATCCTTGTCATTATGGATGAGGCATTTTCCGATCTCTCCGTGCTCGGAGAATTTGACACGAATGAAGATTACATGCCGTTTGTCCACAGCTTACAGCAGGGGGCAGACAATACGGTGAGTGGAATGTTGAACGTCTCCGTCTGCGGAGGCAACACGGCAAATACCGAATTTGAATTTCTGACCGGAAATACCATGGCATTTCTGCCGCAGGGAAGTGTCCCTTATCAGCAGTACATCACCGGAGAGATGATGGCATTGCCGGAATATCTGCGTGGGCTTGGCTATGAGACAGTGGCAACGCATCCTTTCAATGCAGACGGCTGGGACAGGGATACCGTCTATCCGTATCTTGGATTTGACCGCAGCGTATTTAAAGAAGATTATCTGATCCCGCATTATGTCAGACAGTATATCAGTGATGAGAGCTGCGTGGAAAAACTGATTGAGTTTTATGAGACGAAAGAGGAGGGCAAACCGTTATTTGCCTTTAATGTAACAATGCAGAATCATGGCGGCTATCAGGATTCCTATAATAATTTTACACCGGATATCACGGTGACGGATTCGCAGAACACTTCCTTAAACCAGTATCTTTCTCTGATCAAATTATCCGATCAGGCACTGGAAGAACTGGTAGATTATTTTTCCCAGGTGGATGAAAAGACCGTGATCGTCTTCTTTGGCGACCATCAGCCGGGTGATTCGGTGGCGTATACCATCCTTGCAAAAAACGGCATGCAGTGGAACAATCTGGATGAGGAAGAGCAGAAACTCCGCTATCAGGTACCGTATATCATGTGGGCAAATTATGATATTGATGCGGAAACCGGAGCCGACACCAGTGCAAATTATCTGGCGGCGGAAGTGTTGGAACGAGCAGGAGTGCCGCTTTCTTCCTACCAGTCCTATCTGATGGATTTAAAAGAGGAATATCCGATCCTCTCTGCCGTGCGGCTGCAGAAATCAGACGGTGTGGAGAGCACGGTCAAAGAGGAAAAGAGTGGTTTGGACACCTATCGGAAACTGGAATATTATCAGCTATTTGATTATCAGAAAAAGTAAGAGGTCGTAATCGTGAAAGAAAAAGACAGAAAAAAGAAATGGGAAGAACGGCTTCCGTTAGCAGCATCCTTTCTGCTGCCCCTGTTGCTGGTGGTGATCGTATGTATCAGCCATGAGGTCTATCCGTTTGGAGATCAGTGTATCCTACATATTGATATGTACCATCAGTACTGTCCGTTTTTTACAGAACTGCTTCATAAATTAAGAGAGGGCGGCAGTGCCTTTTATACATGGAATGTCGGGCTTGGCGTGGACTTTGTCTCGCTGTATGCGTATTATCTGGCAAGTCCATTAAACTGGCTGTTGATTTTCTGCCCGCAGGGGGCGGTCATTGAATTTATGACGATCCTTGTGGCGCTCAAGATCTCGCTGGCAGGACTGTTTTTTGGAGCTTATTTAAAATACCATTTTTCTTCCAATCATCCGGCAATTTCAATTTTTGCAACGGCTTACGCACTGTCTGCATTTGTGGCAGCCTATGCATGGAATATCATGTGGATGGACTGCATTGCGTTAGCACCGCTTGTTCTGGTGGGGCTCGAAAAACTTGTGAAGGAAGAAAAAACGGCTCTTTACTATGTCAGCCTTTCGCTTTGTATTTTAAGCAACTATTATATTTCGATCATGATCTGCATTTTCCTTGTGATCTGGTTTTTCGTCACATTTTTACAGAACAGGGCGAGCGGGATAAAAGCATGGGTACGCTTTTTCGTGTATTCCCTGCTTGCCGGTGGAACCGGAGCGATCCTGATCATACCGGAAGCAATCATTCTGGGAAGCAGTGGATCTAAAAATATTTCTTTCCCGGATCAGATGGAGTGGTATTTTAATCTGATCGCAGAACTGGGCAGACATTCGGCAATGACGGATGTTTACACCGGAAGAAACCACTGGCCGAATATCTATTGTGGCGTGTTTACTGTGATGCTGTTTGTACTGTTTTTTTTAAACCGGGAATTCTCCTGGAAGAAAAAGTGCATGGGCGGATTTTTAGCACTGTTCTTCCTGCTCGGTTTTGCCAATAACCAGCTGGATTTTATCTGGCACGGGCTTCATTTCCCGGATTCCCTGCCGGGCAGACAGAGCTTTCTGTATATCTTTTTACTGCTTGTGCTTTCCTATGAGACTTTCTTACATTTCAAGGGAAACCGTCTCTGGCATGCACTCGTGGCGGGGGCAGTACCGGCGGCAGTATTTTTGTGGTCGTATCAGATCTCAGAGGAAGATCTGATCAGCACGGAAGCAAAGTCGACCACACTGGTCTTTCTTGCAATTTATATGGTTATCTTATGTTTTTATTTCTGGGATGGGGCACGCGTGAAGACGTTGATGCTCCAGATCGCCTGCTTTGCCATGGTGGCAGAGCTTTTGATGAATTTTAACCAGACCGGGCTTGGCACAACCGGAAGAACACCTTATGTGCAGTCCTGGTCGGATTATCAGGATGTTCTCTCCGATGTAAAAGAACTCACAAAGGATGAGGGAGTCACTTTTTACCGGACGGAAGAGCTGGAACGCAAGACGAAAAATGATGCGGCTTTGTTCGGTTATCACTCTGCAACCCAGTTTTCCTCCCTGATGAATCTGGATATCAGCCATTTTTACCAGGCAGTCGGCATGGAGGGGGGGAAGAACTTTTACTGCATCAATGGTGCAACGCCACTGATTTCCGCCATGCTTTCCTTAAGATATGTGATTGCGGATAATGGAGAGGAAGCCAACCCGATCCGCACGCTGGTCGCACAGAGCGGTTCCACCTGTTTATATGAGAACAAATATGTGCTGCCACTTGGCTTTATGATGTCAGAGAATGTCGTTGATGCGTGGGATTACAAAGGGGCAGAGGATAAGATCGAGGCGCAGAATGAACTGGCATATCTGCTCGGGGCGAAAGAACCGATGCTGACAGAGATCCCGGCAGCTTCCGAAAACGGAGTATCTACGATAGAGGTTTCAGAGGATGCTTATATCTTTGCAACCTATGGCAGGACAACGGTCGAGAATCTGACGGAAGAGATCAGTGATGGCAGGACAAAATCATTTTCCAAGGTGTCACACGGTTACACGCTGGATCTTGGCTATTGTAATGCGGGCGATACCGTCCGTGTCAAAAACACGATAAACCAGACCCTTTCCTTAAAGGCTTATAAACTGAATTTGGAGGCACTTGCAGATGCATACGAGACTTTGCAACAGCAGACGATGGAGCTGACTTCTTTTTCCGATACGAAGATCACAGGAAAGGTAAATGTAAAGGAAGCCGGCAGGATGATCTTTTCCATTGCAAATGATGATGGCTGGACGCTCTATGTGGATGGGGTAGAAACACAGCCGCAGGTATTTGGAGAGGGATTTTTAAGTGTTTCCTTAGAAGAAGGGGAACATGAAATCTGTTTGAAATATGAGACTCCGGGATTTCGGATGGGGCTTGGGATTTCGCTCACCAGTATCGCAGTGTTTGCGATACTGATGTATGCAAAAAGACGCCGCTCGTTTTAATAGCCGTCTCCCTGACGAAATCCGGTTTTCTGGATAATTGTTTCACTGTTTTGCTGCACAGTCTGTGACGGAGTATAGTTTTCATCGTCATATAAAAACTGATGCAGCTTTGTGACATTGGATGCCAGATCACATGGGATAACGACATCTCCGACCGAATCGTAGGTATGGGTTGCCTTTTCAAATGGGAAACCGGTCGTTTCTCCCATATCATAGCTGAAGATTTTGGTGGCAAGTGAAATGATGTCTGTGGTAGACAGGTTCGTTTCAATATCACCAAATACTTCATTGATCAATTTGTTTAAAGTCAGCAGATTGGATTTCTGGGCTTTGGCAACCATGGCAGAAAGCACGGCACGCTGACGTTCCGTTCGTTTGTAATCATTTCCACCGCCATAGCGGATCCTTGCAAAGGCACATGCCTGTACGCCGTCTAATGTATAAGTACCACCGGAAGGCGGAACGACAGAGGAGTGACCGGTCAGTTCGTTGATCTCACGGATGTAGCCGGTCATCAGGTTTGCCTCATCATCTGTGATCGTCATTTCAATCCCACCTAATAAATCCACACATTCTACAATTGCGTTAAAATCGACTGTGACGTGGTCTGTGATATTTAAGTCCAGATTTGTATTGAGCATGGAGATTGCCTGCTCCGGTCCACCCTTTGCGTAAGCGGCGTTGCATTTCTGAAATACGCCATCCCCGGTGTCTAAATAGCTGTCACGGTAGACAGAAGCAATCTTGACATCATGTGTCTTGCCATTGATGGCGGCGATCATGATCACATCACTGCGCCCCTGCATCAGATCTCCGTTGGAACGGTTGTCCAGACCAAACAGAGCGATGGTCTTATAACCATCCATGATCTTCTGGGATTCGTCGGAAATATCTTCATTGATGGAAATATTGGAATTGTCCAGAGGGGTGGTGTTGATCTTCATGAATTTGGTGGCTGCGAATGCCAGTGCCGCAAGGATCAGCAGGATCAGGAGCTCGATTATGAGCAGGGCGGCTTTGTTCTTTTTCTTTTTTCTATGACGTGAATTTGTTGTAGCTGTCATAAATTTCCTCCTATTATAAAAAATAAAAATGGTGCAGGGTTTCCTGGAATGTACCATATGATAGGGCAGAACAGGGGAAAATACAATTAAAGTTTTCTTAAATTTTTTATAGATTTTTTGGAAATTCTGGATTGAAATTCTAACAATGCGTGTTATAATATTGAAAAAAATCAGAGGATAAAGTGGAATAGTAGGAGGTAAGACTACATATGAGAGAAAAACTTGAAAAAATGCGGATTGAGAAACGATTGAATTATGGCTATCAGATCGTAATCGGACTGATGATCGCATCAGGTGTGATCGCACTGGTTGTAATCTGCCGGTTATATGGAACGACCAACCGTTATATTAACAAAGTTGCAAAAACAAATGTGGCAGTAAAAGAATGCCGGATCGATATAAATGTGGCAGCACGCAGTATCCGTGAGATGGCATTGAATGATGACACCTCCACTTATGCAGATTATCAGAGTGGGGTTTCCGAAAAACTTGAGGATGTGAACACACAGCTTCAGATCATCAAAGACTGCAATGTGATCGGAGATGACTTGTATCAGGAGTATGTAAATGCTCTGACGGAATGGGGTGAGATCGGTTATGCGATCACAGAACAGATTGCAGCAGGACAGAAAGAAGAAGCAACCGAGCAGATCTTAACAGTCTGCACACCTGCGTTGGATAATCTGGTAAGCATGGCAAATAAGCTGGATACTTATACGGCACAGGAAGAGGACAGTGCGATACTGCAGATGAACATATTTGCAATGCTTGGTATCGTAGTCGTGATCGCATTTGTGGTGATCGCAGTAATTGTTGCACTTAAGATAGGAAAGATTATTGTAGATTCTGTTCTGACACCGCTGGGTGCGATTGATGCGGTTGCAGAAGAGCTTTCAGCCGGAAACCTGCACAGTACGATCGAATATCGTTCTGATGACGAGATCGGTGCACTGGCACACAGCCTGCGAAAATCCATCCGTATTTTGGGTTCTTATGTGGACGATATCGCACGTGCCATGAATGAGTTTTCAAATGGTAACTTTGATGTACAGCCGGAAGTAGAATGGAAGGGAGATTTTGTCGGTATCCTGGATTCCATTATGCAATTTGAAGCAAGTATGTCTGACACGGTAAAGGGCATCCGGAAAGCATCTGATCAGGTATCTGGTGGAGCCGGACAGGTGGCAGAGAGTTCTACCGATCTTGCCGAAGGTGCTACAAACCAGGCTGCAGTCGTAGAGGAACTGACTGCAACCATCAACAGTGTAGCAGAGCGTGTTGCACAGAATGCAGAGCAGGCAAAAGAGATCAGTGGCAAAGTGGGACAGCTTGGCAATGAGATACTCGAAGGAAATAATAAGATGCAGGAGATGGTTCAGTCTATGAATGACATTAATGAAGCATCCCAGCAGATCAGTAATATCATTGCAACGATCAATGAGATCGCATCCCAGACGAACCTGCTTGCTTTAAATGCTTCGATTGAGGCTGCCCGCGCAGGAGAGGCAGGAAAGGGATTTGCAGTTGTTGCAGATCAGGTAACAGTATTGGCAGAGCAGAGTGCAGATGCAGCAAAAGAATCAGCGACACTGATCGAACAATCCGTAAAAGCGGTAGAAAAAGGTATGACCATTGCAGACGAGACTGCAAACCGTCTTGCAGGTGTTGCAGATAATTCAAAGATTATTACAAAAGAGGTCGGTGGTATCGCAGAGGCATTGGATGAGCAGACTCATGCGATCCAGCAGATCAACGAGGGCGTGGAAAACATCAATGATGTAGTGCAGACCAATTCCGCTACTTCGGAGGAATGTGCAGCTGCCAGTCAGGAAATGAGCGGAGAGGCAGATGAACTGCGTAACCTCATCGGTAAATTTAAAGTAACAGGAGAATAAGGAAAAAGGAAAAAGTCCGGTCGGCTGTTTCGCTGACCGGACTTTTTTTGCAACATGAATTGAAATTCCGCCTGTCATGTGCGATAATTAAGATAAGTGCGCGAAGAGTTGTTAGCGAACTCTTTGTCCTCATAGAAAGAAAGGTAGTGACATTGTATGGCAGGAGAAGAAATTGAAATTTATGCCGAGCATATGGATGACATCAAGATCCGTCCTTATGAGCATCATGCAAAGTATTACGAGACAGATCAGATGGGGATCATTCATCATTCCAACTATATTAAGTGGATGGAAGAGGCGAGAATGGATCTGATGGAACAGATCGGGCTCAGTTACAAGCAGATGGAAGAGATGGAGATCATTAGCCCTGTCTTATCCGTATCCTGTGAATATCACAGTATGGTACATTTTGATGACATTGTCGTGATCGAACCAAAGATCGTGAAGTATAATGGCATCAAATTAGAGTTAGAATACCGTATGACTGATAAGAAGACAGGTGAACTGCGTACGACCGGAAAAAGCTCACATTGCTTTTTGACCCGTTCCGGCAGACCGATTTCACTGAAACGCTCTTATCCGGAGATCGATACAAAATTCTTTGAATACACAGACCTATAAACAAAAGACAGCAATGGAGGAAACTATGATACAGGAAAGATTAAAAGCATTACGCGAAGAAATGAAAAAGCGGAACATTACCGTATATCTTGTTCCGACCGCAGACTTTCATGAGTCAGAATATGTAGGAGAACATTTTAAGGCGAGAAAATTCATAACCGGATTTACCGGATCTGCCGGTACGGCAGTCATCACGCTTGAGGAAGCAGGTCTCTGGACAGACGGACGTTACTTTGTTCAGGCAGAGAACCAGTTAAAGGGAAGCACCGTAACCCTTTACCGCATGGGCGAGGAAGGCGTTCCAGCTACAGATGAGTTTATTGCAGACAAATTACAGGAGGGCGGATGCCTCGGATTTGACGGACGTGTGGTAAACGGCACCTGGGGAGCAAAATTAGAAAAGATCGCAGCAGAAAAGCATGCCACCTTATATGTAAAAGAAGATCTGGTCGATCTGATCTGGAAAGAACGTCCGGCATTGTCAAAAGAGCCGTTATTTATTTTAGAAGAAAAATATTCCGGCAAGAGCACAAAGAGTAAACTGGCAGATCTGCGTGAGGTCATGAAAAAAGAGGGAACGGATACCCACATTCTGACCAGTCTTTACGATATTGCATGGCTGTTAAATATCCGTGGCGGCGATATCGCATATGTTCCGGTTATATTATCCTATCTTGTAGTAACAGAGGACGAGTGTATCTGGTTTTTACAGGAGGAGGTTGTAACACCGGAGATCCGCAGTTATCTGGACGAAAACCACATTACCACAAGACCATATGACGCGATCTATGAGTACGTACCACAGATCCCGGCGGAGGCTGTTGTACTGATGAATGCAGGAACTGTAAACTACCGGATCTGCAGCAGCTTAAAGAAAGAGATCAAAGTGGTGGACAAACCAAATCCAACCGAGTTGATGAAAGCCATCAAAAACAAGACTGAGGTGGATAACACCCGTATGGCACATGTCAAAGATGGTGTTGCATTTACCAAATTTATGTACTGGCTGAAAACCAACATTGGCAGGATCCCAATGACAGAGATTTCTGCATCTGATTATCTCGAGGAGAGAAGAAGAGAGCAGGACAATTTCATTGAGTTAAGTTTTGATACGATCTGTGCTTATGGTCCGAATGCTGCAATGATGCATTATGCAGCAACACCGGAGACCGATACCGAGTTAAAACCGGAAGGCTTTCTTCTGGTAGATTCCGGCGGACATTACTTTGAGGGAACGACCGATATTACAAGAACTATGGCACTCGGCCCGATCACGGATGAGATGAGAAAACATTTCACAACGGTCTGCCGTTCCAACTTAAATCTTGCACATGCGAAGTTCTTATATGGATGTACCGGATTAAATCTGGACATCTTATCCAGAGGACCACTCTGGGAGCTTGGCATTGATTATAAATGTGGCACGGGACATGGTGTGGGCTATGTGTTGAATGTCCATGAGGGGCCAAATGGTTTCCGCTGGAGAGTCGTACCGGAACGCCATGACAATGGAGTGCTGGAAGAAGGTATGATCACAACGGATGAACCGGGGGTATACCTGGAAGGCAAATACGGCATCCGTACCGAAAACGAACTTGTCTGCCATAAGGCTGAGAAAAATGAGTATGGTCAGTTTATGGAATTTGAAAATATCACATATGCACCGATCGATCTGGATGCGATCGACCCGGATGAGATGACAGGCAGGGAAAAGAAATTATTAAATGATTATCATAAGATGGTATACGATACCATTTCCCCGTATATGACAGACGAAGAGAGAGAATGGCTGAAAGTATATACGAGGGCAATCTAAAACAGAATGGAGACAGACATGGGCGGAAAGCTGGTATTGATCGATGGACACAGTATTTTAAACAGGGCATTTTTTGGTATCCCTGATCTGACAAATTCAGAGGGACTGCATACGAACGCAGTATATGGTTTCTTAAATATTATGTTTAAAATATTAGAGGAGGAGCAGCCGGATTACTTAACGGTTGCCTTTGATGTGTCGGAACCGACCTTTCGCCACAAGATGTTTGCCGCGTACAAGGGAACCAGAAAACCGATGGCAGAAGAGCTGCGGCAGCAGGTTCCCCTGATGAAAGAAATGTTAAAGGCGATGGGCATCACGGTCGTGGAAAAAGGCGGATATGAGGCAGACGATATTTTAGGAACGATCGCAAAACAGAGCGAGGCAAAGGGACTGACGGTATCTGTGGTATCAGGTGACCGTGATCTGCTGCAGCTTGCAACAGACCGGATCAAGATTCGTATTCCAAAGACCAAGCGCACCGGAACCGAGATCGAAGATTACAACACCAAAGAAGTGATAGAAAAATATCAGGTGACACCGATCGAGTTTATTGATGTCAAGGCACTGATGGGTGATACCTCCGACAATATCCCCGGCGTACCGGGCATCGGAGAAAAGACGGCGACCGCGATCATAGCACAGTACGGCAGTATCGAAAATGCGTATGCACATGTAGATGAAATCCGACCGCCAAGAGCCAGCAGGAATTTAAAAGAAAATTATGAACTGGCACAGATGAGCAAAACACTTGCCACGATCGAGATCCATGCCGCGATTCCGTATGAACTGGAACAGGCAAAGATTGCCGGAATTTCTTCTTTGTATACAGAAGAAGCGTATCTGCTGTGCAAACGTCTGGAGTTTAAAAATCTGTTGGGACGTTTTGAGGTCGATACGAAAAAGAGCCGGGAAACAGAACAGTTTCATAAGATAACTTCATCCGAGGAGGCAAAATCGTTTCTTGCATCTTTAAAGGGCAGGGCTTGCGGTTTTAAAGTTGTGTTATCGGAAAAAGAAGAGAAGTTATTGGGGTTTGCAGTCAGCGTGGCTGGAGCGGATACCGCATTTTTGCAGATTGGAGAAAAGCTTTCACAGGACGAACTGCTTTCCCTGTTTTTAAACAGTGAGGCAGCCTCTTATGCAACGCTTGATCTAAAACCCCAGTTAAAGCCGCTTGGGCTGATCGAGAAAAAGAAATACGGCAGCATTTCATTAGAAAACCTGTTTGATGATACGATCGCAGCTTACCTGTTAAATCCGATCAAAAATGAATATCCGTATGAGGATATTGCAAAGGATTACTTAAGCCTGTTCATTCCGTCGCGGGCGGATCTGATCGGAAAACAGACTTATGAGGCTGCAATGGCAGGGCAGGAAGAAGCATTTTTAACCTGTGTCTGCTATCAGGCATATGTGGCAGCAGCGGCAAAGGAAAAGATGGAACAGCAGCTAAAGGAAACGGGAATGTTTTCCCTGTTTTCCGAGATTGAGATGCCACTCGTCTTTACTCTTGCCGATATGGAAAACGAAGGCATCATCGCCTGTGGAGATGCGTTAAAAGAATACGGCGATAAGCTGGCAGTCAGGATCGCAGAACTGGAAACACAGATCCAGGAAGCAGCCGGAGAAGCATTTAACATTAATTCCCCAAAACAACTCGGTGTGATCTTGTTTGAGAAACTGAAAATGCCGTATGCAAAGAAAACAAAGACCGGATATTCGACCGCGGCGGATGTCTTAGACCGTCTGGCACCGGAATTTCCGATTGTCGCAGATATCCTGGAATATCGTCAGCTGACCAAATTAAAATCGACTTACGCCGATGGACTTGTGACTTATATCAGAGAGGATGGCAGGATTCATACGTCCTTTAACCAGACGATCACGGCAACCGGAAGATTAAGCAGTACCGAACCAAACTTACAGAACATTCCAATGCGGATCGAACTGGGAAGACTGATCCGTAAGGCATTTGTACCAAAGGATGGATATGTTTTTCTGGATTCGGATTATTCCCAGATCGAACTTCGTGTGCTGGCGCATATGTCAGGAGACGAAAAGCTGATCGAAGCCTATCAGCAGGCACAGGATATCCACCGGATCACGGCATCCCAGGTATTCCATATCCCATTTGATGAGGTGACAGATCTGCAGAGAAGAAATGCAAAGGCAGTCAACTTCGGAATCGTTTACGGCATCAGTTCATTTGGATTGAGCCAGGATCTCAGTATCAGCAAAAAGGAAGCGGCCGAATATATCGAGCGTTATTTTGAGACTTATCCAAAGATCAAGACATTTCTGGATGGGCTAGTGGAACAGGCAAAGCAGACCGGCTACGTGACAACGATGTTTGGCAGAAGGCGTCCGGTACCGGAACTTTCCAGCAGCAACTTCATGCAGCGTTCGTTTGGAGAGCGTATTGCTATGAATTCCCCGATACAGGGAACGGCGGCGGATATCATCAAGATCGCGATGATCCGTGTGCATGACAGGCTGTTAGAAGAGGGCTTGCAGTCCAGACTGATCCTTACGGTACACGATGAACTGCTAGTGGAGACTGCAAAAGAAGAAACCGAACAGGTAAAAGCCATCATGGAAGAGGAAATGCACCATGCAGCAGACCTTAAAGTAACACTGGAAGTAGATACACATGCAGGAAACAACTGGTATGAGGCAAAGTAACATGGCAGAACCGGATGGGAGGCTTGAGATGAAATTTATAGGGATCACAGGCGGTGTGGGTGCCGGCAAATCAGAGATTTTATCCTATTTAAAAAAACAGCAGAACATCCGCGTGATGCTGGCAGATGAGATCGCACATGAACTGATGGAACCGGGTACGGCATGCTATCAGACGATAAAAGACCATTTCCGGGGGGAGGATATTTACCTTCCGGGTGGTGGATTTGACCGCGGAAAACTGGCGGCAGTCATTTTTGCAGATGAAGAAAAGAGAACCCGGATGAATGAGATCGTGCACCCGGCAGTCAGGCAATATGTGAAAGAAGTCTGGGAACAGGAACAGAAAAGGGGAACACTTGATTTCCTTTTTCTGGAAGCAGCATTATTAATCGAAGAACATTATGATGAAATCTGTAACGAACTCTGGTATATTTATACCAGAGAGGATATCAGAAGGCAGCGACTCATCGCATCCAGAGGATATTCAGAGGAAAAGATACGCCAGATTTTCGACAGTCAGCTAAGCGAGGAAGAATATCGCAGTCATTGCAGTCTGGTGCTCGATAATAATGGAAGTGTGGAAGAAACGATTACGCAGTTAAAAGAGGCGTTAGGGAATAGAAAAAAGAAGTAGGAGAGACCGCAGATGAGCGATGCAGTTGGAATGGAACAATCTTTAGTATTTGGTCTTGATATCGGAACAAGAAACGTAGTCGGGACCGTAGGCTACAAAGACGAAGACAATTTTGTGGTAGTAGCCCAGCACATCATGGAGCACGATACGCGTGCGATGTTAGATGGACAGATCCATGACATTGGCAGGGTAGGACATACCATTAAAAAAATGAAAGAAGTACTGGAAGCACAGATTGAAGTGCCGCTGAAAGAGGTATGTATCGCAGCCGCTGGTCGTGTTTTAAAGACAGTGACTACAAATGTTGTGTTTGATTTCCCGGAGGAAACCGTTGTAACAGGTGAAGACATCCATACATTAGATTTGCTTGGTATTGAAAAGGCACAGAATATTTTGCAGGAGATGAACGACACGAAGTACAAATTTTACTGCGTGGGCTATTCTGTTGTGAAGTATTTTCTGGATGACGAACCGTTTTCCAACATCGAATCACATAAGGCACAGCGCATCAGTGAGGACATTATCGTAACTTTTCTTCCGGAGGATGTTGTAGATGGACTTTATGCTGCGGTTGGACAGGCCGATTTGGCTGTTGCCAATCTGACCTTAGAGCCTATTGCAGCGATCAATGTCGCCATTCCGGAGAGTTATCGTCTGTTAAATATCGCACTGGTCGATATCGGTGCGGGAACTTCTGATATTTCTATTACCAAGGATGGAAGTATCATTGCATATGGTATGATACCACTGGCAGGAGATGAACTGACCGAGCTGATCGTGCAGCATTATCTGGTTGATTTTAAGACTGCAGAATACATTAAACTGCAGAGCAGTATGGCGGATAAGATTACATACAAAGACATTATGCTGATCGAGCATACGATCACCGCGAAAGAGGTATGGGAGCTGACTGCACCGGTAGTAGAAAAGATGACATCTGAGGTGGCAGAAAAGATCAAAGAGTTAAATGGCGGGCAGAGTGTCAGCGCGGCCTTTATCGTCGGCGGTGGCGGTAAGATACATGGTTACACCGAGATGCTTGCGGAACGCCTGGATCTGCCAAAAGAGCGTGTTGCCTTACGAGGTGAGGAAGTCTTACAGCGGGTCATCTTCGATCAGAAAGAAAAAGAGGCAGAAAAAGACCCATTACTGGTTACCCCGATCGGCATCTGCCTGAATTATTACGAGCAGCGCAATGGCTTTATCATGGTACGTTTTAACGGAGAACGTCTGAAACTGTATGATAACGATAACCTGACAATTGTGGATGCAGCATTGCAGGCAGGTTATCCAAATGATGATCTGTTCCCGAAGCGGGGACCGGAACTTGAGTTTTTCGTCAATGGTGCAAAACGCATCGTGCGCGGCGAACCGGGTGAGTCGGCAGAGGTTTATATGAATGGGAGAATTACCAATATCAATTCCCCATTGGAACCAAACTCCGATATCATCATCGAGCCATCGACAGAAGGACCGGCGGCAGTCTGCACATTGGAGCAGTTAGAGGAATACAGTGCAGATACCGTATCTTTTGTGGTCAATGGAAGTATCATCCGTTGCCCGAAATTCTTAGAGGTCAATGGCAAATTAGAGATGCCATCCTATGAGATCCAGCCGGGCGACGAGATCGAAACCCGCAGCTTCTATACAGTAGGACAGCTTGTGACCTTTATGGATGTGGAAGTCAGCAAAGAACATGTGATTTTAGTCAATAACCGCGAGGCAAACTTTGATACATTAGTTTATGAGAACTTTACGATCGAGTGGACAGTTATCTCTTATAAATCGTCTGCTTATATGCCACAGAACTTAACTCCGGCGGAGGAAGAGCTGCCAGAGGAAGCAGAAACGGCAGAGACAGCTGGAACTGGAACAGAGTCAGAAGTGGCAAAGGAAGCAGCTGGAACAGAAGCTGCTGAAGCAGGAGTGACAACGGACGATGGAACCGTGACAGCTGATGCAGAGGAAAACAAAGCAGCTGGAACAGATGCTGCAGAGCCGGAAACAATGCTTTCTTCCAATGAGGCAGCAGAAAGACCAGATGGGGAGAATTTATTAGAGCAGGAGCCTGGAACCATCGGTATCCTGGTTTATATCAATGGTGAGCCGGTAAGACTCAGTGGAAAATCACATTACATCTTTGTCGATATCTTTGACTTTTATCCGTTTGATCTGAAAGCATCCAATGGCAGAAGTATCATTACGAACCTGAATGGACAGAATGCGCAGTATTCTGCAGAATTAAAGGCGGGCGACCAGATCGAACTGGCATGGAAATAAAACAAAACGGAATGGAGACAAAAGAATGGAATTATGCAGTGTTGCCAGCGGCAGCAGCGGAAACTGTATCTGTATCGGGACGGATGACTGTCATGTGCTGATCGATGCCGGGATCAGTGGAAAAAGGATTGAAAATGGTTTAAATACCTTTGATCTGAAAACCGAAGAGATGCAGGCGATTTTAGTAACGCATGAACATATCGACCACATTGCAGGACTGGGCGTGATCGCAAGACGGTATGGATTACCGATTTATGCGACAGCAGGAACAATCAATGCGATCAAACATACCAAATCAGTTGGAAAGATCGATGATACCCTGTTTTGTGAGATAAGACCGGGTGAGAATTTTGAGGTCGGAGAGCTTTTGGTAGAACCGATCCCGATTTCCCACGATGCAGCAGAGCCGGTGGCATACAAAGTAAAAAACGGAGCCAAAACAGCAGCCGTGATGACAGATCTTGGAATCTATGATGATGCGACCATAGAAAAGATGCAGCATCTGGATGCCCTTTTATTAGAAGCAAACCATGACGTGCATATGTTAGAGGTGGGAAGTTACCCATATCCGTTAAAAAAACGGATCCTTGGGGAACGCGGACATTTGTCTAATGAACTGTCCGGAAAACTGCTCGGTCAGGTATTACATGATAATTTTGGCACGGTCATGTTAGGGCATTTGAGCAAAGAAAATAATTACCCGGAACTCGCCTATGAGACGGTGCGCTTGGAAGTGACACTCGGCGACAATCCTTACAGGGGAGATGATTTCCCAATGTATGTTGCCAGACGGGATGAGCCGTCACCGCGTATTGTATTTTAGCGCATGACAGAATTAAAGCTAGAAATTGCAGGGCAAGTGTGGTAAGATAATCGATAAAATAGATATAGCAGAACAGACAATACATAAAAAGGAGTACGGATATGGAAAACACAGTTGACAAGACGATTATTACAGTAGTGGGAAAAGATACCGTAGGTATTATTGCAAAGGTATGTACCTACCTTTCTGATAATGGGGTAAATGTCCTTGATATTTCCCAGACCATCGTTTCCGGTTACTTTAACATGATGATGATCGTAGATATGAATCAGGCAAAGAAATCATTTGCAGACTGTAAGAAAGATTTGGATGAGATTGGCGAGCAGATTGGTGTATCCATCAAATGCCAGAAAGCTGAAATTTTCGAGAAGATGCACCGTATTTAGAGAGGGACTGGATTATGATTAACATTTTTGAGGTAAATGAAACCAATAACATGGTGGAACATGAGAATTTAGATGTCCGCACCATTACCATCGGCATCAGTCTTCTGGAATGTATTACGGATGATCTGAAACAGCTCAATGAAAATATTTATAACCGTATTACAACTGTTGCAAAAGATCTGGATCGTGTTGCGGGAGAGATTGAGACCGAGTATGGCATCCCGATCGTAAACCGCAGGATTTCTGTGACCCCGATCGCACTGGTTGGTGGAGCAGCCTGCAAGACCACAGAAGATTTCGCAACGATCGCTGACACGCTGGATCGTGCTGCAAAAGCAGTTGGTGCGAACCTGATCGGAGGATATTCAGCCCTTGTTTCCAAGGGAATGACAACTGCAGATGAACTTCTGATCCGCTCCATTCCAATCGCATTGTGCCGGACAGAGCGTGTGTGCAGTTCAGTCAATCTGGCTTCCACCAAGACCGGTATCAATATGGATGCGGTCAGACTGATGGGAGATATCCTGTTGCAGGTAGCGGAAAATTCCAAAGACCGTGATTCCGTAGATTGTATGAAACTGGTTGTATTCTGTAATGCACCGGATGACAACCCATTTATGGCAGGAGCATTTCATGGTGTCACTGAGGCAGATGCGATCATTAATGTCGGTGTCAGCGGACCGGGTGTTGTAAAGACTGCACTGGAAAAAGTGCGCGGAGAGAATTTCGAAGTACTCTGTGAGACAATTAAAAAGACCGCATTTAAAGTAACCAGAGTGGGACAGCTCGTAGCACAGGAAGCATCCAGACGTCTTGGAATTCCATTTGGTATCATCGATCTGTCACTTGCACCGACACCGGCAGTGGGAGACAGTGTTGCAGATATTCTCTGTGAGATCGGATTAGAGTATGCAGGTGCGCCGGGTACAACCGCAGCACTTGCCATGTTAAATGATCAGGTAAAGAAAGGTGGCGTGATGGCTTCCTCTTATGTCGGCGGCTTAAGCGGTGCATTTATTCCGGTCAGCGAAGATCAGGGAATGATCGATGCGGTACAGGCAGGTGCGATCACATTGGAGAAATTAGAGGCAATGACCTGTGTCTGCTCCGTAGGACTTGATATGATCGCCATTCCGGGAGATACCAAGGCAACAACCATTTCCGGTATGATCGCAGATGAGATGGCACTTGGTATGGTAAATCAGAAGACAACTGCAGCCCGTCTGATTCCGGTCATCGGAAAGGGAGTGGGGGATACTGTAGAGTTTGGCGGTCTGTTCGGATATGCACCGATCATGCCGGTCAACAAGTATTCCTGTGATGACTTTATTAACCGCACCGGAAGAATTCCGGCACCGATACATAGCTTTAAAAATTAATCAATTACGCGTGGCGTGATAGCACCGCGGTAAAATACGAAGGTAGAAACACCCTGGAGTGGAGGAAAACTATGGAAGGTTCAAAAAAATCAATCGGAAGTAAACTGCTTGGAGCATTGGGGATATTATTTGTTATATTGATCGTATGGGAAGTGATCGTTCAGTCTCTGGTAAAATCCGGAGTGATCGGCATTGTGATGTCCGTGATCCTGCTCAGTGTGGGTGTGTTCATCGTATTTGGACTGATTTTTTTCAGTATACATTCGTTGCTGGAGAGTATCAAACATCTGGTAGATGGAACAGAACCGTCTGAGGAGACAAAAGGGGTCAGGGAACGTGCAGACAAACTGGCAGAGCGTGAGGACGATCTGGGAGAATTTGTAAGAAATGTCCAGACATCGATCACATCGATCTCAAGTGTGATCGTCGGGATCAAAAATGCCACACAGGAACTTGGCGAAGTTTCTGATGAGTTTCAGGAGATCTTCGGAAATATGACAACAGCACTGGAGCGCACGGAGACTGAGGTGGATACCATCACAGGAAACACTATTTCCCAGGCAGACAGCACTGTTGATATGAAAGAGAAGATCGAAGCGATCGGAAGAACGATCGATGAGATCGCAGAAAATATCGATGCATTGAAACAGAGTGCGGAAAACATGAAAGAGAGCAACCATACGGCTGAGGCCATCATGAATGAGTTGGTTCAGATCAGCAAGGAGAGCGGTGTTGCGATTGAAAACGTCAGAGAGCAGACGGATCTTACCAACAAATCCGCACAGCAGATCCGTACGGCAACTGAGATCATTGCCGGTATTTCCAGCCAGACCAACTTGCTTGCATTAAATGCCAGCATTGAGGCAGCAAGAGCCGGTGAGCATGGAAAAGGATTTGCTGTTGTTGCAGAGGAGATCCGTACACTGGCAGATCAGTCAAGAGAGTCTACTGAGCAGATCAATAAGATCGTAAATGACCTGATCCAGAATTCCGATGTCAGCGTAGAGATTACAGAAAAAGTGTCTGAGGCATTTGTGAAACAGAATGAAAAAATCCAGAATACAGAGGAAATCTTTAAGGCATTAAATCAGGAGATTACCAATACCAGCGATGCAGTTGTAGGTATCAGCCAGGAAGTAGATGCACTTGATGTCCACAAGAAAGTCATTGAAGATGGCATCGTATCTCTGACCGATATTGCAGAGCAGAATGCAGGAAGTGCGAAAGTCACCAAAGAAAATATGGATGGCTTACAGCAGGTAGTTGGAGACTGCAATCATGCAACCGAGCGTATTGTTTCTGTTTCAGAAGAACTGGTTGGCTATATCAGCAAGCTGAACGGAAGCATCCGGGACAACAAAATATTATAAGAAAAAGTGAGGCGGCTGCATGGAGCAATCTGTGCAGCCGTTTTTTGCACAGGACAGACAAATGCTGCAAACGCAGAAATGGAGATGGAATGATAGAACAGATTGTAATGGTGGAACATGCGGTGGAGACACTCGGGTATTTTTCGAGACAGCTTGCAGCTGAGTGGATCGGGATGGGAATACCGGTATATTTTGTAGATTATGACAGGCTGGTCGAGACGACCGAGGGGTTGTACCGCTTTCTAAAAAAAGGGCATACGGCGCTCTGCACCTTTAACTTTATCGGAATCTCCGGGGAAGAGATATTTATCGAAGAAAATGGGAAGACCATATGGGAAAATTATGAGATGCCATGTTTCAATCTGATGGTGGATCATCCGCTGTATTATCACAGCAAGCTGGTAAAGCCCCATCCGGGATTAAAAGTATTTTGTGTGGACAGGGAACATGTCTCTTATATGAAACGATTTTACCCTAAAGTGGAAGCAGCATTTTTGCCGCTGGCGGGAAATGAGATCCTGTATGAGAATGTGGAGATTGTTCGCCCGATCCCTTATGAAAAGCGCGCGTACGACATTGTCTTTACCGGAAATTATACACCGGTGGAGCACCTTTACCGGGAGATTGACAGGCAGGGAGAGGAATACCGTAAGTTTTATTATGAGATCATGGAGGATATGAAAACACATCCTTTTGTTTCCATTGATACGATGTTAGAGGCGCATATCCGAAGGGATGTTGGGGAAGTGTCGCCGGAAGAACTGCGGGCGGCGATCGCAGGAATGGTGTTTATCGATATCTGTATGAGGAGCTATTTCCGGGGCGAGATCATAAAGAGCCTTGTAGAGGAAGAAATTCCGGTGCATGTCTTTGGCGCAAACTGGGACAAACTCGACTGCAAAAAGAAAGAGTATCTGATTCCAAATGGCAGGGAAGTGGATTCGGTGACCTGTGCCAGGGCGATCGCGGATGCGCGGATTTCGCTTAACATCATGCCATGGTTTAAGGACGGAGCACATGACAGAGTGTTTACTGCAATGCTGCAGCATACGCTATCTCTGACCGACGACAGCAGGTATTTAAGAGAGATCGCGGCAGATGGGAAAGCACTGGTCTATTATTCACTGGAGCAGAGAGAACAGCTGCCGGAACTTGTGCGGGAACTTCTGGCAAAACCGGAAACCTGTACGCAGATCGCAGAAAACGGATACCGGCTGGCAGCAGAGAAGCATACCTGGAGGCAGAGAGCGGAAACTCTTTCCTATATTTTCCGGTTATGATATGGCTGGAAAATAAAAATGGCGGTATAATAAAAAGATACCGAAACAGAGGAAACACGAGATGACACAAAATAATATAGGAAAAGTAATCCGTTTTTTGAGAGAGGAAAAAGGAATTTCAATAAAAAAATTATGCCATGGTTTATGCTCGGAATCCATGCTGATACGATATGAAACAGGAGAGCGTTTGCCGGATAGCTGGATGGCTGAGCGTTTGTTAGGACGTCTGGGAAAATCTATGAATCAGATAGAACAGATGATGTCCCCAAAAGAATATGGCAATATCCAGTTTCAGATGGAAATCGGAGAACTCTTAGAGAGGGAGCAGTGGGATGAGGCAGAGCATCTGCTGAGCCAGTACGAGGTATATGCAAGTGGAAAAGTACAGCAGCAGTTTGTATGGAAGATAAGAGCATTTTCAGCGATTAGACAAAAACAGCATGAAAAAGCGGAATGCGACATCAGACAGGCATTAAATTGTACAGTTCCGGATTTTGAACTGGGACAGATTGAGGATTACTGCCTTTCCGGGGAAGAGG
Organism: uncultured Roseburia sp.; assembly: GCA_900550935.1. Classification (GTDB taxonomy): domain Bacteria; phylum Bacillota; class Clostridia; order Lachnospirales; family Lachnospiraceae; genus Roseburia. The sequence goes on from URUD01000037.1 coordinate 21,590, forward strand.
TTTTACTGATTGTAATGTGGATCAGACAGCAGGGGCTGTTGGGAAAAGGAAATCTGGAAGAGGATTGCAGGATAGTTCTTCAATATATGGAAAAACATATTTCGGATGATGAAGAGATGGAAGCAATCTTTCCCAAAATCATTTACATATATATACAGATTCTGCTGAAACAAGGGAAAAAAGAAGAAGCCCTGGACTGGATCATGAAAGCAAAGCGCATGCTGACAGTCGCAGAAAAAACAGATGGGCTGCTTTTGATCTTGCAGGAGGAGGAACAGATCAGGAAGAGTACCGGCGAAAAGGAGCTGTATCAGAAAATTTCCTGTCAAAAACATATTTTTGAAGAGATCTGCCGGATGTTTGGGTACGATGGAGAAAGTGAGATCAATATCTGGAGAAGACGAAAATATTATGGGTTATATTTAATGCCCGAGATGCTGGTTCAGGAAAGAAAAAAACTGCAAAAAACACAGGAGCAGGTAGCAGATCTGGCAGATTTAGACCAAAAGACAGTTTCCAGAATGGAAAATGGGGTGTATGCGCCGAAAACCGGAACATTAGAACGGTTGCGGGAGGTTCTGGAAATGGAACGCAGCTGGTATCATTTCCGGTTGGATACAGAACAGCTTTTCTGCCTGGAAATGCAGAAAAAAATCACACGATGCCTGTCATTTCACCAGTACGATGAAGCGGAGAAGCTGATTGGACAATTAGAAAAGCTGGTGGATGGCGGCAAGAGGGAAAACCGGAAGTATATCAGATATATATGGACCTGCATCAATAGAGAACAAAAAAAGATTACGCCGGAAATAGCGATAAAAGACTGCCGGGAAGCGTTTGCCTTAACACGTCGGGAGGAAATGGAAAAATTATATGGAATACTGCTTGGAAGAACAGAAACGATGATTGTAAATTATATGGCAAGGCAGTATGCAGCAGACGGTGATAAAAAGCAGGCACTGTCTATACTGGAAAAATTAAAAAGTACATATGAAAACAGCAAAGTGGATCTTCGCTTTCATTATAGCGAAATGGCAGTTATATATTTACATCTGAGTGTTTATTACGAAAACGTAGATGAGTTTGAAAAGGCAGAGGAATGCTGCATGAAAGGAATCAGGCTTGATTTAACCGAGTTAAATAAAGATGCAAAATATAAAGAAAATTATATTAGATTAGGATATTGGGTAGATTTTGATGAACAAGAAGAAGTATTACAAAAAAACCTAGAAGCATATTACGACGAAAAAATATTACATGTAGTATTAAGAATGACAGATGCTTGTAATTTCCGTTGCCCATATTGTTATCAAGAACATGAAAAAACATTTCTTGACAGTGAGAAGAGAGATAGCATAAAAAAATTTTTAAAAAAAAGAGCAAACGGAAAAGAAAAGGTATATGTGCATTTCTTTGGAGGAGAGCCATTGTTGAATGTAGATGGAATTTTAGATATAGATGCTTATTTAAAACAGTTAGGTATTGATTATAGTGCTTCGATTACAACAAATGCCTATTTACTAAACTCAGATGTGTTAGAGAAATTATGTAACACTAATATCACAAAATTTCAAATTACACTGGATGGTCCAGCTGAAATACATAATCAAACAAGGATATTGAGTAATGGTGGCGCGACATTTGATATAATTTTAGGTAATATAAAATCTGTTCTTACAATAATGGATGCAGATGTAGTGATACGATTCAACTGTGGTAAGAAAAATAAAGAATATGCGAAAGATTTATTACAAATATTGTATAAAGAAAATATTATACAAAATGACAGAGTGAAGATACTATTTCAGCCATTACATAATTATAGTGAAAAAGAGGATAAAGAAACATATTATACAGGAGAAGAATATTTTTCTATACTGTTAGAGTTGATGAGAATGCTTATAGAATATGGAAAACCAGTTTATAAATTTGGACCGGTATATAATACATGTGCATTGTATCAGGAAAATGCGTATGTGATTGGCCCTAATTTAGAATTGGAGGCGTGTACATCAAATGAAAAAAAGATAGGTGTGCTTCAGGAGAATGGAAGTATTCAATATAATTCAAATTATGATGAAAAAATATTATATGCAAAACCGGATAATAAGTGTAAAGAGTGTATTCTTTTACCTATGTGCATGAGTGGCTGTCCATATAAAAGAAGTAGGGGAATTAACGCATGTCTCATGCAAAAAAAGGATTTAAAATCATATATACTATTAAGACTAGAGGAATTACAGCATGAAAAAATGGCATAGATTTTTAGAACGTTTCTGGCAGAATGACAATACCAACAGGGGCATAGTCTGCGGATTGATCGTAACACAGATCATAGCATATCTGCTGCATGTGTTTCAGATGATGATTCCGACCGTTATGATAGACTGGGTGCTGGATGATTACACTATACAGAAGCTTTTGACGTGGGCGGCAGCAAGTGCGGGAATCTATCTGTCGGTTCAGGTTATGGACGGATTGTTTGGTGGATATTTATATTACAAATATGAAATATGGCTGACACAGAAAAAACAGGAACAGATGCTTGCGCGTGTCATGGAGAAAAAAGTTTACGAGGTAGAAAAATACAGTGAGGGATATCTGATGAATCTTGTCTTTCAGGATACCGGCAATATCGTAAGCGTGTCGGTTCAGATGCTGATCCGGATACCGGCAACCTGTATTTCTATCCTTATGACACTGTTGATCCTGTGGCACTTTGCACCGTTGCTTTGCATGGTACAGCTGTTTATCATACCGTTGTATATTGGAGCAACATTCCTTTTTCAGAAACGGATGGAGGAGGCACAGACAGAACAATATGTCAGAAGAGACACCCTGCACAGCACCATCTTAAATATCTTAAATCATAAAAAGGCGGTCAAGCTTGCAAGAGCAGATGGTTTCTTTCAAAACAAAATTGTACAGTACTATAGTGATTTCCTTTGCTTTACACTGAAATACTGGCGTATTTTCTTCTGCGCAGAACAGCTCCCGACACTGGTTGTACAGATTGGAAATCTCATCATGCTGATTTGCGGCATATTCCTGTATATGGAGGGCAGACTTTCCCTTGGTATGCTTGTATGGGTTGGTACGATCGGATCGCTCATATCAGAGGAACTAAAAGATTTATGTACCCGCTTTTTGCGGAGAATGGCAAATGGAGTAAGTTACGACCGTGTCGATGAATTTGATGCTGCCACGACCACAAAAGTAATCGACCAGTATGAAACGGATGCACAGACCATTTACCTGGAGGAGATTGGAATACAGATCGGTGGAAAATTTCTCTATCATATTCCGGAATTTACGACAGAAAATACCGGCATTATCTTATTGGAGGGCGCAAACGGCAGTGGAAAAAGTACTTTGCTGAACTGGATGCTTGAGGTCACACCACCGGACACCGTGCAGATTGGTATAGACAGCAAAATCCGTTTGCCGGAAAAATTATTTGAAAAAACAGCATATTTATCATCACCAGACATCCTCTTTAACGGAACAGTGCTGGATAATATCCTGCTTGGCGAAACAAAAACTGCCAAAACCGACGAGATCATGGAAATGCTGGGAATTGATTTTACAGAAAAGCAGGTTTCTACCAGACCGGTGAACCTTTCATTTGGTGAACAGCAAAAGGTATTTCTGGCTCGTGTGTTAAACCGCAGCTCTGATTATTTTATTCTGGATGAGCCAACGACGAACCTTGATCTGGCAACCAAGCAGAGACTGGCAGATTATTTAAGAAGACTTGCAGAAGAGAAAGTGATAATTTTAATTGGACATGAGAAAGAACTTCAGACGATTGCGGACAAAATATACCGGATTGAGGAGAGAGAACTTATCCGTGTTTTATAGTTATTAATATAACTTATAAAATTAAGTAAATAAATTCATAACGCTAATAATTGTAAAAAGAAATGCAACATGATAAGATAGGGATACATAAAACGTAAATTTTTGCACACGAAAGGAGTCAATCATGGAAATGATGTCTTTAAAAAACGAACTGTCAGAAAATGCCTATCCGGGAAGAGGAATTATCATCGGAAAATCCGCAGATGGCAGACATGCAGTGACCGCATATTTTATCATGGGACGCAGCGAGAACAGCAGAAACCGTGTTTTTGTTGAGGATGGAGAGGGCATCCGCACACAGGCGTTTGACCCGTCCAAATTAACAGATCCAAGCCTGATCATCTATGCGCCGGTTCGTGTGCTGGGAAATAAAACGATCGTAACTAACGGAGATCAGACCGATACCATTTATGAGCTGATGGACAAACAGCAGACCTTTGAACAGGCACTGCGCACCAGAGAGTTTGAGCCGGATGCACCAAATTATACACCAAGGATTTCCGGTATCATGCATATTGAAAACGGAAAATTTAACTATGCCATGTCGATCTTAAAAAGCAACAATGGCAATCCGGATTCCTGCAACCGCTATACCTTTGCCTACGAAAATCCGGCAGCCGGAGAGGCACATTTCATTCATACTTATATGGGAGACGGCAATCCACTGCCAAGCTTTGAGGGAGAGCCGACCTGGGTAGGCATTGACGGCGACATCGACAGTTTTACCAAACTGGTATGGGAAAACTTAAATGAAGAAAATAAAGTGTCTCTGTTTGTACGTTATATCGACATTGCAACCGGAACCTATGAGACCAGGATCATCAATAAAAATCAGCAGTAAGAGAAAGGCAAGGTAAGTTAGCGTGAAAGAATTAGAATTAAAGTATGGCTGTAATCCAAACCAGAAACCATCCAGAATTTATATGGAAGAGGGCGAACTTCCAATTAAAGTATTATCCGGTAAACCGGGTTATATCAACTTCTTAGACGCATTTAACGGCTGGCAGTTAGTCAGCGAATTAAAAAAGGCAACCGGACTTCCGGCTGCAACTTCATTCAAACATGTTTCTCCGGCAGGCGCAGCCGTAGGACTTCCACTCAGCGAAGTGGAGCGCAAGATCTACTGGGTAGATGATATGGATGTGGAATTTACACCACTTGCCAATGCCTATATCCGTGCCAGAGGCGCAGACCGTATGTCATCTTTTGGGGATTTCATCTCTCTTTCTGATGTCTGCGACAAAGAGACCGCACTTGTCATCAAAAGAGAAGTATCAGATGGTGTGATCGCACCGGGCTATACCGATGAGGCACTTGCTATTTTAAAAGAAAAGAAAAAAGGAAATTACAATGTGATCCAGATCGACCCGTCTTATGTACCGGCTCCGATCGAGCACAAGGAAGTATTCGGAATTACCTTTGAGCAGGGAAGAAATGAGCTTGTGATCGACGAACATTTCTTTGACAATGTTGTGACCGAGCAGAAAGAGATCCCGGAATCCGCAAAAAGAGATCTTGCCATTGCAATGATCACTTTAAAATATACCCAGTCCAATTCTGTCTGCTATGTAAAAGACGGACAGGCGATCGGTATCGGAGCAGGACAGCAGTCCAGAATCCACTGTACCAGACTGGCAGGATCCAAAGCAGATAACTGGTGGTTACGCCAGTGCCCGAAAGTATTGGAACTTCCATTTAAAGAGGGCATCAAACGTGCAGACCGTGATAATGCGATCGATCTTTACATCGGAGAAGATTATATGGATGTGCTTGCAGATGGCGCATGGGAGAATATCTTTACCGAGAAGCCATCCGTATTTACCGCAGAGGAAAAACGTGCATGGTTGGATAAGAATACAAACGTAGCACTTGGTTCCGATGCGTTCTTCCCATTTGGCGATAACATCGAGCGTGCGAAGAGAAGCGGTGTGCGCTATGTGGCACAGCCGGGCGGTTCCATCCGTGACGACAATGTCATCGAGACTTGTAATAAATACGGAATGGCAATGGCATTTACCGGAATCCGTTTATTCCATCATTAAGAATGATCTTTCTGCTGTACTCGCTGATGGAAACAGCGTTCTTTGAGCAGGCTGCTTTTACCTGCTCATAGAGATCGGCAGCAAAGAGATCTTTTTGCAAAAGATCCAGTGCAGCAGTGCAGCAGTAAAAGTCCGGTTGTTCCGATAACAGTTTTTTTGCATCAGAGAGTCTGGAGAGAAGCGGAATGGATGTCTTCTTTTTTAACTCCGATAAAAACGGAGTGGCATCTTTCCGGAACCCAAGCAGACGAAGATAAGGGATGTAGTCCGTTTCTTTTTGAACGAGGTACATCTCTTTTGTTATGTGCAAAATCGTATGGAGCAGGATACGGCTCATTCTGGTATAGGTAATGTCGCGGCTCTTGTTTAACTCACAGAACTGGGTAAAAGAATGAAATTCATACCGGTTTTTATAAATACGGTTGGCAATATCCGGCGTGATATCATAGATCTGTTCCAGTTCCTCTTTTTCCATGGATAAGAGCTGATATCCAAGAATGGAAGAAAACGCATCCGTCGTTACAACAGGAGACGTTGCAAGATACTCCTGTAACAGGGCAAGTGCGCGCTCTGGCATTGTTCCGGCAAGAGTCTGAAAATCCAGATCAGAATCTGATAACAGAGCGCGGATCGCAGTGGCAGAGGCAGTTGGGATGTCACTGCCTTTTTTTTCTCCATCCTGTGAGCCTGTCTGGATCCTGGTATCGTGATAGCCAGCACCTTCTCTTTTTAGCGGATAAGGCGTGAGGGAAGAATGACGTCTTCGGATCGCTTTTAAATATTCGAAAGCCAGGATATTGTTTGGTGTATTTAAAAGAGGTTCCACAGAGGGATCCGGGAAAAGGGAAAGGAGAGCTTTTGCCCTTGCAGCAGGAAACGTCATCCCCTCTTTTATATAGGAAGAAAGGAGTTCCTGATAGTCCTCCGGTTCCGTGGCAAAGAAATCTGCAATGGAAGAAAGCAGTTTAAGATCGGACGTCTCCGCACCAAAACAGATCCCATCAATACAGCTCATCTTATCAAACATCGTAACCCCTGCCATCGCAAAATCTTCGGCAGAGGAAACCGCCCAGAGTACCGGGAGTTCAAATACGGCATCGGCACCGCAGGAGAGAGCCATCGCAGTCCTGCAATATTTGTCTGCTATAGCAGGTGCGCCCCGCTGGACGAAATCACCGCTCATGGCAACGACAACATAGTCGGCATGGGTCTCTTCTTTTATTTTCTTAATCTGATAAGCATGTCCGTTGTGAAACGGATTGTATTCCGCAATAATACCGATGGTTTTCATAAAATCATAGTTCCAGTCTGAATGTTTTGCTATAGTATAACACATTTTTAATAAATTGTATCTAAATTATATCTGAATTTTTATTAATTCCATATTTTATAAGGCATAAATTATGTTTCATGCTCTTCTATATGGTTTTGACAGATTATAAAATTAAAAAAAACGAAAAAGTTTATTTTTCCGTTCTCTTCAAGTAGATCTTTATTTTTAGATACAAATTAGATACAAGGCCGTATGTAAATTTGTATCAAAATTTGCCTTTTTATTAATTTATTTTAATCGCTTAAAGCCTTATAAACATTGGGAATCTACGCTATAAAACAAAAATGCTAGGTCTCTCGACCTAGCTTCAGGGGGTTCGGTTGAATATACTCTCACACATAAACGTGAGAGATATCGGCGTGACATGCATCACGCATCTTAATAAT
>URUD01000038.1 GCA_900550935.1 uncultured Roseburia sp.
GTGATTCTCATTACTTGACTTGCCATAAAAAAAGTCGCCTCCTTTTCGCACTTTTACAAGCGATATAATCGCTTTTGTACGACAAGCGGTGACTGCACACATTCCCGTGCGTATCGCGAACTTTCTTCGCATCAAAAATGCAACCGCATCTTCTTCGCACGTTGTTTCTACTTTGTAGATGTTACTCGTATACAGTGACTTGTCGCCAGTTTCCTAACTTGACATTCGCTCCACGGAAAACCTGTTCTTATAAACAGCAACCTCACGCTTCTACGCTATCAATGTCACAGCAATGCTTAGTATACACGATGATCCGCGGAAATGCAAGTGTTTTTTTATCTTTTTCTAGCTTTTCCCGGGAGTTATGGTATAATCAATAATATCATTCAGATGTCATTCGCCCATTTGGGGAACGTCATTTCATTGTAATAAGGAAGGAATATTTTATGTGGATTGCAAATAATTGGAACGATTATCAGGTCATTGACTGCTCCGAAGGCGAAAAGTTAGAACGCTGGGGCAGTTATCTTTTGGTTCGTCCCGACCCTCAGGTCATCTGGGATACCCCTAAAACAGGGAAGGGCTGGAAAAAACCAAATGCACATTATCATAGAAGCAAAAAGGGCGGCGGTGAATGGGAGTTCTTTGATCTGCCAGAACAGTGGACCATCCGTTATGAGCCATTAAACCTTACTTTTAACCTGAAACCGTTCAGTTTCAAACATACCGGTCTTTTCCCGGAACAGGCGACAAACTGGGACTGGTTTTCTGATCTCATCAAAAAAGCAGACCGTCCTATTAAAGTTTTAAACCTTTTCGCCTACACCGGCGGTGCCACACTGGCAGCTGCCTCCGCAGGAGCTTCCGTCACACATGTGGATGCCTCCAAGGGAATGGTAACCTGGGCAAAAGAAAATGCAGTTTCCTCTGGGCTGGGTGATGCCCCGATCCGCTGGATCGTCGATGACTGTGTCAAATTCGTAGAACGCGAGATCCGCCGCGGCAACCATTACGATGCCATCATCATGGATCCGCCTTCCTACGGAAGAGGTCCCAAAGGCGAGATCTGGAAAATCGAGGAAGCAGTCTATCCGCTCATCAAATTATGTGCCAAGCTTCTGAGTGACCACCCGCTGTTTTTCCTGGTCAACTCCTACACCACAGGACTTCAGCCCGCAGTACTGCACTATATGATCCAGACTGCCTTATCCGATTATAAAGGAATCGTATCCGCAGAGGAGATCGGTCTTCCTGTCGTTTCCACCGGACTGGTACTCCCATGCGGTGCAAGCGGTCGTTTTGTAGGAAAATAAACACAGCAAATTGAGAACAGCCATTCTGCGATCATGCAGGATGGCTGTTTCTACTTATTCTAATATTCTTTATAGCATTTTCTTTTTTCTCAATACCCAGAGCGTGATCACGCAGATCAGCAACGTAAGCACACAGATGATCAGAAATCCATGTGGCGTATCGGAAAACGGCATCCACTTTTCGTTGACGTTCATTCCGTAAATTCCTGATATCACAGTCGGGATCGCCATAACGATCGTAATGGACGTCAGATATTTCATTACATTGTTCAGTCGGTTATCGATAACAGAAGACATCAGTTCCCTGGTTCCATCGATGATATCACGATAAATAGATGTCATCTCGATTGCCTGCCGGTTCTCAACAATCACATCTTCCAGTAATTCCTTATCCTCCGGATACTGTTCGAGGCGTTTGTACCTCGTCAACCGGTCAAGCACTACCGCATTTGCCCTCAGTGAGGTTGCGAAGTATACGAGTGTGGATTCTAATTCGTGGAGATCGATCAGATCAGTATCCACGGTGTCGTTTCCGATCCGTTCCTCGATCTCGGTCCGTTTCTTATCAATGCTGCGCAGGTAGGTCTGATAAATTGCTGCGGTACGGAACAAAATCTGATACACAAAACGCAGCTTTTTCTTTGTGCTGAATTCTCTGACCCTGTTCTGGATGAACACCTGCAAGATGGGTGTCTCCTCTGTGCAGACCGTTACAATAACATCCTGTGTCAGGATGATACCAAGCGGTATGGTCGTATAAGTCTTTGTGTCGTGGCGGATCTCCTGGGTAGGGATATCCACCAGGATCAGCGTATATCCGTCTTCCAGTTCAATACGGGAGCTCTCTTCTTCATCGAGTGCAGCCCGGATATCATCAATATCAACATCTAACAGTTCTGCAATCTCCTGGCTTTCTTCCATCGACGGTGCCACCATCTGGATCCATACGCCATCATCTGCCTTCTGCTCCTCATAAATGCGCTGTTTTTCTGTTTTATAATATTTTATCATGGCAATCTAATTCCTCATATTCCGGATCTATCATATAACAACTGGTACGCATTCAGGCTTAAATTTCTTCCGAATTTCACGCCTGCATTCCTGATCTGACCGCAATAGGAAAAACCAAAACGTTCATGCAGATGGATACTTACATCATTTTCACTCGTGATCAGCGAAATGACGGTTCCTATCTCTCTGCAGTTTTTCGCATAATCTAACACCTGTTCCATCAAACTGCGGCCAATGCCACGCCCTCGATACTTCTCGTGAATATAAATCGAAATCTCTACTGCCGGGTCAAATGCTCTCCTGTCCCTGTAACGGGAAAGAGAGGCATAACCCATCACACATCCTTCCTCTTCATACACATAGATGATATACCGCCCGGTATGCTCCCTAAACCATTCCAGACGATTTGCATAATCTTTGATCTCTGTATCAAATGTTGCTGTGGTATGCAGGATTGCATCGTTATAAATGTCCATCAATACCGGAATATCTTTTTCTTCTGCTTTGCGAATCACGAATACCACCTCATCTCTTCTATATTAAGTCATGTAACATCATAGCATATTTTTTATCTGGATGCCATGGAAAACTTAGAATTCCTGTGCACTGTGCAGATAAAAGTCTGCCATTGCACGGATCTCTTCCTGATCTTTTCTGCTGGTCTCATCATAAAGTCCCACGGTCGGAAACCCTGCCGCTTTTGCTGTTTTGATTGCATACAGGGCATCCTCAAAGACCCATGTTGTGCTCTTTCTTGTGCCAAGCTTCTTTCTCGCCTGCTCAAAGATCTCCGGCTTGCTCTTTCCTGCACCTACCTCACTGCAGGTAAAGATCGTATCAAAATAGCCCTCTATGCCGGCTCTTTTTAATGCAGCCTCGGCGTGCATCCGGTCTGTTGAGGTTGCGACCACCATCTTCACGCCCTGCTCTTTTAACTTTTCAAGAAGTTCCGGCACATATGGTTTTGCCTCTGCCTCATTGCGGTACGCCTCTGCCACGATCGCATTGGTTCCCGCCACAATCTCTTCCACACTTTCCGTCAGACCATATTTTTCTTTCACATAGGATGCTCCCTGCTGCATGCTCATCGAAAAAAGTACCTCGGACAGTTTTTCCCGCGGTTCTATGCCATGCGATTTTAAATACTGTTCGCTTGCATGTTCCCAGATCGGCATTGTGTCTAAAAGCGTTCCATCCATATCAAAGATTGCTCCGTCTATCCTCACCTGTCCTGTTACTTTTTCAGAAAGGCGTAACATTTCAAAGGCTGCTGCACGGATATCTTCCCTGGCAAAGATCGCACTGATCACTGCAACGCCATCAATCCCGCTCGCAGCAAGCTGCATGATGTTATCCTTTCCAATCCCTCCGATTGCAACGACCGGAATTGACACCGCCTCACAGATCGCCTTTAACGTCTCATATGGCATCTGGCTCACATTCTGCTTGGATGTCGTGGAAAATACTGCCCCAACGCCCAGATAATCTGCGCCGCAACGCTCTGCTGCGACTGCCTCTTCCACGGAATGTGCCGAAACGCCGATGATCTTGTCTTCTCCCAGACGTTTCCTGACCTCTCCTGCCTCCATGTCTTCCTGACCGACATGCACACCGTCCGCACCGATGGCAAGTGCCAGCTCTACATTATCATTTATGATAAACGGCACATGATATTCTCTGCATAATTTCTGTATTTCAACCGCTTCCTCCAGAAACTGTTTCTCATCCAGTTCTTTTTCGCGAAGCTGTAAAAAGGTTGCGCCCCCTTCCAGGGCTTCCTTTACCTGATCATATAATCTTCTCCCGTGCAACCAGCTCCGGTCTGTCACCGCATATAATTTCAGATCATCTCTTCTGAATTTCATCCTGTTCCCCTCTCTTTATAAACTGTGTCCTTCTTTCATTCATCAGTACAGTATACCGCGTTTTTCTTTCTTTGAATAGGGTGTCTTCCTTCTATTCGTTCATAAATTTCTTCCCAGTTCTTAAGATATTCTTTAGACTCTGGTCAAAAAGCTGTCACATTTTCCCAGTAATATAGAAGCATCAAAAGGAGCTGTTGAGTTTCGATGCAACTGTTGGGGTTCTGTCAGTTCCGACTAAAAATTCTCCGGTCAGGCAACACACCGCCGGTTTATATATACTTTTCATATCGTACCTCCTTTAAAAAAAGACTTTAGAAAGAACTTCTCCTTTTCTAAAGTCTTTTTTGTTATTCGTTATCTATCTGCTTTGTGCTTTTCTTTTTCAACCGCTCTTTAATAAAATCCCGAAACAGTGCATACAGCACAGAGCAAAATGGAATAAAAAAGAGAATGCCTGCAATCCCAAACAGTTTTCCTCCCACAGTTACCGCCACCAGAACCCATATGGACGGCAGACCGATCGACCCGCCTACAACGTGTGGATAGATCAGATTTCCTTCCAGTTGCTGCAACACCAGAAACAGGATCAAAAACCACACCGCCTGGATCGGATTTACCATCACGATCAGCAACATTCCTACCACACATCCGATAAATGCCCCAAAAATCGGAATCAGTGCCGTCACTGCGATCACAACTCCGATCAGCATTGCATATGGCATCCTGAATAAAGACATACAGATAACAAACAATGTTCCGAGTATGACCGCCTCTAAGCACTGCCCGGAAAGAAAGCTGGAAAAGATCCGGTCCGCTAACACTCCCATTTCCAGTATTTTATCTGCCACTTTTTCCGGAAGCAGTGCAGAAAGCACCTGCTTTCCCTGTCTGCCAAGCCGCTCTTTCTGAAACAACAGATAAATTGAAAACGTAAATGCGATCACAAATGTTGCAACACCACTCACGATTCCGGAAAAAATTCCAACACCAGAGCTGACCAGTCCCGATGCAACTGACTGTATAAATTTTACGACTGCAGATGATACTGTAGACCAGTCAATATTCCATTCTGCCACCGCCGGTTCCAGAGCCGGATATTGCTGCAGCATAGCATCAACCCATTCTGCGGCAGCATCAAACGCCTGTGGTATCTGGGCAACGATCACAGAAACTGTTTTTCCAAGTTCCGGTATCACCACAAGCAATACCAATGCGATGATACCAATGACCGCCAGCAGTGTCAAAAGATACGCAATCGGGCGTCTCCACTTTTTCATCTTCTGATTTTTCTGGAACAGATGCCTTTCCAGCACTTTCATCGGCACATGAAAAATAAATGCAATCACACCACCCACGAAAAACGGCATCAGGATCTCCAGCACAAAACCAGTTCCACTTACCACCACATCGAAATGTTCAATTCCGCAATATAACAGCACTGCAAATGCGATCACCTGCATCAGATTCTTTTTTGTCTGTCTTGATAATTCCATATAATTCCTTTCAACCGATATAATTTGGATATTTAAATTACAGATACCTGTCCTGTTCCAAGCCATGCACAGATCAGGCTCAGAATGAACAGATGCACCGGATAATAAAAATAAAAGAAGTATTTCATCCGCAGCCCCCGTTTCCCATTATAAAAATAAACAGGAATAAATGCCGCCACTGCCGGAAGTTCCCACCAGCAGAAGGAGGCGCATCCTGCCAACACCTGTACCAGCCGGTTCTGACGGAACAGATACAACACAACAATACACATCACACCATAATAACTGTAATCTGTCCGCAGCAATGTTGCGCATCCCATACCACCAAACATGATCCCCACAAAACATAAACTGCGCAAAACTGGGCTTAACGTCTGCTGCCTTTCTGCCTTTGCGATCAGCATAATCGTCAGCAATCCGATAAACAGTGTAAAAAATACATTCTGATAAGAAAATTCCAGGATCTTTCCACTGAATGCCATATCAAACGGTATTTCTGAGATTGCTGCAAACAATAGCAATCTGCCAGCGTATTTTGTACGATTTCTGGTATGCAGAAAACCTTCTATTAATAAAAAGCAGTATATTGGAAATGCGATACGTCCTATTCCCCGCATCAGGCGGTAACAATCATACCACCCCTGCGAGGAAAGCCCTCCACTCACCAGATATCTTGCCAGTATCGTTGCTGCCGTATGATCGATCGTCATCGACACTACCGCGATCATTTTCAGCGTGCTTCCGCTTATGCCTTTTCCCCGTATCATACCATCCCCCCTCTTCCATCACATGAATAAAAAATGCCGCCGCACTAAAGTAAATTATTTTAGTACGACAGCACTTGTCTCTGACGTTTATCCCACGAATTCTTCCACACATCTGCGATATGCCGCTACCGGATCCGCTGCCTGTGTGATCGGTCTTCCGACTACAATGTAGTCTGAACCTAATTCTTTTGCCTTTGCAGGAGTTGTGACACGTTTCTGATCTCCGACATCTCCATCTGCAAAACGTACGCCCGGTGTTATGGTAAAGAATTTTTCTCCGCACACCTCATGTACTTTTCCTGCCTCTAACGGAGAACAAACCACGCCATCCAAGCCTGCTTCCATGGTATTCTTTGCATAGTGCATCACCGTCTCATCGATTGGATGATCGATCCAGAGTTCCTCTTTCATCACTTCCTCAGAAGTAGAGGTAAGCTGGGTTACTGCGATCAGAAGAGGTCTGCTGCCGTCCGGTCTGGTAAGACCTTCCAGCGCAGCCTGCATCATTGCCTTGGTTCCTGCTGCATGAACATTACACATATCTACATCCAGACCGGACAATACCGACATGGATTTTCTTACCGTATTTGGAATATCATGAAGTTTTAAATCCAGAAAAATCTTGTGCCCCATCTTTTTGATGGTTCTAACGACCTCCGGTCCCTCTGCATAAAACAGCTCCATACCGATCTTGACAAAAGGTTTTTCCTCTTTGAATTTTCCTAAAAACTGAATTACTTCGTCCTTGCTGTTGAAATCACATGCAATGATTACATCTCTTCCCATAATTGATCCTCATTTCTTTGCCATTTTCACGTTGCTTTTCTGTGCCATTATACACTTGCAACGTTTATTTTTCAAGCAATTTGAAACGTTTGATGGTCTCTCTTAATTCTTTTGCGATCTCCTCGAGCGTTCCTGTATGCTCTGCAATGTCTGCCATTGTGACATTAACCTGCTCGGTAGAAGCATTTACCTCTTCTGTTGCTGCAGCGGACTGCTCGGAAACGGATGCAATGGTTCCCATCTTATTTACAACAGAGTTTTTATTTTCTGTCATGTTATCATTTAAGGTGTTAATACGGTTCATGCCATCACTTAATTCGTTGATCTGCTCAATGATCTGGCCAAACAGCTCCTCTGTCTTCCGGATCGCTTCCTGCTGCTCCTGCTGAAGGGTTTCATTCTCCTGCATCGTCTCTTCTACGAGTTTAGATTTCTCTGTAATTTCCGTAATGATCGCTTTGATCTCATCGGTTGATTCTTTGGACTCATCTGCCAGTTTACGGATCTCATCCGCAACAACTGCAAATCCTTTTCCCATCTCTCCGGCTCTTGCTGCCTCGATACTTGCATTCAGTGACAGCAGGTTGGTCTGGGATGTGATATCTGCGATCGCATCGGAAATGTAGAAGATCTTATCAATGCTGCTTACCATCTCTTCCATTACGGAAAGTGATACTCTGGATTTCTCAGCTGTCTTTTCAGATTTTACGATCAGATCCTTTACGCTGTTTAATCCTTCTGCACTGACTTCGTTTGCTTTTCCCGCCATATCATTGACACCACGCACATAATCTCTGGTGTCCTCGAGGCTCTGATTTAAGTTGTCCACCTCACTGCTTGCTTCCTGTGTGCTCTCTGCCTGTTTTACGGCACCCTGGGCCACACTGTCGATCGCGAGTGTTACCTGCTGCATCGTGGTTTTGGTATTTCCTGCAATTTCAAAGATATTGTCCGCAACACCTAAAATCTTGTTTGATTTTGTCTCTACCTCACGGATCAGGTTGGATACATCATCGATCATTTCATTGAAATGTGTCTCTAATTCACCAAATTCATCGTTCTTTGTTACTTTGATCTTTTCGGTGAAATCTCCACTTGCAACCTTACCGGTTACATTCTGGATCTTTCTGATCTCACGGATAACTGCCATCGCGGTCAACACTGCAATAATGCAGCCAAAGATCACTCCGAATGCTCCCGCAGCGATCATTCCTGTATTGATTGCCCGCAGATTGGACTGATTTTCAGCACTGGTAATAACGCCCAGAAGTTTCCATCCGGTAACGCGATCCGTCATTGCTGTAATAACGGTATTGACACCACCATTTTTTACCGTGTAGCTGGACTGTAACTTGATATCTGCTGCACTCTCATCTCCGGCTTCTTCTGCCTGATTGAGCTGTGTCTCTAATGTATTTAATTCATCATTGATCGGTGTCCAGAATTCGCTTCCATTTGCAGAACCCTGCGCAATCGTATTTTTCTCATTGTCTATAATGATATTGCCGTCGGAATCGGTCAGCATCACATATCCGGTATTTAAGAGTTTAATGTTCTGAACGTACTCTTTCATAACGCTTGCCTCAATATCCATGGCAACAACGCCCTGTACTACATCACTGTTCTTTACTTCCTGACAGACCGTAATGATCTCTTTCCCTGTATCAGGATCCGTATATGGTGCTGTGATGTAACTGAAGATTGCATTTACTTTGGATTTTCTGCCCTGACAGTTTGTATACCACTCGTAATCTTTTCCGTTCACGCCCTCTTCAATACTGTTTTTGGACTGTTTCTTTCCATCGGCATCGTACTCGATCCATCCGGAAATCCTTTTACCGCTCTCGGTAACATAGTGGCATTTTACGGCACCGCTTGTTACCTTACAGGCTGCCACGAGCTCGTCCTGCACGTTTGCGATATATTTATCGTAATTTCCCGGTTCTGCCTCTAAGGTACGAATACTCTCTTTTCGGGTCAACAGATCGACTGGAAGACTGATCGTCTTTTCATACGTCTGCAGACTGGACAGCGCACTCTCTAATGTCTGTTCACTGCTGAGTTTCATGTTCTCGTTGAATACGCTCTTACTCTTGCTGTAAGTAAGCACACCGCAGATCAGAATACTTCCTACGATTGCAACGATGAAACACAAAATCATTTTGGTTCCTAATCCTATTCTTTTCTTCATTTCTCCTCCATCCCTGGCTGCACTTGTCATGCAAATTTCCCATTTTGCCAGACAATCCTATCCCTTATCTATTTTTTCGGCAGATTTTTTCAAAATATTAGTACCCCTTACCTATAATTTCTTCTTATTATTCCATTTCAATCTGCCGATATCTGTTACAGACTAATTTGAATACGCAGAAAGGATTTACGAGTTATGAAAAAACAAAAGCACCTGCTGTCGATCACCTTTCTTTTTCTGTTTTTCTTCTGTCTTACCCTATGCATTCCGGAAGCCGTACAGGCAGCGGATACTCCGGTCTCGATTACATACTGCAAGGTAAGCTCGAACGGAAAAAAGGTAACTGTCAAGGCAAAAGTAAAACAGAAAAACAGTTCCTATGGGAAAAAGCTCTATCTTCTGGCAGTTGACAGCCAGACTTCCGAGAAAAAAGCGGTCAAAGCGACTCCGCTTGCTTCTAAAACAAACAAAAAAGGCAACCTGAGTTTTAAGGTAAAATATAAAGAAAACATGCTGTTTCAGAAGTTTGCGATCGCCTATAAGACCAAGGGAAAATATAAGATCGTCAGCAACACTTTTTACATTACCAATCCGGAGGTGTTTGCCACTTATAAGGGGAGCGGCCCGAAAACCTCTTCCAAAAAAGGCTTACAGCCAGAGGATTTAGACGAGGCTCTCGAACTGCGCACCCAGCATGCTGTCATCAACTGGACCGTCAACTCGCTTCTGACCACGAACTGTACCAATACGGTTCCTTATCAGTACCGGGGCAAAACCTACTATTTTAATGCGGATATGTTAGATTACAACGATGCGCAGGTCAAAGCATACAACAAAGCAGGAACCAGAGTCAGCATTATCCTCCTGCTTCCAAACAGCAGCAACTCCGAGACCGACGCCATGCGTTACAAAGGTTCCTCCTATGCCAAATACAGCTCTTTTAACATCTCTTCCAAAAAAGGCTGCCGCACCTTTGAAGCACTTATGAGTTATCTGGCAAAACGTTATGGTACAAAGGAAAATTATGTTGCGGGGTGGATCTTAGGAAATGAGGTCAACAACCCTTATGAATGGAATTATGGCGGCAACAAGAGCCTGACTTCCTACATGGAACAGTACTCGCGTGCATTCCATATCTGCTATAACGCAGTCCGAAGCGTCAGCAAAAAATCCAATGTTTATATCAGTCTGGATTATAACTGGAACTGCGACCCGGACAATTCGGGCAAACGATATTTTACAACCAAGGCAACACTGGATGAATTTTACCGTCAGGTCAATCTCCGCGGAAAAGTTCCTTTCCACATTGCCTACCATGCTTACCCGCAGGGTCTTATTGATCCGGTATTCTGGGATGACTCCCTTGCGACCAATTCCACGGCCAGCACTTTTATCACATTCCGGAACTTAAATATCCTGACCAACTATGTGAAAAAGAATTTCGGAAAAAAATATACAATCATGCTCTCCGAGCAGTCCTTTAATTCCACCAAAGGGGAAGCCGTGCAGGCTGCTGCTTACGCATATGCCTATTACCTTTCCGAGTGCAACAGTATGATCGAGTCCTTCATATACAGCCGACATTTTGACAATCCGATCGAGATGGCGCAGGGCTGCTACTGGGGACTCTGTGACCAGTCACATAATAAGCGCATGATCTGGCACGTTTTCCAGAATATCGACAGTTCCTCTTCGTTTAAATTTACAAATCAGCTTGTAAAATACACGAACCTGTCCTCCTGGAGCAAGATCAAAGGCTTTAAAAAGTCTAAATTTACCAAGATGGAAACGCTCAACCGGAAGCCTACACTTGGCAATGTTAAAATGGAAGACACCAACACCGTTATCCTTTTCTGGAATCGCGTACATTATGTCGACGGTTACGAAATCTACCGCAATGACCAGAAGATTGATACGATCATGGATCCAACTGTGACCGGCTATATTGACAAAAATGTTCCAAGCGGCGAAACCTGCACTTATAAGATCCGTTCCTTTAAATTTATCCCGGGAACCAAAGATGCCAACCAGAAAGGTGCTCTTTTCAGTTCCTATTCCAATACGCAGTCCATTACCGTTTCGACCGGAAAAGCTGCCTGGAATGCGGATAAATGCAAGGTAAATGGCAAGAACATCGCGCTTGGCTGGATCTCCCAGAAATCCGTTGCCGGCTATGAAATCGAACGCTCAGATTCTGAAAACGGCTCTTATTCCGTTATTGCCGATACGACCAAGACATCCTATACAGATAAAAACACGGTTTCCGGTATGACCTATTTTTACCGGGTACGCGCCTATGTAAAGAAAAATGATACCAAATACTACGGCGATTATTCAGACGTTTTAGATATGCAGGCAAACATCCAGCTTGCTGCCAAGATCGTGGACGGAAAGCTGACCCTTTCCTGGAGTGCTTTTCCAAATGCCCTGAAATATCAGATTTACTGTTCTTCTGATTCGGACGAATCTTTTGTGAAGATCAAAACGACCGGAAACGGCACCGACACCACCTATACAACCGGCAGCTACAAGATCTCCGGCGAGACCTGCTATTTTGCTATGGGTGAAACCTATCACTTTAAAGTCAGAGCCATGCTGCCTGATGATAAGAGAAGTGCTTATTCTAATGTTGCAGATCTGCTGATCGATGAGGAACTGGTTGTCGAAGACACTGGATCAACGCAGGAAGCGACAGAGAGCACCGAAGCTGTGATGATCGAAGAGACGGAAACAGAAGGAACGGAAGATACGTCAGAAACTGCGGAAACAGAGACGGGAGCTACTGAAACTGAAACGGAGACTGCTGCAACCGAAACGGAAGGAACAGAAAATCAGACGGAGACAAGTTCGTCGGAAACTGCGGAAACAGAGACGGAAGGAACGGAAGATCAGCCGGAGACTGCAGAGACAGAAACAGAGGCGACTGAGACAGAAACTCAGACGGATGAGACCGAGGATGAAACTGGGGCGACCGAGACAGAGCCTCAGACGGATGAGACCGAGAAAGGGACAAGGATGATGGAGACGGAGACTAATTCTGATACCAAGATTGGCATATAAAATAATGATGGCATCCTGATTGAGACTCTCCTGATTTCAGGATACCTGATTATTACATCTCAGAATTTATTGGTATTTTAAATGATTATCTTCATTGGTATAATAAAAAAATCATTAGGATATTTGAGTCCTATAGAGTACAGACATAGACTTGGATTGGTCACTTAGATAGTCCAAGAAAATGTCCGCACCCTCCCATAATGAAATTACCCTGACAAGTGTTACACAATAATTGGATGTTTTTTCTCCCTCTTGCATAAAACAAGAATAGCAAAGCACAATGACAGTATTTGTCACTGCCGATTTTTCTTATAAATTTCTCTGACAAGATAATCTCTCTACGTCCGAACGCAAAAGAGGGCAGAAACCGAACTATCGGCTCTGCCCTCTCTTAATTCTTACATTACTGTTTCGCACAAAAAAACGAGTACCTACTGTACTCGTCTTCTAGTCGATGCGACAGGATTCGAACCTGCGACCTCTGCGTCCCGAACGCAGCGCTCTACCAAGCTGAGCCACGCATCGTTAATTGATTATCTTAAATCGTGCCTAATTATAATAGCACATCTCTCATGCTTTGTCCAGATTTTTTTTAATTTATTGTTTATGATTCTTTATAATTCCAAAGCAAAGCTGTGCTGCTTTTGCCTGTACACTTGGATATAATTCCTCACCTGCAAAAGATTGAAAAGGGTTAGGTAGTGCCGAATCAAGCATTCCTTCAGCACGAACGCCATCACAGCCACGAGTAACTTTTATCAACCTTTCATGAAGTGAAATAACCTGCTCTTTGCTCAATCTTATCATTTAGCAAGCACATCATAAGCCTCCATATTCTGTTTAATAAGACGCTCAGAAATTGCAAATACATCCTCTGTGGATGCAATTTTCTCCTGCTCTGCCTTACTAAAATCAATCACTAGGTATCGCGGCACATTGTTTTTAAGGATAACTGCCGTGCCATGTTCATCAACCACTCTGGCAACCTTCGAAAAATTCTGATTGGCCTCTGTAATAGAAATCATTGTATTTGTATCAACTGTCATAATTTACACCTCTCTTTCGCTTATATTATATGTAAATTATAGGATAAATACAACCTATTTTATATAGATACCACAAACTTTTATTATCCGCTCGTTGATTTTTCCGTATTATTTTCCCATTTCGCATCATTTGGATATCCGCCCTTTTTATGTTATACTTTACTCTATAAAATGATAATTTGAAAAAGGACGGTCTTTTTTATGCCAAAAACAGCTTTGATCACCGGTGCTTCCCGCGGCATCGGACGTGCGATCGCAATCGAATTTGCAAAAGCAGGCTACCAGCTTGTGATCACCTGCTCCAAATCCGAAGCAGCGCTTCTGGATCTGAAAGATTTTTTAGAACGCGAATATCACACCCAGATCCTCACCAGTGTCGGGGACGTGTCTTCTTATTCCTATATTGAACAGCTTTTTTCCGAGGTTGCTGCACGTTTCGGCGGCATTGACGTCCTCGTTAATAATGCAGGGATTTCTTATATTGGACTTCTCACCGATATGAGCATTGAGGATTGGAACCACATCGTTGAAACGAATCTGACTTCCGTTTTTTCCACCTGCCGTCTTGCCATTCCGCATATGGTACACTGCAAACAGGGGAAGATCATTAACATTTCATCTGTCTGGGGCATTGCAGGTGCCTCCTGCGAGGTCGCATATTCTGCCTGCAAAGGTGGCATCAATGCCTTTACGAAGGCACTTGCCAAGGAGCTGGCTCCGAGCAACATCCAGGTAAATGCTATTGCCTGTGGTGTGATCGATACTTCCATGAATGCCTGCTTTTCCGAGGAAGAACGAATGGTCCTGGCAGAAGAAATCCCTGCCGGGCGCTTTGGAAGACCAGAGGAGGTCGCTTCCCTTGCCTTACAGCTTGCAACCGAAAATCAATATCTGACAGGTCAGATCATCACATTAGACGGCGGATGGCTCTAAGCCATCCGCATTTTTCTTATTATGCAAGAAATGTATTCGCATTTCGCGTATTTTTCCATATTTTTACCTATGAGGCAGTACAATGTTAGTATATTACAAATGATACGAGGTGAATCTATGAATTTGGGAGAACGCATCCAATGCCTGTTAGACGAAAAAAATATGACACAACGCGAATTAGCACAGTTGCTGCATCTGGCGCCCAATACAGTCAACGGCTACATCAGGAACTATCGTTCCCCTGACTGCTCCACCATTGTCTCGATCGCATCCCATCTGGACACCAGTTCAGATTATCTGCTTGGTCTGTCCGCCTGTACCAGCCCGTACCTGACCCATCTTACTGCAGAAGAACGCAAGATATTGGTACGCTACCGTCGTATGGATCCCGACAGAAAACAGTTTATCTTAGAGCTTGTTTCCTCTTTATAACAGGAAACAAAAATCCGCCTGCACCTTCCGGTACAAGCGGATTTTTTTATCACATTATTTCTTTTTTCTGTGCATCCAGTACAATGACCGTACGTGGTGGTATCGTCAACAGCTTTTTTCCAATAAATTCCGTATACGTCTCCATATCTGTTCCATCCTTATATTCGACTGCCGTATTGATGCAGATATGCCATTCGTAGCCGTCCGGCAGATCCGGAAGCTGTATTTTAAGCGGTTCCCAGTACGCATTCATGGTATAGAAAACATATTCGTCTCTCGTATCTTTTTCATCCCGTCCGGCATACATGACACCGATCAGACGGGTCGTATAATCTGTTCCATTTTTCCACGGTGCACCATTGTGGATACTGATCTCCGGCAGGTTGGAAGTTGCGATCTTGGTGTTTTTCCTTAAGATTGCATATTTTTTCCGAAAAGCGATCATATAGCGGAAGAAATCGTGGATTTCCTGGTACTGATCCAGACGTCCCCAGTCCAGCCATGAGATCAGGTTATCCTGACAATAGGCGTTATTGTTTCCAAACTGGGTATTGCAGAACTCATCTCCTGCGTAAAACATCGGGGTTCCACGGCTGCACATCAGCGTTGCAAACGCATTTTTTACCATACGTCTGCGCAGTCCCTCGACCTGTGCATCGTCGGTTTCGCCTTCTACGCCACAGTTCCAGCTGTTTCCATTGTTATCCCCATCGGTATTGTTCCAGCCGTTCTTCTCATTGTGCTTGGTATTGTAGGAATACAGATCATACAAAGTAAATCCATCGTGGCAGGTAATAAAGTTCACAGATGCTCCCTTTCCACGATAAGTCGGATCATACAGATCGGTCGAACCGGTAATACGGGTGATCGCAGCACCTGCCATACCCTCGTCGCCCTTTAAGAAACGGCGCATATCATCCCGGTATCTGCCATTCCACTCTGCCCAGCGGCTAAATGATGGGAAACTTCCTACCTGATACAGTCCACCTGCATCCCACGCCTCTGCGATCAGCTTTACTTTTCCAAGGATGGCATCACAGGCGATCGCCTGCAGCAATGGCGGGTCCGCAAGCGGCGCGCCTTTCTCATCCCTGGTCAGAATAGATGCAAGATCAAAACGGAAACCATCTACCCGGTATTCCGTTACCCAATAGCGAAGGCAGTCAATGATAAACCTGCGGACTGCCGGTTGATTGCAGTTCATTACATTTCCGCAGCCGCTGAAATTATAATAATAGCCATCCGGTGTTAAAATATAGTAAATATTATTGTCGATTCCTTTAAAGGAAAAGCACGGACCATTTTCATTCCCCTCTGCTGTGTGGTTGAACACAACATCGAGGATCACTTCGATTCCGTTTTCTTTTAATTCGTAGATCAGACGTTTCAGTTCCTCCCCCTCATGGTTATGCTCTACCACAGAGGTATAACTGGTGTTTGGTGCAAAGAAACAGACCGTGTTATAGCCCCAGTAATTATAGAGCTGCTCGCCATCCACGATACGATAGCTTTCCATCTCATCAAATTCAAAGATCGGCATCAGTTCTACCGCATTGACTCCAAGATCTTTTAAATATGGAATTTTCTGCCGCAATCCCTCATAAGTGCCTTCCGTTCCCGGTAACACCTTAGAAGAGCCATGTTTTGTAAACCCACGAACATGCATCTCATAGATGATGAGATCTTCCGGATCATGCTCCAACTGCTTGACCACACCCCAGTCAAATGTATTCTCCACAACTCTGGCATGGTAAACAAAATCCGCTCCGCCTTCCGGACGCTCGCCCCAGTTTCGCTGTCCTGTTACTGCTCTGGCATAAGGGTCGAGCAGGACATTTTTCCGGTCAAATAAAAGGCCCTTCTCCGGCTGATAAGGTCCATCCAGTTGAAAAGCATATTCAAACTCTTCTATATTCAAGCCAAATACAAGCATCGAATACGTGTTACCAACATGATACGCTTCCGGATACTCAAGCACCGCAAACGGTTCCTTTTCCTGCGGATGAAACAACAGCAGACTACAGCCTGTGGCACCAAACGAATGAATGGTAAAGCTGACGCCCCTTGTCGTTACTGTTGCGCCATCCCGGTTATAAAACCCCGGTCTTACCTGAAATCCGGCAATTTCATCCATAGGCTGAAGTCCCTGTGAATGTGTTTCTGCCCTCTGGGATAAAAAATTCATTGTTCTTTGTCCTCCTGTTTGCCATACTTCCGATAGCCCGGATGTTTTCCACTCATTTTATAATAATTCTTCCGTAAATCCACAAGTCTGTCAACATTTTCCCGGTCGATCTCCTCTGCACCGCCAAGCAGATGGGCTGTCAATGTGATCCTGGCAAACTGCTCTAACGTTTCCATCCGGTAATATGCGGTATATACATCTGCGCCTACCGTCACTGCGCCATGATTTTTTAACAGGATCGCATCATGTTCCGGCAGATACGGGGTAATGGCATCCGGCACTTCCGGTGTTGATGGTGTCGCATAAGGCGCGATTGGCACAGAACCGAGTGCAAGTACGGTCTCGATCATCGAATACTCGTCTAGCGGACGGTTTGCCACTGCAAAACCGGTTGCAACCGGTGGGTGTGCATGCAATACAGCGCGCACATCATCCCGCACCTCGTAGCAGCGGAAGTGCATTTTCATTTCCGAAGAAGGACGGTAATTCCCCTCCGCCTCCAGGATTGTACCTTTTTCATTGATCCGCACCAACATCTCCGGTTTTACCATACTTTTGGATACACCGGTCGGTGTGGCAAGAAATGTGCCATCCTCCAGTCTGACCGATACATTGCCATCATTGGATGCCACCCATCCCAACTGCCACATACGATAGCAGACATCACAGATCTGTTCCCTTACTTCCATGTAACTTAACATACTTATCCTCGTTTCTGCGCAAACGCTAATCCATCACAGACTTTTTTCTCATTATACGACCGGAAACTGTGAATTTCAATAATACTTTCTATTATCATGAACCTTGAGAAAAGAGTTGAACTTCTCATACTTGTATTTTACCCGGAAAATGCTATGATAAAAGCAGCCAACTTGAATTTTTTAACCATAAAGGAGTACACTATGTCACAGATCATCCATGTGAATACCGATCAGAACGACCACAATGCTTTTCACAGCATCCACGAGGCACTGCAAAGTATTCCATCCGACAATACGACACCGATCACCATTGAGATTGCCCCAGGTACTTACCGCGAAAAACTGACGATCGATAAACCTTATCTTACCCTGCTTGGCAGCGGCGCGCAAAACAGTGATACCATACTGACCTACGATGATTATGCCAATGACACACTTTCGAACGGAGAAAAGCGCGGCACGTTCCGCTCTTACAGTGTTCTTATTGATACACATGATATTACCTTGCGCAACTTAACGATTGAAAATGCCTCCGGTGATTCCAAAACGCATGGACAGGCGATCGCCCTTTATGCCGATGGAGACCGGATGCTTTTAGACCATTGCCGGCTGCTCGGCCATCAGGACACACTTTTTACCGGTCCACTTCCTCCAAAGGAGATCAAACCGGGCGGTTTTGCCGGTCCCAAACAGTTTGCACCACGCATCAATGGCAGACATTACTACAAGGATTGCTATATCTGCGGCGATATTGACTTTATTTTTGGAAGTGCGACCGCATATTTTGAACACTGCACGATCGAATCCCTGTATCGCCCACTGGATGGAGAGGGTCAGATCCAGGGCTATACCACGGCTGCTTCTACCCCGGAGGGACAGGAATATGGCTATGTCTTCTCCCACTGCGCATTTACCTCTGCACAGTGTCCGGCTCATTCCGTCTATCTTGGCCGCCCCTGGCGTGACTATGCCAAGACTGTCCTGTTAAACTGCTCCCTTGGTGCACATATCCATCCAGCCGGTTTCCATGACTGGAACAAACCGGCTGCTCATGCAACCATGTTTTATGCAGAATATCAAAACACTCCCCTGTCAGATGATCCGTCCAGTGGAACGCCTGATGCAGCTTTTCCTGACCGTGCTTCCTTCTGCCACACCTTAACCGATGCGCAGGCGGCACATTATGCAAAAGAACTCGTTCTCGGGGACTGGGAACCGCTTGTATAATCTTTGAAATAATGTTAAAATACCATTCATAAACGATATGATTTAAAAACAGGGAGGTTACATCACATGCAGGAAAAAATTTACAAAGTAATGGGTTCTACCGGAGCAGCAACACTCGCCGTTGGTATCTGTGTTCTGGTCGGTGGCATCGTATCTGGCATTCTTCTGATTGTAAATGGTGGAAGGCTTCTCAAAAATAAAGGAAACGTCATGTTCTAAGTGACGTTTCCTTTTTGAATCCGTTTTGCTATTTCATATTCCACTTCCGAAATTTCTTCGTTTTCCACAAATTCCCTATCCACTTCCGATAATTTCATTCTTTTTAAACCGCACACCGTATTCGCTTTATAATGCGTTATAATCTCATTTAATTTCCGGTAAAATGCGATCAAGGTCATAAAATCTGTGGTTTTTTCCAGTCTGCACGTTCCGGTACGCTTCTGCTCCCATTCCAGACTGCTGATCGCCTGCATGGCAAGGCGGCATTCATGGTTTAAATCTGACACTTCCATCAGAATGTCCGGTCGTTTCTCATAATAGGAAAGAAAACATCTCTTTGCTCCCTCAATATCTTTCTCCCGGAAAAATCCGGCAATCTGCCGCTTTAATTCCCCAGTCTCTGCCTTTTCGCCGACCAGCCCGACCATGGTCTCCTTTACCTTAAGATGCTCTGTGACCACAAAGATATAAAAAAGGAATTCCGAAAAGAATCCAAACAGCCGTTTCTGATATCCGTCATATCCTGTCATATCGATCCGTTTCTGCGCCTCAAACAGCAATGGAAACAAAAATTCCATATACCGGTCATACAGTGGCTTTGCCATGACAAACATATTACCAAAATAGGTCCGCTTCTCGTGCACAAGCCGCTCATAATTTTCATAATACTTCGGTGCAAGCTCCTTTATAACCTCGCCTAACACATCCAGATCCGCAGAGTTGTGCCTGTCATCGAACGCATCATAATAGGAATACTCCAGTGTCAGAAGTTTTGTCGTCACGACATCATATTCTGCCAGCAGTTCCCGCAGTTCTTTTTCTGTATACAGTTCTCCCTCTTCGTTGATCAGATATCGTCTGTAATGCGCGCAGCCGACATAGTCTGAAGTCCGGTCATTTTTCCAGACCCAGTAATGTCCGGTCAGCTCGCTGTAATACGGATTTTGCTCCGAGATCTGATCCCCGGTATCATCTGTAAGGTATCCTAACTTATCGTGCAATGCGGCACCAACCTGCAGGGGCACATACAACGTATCCTGCGGCGGTGTAAATGGTTTGTGTGTCATCGTATAGATCTTCATCATGGCATCGGCTCCTGTATCTCAATCTTCTTTCCAAGTTTTTTTGCGTAGGCAAGCAGTGTCTCATTTTCCATATCCCACGCCCCAAACTCACTCCTGCAGCAAATAACATGATCCACCTGACGGATCCATTCTCTTGCCCGTTCACACTGCACAGACGTGATCTTTGAAAATGCCTCCGCCTCGATCACCTCTGACGCCAGTGCCTCTGCCACCGGATAATCGATGTCATTTTGAAACAGGATGCCGGTCACAAACGGAATCCCCTGCCGCTGTAACCTGTGATACGCTGCCTTGCCACTGCCGCCTCCGGCAATGACAAAAACTTCCGGCTCTCCTTTCGGTGCTTCCAATTCAACCATCCCACTCCTGTCATCATAAGATCCGCTCGTTAAATGAAACAGTCTGCGAATGTAATCTCCCTGAAAGATCTCATCCGGCGTTCCAATGCGCCACATCCTATCTTCTCCAACACACAGGATCAAATCCGAAATGCGTTCTGCCAGATCCAGCTCATGCAGCGATATAACTACCGTAAGATTCTTCCGTTTGGTCAGCCGCTGCAGGGCAGACAAAAATTCCAGTTTATAACGGATATCCAGATACGAAGTCGGCTCATCAAGCAGGATCAGTTCCGGTTCCTGTGCGATCGCCCGGGCGAGCAGGACGCGCTGTCTCTGTCCATCACTGATCTTCGTATAATCCTGCTGCCCCAATGACGTGACCCCGACCAGTTCCATTGCTTCCTCTACCGCCTGTTCGTCTGCAGAAGACAGCACACCAAACCTGCCAGTATACGGATAACGCCCCATCTCCACCATATCCCGGCAGGTCATCAGTTCCGCATGAAGCCGCTCGGTAAATACGACCGCCATCTTTTTTGCCCTCTCCTCCCGGCTCATCCGGGCAAGATGCGCCCCATCCAGATAAACCATGCCCGTTACCGGGGCAAGCTGTGATGCGATACTTTTTAAAATAGTCGATTTCCCCGCGCCATTTGGCCCGATAAGCGTTAGGATCTCTCCTTTGTTTAAGCCAAATGATATCTCTTCTACAATTGGTTTTCCCTCATATCCAACAGAATAATTTTCTGCTTTCAAATAATAATCTGCCATGCTTATCTTTCCTTTTTCCGCAATAAAACAACGATCACAACCGGAGCTCCAAACACTGCCGTTACCGTACTGATGGACAATTCTGTGGGAGCAAATATCGTTCTCGCCAAAAGGTCACAGAACAGACAGAACACACTGCCTCCCAAAAAGGTTGCCGGGATCATGATAAGCGGCTTTGTCGTGCCAAAGAGCTGTTTTACCAGATGCGGAACTGCGATCCCGACAAAGGACACCGGTCCTGCAAATGCCGTGATACAGGCTGCCAGAATACTGGAAAGCAGTACGAGTGCCACCTTTAACCTGCCCACATCCACGCCCATTGCCCTGGCATATCCCTCACCCAGACCAAATGCTCCGATGGGTTTTGCCAGAAAAAGGACACACACGGTACTCACAAACACAACGACCGCCATGACCGACACATTTTCCCACGACATTCCAGAGAAACTGCCCTTTGACCAGTTGTGAAGATTTACGATATCCGCATCGTCTGCAAATGTCACGACAAAATCTGTGATCGCTGAACAGATATACCCGATCATGACACCACTGACGATCAGCATGGACATCTTATCCACCGCTTTTGCCATTAAAAGCACAAATCCCATCGAGAAAAATGCCCCGAAAAACGCGGATAAAATAAGTGCCGCCGAGCTGACTTTTACCGCCTGTCCAAGCAAAAATACCATAACAAGCGCAACTGTCAGTTTCGCTCCGGATGAAATTCCAAGGACAAACGGTCCCGCGATCGGATTGTGAAAAAATGTCTGTAACAGATAACCGGAAAGTCCCAGCGCACCACCTAAGATCGCGGCTGAGAGTGCTCTCGGAAGTCTGATCTGAAACAGGATATTTGCTTCAACCTGAGAGAGTGCCTCCCCTTTTATAAAACGAAATATCCCTTCCAGCGGAATGATTACACTGCCCATGCAGATATTTGCCAGAAGCAGGCCACCTAATAGCAAAAGCAGGCTCCCATATGCCACACCATATCGTTTCTTTTTCTGTTTTATCAGGGCAGCCGGTACAGATATGTCATCTCCGTTTCCCCTGTGAGCATCGAGTGAATGTCCTTTGTCAACGTTCCGATGGACATCGATTCCTGATATAAATTTTTTGTTGTGCAAAAGACATTTCCCTCCTGTACTGCCTTAAAATCCCCGAGCAGGCTGCTCTTTCCTAACAGTTCATCAATACTGCCTACTTCTCCGTCGATACTGCTGTTATAGATCAGATAGTCCGCATCCTGCGCCGCCGCATAAAATTCTTCCATCTGCATCGTTACGGATGAGGATCTGCTCTGTGCATCGCCAAGGGAATCAAACACATAGGTGCCGCCTGCCAGCTCGATCATTTTCGGAATATAATCCGAAGATTTTCTTACATTTACCGCACCATTTGTGGTGATAAAGAAAAAGGCAACCGTCTTTCCGGTCGGCTCACCACAGATAGCATCCTCAAATGCCGTTTCCTCTCCGTCAAATGCCCGCTCTGCCTGTTCCTCTTTTCCTAATAATACACCATAAAGCTTTACCCATTCAACCCTTCCAAGCGGATGCGTTTCATAGCTGGAATAATCCAAAAAGACCGGGATCCCGAATTTTTCCAGTTTTTCCCTTACTTCAGGGGCATGGTTTATCATCGTATTCTCTATCGCAAGACGGCAGCCCTCCGAGACGATCCGCTCATAATCCGGCGCACTGTACTTGCCTGCATATAAAATGCTCCCCTCTTCCATTGCCTCTTTTGCTTCTTCAATATACCATCCACTGCTTTTCGTTCCAGACAGGCGGATGGCATCTAACGCATCGATCGAGGTAATCATATCCATGACCGCCGTTGCGGCAAGATAGATATGATCTACCGGCTGGTTTAATACCATAATATCCGCTTCCAGGTCATCCGGTGCTTCTTTTCCCTCTGGTACCACTAAAAAACGACTTCCGTCTGAAATGGAAATCAGTCGGTAGCCGTCCTTATATTCATCGATCGCAAATTCTTTTGCATAGTCCAGTTCCATCCGATCTTCATATTCCAGCATGGAACTGATCTCCTGCTGCACCGGGATCCCGCTCTGCTGCTCTGTGCTCCCCTTTCCGGCACAGGCACCGACTGATGATACCAGCAGAAAAACTGCTGCCATCATCAGCCCAGATCTCACTGACCTGAAAAAATAATCTGTTTTTAATTTACTTCGCATTATTTTTCCTTTTTTTTACACAAATTAACACAGTTCCTGCTGCCACACAGACTGCAGCAACGACAACAACGATAACCGGCACTGCACCAGATTTCGCTTCCCCTTTGATACTATCCGTATGGAACGTAAGTGTGTACTCGATCTCATGCGGTGTACTCATTGCCACGGTATCTGCAACTACCGGCATCTCCTTATCAAAGCAAAGAACCGGAATCTCAAACGTGGAATTTCCCTCTGTATTGACCGGCAGATATTTTTCGCCATTTACCAGCATATAATCATAATTCGGACTGCTCCACACGATCGTTGCAATTGCTTTTTTCCCTTCTATGGTAAGAACTGCAGGAGACTCTATTGTAGCTCTTCCGCTTCCACCTGCCAGATCTACAGTTACCTGATAGGTTCCATCCGGCTGGTCAATCTCTTCCTGCTCTAAGAGCACTGTAGTCTCTGTCGGCTCAGTTTCCTCTTCTGGCAGGGTTTCTTCTGTAGCCTGTGTCTCTGCCTCCAATGGGATCAAAACAGATCCCTCCGGCAAAGTTGCCGCATCAAAGCAGATCTGATGATCGTACCATTTCTCTTTCCGCTTGCTGAATCCGGTGCACTCAAGTTCCTTATTTAACGCCTCCACCGGCACCTCATAAGTATAGGCTCCGTCTGCATCTTCCTGATACTCTGCGTACGCATCGGCATCCGCTGCAAGTGCCTGCTCGCCGGTTCCCATGTAAAGTCTTAAATAGCCTTTGCCTCCCAGTGTGAGGACTGCCGTCATCTCGCCATCCTTTACGGTCAGCTCTGCTTTGACGATCCGGAACATGGACGAACTGGATTCCACTTCGATCTCATAGGTTCCATCTGCCACATCCGTGCCATAAACCGGCATCATATCTGCACTTCCGACTTCCTTCGCAGGTGCTTTTTCATCATCCCCTGCCACCATATCAGAAACCGGACGGTTCTCTTCCGTATCTGAAATCAATACAATATCTTCTACACTCTGGGTTGCTTCCTGCCCATATGAATTTACCGGTGTAAAGATCACACCGGTAAACAGGGTCAGAAGCATCAGGTATCCTGTTAATTTCTTTCTTACCATAATACTCCTTTTTGTTCGTTGTTATTTTGCAAGCTGATCGATCGCATCCTGTGTATGCTGTACATAAACCTGCTGGATTGCTTCGTTCTGTCCAAGTCCCTCTAAGATGCACTCTACTTCGAAGCCTTCCTTTTCGAAGGTGCTCTTCCATGAGTCATCCTCATCGCCTGCCATGTCGTTGTTTGCATGATCTCCTGCTACTACCATCAGAGGCTCTAATACAACTTTTTTGTATGTACCTTTTTCTTTCACTGCTGCAATAACATCATCTAAAGAAGGCGTTGCCTCTACGGTTCCCACATAATAATTTTCAAATCCTGCTGCAGTTAATTTTTCCTGCATGGTTGCGTAAACGGTGTTGGAATCTGCCTCAGTACCATGTCCCATGAAGCAGATCGCGGTCTCGCCATCATCATAAGATGCGGTATGATCTGTAATTGCTGCAACAACGGCATCATAATCTGCATCACTTGTCAATAACGGTGCTCCCATTACAACCTGATCAAACTTATCCTCATAATCTTTCAGTGCATCCGCAAGATCTGTGTACTCATAACCATTCATCAGATGTGTCGGCTGCACAACCAGTGTCTTAATGCCATCTGCTACGGCGCGGTCTAATGCTTCCTCTACGTTATCGATCTCAAGTCCGTCGCGCTCTTTTAATTTATCAATGATGATCTGGCTGGTAAATGCTCTGCGCACTTCATACTCCGGAAATGCCTCTGCAATTGCATTCTCGATTGCTCCGATCGTAACATCTCTGCTGTCATTGTAGCTGGTTCCAAAGCTGACAACTAAAATTGCCTGATCTCCTGCTGCGTTCTGCTCCACTTTCTCTGTCTCCTCTACACTCTCTGCCGGTGCAGTACTGCTCTCCGTGGCTTTTTCCTGCTCTACTGTCTGTACTTCCTGTTTTGCATCCTCTGTTGCAGCCGTCTTGTTGCTTCCGCATCCTGCTAACAGACAGGCACCTGCTACAAGTGCACTCATCATCCACACACTGAATCTCTTTTTCATTTTCTTTCTACCTCCATCAAAGCTGTTTGTTTCTTAGAAGAATATAGGAAAACCCATTTCCAGCCCGAAAAAGTATACAAAAGAAAAACCTTTACCAGTGACAGGCAAAGGTTCCGATTCTTAAAATGCAGACATTTTAATCGTACAACCAATTACTCGTGGCTTAGAACTATGTTCCCGTACAACAGCAAGGCAGGTCTCCTGGCTTATAGATCATCGCTTCTGCCCCCTTCCCGGTTGCCCAGTGAGTCATTGGCTTTGCTCCCTAAATACAGTGACGAGTTCGTACAGGATTCACAC
This sequence comes from uncultured Roseburia sp., assembly GCA_900550935.1. Lineage (GTDB taxonomy): Bacteria > Bacillota > Clostridia > Lachnospirales > Lachnospiraceae > Roseburia. Next base: position 26,043 of record URUD01000038.1, read on the forward strand.
CTGTTTCCCTTTTCACCAGATCAAACGGACTGCTCCGTTTATCTGACACCTTCTGTTTCCATATTCAACTGCGTACTACCTTAGCACACTTTTTTGCTTAACGCAAGCAAAACAATGTTGCCGGCTGCTTCTGCTTACGCTTTTGTTCCAAACAGTTTCTTTAAACAGCTAAATGCTACCATAACCCCCAGTACCATTAAGAGGACTGCTACGACAAACTGCAATCCGTCTACCAGTAAGGTTGCCTGACCACTTACCATATTTGCGACCAGTGCAATTGTCTTCTGGATCAGTGCAGTAAAGGTAACTGCCAGCATGACAAACATTGGGATGTAAAGAGTCCATCCGGTTCTTCCTGTCGTCTTTAAAAATACTGCCAGTGCGATCAGTACCAGTGCTGCCAGTAACTGGTTTGCAGAACCAAAGAGCGGCCATACATTGTTATATCCACCTAAGGTCAGCAGATATCCAAAGAATAAGGTAATTACTGTTGCAAAATATTTATTTGTAAGCACTCTCTGCCATCCAGGCATCTTGCCCGGATCTGTGGTATCTCCATAGAATAATTCCTGGAAAGACATACGTCCGATTCGTGCAACTGAGTCCAGTGAGGTAAGTGCCAGTGCAGATACACACATGGTCATAAATACAGTTGCGACCTGTACCGGAAGTCCTAATTTTTCTAAGAAACCTGCTACACCACTTGAGAAGATGGAAAATGGGGTTCCGTCCGGTTTGGTTCCGTTTACGGCTACTGCACCTACTACAACAAGTGAGATGATACCAAGTAAGGACTCAACCACCATTGCGCCGTAACCAACCATCGGCATATCTTTTTCATTGCTGATCGTCTTTGAGGAAGTTCCTGAGGAAACTAAGCTGTGGAAACCGGATACCGCACCACAGGCAATCGTAACAAACAGGGTTGGGAACATATAGCTTCCACCTACGTTAAATCCGTTAAACGCATTCAACTGCATGGTTGGATGTGCAACAACAACACCTACCACTGCTCCGATGATCATTCCAAGTAACATAAAGGTTGTCATGTAATCTCTTGGCTGCATCAAAAGCCACATTGGCATAACAGATGCAAAAAACAGGTATGCCATAACGATGTAGATCCATGCTGTCTTACTTGCATAAATTGGAAGTTTCATTCCTACAATAAACATAACTACAAGAAGGGCAATGGCGATAACGGCACGCACGATCTCACTCATTTTGCCAACATGTTTCTGGATCACACCAAAAATAATAGCAACAACGATAAATAACATGGAAATAGAAGCCGCTGCTGAATTTGCATAACTGGTCTCTGCTGTCATTCCCTCGACACCGACACCAACAAAGGTACCTGCAACCATATCGGTAAATGCTGCGATAACAAGTAAAGTAAACAGCCAGCAGAACAACATAAATAATTTTCTTCCGCTTCTTCCGATGTACTTCTCAATAATCATTCCCATTGATTTTCCCTCGTTCTTTACTGAGGCATACAGTGCTCCGAAATCCTGTACGGCTCCAAAGAAAAGTCCTCCGATGATCAGCCAGAGCAATACCGGTACCCATCCGAATACGGATGCCAGGATCGGTCCGGTTACAGGACCTGCTCCTGCGATGGATGAGAACTGATGTGAAAATACGGTAAACCTGGATGACGGAACGTAATCCTCTCCATCCTCATGCATATATGCCGGTGTTTTTGCCTCCGGGTCAATTCCCCATTTCTTTGCAAGCCAGCGTCCGTAAAACAGATAGCCGGCACCTAATGCAACAATGGAAATTTTGATACCTACAATTCTTTAACACCTAACTGGTATTATAAAGTGTTACGAT
>URUD01000039.1 GCA_900550935.1 uncultured Roseburia sp.
CCCACCATTCAGACTCAATGAAATTGTCATCATAGGTAACATATGGGTTGTCCATATCTGCCCAGAAACCAACGGTTTTTGAGAAGTCTTCCCACATTCCTTTGTATTTCCATACGGATTCCTTGCATTTTTTAATAAAAGGCTCCATACCGTATTCTTCGATCTGCTCTTTTCCATTCAGACCCAAGAGTTTCTCTACCTCTAACTCTACCGGAAGTCCGTGTGTATCCCATCCAGCTTTTCTTGGAACGAATTTTCCTTTCATAGTCTGGTATCTCGGGATCATATCTTTAATGGTACGTGTCTCCACATGACCGATATGTGGCTTGCCGTTTGCGGTTGGCGGTCCATCATAAAAGGTATAGGTCTCACCCTCTTTGCGGTGCTCCATACTCTTTTTGAAAATGTCATTGTCATTCCAGAATTTCTCTACCTGTTTTTCTCTGTCTACGAAATTTAGATTCGAGTCAACTTTGTTATACATCTTACTCTCCATTTCTGCCATTTTTTGAAATCAAAAACCCCCGTCCGTATCTAGGACGAGGGTTCTATTTCTTCGTTTACCACCTGATATACAAATGTACGCGAATCATTGCGACCCGGATACACGTTCCCTGTAACGCCGGAACTACGTCAACGCCTACTCTGCTCTCTGACATTTCAGGTTGCGGCTTGGAAGTGATCTTCATACATCAGATACTCGTACCGGTTCCCACCAACTCCGGCTCTCTGCGGCTTTCTCCAATGGATTACTCTCTTCGTCATTGCCTTTTCACATATATAAGATAGTATAAATCGGCATCTTTTGCTTGTCAAGCCGACTTTTATGCTTTTTTTATCTTCGCTCTGCTGCTTAAGCCTGTCTTTTTCAGCATCTTTTTATAGGATGCTATTTTTTTCGATGGAACTTTTATGGCTGCATTGGATTTTATGCCTTTGAAGCTTTCTTTTCCCATGCTCTTTATCTGTTTTGAGCGAAGTGTGACGGTCTGCAGCTTACTGCAGTTTTTAAATGCTTTTGCATTTATTTTTGTTACCCCTGTTCCCACGGTAACGGATTTTAACTGTTTACAGCCTTCAAACGCAGACTTTCCAATGGTTTTGACATTGTTTCCGATCCCAACCGTTGTCACTTTTTTATTTTTATAAAGTGCTTTTGCTGCAATGGAATTCACACGGAAGCTGCTGCCTCCTAACGTAATACTCTTTGGGATCGTTACTTTCTTTTCTCCTGTTTTTCCCAATCCGGCAAATTCTGCCGTGCTGCCAGTAGTGATCTTGTAACGGTATTTTCCAATCGTGAACACTTTTCCTACCGGAGCTTCGATCTGAAACTGCCCTGTTACGGTTCCGGTGTAATTTCCCACTCCGCTTACCGTCACGGATGCAGTACCGATATTGACATTATTTTCATACGTTACCGTATAATCCTTCCCTAGCTGTAACCTCTGGTCTCCTGCATAAAGCAGTACCTCCGGTTCCACTGCAATTCCGGTATAACTCTGGTTTTTTATTTCTCCCATGGTAATATCTGAAGCAGTAATGTCTTTTGGAGCAATCTGATAAAGAACTTTTACCTCAAAGCTGGTCTCTGCCTTGCCGTATTCAACTGTAATGATCTGACTGCCAAGCTTTTTTTCATCAAAGCTGCTTATTTTACATGCCGACAGGTCAACCATTTCTACTGCCGGTGCCGTATCGGAAGTATAATCTGCCTCGATCTCCAATCCATCCAGACTGAATTTTTCTCCATAATCATACTCGGTCTTTGGCAGTGCCTTTATCGTCAGTGTATCGGTGTACCGGTTATAACGATATCTGCCTGAGTCACTGAAATTTGTCTTCATGTATGTACTGACTGCCCCCGGCTCTGCATAAACCGTCAGATCATCCTGACCATAAAACACGCCCACTCCCAGCTGTGTATCCGGATTTCGAAATTCTATCGTTTCCAGCCCATCGTCATTCGAAAAGCAGGAATCTCCAATATTTTCGCAGCTCTCCGGTATCACAATACTTTTTAATGATGTACATTTATTGAAACTTGAGCCAATACTTTCTAATTTTGACTGTTCCGGGATCAGAACACTTACCAGTGATTTACAATCCATAAAAGCACCGTTTTCTATCGTAAGGCATTCATCCGGTATTGTAATCTCTGTCAGTAATGTTTCACGAAAGGCATTCACTCCAATCTCTTTGCAGGTCGATGGCAGTGTAACTTCAAGCAGTCCACTTGCGTAGAAAGCTCCTGCCGCAATCTGTGTCGTACCTTCTGCGATCACAAACTTCTGCAGGCTTTTGCACTCCCTGAATGCTTCCTGACCAATCATTGTTGCATTTGTGCTATCAAAGGAAGCCAGCTGTTCACATCTTATAAAAGCATAATTTCCAATCTGTGTTACATTCCCGGTTCCTTTTATTGTTGTGAGGTTTTTGCAATCCTGAAAAGCACAAATTCCAATAGAAGTAACGGTATCCGGTAAAATCACCTCTTTGACAGAAGTATTATTTCGAAAGGCATCCTGACCGATTGCAACCACCTGGCTGCCCGAAAACAGTTTCGTCAGATCTACTACCTGACTGGTTCCCTTGTATTTTTTTATCGTCAGGGCATCAGACGTTCCTTCCGTTTCAAATTCCGCCTCACTTGCCTCGGTACTGTAACTGTCCGTACCCTCCTGTATCTCTGCGATCTGCTCCTGCTGTATTTCTGCTGCATATGCAGTCTGTTTTGCTCCTGCACAAAACAGCAGACCTGCCATCAGCAAACCAAATTCCAGCCTTTTTCTTAACATTTTCTTTTCTCCCTTTTGTATTATTTGTTCTCAGCCCGCTATTTCTTTCCTTCTGTATCTATCTTTCCGATTTCAGCGATAAACCGTTCTTTGATCTTTGAGACAAAAAGCTGTGCCTCCCTGTCACTTCCGGTAAATGGAACAAATCCCCCCGCCATGGAAGCATGCCCTCCGCCGCTTCCAATACCTTTCAGGGCGCGGCCTGTGATCTTCCCGGCATCGTATATTTTTTTCTCACTGCGGACCGATAACTTGATTCCCTCTTCATTTCTGGAATAGACAACAGAAAAAGCTACGGTTACAAGTGCCAGCATAAAATCAGATACGCTCGCGATCAACGCACCCGGGCAGTTTTTCCCGGCATCCGCAAAGCTGACATATCCATACACCTGTATACTTGATATTGCCTGTGAATATGCCATCAGATCCTCAAAATACAGATTGCTGTTCTGCAGCATGTGAATGATCTCCTGATCGCACAGGTCAAACATGCGGTATATCATCTCCACATCCAGTTTGGAGACACCACGCGATAAATTCATTGTATCCATTCGGATCCCAAAAGTCAGTGTTGTTGCTGTTTTCGTATCCATCGGGATCTCATTTTCAAAGAAATAACTGGCAATGATGGAAGCACATGCCCCGATTTCCGGACGGACATCCGCAAACCGGTAAGAAAAACTGTCATTGACCGGATGATGGTCGATACAGATGACCTCATCCCCGGTAATATCGATAATGTTTGAATTTCCTTTCTGTGCATCCACAAGAATGACCTCATCCTCTTCCTGTAAGATATCTGCCAGATTTTCCACGTCAAGCAGCTCGATCTCCATCAGTTCCCGCAATTTATCTGTATTATACCGGTCGATTTTTCCCTTATAACAGATGTCTGCCCGGATCCCCCGGTATTTTAGCAGCTGCTGCAGTCCATAGGCACTGGCGATGGCATCCGGATCCGGGAAATTGTGTGTCTGGATATATACGTGCTCTCTTGTAATGTTTTCTAGTAACTGTTCGAATTTTGTCATCATTCTGCCCTATCTGAATATCTCATGCAGTGGTATTTCGGCAAGTTCTTTGAATGCGTGGATCTCTGGTACGTTTTCCTTTATCGTGCCAAATCCATAGGCAGCATGAACAAATCCGACTCCCGCCTGTCTGCTTGCATCGTAATCGCCCTGAATGTCCCCTACATAGAGTGCCTGATCCAGTCCGTTGCGTGTGGCAAGCAGGCGGATGTTCTCCCCTTTCTGCAACAGATTGTTCCCATAACACTCAATATCGGAAAAATACTCCCAGAACTGATAGTGGTCCAAAAATGCCTCGATATATCCTTTCTGACAGTTGCTGACAATATAGAGCGGACAGATTTTCTTCAATGCCTGCAGGGTCTCTTCCAATTCCGGATAAAGTATCCCACCATGCTGTCTTAAATATTCATTTTCCACCTCACAACAGCTTGCCAGAAGTTCCATTCGCTCCGTCTTTTCTAATTCTGGGAAAAGAAGATCTGCGATCACATCCATTGTTTTTCCCATCACACCGCTGATATCCTGTGTGGTCAATGTTTTTCTGACAATTTCATTCTTGGCTTGATAAGCTCTGATTGCCTCATTCCATGAATTTGCCACGTTTTCTGCGGAATCCCATAAGGTTCCATCCATATCAAAAATGATGCCCTGCTTCATTCTTTCCCCTTTCCATGCCAGTATTCCTGTCTGTTTTAGACATTCAAGTCATAAAGTTTGCTGTATTTTTCTTTGAAATAACGGATCAACGGCTCTGCAGAAACCTCTTTTCCGCAGACATTTGCGATCACTTCTTTTGGTGTTCTTGTACTTCCATACCAGTGGATCTTCTGGTTGAGCCATTTTGTGATCTCTCCGATTTTGCCTGCTGCAAGCAGCTCATCCACAGAACCAAGTTCTTTTTCCAGCTCTTCCAAGTACATACCATCATAAATGCTTCCCAGCAGATAACTCGGGAAATATCCAAACGAAGCATCTGACCAGTGCATATCCTGTAAGATTCCCTCTGCATCATTTGCCGGAACGATATCCAGATACTCTTTCATCTTTTCATTCCAAAGCTCCGGTAATTTTGCTACCGGCACATGATCGCGGAAGATCGCCTTTTCCATCTCATAACGCAAAATAATGTGGAAGCAGTAGGTTACCTCATCTGCCTCGGTACGGATCATGCTGTTTCTTACATGGTTGATCTCGTGGTAAAACTCATCCAGTGTGATCTCCTTAAACTGTGGCAGAAGTTCGCCCAGCTTATCATAGATTGGAAGCCAGAAGTTCTTATTGCGTCCCAGGATATTTTCATAAAATCTGGACTGGCTTTCGTGGACACCCATATAGCAGCAGCTTCCTGCTACGGTATTATCATATGCCGGATTGACATTCTGCTCAAAGATGGCATGACCACCCTCATGGATGGCAGAAAACATTGCAAACAATGGTTCTTCTTCGTAATAGTGGTTGCTGACACGCACATCTTTTGAGTTGAAGTTTAAGGTAAACGGATGCTCGGTCTCGCCCACGGAACCTGCATCTTTGGAAAATCCGATGTAGTCTAATAACAGGTTCTGCACTTTTTTCTGTGCATCCACATCATAATGTCCTTTGAATTTACTGTCATCCGGCTGTTTTGCTGCAAGGATCTGTTTTACCAGTGGGATCAGCTCTTTTTTCAGATCTCCAAATAAATGGTCGATGGTCTCTGTGTCCATACCCTCCTCATAATTATCGAGCAGAGCATCATAGATTTCTTTTCCCGGGTCTGTATATCCTGTGATCTCTTTTCGCATCTCGATCATTTTCTCAAGATGTGGAGCAAACATGGAAAAATCAGAAGCATTCTTGGCATCTCTCCACGCATTTCCTGCCTCTGCCTGTGCGCGCACAAATGCTTCAAACAGATCTTTCGGGATCCGTTTGTCCTTATCCATATCCCGCTTCATCCGGGTTACGATAAATTTCATGGTATCATCCAGTGCCTCGTACTCCTCCGGCTTGGAAAGTGCCTGAAGCATCTGCTCTAACTCATCGGAGGTTCCCATCTCAAAGCTCCTGGTAGAAAAATAGGTCAGTGCATCCACATGCGCCTGCTGTCCTAATTTCGGGGTTCCTGTCTCCATATCCCAGTATAATAATGTGGTAACATGATCGTATTGTTTCTTTAACTCTAAAAAATCTTTCAATTTCTTTTCTAATTCACTCATTGCATTTTCCTCTTTTCCGGACCCATCTATCCCGGTCCGCTCTTATCTTATCATACCGTATTCCTGCTGTCACTCATTGTTTTCCGTTGCATTCCGAAAACAAACGCGCTAAAATTTTGTCGTAATTATTTTTATTCGTTATTTGTGAATATGGAGGTTGACATGAAAATTTATATCAGTTTCCCGGAAGGGAAAGCAAAGGCTCTGACCATGAGCTATGATGATGGAAAACTACAGGATGAACGGCTTGTCTCTATTTTTAATAAATATGGCATCCGCGGTACTTTTAATCTGAATTACGGCATGATGGATAAGGCGGGGCTCGTCCCACCACGCATCCCAAAAGACCGCATCTGTTCTCTCTATAAAGGGCATGAGATCGCAACCCACACCATGACTCATCCGACGATCGCTCGCTGTCCTATGACTGCAGTTGCACGGGAGATTTTAGAAGACCGCTCGGGTCTTGAACAGATTACCGGGACCATCATAAGAGGTCATGCCTATCCAAACGGTTCCTATAACGAAGAGATCAAGCAGCTTTTCCACCAGCTCGGCATTGCATATGCAAGAGTCGTTGAACCGGTTGCTGATTTTGCTCTTCCGACGGATCCGATGGAATGGCATCCCACCTGTCACCATGATGCACCGGATCTGATGGAAAAAGCCGCTTTCTTTGCTGATTTTAAGAAAAGCCAGTATCTGAAACTGATGTATGTCTGGGGACACAGCTACGAGTTTGATAATCACGACAACTGGGATGTCATTGAAAATTTCTGCTCCTATATGGGCGGACGTGATGATATCTGGTATGCCACCAACATCGAGATCATTGATTATATGGAGGCTGCAAAGTCCTTACGTTTTTCTGCGGATAACAGTCTCGTATACAATCCTTCGGCACAGACCGTCTGGCTGCAGATTGATGGCAGCCACAATGTAGCTGTTCCCGGAGGTACGCTGATCCGGCTTGATGCCCCTACGAAGTAATATTGCCTTACGCATTTCCGTCAGGGCTGCTATTTTTTTCAGAGTTGTCATTTCTATATGCACTCCAGACCTGTTCTATCTCATAGTCCGGAGTGTACGGCTCTGCCACTTTGCAGATCCCACGGATCGTATCTTCTTTCTCCTCTAACATATCTGCAATCGCTTCTACCGAATAGCCTTTTTGTAATTTTCTGCATACCTGGGCAATTAATTTTTTCTGTTCTCCCTGCTCCATGCCACGTTCCACGCCCGCTTCCAGTCCGGCTTCGTATTCTGTTTGACGGAGTTTCTTCTTCTCCCACTCTTCATCGTACTCTAAAATACTTAACATTTTGACCTCCGATTTGTTTTCCCGAAGAAAGTCCACAAGAACTCCCTCTTTGATACATGCTTCGATCGCATATTCTACTGCATCATTTAGATCCATCTGTATGGCATATTCCCGCACTTTTGCCACATATCTTGCATATTCCTGTAAGAGATGACATTGTTCCATCAGTTCTTTATTGTGCCCTTCATTGACATTTAACATCAAAACCTTTAACTCCAGATCCGGTTCGCCGCTCAAATGCTCGTATGCAGATGACAGCCGTAACTCGACCCGGTCTTCCACCTCATCCGTGCCATTATAAAACACCATAAATTTCGGAGCGGGTATCTTCTGCAATACGGTCGAATACAGCGATCTGTTATTGATATATTTCTGATACTCGATTGAAATGTAAAACAGATCACGCAATGGAATGTTTGGATTCAGTGTAGACTGATGTTCATAGAGATAAATATTCGTCTCCAAAATAAATGCCAGATCATTTTTCATCCCCATATAGATCGCATTTTCTAAGGTTACAATCTGTAACGCTGCTGCATCCTCATACTCACGCCCTGTCACGGCATTATATAAAGACAACAGATTCTCTTTCTTTGAAAAGAGCATCCGGAAAACGGTGTCCTTATATCTGCGGTTTGCCACAAGCTGTTTGTCTGTTACTTTCGTTTCCATCATAATAAGTCCTCCTTTGTTACAGGAGCGACCTTTCTAACGGTATCTTTATCCAGTCCTCCTGCTTTTACTATTTGAGTTTCAAGCATAGATTTCTGAATTAAGATTCGATGTTAGATGAATGAGCCCATTCTAATGAATGTCCACATTCTATAGATACGAAGTAGAATTATGCTTTGCGCACATTGTAACACCGCCCTTTTCTTTTCTGCAATCTTTTTCTGATTTTTTTGTGCAAACTGCACAAAAGCGGAGATGGCAATTCATCTCCGTTTCCTCATATCTCATTCTTAATTCATCTCTTTAAAACAGTTCTGATTCATTGTTAGAAGCATTTTCTAATGTCATGTTATCAAATATCGTTTCTTCTATTACTTTCAGACATTCATCTGGCTTTTTCAATATATCCTTACCCCAGAACCGTATGACCGTCCATCCACGGAACAGCAATGCCTTATTAACCTCACCATCCCGTTCCATGTTTCTTGCAATCTTTTTTACCCAAAACGATCCGTTGCTACCGCGCTCCAATTTCAATTTCAGTACTTCCCAGTCTTTTCCATGAAAAAATTCACTGTCACAGAAAATCGCAATTTTATATTTTGTCAAAACAATATCTGGTTTTCCCGGAAGTCCCGTCCAATTTTTCCTGTATCTATATCCATGCTGTCTTAGAACTTTCCGCAGGACAAGTTCAATTTTTGTATCCTTTGCATGAATATGACGCATGTTTTCACTTCTTTGCCTACTTACATTTTTCCCCATGACACTTCACTCTCCTCAGCAATATACGAATACTGCACTTTTTAATATGGAAGTCATATCCCACATCATTCTACACTTGGAACCTACCTCGCTTTTTTCACATCAGATTTTTGCATGTTTCATTATCCAGTCTTGTCATTATATTTCAATCGCATACGCGCCTTGTACACACAGCATAAAACAAAGCATGGAAAGTATTCAAAAACACCTGTTCCGTAATTTCCACAAGAACGATTGCTTCCAGTCCCTTAAATTTTCTGCATTGCATGAAATAGTATCCCTTGCTCAAATTCGCTATGCGAAATATCGGCAACATTTCCATCGAAAATATTCGTAGTAAACAAATGCTTATGTATGGTAGTAGATTGGAAAATTTTTCTCTGCCAAACACAATGTCTCTATCAACCTCCAGCGGCATCATGATTTCTTCAATCTATTTATTCATCAAAAATGGAAATCGTACCTACTATGGGAATCTGCTTCTTCCTGTCAGAGATCCGAAGCAACTGTTTCCTATCAGTTCCATTAATTTCCGCAAACTGTATAATATCAGAAACCACAATCTTCCATTTTCCCCATATTCGTTTTCTCGGTTTCAATCACATACCGACTAATTTTTGTTCTGCGCATGTTTCAGGTTATCTTTGTTACTCTTCCAACCATCTTTTCCATACAACTGCTCATGGAAAAATCCTAGTTTTTTGTTGTCACACGTTCCAACAACGACTCCACGATCCAAAAAGACATTAAATTCCTCACAACAAGTTTCTGGAAGAAGGCAACATGAATAGCATGCTGCAAGATTTAAAGAATCCCTTCCCTGACCATTACTGAGTGAACAAACCGGATCATTGGAACAAGTGACGGCCGCTTCAATTGCTTTCCTGTATATCCGTGGAAACGTATCATATCTGCCTTGACGGACAAGACCTCCAAGTGTGCCTTCTGAATCTCCACTTGCCGTATAGATAAGAATTCCCGCCATTTCTTTTCCGTCAGCGACTTCTCCACAGTATATTCTCTCCTTCAACGAGGAAATATTATATCCACATTCAAAACTCAGCTGTTTTATCAGAAGATGTGAAATAGTATGCAATAAAAGAAATTTTCCTGAAATCTCCCGTTTATGCTGTCTGCCGATAAAAGATTTATCATAGTTTTCTTGAAGTATGTTTACACGTTTTTCAAGTATTCCGTTTTCGTTCCTCCATGCATTAATCGAGTCCTCATCAAACTCAATGAAAATTCCCTCACCATATACATTATAGCCTGGATACCAGTCATCTTCTGCTTTTTTAACAGCGACAAAATTGGAATTTAAATTTCCATCCGCTATCATTGATGCTGAAAAAGGAGCAATTCTTGAAAAACCAAGCATCACCTGCACCTCCCTGATTTTTTCAATCAGAGAAATACTCTTTACAAACGGAATGTCATATTTTTTTATGTCGGTTCCGACACGCTTAAAATCATCGTAATCCGTGCCAGTTACGGATGCCCGACCTGAAAGCGCATCAAATTCTGCCGCTCTGTACTCTATACTTCCAGTATCGTAATTGATTTCTTCACCGTCAGCCATTCGCCTACTCAAAATTTCACTTACCTGTTCACATTTGCATCCGATGTTATTGGCTATTTTTTTTGCAAATTCCTGAATTATTTCCTGCACGGACATTTCCAAATCATCTGCCGTCAGTTTGTGTCGAACCTTCATGAGTCCCTTGATCTCGTTTCTAAAATCCTCATACAAACTACTGTCTTCAATACGGTTATTAATGATATCCGAAAACGGTGGAATGACTAGAGAACTTGCTGTCACTGGAAAATATACGGAAGAACTTCCTCGCTGCAGGACTTTGGGATAGCATGAACAGTCATCCTTTTGATTTTTCCATGGATGACCTCCTCCACACCCGAAATTATATTTTTTCCCCGTTTTCTCATCCAGTCGTTCAAATTCCCTTTCATTAAAAGCATCTTTCAGCGTAGCTGACGCACCACAAGTCGTGCATTTTAGACTGAGCCCCTCCAGACCCTCGGATGCAACTGGACTTGTCGTAAACGTAAGGCTCGGATTTTCGCATATTTTTTTCGGCCCCCCAAAACTCTTTGCATGTGTCCATTTTACCCATGGGAAATCATTAATATGTCCCCTGGCGCATACCGTAACAATTCTCGCCACCACAAGTTCAATGCGATCTTTCGGACAGTAAAGCCGACGGCTCATATTTCTATTATTCGCCCGCTCCTGTTCCTTTGCTTTTTTATTAAACTCTGATATCCATTTTGAAAGCGGCTGAAAACGGCGGCATTTCGGACAGAAATACCATTCAGGGAAACGGGCATACGCAATGCCATCTCGATTCTTACCACCAGCTGGCATTCCAAAATACCTCACACCCAAGGATTTTTCCAACCGTTCATCGTGAATCCGCACAACCTGATCTTGCCAGTATTCTGGTGCTGCTGTCATAAGTGTCTGCGAAGGGAAATCAACCATTGCACCAACGCCGTACTGCAACACAGCTTGAGCAGCACGCACTGAATGTGAAGTTGCATTCAACCTAATTTTTTCTATATTTCTATCTGCCATCTTCATCGTCCTCCTTCCATTCGATAATGGATCCTGGCACCATCACATCAACATTTCTCATGGATGTCATGGTCTCAAATGCTGGATCTTTTCGGAAAGTTCCGAATGCTTTCATCAAACGTTCCCCCGGAGCATCCGGATTGTTCATCATGAACTTTCTTCCGTAGCAGAAAATCTCTTCTGCATCCTTTGCTAGATCATCCCACTTTTCCAGAATATCCTCTATTTCCCTTTTAAGATCGGTGGAATCATCCTCCATGTAAGGGTTGATGCGATGGTTTACGTCAACGCAGCGGTTTACCATATATCCGCTGATATCCTCAATTACCTTCTTCTGATTTTCCATGCAGAATTTTATCGCATCGTTTTCACCAGACAATTCTCCCACCGAAAGTCTTATGTAGGCAATCAGAACCGCGTGAAGTGCCCTTTTCCTCGCTGGTCCCGAAAACGGGGTGGCTCCCGTCGGTTCGACGTTGCGGTAGAACGATTCGTGATACGGTCTGAACTGTTCATAATGGGATCTATCGCGGCTCTTTCCTCCGTCATACATGATAAACGCCACGCCCGGGAATTCACGTCCGATACGGCTTGATGCCTGAATGTATTCACTGGTAAGTTTCGGCTGTCCCACCAGAAGCATCACATTCAGCCGCGCCACGTCTATTCCGACGGAAATCATGTTCGTTGCCAACAGAACATTACACGGATACGGTGGCAGATGTTTTTTCATGTTTTCCGTCGAATATTTATTCTTTTCCAATTTATCCAACGTCTGATTAAGTTGGGTGGTGGAAACACGACTGGTCAGTTCATCCGCGGTTCCGATTTTTCTCACTTCCGCGTTTGATTTCAGTCGGTAACACATTCTCTTCATGAAATCCTTGACATCATCATCCACCATGGTTGCCGCCTTGCCAAGATCTTTCAGACTATTGTAATAAGCCGTGAGTGTCCACAGCTTATCCCTTACCTCGTCACTGACATCCATGTCCTTCGCTTTCTGCAGCATTGCAGCCATGGATCGGATCTCCATCATTGCCTTGGTCTTGCCTGACGGCATAAGTCCCACATATTTTCTGCCAAAATCTTTTTTTTCATAATCAATCTTCTTCTCCTTTGCGAAGAAAGAATCCTCTGCGTCCAGCGCCGGATGTGGGAACTGGCTAACATCACGATCGTAAAGAGCAGCGCACTGCTCAATCGCCCGACGTATCGTTGCTGTTGAGGCCACGATCTTAGTCATGTTTCCTTTCCTGCGGCACAACGCATCCACCGCACACTCATATAGACCAACCATGGTCCCAAGTGGGCCGGAAATCAGATGAAGCTCATCCTGTATGATAAGTTCCGGTGCCCGGTTTCCAGAATTAAGTGCAAAGAAGTTTCCGATCCGGTTCTCCCACGGAAGCATCGCGAATTTGTCCACGGTTCCGAAAAGAAGCGTCGGCGGTTCATTATACAGTTCCTCATCCACTACCTGAACCGGCAGCATATTTCCAAACGGGCATGCCTGTCTCGTGCAGTAAAGAGCAAAGTGATTTCCTCCGTGCATTTTATAGCCGAAAGTGCCTCGTATCTTTTTATCCACGTCTCTTTCCGGTGTCATGCGTGTTCCACACCACGGGCATTTCAGAACCTGAAACTTATTGTATGCGTCCTTGGCGTATTCCGGGCTATATGACGTAACCTTACGCAGTTTTTCCAGATTCTTTTTCGCCCCGTCATCGGTATTCGGCGTATGCTCCCCTCCGATCCACAGTCCTATTGTGATCGGAATCGTTCCGAGTGCATAACGTCTGTACCGGGATTTTTTTGTTTCGCAGTCCTTGCGGATGAATTCGCAGGCACAGATAAGCGTCGAGGCTCTCATAAACTGCTGTGCTGCAAGAAGTCTGAGTGTATACCGCATGACAACAGTCGTTCCTCCACACTGCGTGGGGTAACGAAAACGACGATAAAAAATGGTCATCGCAGTAAGTCCCAGATATGCTTCCGTTTTTCCGCCTCCAGTCGGGAACCAGATCAGATCCACCAGGGAACGGTCGGCACAGTCATCATCGGTTACCGAGGCGACATCCAGAAGCATAAACGCAAGCTGGAACGGTCTCCACGCATATCGGTCCTTTGAAAAAGTTTCATCCGCCGTCTTGTAATCAATCTCCTTCAGGACATCCGACAGGTTCCTTTCTTTCGGGTACGATGCCGGATATTCCCTCTGAATCGCAAGCTGAACACGCTGCATGAACATAGCGCGGTTTGCAAGCTGGAAAGCATCCCATGCCATGTCATCTTTTTCAAGAATGCTGATTCCATTCCTCATGCGTTCACACGCTTCCCGGCAGCCCTTCAGATTCCTGTCGGCCACCTTTGCAAAACGCGGTTGCAGCGCATGCGAGCGGACACTCAAATCATCGATCCATGCGGAATACGCGTCGACCAGGCTTTCCAGATCGCTGATTTTCTTGTTCTTTTCCGTTTCGTTCAGATCGGAAAGATATTTCATGGACAATGTCCGGTCACTGACACCGCAATCACTCGAAAGTGAAAAATCCATGGACGGCACTTCAAATTCCGGGAAGAAGTCGTTCCGTATGAATCCCTTCCCGTTTTCGTCAATCTTCCAGTTGACTGCCGTTCCGAGTCCGGTTCCATACACATGCTTGTTTCTGTACTGGAGTTCAAGGGACTGTTCTTCCTCATCAAGAAGATCAAAATTCAGGTTTCCAGAATATTTTGCAAACGAAAACTCATTGTCCTCCGAATCCACCTGAAGCTCCGGCTGGAAAATACAGTTACTGCTCTGCGGCCGTCCCGTCCGGGCATTGACCGCCATGATCGTCAGGGCCGTGGTTCCGTTTTCCATTTTCCTTCTGAGTGCCGTTATTTCCACAAGGTCATGATTCGAAATGTGCGTTTCATTCACGTAATCCCCATCCCCAAACTCGATCTCGTAATTGTCCAGTTCGCGCGGTTCCCTGACGTAACCGCTCTGAAGCTGATCGGCAAGTTTGTACAGATTGTCAATGAGCTGGTCTTCATCCGTATCCAACAGATCCCGTTCCTTCAGCTGGCGAACTGTTTTTCGGTTGATCCCATTAATCAGTCTTAAAGTTTTTTCTTCCTTATCATATCTGACATAGCGATCAAATTCTTCCGGGACGGTCCATTCTCCTGATTTTGCGGGCATAAACGGAATCCGGCAGTCTTCCATGCGGGCATCCCTGTACGTGCCATACTTTAAGGATATCCTGACGCGGTCGGTATTTCCCCTGACAAAAAACGTGATCCCAAAAGAGGACGGCATGTTCTGAGCTGCCAGACTGACTTCCTCATCCAGGTTGTCCTCTGAATCTGGGTCGTCATCGGCCTCATCGGCCGTTTTTTTATCCTTTTCCTTTACTGTTGTATCCTTTCCGACATAATCTGAATTATCAAAGGCAACCATTTCAGCCTGTTCCCCATCCTTTTTTTCATCTTCTGGAACGGCACGATCCACATCATTTCCGTCCGCCTGCATTTTATTTTCCTTCGGAAAAAGTATTCCGATAGAATATCGTTTTTCTGGAACGGTCGTGATCAGTTCATGTTCCGCATCCGGGATGGACACTTCCGATCCCGGTCCGAGAAGTTCCGCCTTTACCAGGGCAATGAATTCGTCCCTGGCCTTAATCATTTCAGACTTAAATTCCATATTTACAACCCTCCTTCAAGATCCAGCGGCCGGTTTATCATGTAAGTCGGCACGGATCTGTCATCCTTTATTATTGTTTCTATCCGAAGAACCGCCGCAAGGGTTCCAAGGCGTTCCCGTATTTCGGGCGGAATCATTCCATCAGGTGCCTCCTGTCCTTCCAGAAATTTAATGATGGCCACTCCCAGTTCCTTTAGAATGTCTTTCCGCACCCTTCTAATTCTCTTACATGCTTCAAAATACTCTTTTGCATGATCGAACATGTCCGTATCGTTTGTCAAACAGGCAATCTGTTCCAATGATTCCACCGACTGTGGAGCCACGGTATGCGCATCCTCATCGATCCAGTTCATCACGGTGTTTCTCTGAACCCGAATGCCGTTTTTTTTCATTTCATCCGCAAGCTGCCTCGGCGAATGCCCGGTTCTTTCCATGTATTCCTGCAGGTCGTTTTTCCATCTGCGGGACATTTCATAATCCTTCATGGTTCCGTTGTTTATCCTGCTGCCATCAATCAGTTCCTTTAAAAGGTAATCGACAATATCCCTCGTGTCCTCATCACGATTAAGAAATATCATCCGATCCCCTGCTTTTAGATCATCCGCTTTTTTCTTTTCGACTTCTCCCTTTTCATCATTCAACACGTACGCTTCATAATGTTTTGAAAGCATAGCTCCTTCCCCGTTCTCAAACCGGACAAGCACGGAAACATCCACGGGCGGAACCACGTTGTTTTCTTCCTCCCGCTGCAGGGCTGAATCAAACTTTTTCGTGACGATCTCTTCCGTATAGGACGCAATTTCCTCATCCACGTTCATGACTTCGTCCACGTCCACGACGGGAAAATTCTCTTTTATTCCATCACCACCATCATCATCAATGCTCTGGCGTTCATTAAACAGCCGCTCCGTCACGCGGCTCCACTTCTCTCTAGTACGGAACATGATAGCTTCTGCCTCGTACAGAAGCACCGTAATTTTTGCGGATGACAAGCATCGGAAAATATCAAAATGTTTTCCGATCAGATTTCCGACAACCAGAATACTGTCGTATGCACGAGTTCCGTCAAAACGGTCCATCGTCACGATTTCGACATCGGATTTTTCTGAATCAAAGTCGGACAGCACGTAATTCCATATGATGTCAGCATAATAGGCTTTCGGAACTACTATGGCAATCCTCTGTCCGTAATTTTCATCAATGAATTCCCGCAGACACCGGCGTTTCGGCGTATCGTCATATCCTGCATAGTATGCGGTTTCCAAGGAATCCACAATTTTCTCGACGACTTTCTCCAGATTGACTGGTAACCTTTTCAGTTTGCCCTCCAGTTCTTCCAGTCGGACATGAGGCTTTTCCACTCCCCTTCGGATTTTTCCTTCCTTTATGGCATCTTCCATTTCCTTGACTGAAAACGGCGCAGTCATAAACAAATTCATAAGCGAATACGCATTAGGAATTATGTATGCTCTCTCATCCTCATCCAATTCATCCCTCTTGACACACCCAACGGCTTTTTTAAAATCTCGATATGACTTCCAGTCTATTTCCCCACAAAGAATTATCTTGTGAATCTCATGATCTATCACGGCATTCGCCTGCTGCTGTAACTCCACGGTAAAGTGATTTTCGTTTGTGAATGAAAAATTATGTTCCAACAGAAAATCCTTCGTGCAAGCAAACACACCTGCTTCCTCATATTCCTTTATCATTTCTTCTGCACATAACAAATCCATGCCACCAGATATAATCGAAAACCCGATGTTTTCCCTTGTCATGACCTGTTGGAGTTCTGTAATGCTTCGTTCAATCAAACCGTTTCCGCAGATAAACATTCCAAGATACTCATTTCCTTCCGCTTCCCATGTCATATCCATAGCAACAGATACTTTCGAGGTAAATTTTAACATCGCCTCATTTTTCCCTGCGTTGCCTCCGTACGGATATTCGTTTTCCTCAGTAAAATACGATGCTGTAACCAAATCCTGAATGCGTATACTCACATCTTCTGCTTTCAAAACCAGACCGTTCATACAACGATTCGCACTCGAGTGATCCATGACTATAATAACAGACGCATCTGTAACAGAGGGAATATCTTTTTTGTCACATTCAAGTAGAGTCGAAAGAAATTGTTCCCGTATTCGGTTTCCTCTACGAATTCCACGCCCATCATAGCGTTCCGACTGGCCATAATACGGCATGATACGCGCCCAACTTTTTCTTCCTATTCTCCTCGTTCCATCTGTGCATTGGATGCTTACCCTTTCCTCCCCATCCTCATCTGTTTTAAGTCCGATGAATTCCGCTCTTTTGTTTCTATAAAGGACTTTATCTCCTGGTCGAAAATTTCTGATAATTGTTTCAACATCTGTTTCGTTCCCGACGATAACAGTAAGAGCTGCCCATGCAACTGAAAGCGCATCAAAGCACAATGACGGCAGATGTAATGCGATACTCCCATTGTTTTCCATCTTGCCGGCTTCATCGGTCAAAAAATCCATGAAAGACCGAAGAAGTAGTTCTCCAGAAATAAGCTGGTCCTCAAAATAAATATCGCATTTTTTTATAATCTTTTTCAGACCTTCAACATCCATCGAAATCCCCTTTCACAATTACATTTCCACAGTAAATTTTTTCTTTTCCGTTCTCAGTTTGTAGCCGTCATTGTCAAGTTCCACACACTTTGCGCGTTCCAACCTATGCAGATAATTATAGGCAGTAACATTTGACTGTCCCAACGCCATCTCAATATCTTCCGCACGAAATCCATTGCACAATCCTATTTCCGAAACAAGCTGACAACACTTTTCAATCGTCTTAGGTTTCTCATTCTTTAACAACTTTCGAAGCCCGTTCTGCACTCTAAGCATTGCTCCTGGAATTTTATAGTGTTCCTTTTCCTCTTCTGAGAATTCAGATTCCATCAGTGTCACGCAGTCTTTAATGAACAGTGCCATTTCTTCAATGAGCGGAATTGAAACGGAATTTCCAAACTGCTTGAACTTCTGCTGATTCGACATTTTTTCTGGAAACGAAAAAGTCTCATTTTCGTTCTCATCAAGAAATGCATAACCTATAAACCCTTGAAGGCGTCCCCACTCTTCCGGTGTCATGGTTCGTATGCATTTATCATTTATCGGAGTTTTTTTCCCAGACACTTCTGTTCCAACAATATCGCGACCATTGACTGGATCATAAATCAAATTTCTCTCCTTTCCTGATCCCCCAGTTGCCAAAATGGTATGCGCCAATGGTCTATCAATAGAAGCATCATTGACTATCTGGTAACCAAAACCATTTCCATTGCTTCTTTGTCTGACTCTATGTTCTTCCAACGTTGTCAGAAAACCCGATGATAAAAAAAACCTAGCCGGAACTGTGGTATCCAAAATATCTAAAACCGAATGAAATATTTCCTTTCTTCCCTGAGTCGGAGTTTCTCTTGGAAGGAGATCCACATATTTTCCGAAGTAGTCCCTGCTGAATGCCACTATGTATACTCTTGGTCGGTTCTGAGGAAGTCCAAAGTTCTTCGTATTTCTTATGAACGACTTTTTATCATATCTCAACTTTCCATCATCATCTCTTTCCACACCAATCACATGGTAATTCAACTCATTTTCAAGGGTATTGATGATGATCTTAAATGTCTTTCCTCCATCATGACTTACTAGATTCTCTACATTCTCCAAAAATACAACCTTCGGCATTGTCTGATCAATAATTTCCGCTATATCAAAAAATATAGTTCCCTTTGTAACGTCCCGGAAGCCCTGCCTAAGACCGATTCTGCTGAATGTCTGACACGGAAACCCTGCAAGCAGAACATCATATTCCATACCCAATACCAACTCCTTAAATGTTTCATCCGTTACATCATTTCTAGGATCATCACCGAACAAATGCTGATATGTCCTGCATGCATATTCATCTTTTTCCGCAGAAAGAACATTCTCGAAATCCCCTGCCAATTCAAATCCTCTTCTGATTCCCCCAATTCCGCAGCATAAATCTATTGTTTTCATGATCCCATTCCTCATTCTCTGCTTTGCCTTCTGACAAACTATTTTTCTTAAAATCAATATATCGATTTCATTCTATAATTATCTCACCAGTCAAATTAAACATTACATTTTCCTCAAGTATATCATACTCTCCTACAAATTTCACAATATTTTTGAAATTATTTCAATTTTTGAATACTATGTCGTTCTGGTCTATTCTAACAAACATCCAGCACAATCCATATACTGTCATATATCATCAATGTAAAACAATATGATATTATCGTTTTTTATAAAAACGATGAGCTTTATTCATAATAAGAAAACGAGACGACCGAAGTCGTCTCGTAAAAAATCTAACTTTGAGGGGCACCTCAAACTTTTGAATCTAATTCCCCCTATTTTTTTATACAATAAAATTTGTTTTTGGCAAGATGTAAACCTCTGTTTCCTAAATATCATAGAATTTACATTCCACCGAATCTAGCCTATTATTTTTCATCAATCGCTTTTCCGATATCATGGCGCATATATTTATTGGCAAAATCAACCCATTCGGTTGCCTCATATGCTTTTTTACGCGCTTCTTTTAAATCATTTCCCAGTGCGGTAATGCCTAAGACACGTCCTCCATTGGTCACGATTTTGCCATTTTCATCAAATTTGGTTCCGGCATGGAAACAGAAATAGTCTTCTTTTCCCTCGAAACGGTCCAGTCCCTTGATCTCAAATCCTTTTTCATAGGAAACCGGATAACCATCAGAAGCAAGTACTACGCAGACTGCCGCGTTGTCCTCAAACTGCAGGTCGATGGTGTCTAATTTTCCTTCTACGCAGGCTTCCATGACATCGATAATATCATTTTTCATACGCGGAAGCACCACCTGTGCCTCTGGATCGCCAAAACGTGCATTGTACTCTAACACTTTTGGTCCATCCTCGGTCAGCATCAGTCCAAAGAAGATCACTCCGGTAAATGGCCTTCCCTCTGCAGCCATGGCATCTACCGTTGCCTGATAGATATATTTTTTACAGAACTCGTCTACTTCCGGTGTATAGAACGGACTCGGGGAGAAGTTACCCATACCACCTGTATTAAGTCCCTGATCTCCGTCTTTGGCACGTTTGTGATCCTGTGCGGAAGACATGATCTGAATGGTTTTTCCATCTACGAAAGAAAGTACGGAAACTTCTCTTCCTGTCATAAATTCTTCTACCACCATGGTATTTCCGGCAGTACCGAATTTCTTGTCTTCCATGATCTCTTTTACGCCAGCTTTCGCCTCTTCTAAGGTATTGCAGATCAGAACACCTTTTCCAAGTGCAAGTCCATCTGCTTTTAATACGATCGGCATTTTTGCGGTCTCAAGATAAGCAAGTGCCGCCTCCGGTGAGGTAAAATTCTCATATGCTGCGGTCGGAATATGGTATTTTTTCATCAGATCTTTGGAAAATGCCTTGGAACCTTCTAAGATCGCTGCATTTTTCTTTGGTCCGAATACCTTTAATCCCTCTGCCTCGAAAACATCGACAATACCGCCAACCAATGGATCATCCATACCTATGATGGTAAAATCGATCTGTTTTTCTTTGGCAAATGCTACTAATTTATCAAATTCCATGGCACCGATCGGTACACACTCTGCCAGAGCGGCAATTCCTGCATTTCCCGGTGCACAGTAAATTTTATCAACCCGCGGGCTTTTCGCTACGCTCGTAACAATGGCATGCTCACGTCCGCCGCTTCCAACTACTAATACTTTCATACGATCCTAACCTTTCCTTCCACTACCGACACTTTTCCGTTCGCGATCAGATCAATCGCCTTTGGCATGATCTTCCATTCTGCCTCTTCCATCACGCGACGCTGTAAGATCTCCGGGGTATCATCCTGTTTTACTTCAACTGCTTTCTGCAAAATGATCGGTCCGGTATCTGTTCCGGCATCTACAAAATGCACAGTCGCGCCTGTGATCTTCACACCACGCGCCAATACACCCTCATGGACTTTCAGTCCGTAAAATCCGGTTCCACAGAAAGACGGGATGAGCGACGGATGGATGTTGATGATCCGGTTCTCGTACGCGCGGATCATCATCTCCGGCAGTACCACCAAAAATCCTGCCAAAACCACCAGATCAACCTGATAGGAATTGAGTTTTTCCAAAAATGCCTGATTAAACGCATCTCTTGTCTCAAACTGCTTCGGAGAAATGCAGACTGCCTCTATGCCATGTTTTCCGGCACGCTCTAAGGCATATGCATCCTTATTGTTACTGATGACAACCGAAATCTCTGCATTCGTGATCGTCTTATCTGCGATGGCATCTATAATCGCCTGTAAATTTGTTCCTCCACCGGAAACAAGCACTGCTATCTTTAGCATAAGGTAACTCCTTTTTCTCCGTCCTTAATCTCACCGATGATGTAAGGGGTATCTCCGGCTTCCCGGATGGCTGCCATGGTCTTGTCCACATCTTTAGCATCAACAGCAAGTACCATTCCAATTCCCATATTATAGGTATTATACATTACTTTCTCTTCTACCTGTCCCTCTCTTGCCATCATCTTAAAGATTGGCGGAACTTCGTAGCTGTCTTTGCGGATTACGGCATGCTTGCCTTCCGGGAGCATTCTCGGTACGTTTTCGTAAAAACCGCCTCCGGTAATGTGGCTGCACGCACGGATACGCACACCTGCTTTTTTGATATTCTGAAGTGCCTTTACATAAATTCTGGTCGGTGCAAGCAGAGTCTCTCCAAGCGTAGCTCCTAATTCTTCATGATAGGTATTTAAAGTTTCCTTATCCATCTTAAAGATCTTACGAACCAGTGAGAAACCATTGGAATGTACACCGGAAGAAGCCATACCGATCAGCACATCGCCTGCTTTTACATCTGCGCCTGTAATAATATCCTTCTCATCTACGATACCGACTGCAAAACCTGCCAGATCATACTCATCTTCCGGCATAAGTCCCGGATGTTCTGCGGTCTCTCCACCGATCAGAGCAGCATTTGACTGCTTACAACCCTCTGCAACGCCGCTTACGATCGTTGCAATCTTTTCCGGATAATTCTTACCACATGCAATATAGTCTAAGAAAAACAACGGTTCTGCACCGGCACATACAACATCATTGACACACATTGCAACACAGTCAATGCCAATGGTATCATGCTTGTCCATTAAAAATGCAAGTTTTACCTTGGTTCCACAACCATCGGTTCCGGAAAGCAGTACCGGCTTTTCCATCTTCTTATATGCCTCCAGGGAAAATGCACCGGAAAAACCACCCAGACCAGACAATACCTCTGCCCGCATCGTCTGCTGCACATGCTTTTTCATCAACTCCACTGATTTGTAACCTGCTTCAATATCAACGCCAGAATTCTTATAATCCATTGCTTTACCTCATTTCTATACTTGTTAATGGTTGCTTCTCTTAATAGTTCTTATAACCGACTTCCTGTAATCTCTCGTCTTTTGCCTGCACCTGTTCTTTTAACTCTTTTGCGTAATCTTTTAATTTCTGTAAGAGCTCATCATCCGATGTCGCCAGGATCTTTGCTGCAAGCAGTCCTGCATTTGCTCCACCGTTGATCGCTACGGTAGCGACCGGAATGCCGGATGGCATCTGAACGATGGAATAAAGAGAATCTCTTCCGCCTAAAGAGGTGGTGTGCATTGGAATACCGATGACCGGCATCGGGAAAATTGCAGCACACATACCCGGCAGATGTGCTGCCATGCCTGCTCCGGCAATAATGACTTTAAAACCTTTGCTCTCTGCACTCTTTGCATACTCAAAGAATACATCCGGTTCCCGGTGTGCAGAAATGATCGTCATCTCATAGTCAATCCCAAGTTTTTCTAAAATATCTGCAGCCTTTGCCATAACCGGCATATCTGAATCGCTGCCCATTACAATACCAACTTTTGCCATAATGATTCTCCTTTACCAAGCTTTGTTCTGCTTTTATTGTATAAAGTTTTGTTTTAGAAGTCTAATTAATATTTATTATTGCATTTATCAGTATTTCTTATAAAGGTTTGTTTAACGTTTCGGTTCCTGCAAGTACGAATTTACCATCTGCAATGATATCCTCTGTAGTTCCGTCGGCACGGATCACAGTAATGCGGTCCAGCTCATCATACGGGATTGTAATATCGGTATGGCAGTTAAAGTAAGCTTTGTCCAGATCCGCCTTTCTTAATGCAGAAATGCTGTTCTCTCTTGCCACGATCGCTTTTCCATCCGGATTGTAGGAAACATTGTCCTCCTCATGGCTGTAGCAGGTATCCCCGACTGCAAAATGCGGTCCTGTCTTCTCAGCGATTAAGATCGGCAGCTTGTCCGCGATCTGAAAATCACGCGCCATGCGGTAAGCGATCGTGTTGGTTCCGATCGCAAATTCGCCCATCGGAAGGGTCTCATGATGTTTTAAGACATTATCTTTGATGTAATTTTTATTTTCTTCCTCATCCTCAAAATTGCTGCAGGTGTATTCTGTCACCATTCCATCGGTAAAGGTAAACTCCAGATTTTCATAATTTAAACCATTTAAGTAAACCTGGCTGACAAACAGCTTGCCATTCGTTCCCTCTAATACCGGAGAGGTAAATACTTCTCCCACCGGGATATTGACATCTGCCACACAGTTTTCAAATGCTGTCTCTTTTGTGGCATCCTTTAATTTCCAGATATTGACAGTAAGATCCGTTTTATTGGCACCTTTTCCTGTAATATGCACACGGTCTGCCGTATCTAACACATCAATGATCTTCTGCTGGATGGTCTGATAAAGTTTATAGTCTAAGGTATTGATCTTTACTGTCTCCCTGAAGATTTCCTCAAAGCGGTCTCCGATCTCCGGGATCGGGTAGGCAATGATCGTAAAACTGCGCTCTTCTCCTTTGATGTACTGGTTTAACATCTGTCCTGCCATGCTCATCTCATAGACATTGAGCTGCTGCTGTTTTTCATTGTATCTCGGTGCTTCTTTTTTGCTGACCGGTGAAAATGGTTCCTCGCCAAATACCTCAATGACTGCCGGTCCTGCGTAACCTGCCGCCATTTTCTTATTTTCTTCCAAATAAGTCTTTCTGACTTCCAGACAACGCTCCACATATGCCTTATCAAAATATATGGCACGCACTTCCCTGCTGTCATAGTCAAACTGTTTATTCGCTGAAACAGAGGAAATGCGCATTGTCGGTTTTAAGTTCATTTTTGCAAAATTGGAAACTGCCGCGCGCGCCATACGCTCAAATCCAACCGGATAGCGTACTTCGACCGTCTGTTTTTTGCTTAAATCCTTTCCGGTTGTCTCAAACCCGATCCGGTAGCCCTCAGTATAGGTGTCTGCCATTGCCTGGATCTCTTCTTCCGGAAGGCTGTTTAAAAATGCTGCCATCTTTCTTTCATTTTCCCCGATGTAAACACCGTAACGGTAGAGATAACGGAGATCCGATAAATCTGCATGCTCCACGATCTCTGCCTCAAAATCTTCTCCCGGATCAAGCAGACGTCTTAAGCTCTCCTCATAAAAGATCTCGCTGTAGTCATGGGAATACCAGTAGATGTCCTGTCTGATCTGTTTACTCTCCGGCAGTTCTTCTCCCTCAAAGCAGTTATAGATCCCGACAAATAATTCCATCGCGATCGTAAGCTGCTCTAAATCTCCACGGAAAACCTTTTCAATCCTTCCTCGCAGATGCACTGCCACGCAGTTTAATAAAGGTCCAAACTCCCCGCCCAGCATTTTTACCGCATATTCCGGGTTTGCATAGCTTGTCTCATACGCCTGCGGTCTGATGTCTGCATACAATGCCTGGTTTCGTGCTTCCAATTCTTCCATCATCTGGTTTTTATCAACGCCTGCTGCGATCTCATCATATACCCCGCAAAGCAGCTGTAAAAATGCCGCATTCTTTTTAAAATAATCTGCAAATGGCTCCCTTACGCCAGTCTCCTCTTTGATCTGCGCAACGCGCTCCCTCACTAATTCAAACCGTTCCTCTGCCGCTGCATTTGTTGATTCATAAAATTCTTTGTAACTCATATCTGTCCTCACTTCTACTCTGTCTTTAATTGCTTCCAAGCCGTCCTTTTTTTACATTTTCCTCCAGGATGCTCTTTGCATATGCCCAGATCTCCTCGGAACCCTCATGGACTCTCTCATCCCGTTTTAATACCTGTGAGATCTGCACGTCGTGTTCTGCCCAGGATTTTCCACCGGATGCGTCATTTAAAAGGAGCGGCTGCACCTTATCGAGCATGTTTGCGAACTTGGACTCTGGTGTCTCCATCGCTTCAAATTCGTCCCACAGTCCACGGTATTCCAGTTTCTGTACCTCAGGCAGCAGTCCAAAAATGCGGTCGGCTGCTTTTAATTCGCGCTCCCGCTTGGTCTTGTTCGCCTCGGTATCATAGGCATAGGTATCGCCCGCATCGATCTCGATCACATCATGCAGCAACACCATCTTCATCGTCTTTAACACATCGACCGGCTCATTGGAATAATCTGCAAGCACAAACGCCATCAGTGCCAGATGCCAGGAGTGCTCGGCATCATTTTCCTTTCTGCTGGCATCACTTAAATAGGTCTGCCTTCCAATCTTTTTTATCTTGTCCAGTTCCATAATAAACTGGATCTGCTTTTCAAAGTCTGTCATCACACTTCCCCTTTTTAATAAAATGTCCGCAAAGCGCACCTTCTGTCAGTTACAGTAAAAATCCGGCAACATAGAGTGCCACCCAGATACCGAGTCCCAGAAAAGAAAGCACGGTAGCAGTATAGGGGAAAAACTTGTAGGAATTTTCCTCCCCCAGACTCTTCACTGCCAGAATAAATGCGACCAGTGCGAGCAGCATCGAAAAGACGCCCGCACTTCCCAAATACATCGTACCATTTCCTCTGCTCTGAAAGGACAGTACGATCACTACAATAAAGGTAAGAATCGAAAGCGCAGCCAGAACGAAAGAACATATCCCTCGTTTTGACTGCGATTTATCTGTAAATTTATATCCGATTTTATGTCGTTTCATTCTCTTTTCCTCCCTGTCTGTGCTGTCTTTGTGAAAACAAGCGTGCCATCACAACATAGACAAAAAATCCAAACAATCCGCCTATCGTATTGAGCAGCAAATCATCCACATCAAAGGAGCCCACTTTAAAAATGAGCTGTAACAACTCCACGATCAGGCTTAATTCAAAGCTATACCAGACGGTAAAGAAAAGCTTCCTGCATCTTACAAAAAAAGTCGGCAGAAATGTTCCAAACGGCATAAATGCAATGACATTTCCTGCCAGATTTAAGAAAACCGCTTTTTCGCCAAGCACATCCCGATACTGTAAGAAGCGTTTTATCTCTTTTAAGGGAACCAGGTTATAGCGGTACGCTCTGTCACTGAACGTCCGCCCCAGTTTCTCTGAAAAAAACAGAAAATAGAACAATACGATAAAATAGATCAAAAACAAAACAGCCGCCACCATATGGCGTTTGTTTTTAAACATGAGTCTCGTCTTTTGACGCGCCGCATCCGTACTGCTCATAGTATGCGTCAATCGCCTTTTTTATATCATCATTGATGACAACTCTTCCCTGGCACTCTCTGTTGTAAAGGTGCTCTACTACCTCTTCCATCGTAACGATCGCGTTTGTCTCAAATCCATATTTATCGCGGATCTCTTCTAATGCGCTCTTCTCTCCGCCAAGTCCCTTTTCCATACGGTTTAAGGAAACCATAAGACCAACGATCTCTACATTGGCAGCCCCTCTTACCTTTGGAACGGTCTCTTCCATGGATTTACCGGAAGTGGTAACATCCTCGATCATAACGACCTTATCGCCATCCTTTAAGCTGCTTCCAAGGAAACTTCCCTTATCTGCACCATGATCTTTTTCCTCTTTGCGGTCAGAACAGTAACGGATCTCTTTTCCATATAATTTACTGAAAGCAACTGCTGTTACAACGCTGATCGGGATACCTTTGTACGCCGGTCCGAATAAAACATCAAAGTCATCCCCGTATTTTTCGTGGATCGCCTTTGCATAATACTCGCCCAGACGCATCAGCTGGGAGCCTGTCACATATGCACCTGCATTCATAAAAAACGGGGATTTTCTTCCGCTCTTTAATGTGAACTCGCCGAATTTCAGCACGCCGCTGTCTACCATGAACTTGATAAAGCTCTCTTTATATGTCATCTGTTTTTCCTCCAATGCCCGCGGGCATAATATTTCATTGTTTATATTATATCACAGTAATAGTATAATTGCAAGGGTCTGAGCAATTTTTTTCCTGCACAGCACGGGTTATCGTCACGCGTAGAAAAAACTCCAAAAAAACTGCGGGTTTATTGTGCAATTACGACATACGGCATACATAAAAGCGCCGTTTTATCCCTGCAAAGCGACATCGTGTAACAGGTTTTACGTTTTCAACATGTGCATTTTGGTAAAAATCAAGTGGTTTTTCCCTTGACATTTTCGTTATTTTGTAGTAAAATAACTATGGGCTTTTCTGCACGGG
>URUD01000040.1 GCA_900550935.1 uncultured Roseburia sp.
TATGATAGGGGTCTCCAAAACCTTTGGTGGGAGTTCGATTCTCTCATCCCCTGCTTATAGAAGCCTTGAATTTCAAGGCTTTTATTTTTATATTCAGGAGGAAAATGTGATGTTAAAAACAATAAAGGAAAAATTAATTGCTGCAATTCTGGTATTAATGATGGCAATGACAGTTGTTCCGGCAGGAGATGTAACAACGGAGGCTGCAAGTAAAAATAAGGTAATGGAGGTAAATGTCGATTATCTTGAAAATGCTGCGAGGGGTGATGACAGTAGTGTTTATCTAAAAGAATTACTGTCCAAAAAACAGGTCGCATTTGGGAAAAGTTACTCCATGAATATGAAAATTTATGTTCCGGAGACATACTTTAAGACAGGAAGATTATGGATAAAGCCAAGTGTTTATTTATGGGAAGGTAAGGATTATGAAACATTGGCCGGATCTGTGACAGTAAAAGATGGCTATTCCGTGGACAAAAATTCAATAGATGTAAAAAAATACAAAGATTTTTATCTGATAAATGCAAAAATCCCGATGGATGTATGCTACGATTCCGATGGAAATGAAATTTCTATGCCAACTGGAAAGGGGCAGATTTTTGCAAGTGCTTTTATTGCGGGATTTAACCAGGCATACAAGGGAAGCATTTATATTGATGATGTTTCGGTAGTTGTAAACAATAAGGCAGTAGCAAGCCAGAAGTACGAAGATGGAAAGACAGGGGGCTGCACTTATAGTGTAAACTCATCAGACAAGAAAAAGGATCCAAAAGTTGTTTCATTTTCCGGACGTGCATTGCAGGTATCTAAGACATCAATTTCGTTGAAAAAGGGAAAAACGGCAGCAATTAAGGCAACAGCAACACCAACGGCTAAAATCACATACAGTTCTTCCAATAAGAAAATTGTGACAGTCAATGCAAAAGGTGTTGTGAAGGGAAAGAAAAAGGGAAAAGCAATCATTTATGTAAAAGCAAATGGAAAAACGGTTCAGATAAAAGTTCAGGTTAAATAGGATTGCATGAGAAGAAAGCAGAAAAGTCTTGAATATTCAAGGCTTTTTTCTTAAGGGGGAGTGTATGCTAAGAGTCATTTTATTTGCGATCGTGGGATATCTGTCGGGCAGCGTTCTTTTTGCCAACCTGTCTGCCAGATTATTTCATAAAGATATCTTAACAAAAAGCAAAGATCATAATCCCGGTACGGCAAATGCGTTTATGCAGGGCGGATTTTTCTGTGGTATAGTAAGTCTGATCGGAGATCTGTTAAAGGGATATATCCCGGTATATCTGTATTTTCGGACTGGCATGGGACCGGAATCCGGCGCACATGCGTTTGGCGGACTCCTCGGTGCAGCCATTGTGCTGGCAGCACCGGTGGCAGGACATATTTTCCCGGTATTTTATCAGTTTAAGGGTGGAAAAGGCATTGCAGTAACATTTGGATGCCTGTTAGGGTTGTATCCGATGATTGTGCCGGTTTTGTTATTTGCAGTCGTATTTATATTTTTATCCGTGGTCTTACGGGTTTCGCCACATTATTGCAGGACGATGACAGCGTATGTGGCAACGTCTCTGCTGCTATGTATTTCAAGGATGCCGGCAGATGTCTGTGCAGGTTTTTTTCTGATCAGCATGGTTGTTGTTTTGCGTTTGTGTGTGAGTGATGAACCAAGAGAGAAATGTAGGGTGAATTTTTTATGGAAGCATTGATTTTATCTTGCGGAACCGGAGGGGGGCACAATAGTGCTGCGCTGGCAATTAAAGAGGAAATGGAGCAGAGAGGACATCGGGTAACGATGATGAATCCCTATAGCCTTGGCGGTCATGGGACTGATCGTCTGGTCAATCAGGCTTATGTAAGATTGGTACAGAAGGCGCCCAAAATATTCGGGTTTGTATATCAGCTAGGAAATCTGTACCGAAGACTGCCAGTAAAATCGCCGGTATATTATGCAAATGCAGCAATGGCAGTCCGTATGGAGAAGTATTTAAAACAGCATCCCTGTGACGTGATCATCATGCCACATCTTTTTCCGGCAGAACTGATCACATATATGAAGCAGAAAAAAATGAACGTGCCGAAAACCATTTTTGTGGCAACAGATTATACCTGTATCCCGTTTACAGAGGAGACAAACTGCGATCATTATGTGGTTCCGGCACCAGATCTGGTGGAAGAATTTGCGTCAAGGGGAATCCCAAGGCATAAGATCTATCCGCTTGGCATACCGGTAAGCAGAAAGTTTTATCGGGAAGAAGGGGTTTTACAGACCTCAGAGGCAATGATATTACAGAGAAAACGGCAGGAAAATTGCAAGTATATTCTGGTTGCAGGTGGAAGCATTGGAGCAGGAAACGTCGAAAAGATTGTAGAGACATTGCTGAGACGTTATGATGGAGATGAGATTGTGCATATTGTCGTGATATGCGGAAATAATAAACGTCTGTATCATCGTATGAGACGGAGATTTGGAGAACATATTATCTTGGTTGGATACACCAAAAAGATGGCACTTTATATCAGGATCAGTTCTGTGTTTATTACCAAGCCGGGCGGGCTGTCGTCGACGGAGGCAGCGGTGGCAGGGATCCCGATCCTTCATGTGACAGAGATTCCGGGATGTGAAACGACCAACCGGACGTACTTTGAAAAACACGGAATGAGTATTTCATTGACAGACCCCGAACAGGAATTAGTCGGATGCGTGCAGGATATTTTAGATGGAAACAAAATAGAGTGGATGCAGAAAAATCAGAAAAAATATTGTAGAAAAGATGCGGCAAAACAGATCTGTATCTTAGCAGAAAGCGGAAAGCACTAGAGGTTTTCCGCTATTTTTATACTCAGATCCATATAAAGGCAGGGTTGTTGTGGCAATTTTCCGGTAACAAGATAGTCAACGAGCAGGGCAAGAGAGCGAGCCCCCTGTTCTTCCGGTTGTTGACAGATCGTAGCGGAAATAATGCCGTTTTGCATCATCTGGATCGTGGACGGAACCGCATCGAAGCTGATGATCTTTAACGGAGTGGGCAAAGTGGCATTGCATACGGCACGACAGCCACCATAGACACCAGCCGCGGTAAAATATAAGGCGGAGAGATCCGGATGTTTCTGTAACAGATCTGATACGACATCATAGCTGATATAATCATCGTCTTTATTTTCGATGATGTCAAGGATCTGCATCCCTGGATGTTTTTCCTGTAAGAGATCGCGAAATCCGATGATACGCTCTTCGTGACAGAGGATGTTGTGGGAACCGGTTACAATCCCGATCTTCGCATTGCCCCCGGTAAAAAGAGCCAGAAGTCCTGCCGCCGTCTGTCCGCACTTATAATAGTCACTTCCTACATAGGCGATACGTTTGGAAGCTGCGAGGTCTGTGTTGATCGTGATGCATGGGATACCTGCTTTCCACAGTTCATCGATCTTTTGCTGGATTTTTGGGTCATTATAGGGAGATAAGATCAGTCCGTGGATGCCGGATGCAACCAGCTCATCAATGGTGTTAAGCTGACTTTCAAGGTCAAAGGAAATCCGGCGTTCTTCCATCGTGCAGCCATAGATGGAGAGTTCCTCTGATTTATGTTTTAAACCGGTCATGACTTCATCAAAAAAAGGGTTTTCTGCACCAAACAAAAGAACCCCTATCTTAAGTTTTTTCTTCTGGGCGGCAAGTGCCATGCCTGCTTTGTTGGGCTGATAGTCCAAGAGCTTTGCGATTTCAAGCACTTTTTTTTCAGTTTCTGCATTCACAACGCCACGGTGGTTTAACACACGGTCTACGGTACCGCGCGAAACACCGGAGAGTTCTGCGATTTCCTTCATTGTTGTTGCCATAGAAATGCTCCTTTTATCTTTACAAACTACTTCTAAGATAACACATTGGAAAGAGGGATGTCAAC
This sequence comes from uncultured Roseburia sp., assembly GCA_900550935.1. Classification (GTDB taxonomy): domain Bacteria; phylum Bacillota; class Clostridia; order Lachnospirales; family Lachnospiraceae; genus Roseburia. The sequence goes on from URUD01000040.1 coordinate 3,909, forward strand.
TTTCGTGCCTGTGCACAGAAAAAAAGTAGACAAAAAAATAATTGGAAAACTGTTTAAAAATCACATTGAAAAATAAGAAAATACGTTGTATGATATAAAAAACGTGCACGGGCACATAAAAAGGAGAAAAGGATGCTGTATATTGGAATCGATCTGGGGACATCCGCGGTCAAGCTTTTGCTGATGGATGCGGATGGAACCGTAAAAAATATCGTATCAAGGGAATATCCACTGTATTTTCCCAAACCGGGCTGGTCGGAGCAGAAACCGGAGGACTGGTATCAGGAGACGATGGCAGGCTTAAAAGAGTTACTGCAGGGATCTGACACAAAACAGGTTGCCGGCATCAGTTTTGGTGGACAGATGCACGGGCTTGTGATCTTAGATGAAAATGACGAGGTCATCCGTCCTGCTATATTATGGAATGACGGAAGAACAACAGAGGAATGTGATTACTTAAATCAGGTGATCGGCAAGGATAAACTATCGGAGTATACGGCAAATATTTCATTCACCGGTTTTACGGCTCCGAAGATCCTGTGGGTAAAGAAAAATGAACCGGAACATTTTGCACGGATCAAAAAGATCATGTTGCCGAAAGATTACATTGCCTATAAGCTGACCGGTATGCACTGCACGGATGTTTCCGATGCTTCCGGTATGCTGCTTTTAGACGTAAAAAAAAGGTGCTGGTCAAAAGAAATGTGTCAGATCTGTGGCATTACAGAAGAGATGCTGCCAGAACTCTACGAGAGCTATGAATGTGTCGGCACGATAAAGCCGGAGATCGCAAAAGAACTTTCCCTGCCGGATACGGTAAAAGTAGCGGCAGGTGCAGGCGATAATGCAGCGGCAGCCGTGGCAACCGGAACCGTGGGAGATGGGAAATGCAATATTTCGCTGGGCACAAGCGGAACCATTTTTATCTCATCTGCGAAGTTTGGGGTAGATAAAAACAATGCGTTGCATGCGTTCTGTGATGCAAATGGTGCGTATCATCTGATGGGATGTATGCTTTCTGCGGCATCCTGCAACAAATGGTGGATGGATGAGATCATCCGGACGAAGGACTACGCGACAGAGCAGAAAAATATCGCAAAGCTGGGCGAAAACCATGTGTACTATCTGCCGTATCTGATGGGAGAGCGTTCTCCTTATAATGATCCGGATGCAAGAGCGACATTTATTGGCATGACAATGGACACCACAAGAGAGGATATGACACAGGCAGTTTTAGAAGGGGTTGCATTTGCATTAAGAGATTCGTTTGAGGTCGCAAAATCGCTCGGGCTTACGATCGAGCGGACCAAGATCTGCGGCGGCGGTGCAAAAAGCCCGCTTTGGAAAAAGATCATTGCAAATGTCTTAAATATCAGTGTGGATGTTTTAGAGACAGAGGAAGGACCATCCTTAGGCGGCGCGATGCTTGCAGCAGTGGCATGTGGCGAGTATGCCAGTGTAGAGCAGGCGGCTGCAAAGATCGTAAAGGTCGTGGATACGGTAGAACCGGATCCGGCACTTGCAGCAAAATATGAGGCAAGATATCAGCAGTTTAAGCAGATCTATCCGGCATGTAAAGAACTATTTCAAAAGCTCGGGTAAAAATAAAAAACAGTAAGAAGCGGAGGAACAAAAAATGAATAATATTCCAGAAGTAAAAGTAGGTATCGTAGCAGTCAGCCGTGACTGTTTCCCGGAGTCCTTATCTGTGGGCAGAAGAGAGGCATTGGTAAAGGCATATGCAGACAAATACAACAAAGATGATATCTATGAGTGCCCGGTCTGCATTGTGGAGAGCGAGATTCATATGGTACAGGCACTGGAAGATATCAAAAAAGCAGGCTGTAATGCGCTTTGTGTTTATCTTGGAAATTTTGGACCGGAGATTTCAGAGACTCTTCTTGCAAAACATTTTGACGGACCAAAGATGTTTGTTGCAGCAGCAGAGGAGACACAGGACAATCTGATCCAGGGACGTGGAGATGCGTATTGCGGTATGTTAAATGCCAGCTATAATTTAAAACTCAGAAATGTCGGAGCTTATATCCCGGAATATCCGGTCGGAGATGCCACAGACTGTGCAGATATGATCCACGACTTTTTACCGGTCGCAAGAACGGTGATCGGACTTTCTGAGCTTAAGATCATCAGCTTTGGACCAAGACCTCTTAATTTCCTTGCCTGCAATGCACCGATCCAGCAGTTATATAATCTGGGTGTTGAGATCGAGGAAAATTCCGAGCTGGATCTGTTTGAATCATTCAATAAACACGCAGGGGATGCCCGTATTCCGGAGGTCGTTGCCGATATGGAGGCAGAGCTTGGTGCCGGAAATAAAAAACCGGAGATCCTGGAAAAATTAGCGCAGTACGAACTGACATTATTAGACTGGGTGGAAGAACACAGAGGTTACCGGAAATATGTTGCAATTGCCGGAAAATGCTGGCCTGCATTCCAGACACAGTTTGGTTTTGTTCCATGCTATGTCAACAGCCGTCTGACCGGACGTGGCATCCCGGTATCCTGTGAGGTCGATATCTATGGTGCATTGAGTGAGTTTATTGGAACCTGTGTCAGCCAGGATGCAGTAACTTTGCTTGACATTAATAACTCCGTACCAAAGGATATGTACGAAGAGTCCATCAAAGATAAATTTACATACAAACACACCGATACCTTCATGGGCTTCCATTGTGGAAATACCTGCTCTAAGAAATTGAGCAATTGTGAGATGAAATATCAGATGATCATGGCAAGAAGCCTTCCAATCGAGGTGACGAATGGTACCTTAGAGGGTGATATCAAGCCGGGGGATATCACATTTTTCCGCTTACAGTCTACATCCGATAGTAAGCTTCGTGCCTATGTGGCACAGGGTGAAGTGCTTCCGGTGGCAACACGTTCCTTCGGTTCTATTGGAGTTTTCGCAATTCCAGAGATGGGAAGATTTTACCGTCATGTGTTGATCCAGAAGAATTATCCACATCATGGAGCTGTTGCATTTGGACATTATGGAAAAGCATTGTTTGAAGTATTCAAATACATTGGAGTTCCGATGGAAGATATCAATTACAACCAGCCGGCATCCTTGCCATATCCGACCGAAAATCCATTTGCATAAGTTTTTTGTGTCATAGGAACTGGAAATATCTACTTGTAGATTTTGATTCCTCCCTTTGCTACAATGCAGTTACAACAAAAATGAAATGAAGTTGTAACAAAATTGTAACAAACGGGAGGAATTTTATATATGTATTCAAAAGTAAAAATGACAGGTCTGCTTCTGGCAGGAGGTATCCTCATACTGCCGGCTGTAACCGTCAGGGCAGATGTGAGAGATGGCCAGCTCTATGCAGGAGTTACCGATGCGATCGGAGCATGGCTTGAGGCCGAGGGAGATCTGTTGTTACATAGCGATGAGCGCATGCAGTTAGAACCGGAATTTTCTGTGACGGAGCTTGCGGAAGTGGAAGAACATGAGGTCGCAGAAGTGGCATCCGAATTTGCGGATATTGCGATCGCAACGGTTTTAAATTATGTCAACTTAAGGGAAGAACCGACCGTAGAGAGTGAAGTCGTTGGAAAACTGTATGCCAATTCGGCGGCTACTATATTAGAAACGGTTTATGATGAGGCAGGAGAACTGTGGTACCGGATCGACTCCGGTTCGGTAAAGGGCGGTTATGTCAAGGCGGAATACGTTGAGGTGGGAAATGAAGAACTGATCCGTCAGGTCAGCACGCGCTATGCCGCAGTCAGGACAACGACTCTTTTTGTACGAATGGAGCCGGGAACGGATGCAAGGGTCTTAACCATGCTGCCGGATGGAGATGACGTGGTCGTACTGGAAGAGAGAGAGGATGGCTGGCTGAAAGTTTCGACTGAAGAGGGCGACGGCTATGTGTCAGAGGAATATGTGGAACTATGGACCGATTATGTGGAAGCAGAGTCCAAAGAAGAGGAAGAGGCAAGGCTTGCGAGAGAAGAGGAAGCGCGCAGGGCAGCAGCAGAGGCGGCTGAAAATGCAAGAAAAGCCAGAGAGGAAGCTGCAAGAAGAGAGCAGGAAGAAGCAGAGCGGGCGAGAAGAACCAGAGAAGAAGCGCAGGCGAAACAGCAGAAGAGTACTTCTGCTACAACGAGTGTAACAGAACAGCAGAAGAGTACTTCCTCTGGAAGCAGCGTGACAGAACAGCAGAAACCGGTTCCGGAGAAAAAGGAACAGGAGACGAAGACAGAAACAGAGAATACGAAACAGAATGTTTCAAACGGACAGGCAGTTGTGAATTATGCTGCACAGTTTGTCGGCAATCCGTATGTCTATGGTGGAAGCAGTCTGACCAATGGTGCGGACTGTTCGGGGTTTGTCATGAGTGTGTATGCAGCGTTTGGTATCAGCCTGCCACATTCCTCCAGTGCGCTGAGAAGTGTGGGATATGGGGTAAGTGTGGACCAGATCCAGCCGGGCGATATTGTATGTTACAGCGGACACGTCGGTATCTATGCCGGAAACAACACGTTATTGCATGCAAGTTCACCGAGCAGCGGGATCAAATATACCTCTCCGATCACTTATCGTGAGATCCTTGCCGTCCGCAGGATCTTCTAAGAAGATTTGGCAGACCTGTAATTTGAGCGGATTGGTATAAGAAACTTAGTCGGTGACGACCACACGGTTCCTGCCCTCACTTTTTGCACGGTAAAGTGCTTTGTCCGCAGCGGCAAACAGGGTCTCATAATCATGGTATGCGGCAGAGGAAAAAGCAACGCCGATACTTGCCTGTGTCGTGATCGTAATGTTCTGCTGGGAAGTCTTGTGGAAGATTTCCTGACGCAGGATCTCTGCCTGTAACATAATAGAAGAAACATCAGTTACGGTAGGCAGATAAATGACAAATTCATCGCCACCGACACGGCCACAGAGCGCAGATTTCTTAAAATAGTTTTGAATGGCAGAGGCAGTCTGGCAGATGATGTTATCCCCGGCAAGATGCCCGAGCGTATCATTGATCTGCTTAAAATGATCCAGATCGATCAGCAACATGGCAGATGGTGCAGGAGAGGTCTTATGGGCAAGGTCTTCTTCGATCAGGAAACGTACGGTATACTTGTTGAGTAAACCAGTCATCTGATCCAGACGGCTCTTTTCACGGAACATTTCGGAGGTGTTCTTTGCCTCCTGTAACTGTTCCATATAAGCAAGACCATAAATTTTGGAAAGTCTTTGTTCTTCCAGATAAGTGGTATGCAGGTTCATATAGTCGTCACAGGCCATCAGGTAATCCTGTCTGGATGGGTAGAAACCGGGGCATGCAAGTGCATATTTTCTGAGGCGGTAGGGCAGAAAAGAAAACGGCGTGGTGACACGTTCGGACAACGTACTGATCAGCTGTTTCAGTTCGGAATAACGGCTTGTATCAAACAAAAAGTTGCAGATATCGAAGAAGTACCAGACATTATTTAAAAAATCGTCATTGGAAATACAGGCGAGCAGTTCCAGGAGACTGTGTGAAAAGTCATCCGGTTCCTGTCTGTATTCGTGGAGACGAAGAGAAAGATTCCAAATGCAGGGCGCAACGGGGGTGTCGGGGTGAGTTCGAAGAAAATCTTTTGCGGTTGACCAAAGAGGAAACGCATCTTCAAATTGTTTCATTTTACAGTAAATGATGGCGCGAAAAACAGCGGTAAGCTGTTGCAGAATCTCGTCATCTCCCGCTTTGGAACGTGCAAGCTCACAATAGTGCAGCGCGGTCGTATAGTCCTCTAAGTCCTGATAGGAACAACAGAGTGCAAGACTGCTTGAGATATATTCGTGGCGGATGTCTGCTGCTACGCTGATGGACTGGCATTGTAAAAAGTAATTGACAGCAAGAGACTCCTGCCCTAAGAAGCCATAGATCCTGCCGGAGATCAGGTAAGAGAGAGCCTCAAGCTGACCAAGTGAACCAAGTCCCGGCGATTGCAGAAAGCGTGACAGATGATTCAAAGCCGTGCTGAAACCGCCGCTTTTAAAATAATATTCACCCTCATAGAAGAGAAGTCTGGAAAGGTCTGTCGGATCATGGGAGTTAATCGAATTCATGTAATCCTGACACAGATCGTAAGACCCCTGATTTAAGGGCTGAAAACGTGACTGTTCAATCTGTTCTAACAGTTTTTCTTTTTTGGTCATATGTGTCACCGTCCTTCCCGGCAAACGGATATTGTTAATATTATTATAGAAGTAAATCGGGGATAAAACAAGGGAAAGCATGCCGTTTCCATAAAAAAATTGTGAAAAAACACAAACAGAACAGAAAAAAAAGAATAAAACAAGAAAAAGTGCACAAGGATAAATATACATCGGGGTGTATCTCCTTAAAATGCGTGTATACAAGATGTTAAAATGGGGAAAAATAGGAATGGAAATTGTCATTTTGTTTAGAAACTGCGCTGTTGCAAACGGTTGCACAAAATTGACAAAAATGGAATATTATGTAATAATCGCAAGCTGTTAGATATTAATGGGTAATTGAGAAGTGGAAAGGAATGAGTTATATGGTAGAAAGAAAAATCAAATTATCTGATACAGAAGAGGTAAGAGATTTTGTCACATCTGCAGGTAAGTGTGATTTTGAAATTGATGTTTTCTACAACCGTGCAGTAATTGATGCAAAGTCACTGTTAGGCATGTTATATCTCGGTGTCTGCAAGGAACTGACGATCAAATATGGCGGAAATGATGCACATTTTGAGAGCACAGTAAGCAAATATGCTATTGCATAGTTTGTATATACAAAGGAAAGAGATTAAGGGGAAAGGAATTGTCCATGAAATTTATGGGCAGTTCCTTTTTTTTAATCTTAAAATGCATTATAATGAATCTATGAGTAAAAAAATCCAAAAAGACGAAAAAGGAACGATCAAAATATCAGTTCGTAATCTGGTCGAATTTATCCTGCGGGAGGGTGATATTGATAACCGGCATGGAAAGGCAGCATCCCCGGAAGCGATGCAGGAGGGAAGCCGCATCCACCGCAAGATCCAGAAACGGATGGGGAGTAATTACCATGCGGAAGTGCCGCTTAAAATAACGATCGAACAGGAAGATTATAAACTTGTCGTTGAGGGCAGGGCAGATGGTATTTTCATGGAAAGCGATGATGGGCGCGAGATTACCTATGAGGATAATTTCAATCACATGGATTCGTTTGAAAACATCCGGGTTACGATCGATGAGATCAAAGGGATCTATGGAAAACTGGATATGTTAGAAGATGCGATCGGGGTGCATAAGGCGCAGGCAATGTGCTATGCCTACATTTATGCAACGCAGCATAACCTTGCGGAAATTTCCGTGCAGATGACCTATTGCAATCTGGACACCGAGGAGATCCGTTATTTTCATTATGATTATACAATGGCGGAGCTGGGCGAGTGGTTTGGCAGGCTGATCTTAGAATATAAAAAATGGGCAGACTTTCAGTTTCTGTGGCATGAAGTGAGACAGAAATCAATCCGGAAGATCGAATTTCCCTATGAATACCGCAAGGGGCAGCGGGAGCTTGCGGCGGGTGTTTACACAACCATTAAGCGGCAGAAAAATTTATTTATCCAGGCACCGACCGGTGTTGGCAAAACAATCTCCACGGTATTTCCGGCAGTCAAGGCGGTGGGAGAAGATCTGGGCGATAAGATCTTCTACCTGACGGCAAAGACCATTACCAGAACGGTGGCAAAAGAAGCATTTGAGCTGTTACGGAAACAGGGATATCAGGCAAAGGTAGTGCTCATCACGGCAAAAGAAAAACTCTGTCTGTGTGAGGAGATGGACTGCAATCCGGTCAGCTGTCCTTATGCGAAAGGGCATTTTGACCGGGTCAATGATGCCGTGTTTGATCTGTTACAAAAAGAGGATATCTTTACCAGAGAAGTGATCTTAGAACAGGCAGAGGCGTACCGGGTCTGTCCGTTTGAGCTGTGTCTGGATGTTGCGACGTGGTCGGATAATATCATCTGCGATTACAATTACGTGTTTGATCCGAATGTGTATCTGAAACGTTTTTTTGTGGAGGGCGTGCGTGGCGATTATATCTTTCTGGTCGATGAGGCGCATAATCTGGTCGAGCGAGGGCGCAGCATGTACAGTGCAGTCCTTTATAAGGAAGATTTTCTGGAAACAAAGCGGCTCTTAAAGGGCAGAATGACAAAACGGATCGAGCAGGGACTGCAAAAGTGCAACCGCATTTTTCTGGATTATAAGAGAAGCTGTGAAACTTATGAGATCCACGATGAGATCGGAAATCTTGTATTCGCATTGATGCAGCTTGCATCCGAACTGGATGAATTTTTGCAGAAGTCGGCAGAATTTCCTGAGCGGAAGACGGTCACAGAATTTTACCTGAATCTAAGGAATTTTATTAAGATCTACGATCTGGTGGATGAGCGGTATGTGATCTATTTCGAGCATGAAGCAGATGGACGATTTTGTCTGAAACTCTATTGTGTCGATCCGTCGAAAAATCTGCAGGAGAGGATCGATAAGGGAAATGCGACGATCTTCTTCTCTGCGACACTGCTTCCGGTGAATTATTATAAAAGCCTGCTCTCCACCAAAAAGGACAACTACGCGGTTTACGCGGAGTCTTCTTTTTCCGAGGACAAAAGGCTGCTTCTTCTTGGCAGTGACGTGAGCAGCAGGTACACCAGAAGAAACAGTGCCATGTATGAACGGATTGCTTCTTATATTATAAGAACAGCACAGACCAGACGTGGAAATTATATTGCATTTTTCCCTTCCTATAAAATGATGGAGGAAGTCTATCAGTGTTTCTGTGGTGTCACGAATACAAAGGACGGACTTTTTCTGGAGGGAACCTGTCAGCAGAGTGGGATGAGAGAAGAAGAACGGGAGGCATTTTTAGAATTATTTTCAGAGGAAGAGACCGCAAAGCGAAAGGGATCATTTGTTGCATTCTGTGTGATGGGAGGGATTTTTGGAGAGGGGATCGATCTGAAAAACGAGCGCCTGATCGGTGCAATGATTGTCGGGACCGGACTTCCGCAGGTCAGCAATGAGCGGGAGATCTTAATGAATTATTATGAAAAGCGGCTCGGATGCGGATTTGACTATGCATATCGTTACCCCGGGATGAATAAAGTGCTGCAGGCAGCAGGGCGTGTCATCCGGACGGCAGAAGATGTCGGGATCATTGAACTGTTAGACGACCGGTTCTTACAGAGCGATTACCAGAACCTTTTTCCGAGAGAGTGGGAGAGCCGCAACATCTGTACGCTTGCAACGGTAGAGGGGCAGCTGATCCACTTCTGGGAAGGAAAGGAAAACACCTAATTGGAGAGGTCAGGGAGAAGCTGTAAAAAGGCTTCTGTCGACTGTGCCACCGGCAGGGTCGGATTGATCGCGGCGACCATCTGGCGGGAAGGCAGTTTTTCTTTTGTTTTTACAATATAAAGATCTTTGGTCTCCGAGAGCAGGCAGTAGTCCGGAATGAATGCGATACCCAGACCGATGCGTGCGAGGTCGATCAGAAGGTCGTTGGAGCTTAACTCAATCTGTGGGATCAGCTCTAACTGATGCTGTAAGAACAGGTTATGTAAAAATTCGCTGGTGGTACTTTTACGGTCTAACATCAGGATTGGATACTGTCTGAGTTCTTCTAAGGAGATCTCCTGCTGTTTCAGATTAAAGTAGGCAGGATTGGCAATAAAAACATCCGTGAAGTCACAGACCGTTTTCTGGATGTAGGAGTGGTTTAAGTTCGAATTTGGGAAGTTTGTGACGATCAGGTCGACCTTGCCCTGCTCGAGCAGCTCTACACAGCTTAGGGAAGTTGCATTGGTAACTTTGATCGGAACGTTTGGATATTTCTTATGGAACTGTTTTAAATAAGGAACTAAAAAGTAACGGCAGATCGTATCGCTTGCACCGATATGGAGCTGACCGAGTCCGAGACTGCCGGAATCAAGCAGCTGGCTCTCCCCGCGCTGAATCAGGTTCATGGCTGGTTCGACATGTTTTAACAGCACTTTGCCGGCAGGAGTGAGCTGTACTTTTTTGGTACTGCGGATGAAGAGAGGCTGCTCTAACTTTTTCTCCAGCGTTTTGATGGACTGGCTCACAGCGGACTGTGAGATAAAGAGCTGCTTGCTCGCCTCGGAAAAACTCAGTGAAGTCGCTACATAATAAAAGACTTTATAAAGTTCATAATTGATATCCATAAGAAGACCTTCCTTTGTATATGATATTCCATTATATATTAATCGTTATAATAAATCAAATTAAATATATTAATTATACTTATCCATAAACCTATGCTATACTAAAACAAAATCAATGATGAAAATAAAAGCAGATAAGTGTCACACACTGGAAAATGGAGGACATGGCATGAGCAACGTAAGACGTGTATATGTAGAGAAAAAACCGGAATTTGCGATCAATGCAAAAGGACTTTTTGCAGAGATCAAAAGCTATCTGGGGATCAAGGGCGTAACAAAAGTCCGTGAACTGGTTCGCTATGATGTGGAAAACATTTCTGATGAAATTTATAAAAAGGCACTGGTAACCGTATTTTCAGAGCCACCGGTAGATGATATCTATGAGGAAGAGTTTGATTTAAACGGTGGAAAAGCATTTTCCGTAGAGTTCCTTCCGGGACAGTTCGATCAGAGAGCCGATTCTGCAGAGCAGTGTGTAAAACTTCTGGATGAGAACGAGGAACCGTTGATCCGTACAGCGGTAACTTATGTGATAGAGGGCGAGATCTCCGACGAGGAGCTGGCTGCCATTAAGAAACACTGTATCAATCCGGTCGATTCCCGCGAGACAGGCTTAAAGAAACCAGAGACTCTGGTACAGAAATTCGAGGAGCCGGAAGACGTTAAGACATTTGATGGATTTTCTGATATGCCGGAGCAGGCACTACGTGAATTATATGATTCATTAAACCTTGCCATGACATTTAAGGATTTCCTTCATATCCAGAATTATTTCAAAAATGACGAACACCGCAATCCGACCATGACAGAGATCCGCGTACTGGATACCTACTGGTCCGATCACTGCCGTCACACAACATTCTCTACCGAGTTAAAGGATGTAACATTCGAGGATGGATATTATGCAGCCCCGATGAAAGAAACCTACGGGGATTATCTTGCTACACATAAAAACTTATATGCCGGCAGAGATGACAAATTTGTATGTCTGATGGATCTGGCATTGATGGCAATGAAGCGTCTCAAAAAAGAGGGAAAACTGCAGGATCAGGAAGAGTCTGATGAGATCAATGCCTGCTCGATTGTTGTTCCGGTGGAAGTAGACGGAAAAACAGAGGAGTGGCTGGTAAACTTTAAAAACGAAACACACAACCATCCGACCGAGATCGAGCCGTTTGGTGGTGCGGCAACCTGTTTAGGTGGTGCGATCCGTGACCCGTTGTCAGGACGTACTTATGTATATCAGGCTATGCGTGTGACCGGAGCCGCTGATCCGACCGTTCCGGTAAAAGATACCATAGAAGGAAAGCTGCCACAGAAGAAACTCGTACGTGAAGCAGCACATGGATACAGTTCTTATGGTAACCAGATTGGACTTGCAACCGGTTATGTCAAAGAGATCTATCATCCAAATTATGTGGCAAAACGTATGGAGATCGGTGCTGTATTAGGTGCAGCTCCAAGACGTGCCGTACAGAGACTGACTTCCGACCCGGGGGATATCATCATCCTGTTGGGAGGAAGAACCGGACGTGACGGAATCGGTGGTGCGACCGGATCTTCCAAAGCACACAACACAGAGTCAACAGCTGTCTGCGGTGCAGAGGTACAGAAAGGTAATCCGCCAACCGAGCGTAAGATCCAGAGATTATTCCGCAGAGAAGAAGTGGCTCATATCATCAAAAAATGTAATGACTTTGGTGCAGGCGGTGTATCCGTTGCGATTGGTGAACTTGCAGACGGCTTAAGAGTACAGCTTGACAAAGTGCCAAAGAAATATGCAGGTCTGGACGGAACCGAGATCGCCATTTCTGAATCACAGGAACGTATGGCGGTAGTAGTTGCACCGGAAGATGTAAAGACATTCTTAGGCTATGCCGCTGAGGAAAACTTAGAGGCAGTCGAGGTAGCAGTTGTAACCGAAGAGCCAAGACTGGTATTAGAGTGGAGAGGCAAAAAGATCGTTGACATTTCCCGTGCATTCTTAGACACCAACGGTGCGCATCAGGAGACATCCGTTGCAGTGGAGATGCCAAAGAAAGAAGACAATTATTTTAACAAGATCGCAACGAAAAAAGTTGCAGAGGCAGTTGAAAAAGGCGATATCAAAGAGGCATGGTTAGAAGAACTTGCTGATTTAAATGTCTGCTCACAGAAAGGTCTGGTGGAGCGTTTCGATGGTTCCATCGGAGCAGGAAGTGTTTACATGCCTTTTGGTGGTAAATATCAGCTCACAGAGACACAGTCTATGGTAGCAAAACTTCCGGTCATGAAAGGAAAAACAGACACCGTGACTATGATGTCCTACGGCTTTGACCCATATCTGTCAAGCTGGAGCCCATACCATGGAGCCGTTTATGCAGTCCTTGAGTCACTTTCCCGTATTGTGACAGCAGGTGGTGATTACAGCAAAGTGCGTTTCACCTTCCAGGAGTACTTCCGCAGAATGAGCGAAGATCCGAAACGCTGGAGCCAGCCATTTGCAGCACTGCTCGGTGCATACAATGCACAGATCGGATTTGGACTTCCTTCCATCGGAGGAAAAGACTCCATGTCCGGTACATTCAACGATATCGATGTACCACCGACACTGGTTTCCTTTGCTGTTGATGTTGCAAAAGAAAAAGATATCATTACACCGGAATTAAAAGCAGTTGGAGACCAGCTGATGCTGTTTTCCATTGAAAAAGACGAGTATGATCTGCCGGTTTATGCACAGGTCATGAAATTATACGATACCATCCATACACTGATCGGAGAGGGTGCAATCTGCTCCGCATACGCACTGGACGGAAAAGGTCTTGCAGCAGCACTCAGCAAGATGGCATTCGGAAACAGACTCGGTGTGACCGTAAGCGATGAAGTATCTGCAGAGGCATTGTTTGCACCGGGATTTGGTAACATCGTAGCAGAAGTTCCGGTAGAGAAAGTCGGAAAAGTACGTGATGTACTCGCTGCAGCAGGACTTGCCGGAAATGAGCAGTTAGTCGGATGGGTCAATGAAGAAGAATGCTTCGTTTACGGCACAATGAAATTATCATTAGATCAGGCACTTACTGCATGGACCAATACGCTTGAAAAAGTATTCCCGACCCGCGCAACGGACGATAAGGAAGAAGTAAAAACAGACGTATACAAGACTGAGCAGATCTATGTCTGCAAACATAAAGTTGCAAAACCAACCGTATTTATTCCGGTATTCCCGGGAACCAACTGCGAGTACGACAGTGCAAAAGCATTTGAGCGCGCAGGTGCAGACACGATCGTAAAGGTATTTAAAAACTTAAACGCAGAGGATATCCGTGAGTCTGTCGATGAATTTACAAAAGCGATCGACCAGGCACAGATCATCATGTTCCCAGGCGGATTTTCTGCAGGAGATGAGCCGGAAGGTTCTGCAAAATTCTTTGCAACCGCATTCCGTAATGCAAAGATGACCGAGGCAGTCATGAAACTGTTAAATGAGAGAGATGGTCTTGCACTTGGTATCTGTAACGGTTTCCAGGCACTGATCAAATTAGGACTGGTTCCATATGGAGAGATCCGTCCACAGACCGCGGACTCACCGACTCTGACCTACAACACGATCGGACGTCACATCAGTAAGATGGTATACACCAAAGTGGTAACAAACAAATCCCCATGGCTGGCACAGGCAGAAGTTGGAAAGACATACTGCAACCCGGCTTCCCACGGAGAGGGACGTTTTGTTGCACCGAAGGAGTGGTTAGACAAGCTGTTCGCAAATGGTCAGGTGGCAACCCAGTATGTCAACGAGAACGGAGTTCCGACCATGGATGAAGAGTGGAATGTCAATGGTTCCTACTGTGCGATCGAGGGTATCACAAGCCCGGATGGACGTGTACTTGGAAAGATGGCACATTCCGAGCGCCGTGACAGAAGCGTAGCGATCAATATCTACGGAGAACAGGATCTGAAACTGTTCGAGTCCGGAGTGGCTTACTTTAAATAGAAAATAAAGCCTGGAAAAAGAACTTGCAGAGAGAAGAAATTCTTTTTGCAAGGTCTTTTCATTTCTATTGCATTTGCAGATTGTTTTTGGCAAATTGTATAAAAGTAGATTGCATTTCTAGTACAAAAGTGCTAGTATGGAAACTGCCTGTCGATATCATAAAGTAAAGTGTTAATTTACTACAGTATAGACAAGTGGAATTGTTTGAGAGGAGAAATGAGTATGAAAAAGCATGGCATTAGTACACGCATAGGAGCAGTTATTCTGGCAGCCAGCCTTGTGGCAGGAGATGCGTTACCAGCATTTGCAGCACAGGCAGCGGGGACAGAGCCCGGCGCATCAACGGTAGAAAACAAAAATGCAGATATATCTGCAGCAGATACATCTGCAACAGAAGTATCAGAGACGGAAGCCGTAGAGGAAACTGAGACATCAGAGGCGGAAGCCGTGGAGGAAACTGAGACATCAGAGACGGAGAGCATGGGGGAGACCGAGGCTGCTCTGGAAACGGAAACGACTGAAAGCGAAGAGGAAACAGAAGCCGAGACTGCTCTGGAAACCGAGGCAAGTGAGCAGATAGAAGATACGGAAGAGGCAACCGGGGATGACACTATCTTTGGAGATGAAGCAGGGGTATCTACAGTAATCGGTTTAAAAGGACAGAAAGCGGTAGATGGCAGCTTCTTAAGTGATGACGGCAATATAAAGAAAGATTATTCTTATGTAAATAAGGCAATCAGTAATGATAATTACATTCTGGTGGGAGGATGCATTGATGACTGGAAAGATCCGGCAACCGGATTTTATAAATACATGGATACCTGTTATAGCATAGCCTACTATAGCAATCATGAATGTATGCTTGGCAGCAAGGTAGTAAAGGTGTTTCAAAACCAACTGGAAAAAGATCCGGCAACCGGATTTTATGTGGTGGATGGAGTCTATTACAGTGACTGTAAACGCAATATAAGCGGTGCAAATGGGCATTCTTATTATGTGATAGAAAATAATCAGGTAGATGTACTGGGAGAAATTTCCGTATCGGATACACAGGATGCGGATGCAGCCGCAAGGGAAATATATGGGAAAAAGATAGCAGATGCGGACGCTTCTGTAAGATATTATGAGGCAAATGGAAAGGACTATACAGAAGTTTTAACACAACCTGTTTCAGATGGAAAATATGTGGTATATGCATATCGGTCAGATGAAATTTCCTTTACCAGACATCATCAGAAACTGACCTGGAAGTCTGTTTCCAATGAAACAGAGATCGAACAGAATGGAAAACTGTACTATATCGGATATCAGGTCAGAGTAAATGGAACAAATGAAAAACATATCCATGAGAGAAGCAGGATCTGTTATACCACAGCGGATGGACAGACATTCACACCAATGAATGAATTTACGACAGAAGCAGTTTACTCCGCAGGGGATCAGAATCAGTATGAAGTAAGGGCAATTTATTACACTGCAACGCAGACGGTACGAACGGATAAAAATGGGGATGCCGGCTATCTGACCACCTATGAGATCGCAAAGACAGGAGAATGGTCGGCTGCCTTTGGCTATACAAGTGAGGGAGAATTACAGGAAGCACCGGCTGTAACGAATCTGACGGGGATCAGAAAGCACAATACCGTAGAGCTAAACTGGGATGAAGTGCCGGAAGCCACCAGTTATTATGTTTACAACATTTCCTCTGATCAGGAATTAGCACTTACGGATGCAGACTGGAATAAGGCAGATTATACGAGTACCTCAAATACGTATATGACCTTTTCTTTGAAGAATAAATACAATTATTACCGTGTAAAGACCTATATCGGCTACGCCAATGATACCTATAAGCAGGGTGCTGGAAGACTATCCGATGTAGTAACGATGGTAGCGGAGGAGACGGACAGTCTGGCAGTTCCGGTAACCGGTCTTCGGGTAGAAGCAATGACGGACGGAGATTACAGATTAAACTGGGATGAACTTTCTTCTGACACAGATGTGTATCTCTACTATTCGACCGATCAGAATGCGTTTTCAAATGGTGCTTATCTGCTAGATCTGATCGATGCGGAAGGTACTTATGTAGACAGTGCTTACAGAGGCACGACAAAGACGGTGCCTTATAAGAGTGATTATGCGGTGCAGGATGCATACAACATAGCAAAGAAGAAAGTAACCCTGAAAAGAAAATATGATGGAGATGAAGGGACCGGGAGTGGAGTTTTAATCAGTGTTCCTGCAGGTAAAACTTATTATTTTGTAGCAGTGACCGTTTCCGAAAAAAATCACAATGTAGATCGTTCCGCTACGACCCCGTATGTGGGAAGCAGAATAAATGGGGACCACGAAGAGGTAGTTGTAAAATATGGTAATTACAATGACGTTGCTGTATCAGAAATGGTCAGTGCAACCGGTACTTTGTCCAAGCCGAAAAAACCTGCTACCAAATCAGAAAAAAACAGCATTACCATGACGTTTACGAAGCAGTCCGGTGTAACCGGTTATGAGATCTATAAGAAAAATAAGAAGGGAAAATATAAAAAACTCACAACGACGACATCCAGACAGTATGTGGACAAAAATTTAAAAACAAATACGACTTACAGCTATAAGGCAAGAGCTTATGTTTATAACACGGTGACCAGAGAAAAAGTATACAGTGATTATGTTGCATTTTCCGCTGAGACAAGCACAAATAACTATATTGATGTGACAGCTGCTATGACAGGCAAAAATGCAGTGAAATTAAAATGGACGAAGGTAGCAGGTGCAGCAAAGTACGAAATCTACCGGAGTTCTACCGAATCGGTGGATGATGTTTACTCCGTATTGAACCGGAGTGCGATAAAATATGACGGATTAAAGAATAATGCAAAATGGAAACTGGTAAAAACCATTGGTAAGGCAAAGACCGTAAGCTATACGGATAAGAAACTGAATACGGGTGAAACTTACAGCTATGTTGTAGTGGCATATTATAAGGAAGGAAAGGTGACAAAAGCGATCAGTAACGGAGCATCCGTTGAAATGCAGATCGCTCCGCCAACCAATGTAAAAGCGGTATTGAGTGGCTCCAAAGTAAAAGTGACCTGGAGCAAAAATGCTTATGCGAAGAAGTATGAAGTAAAATATACGAAGAGAGACAGCCAGGGAAAAGCAGTTACAGATGATCCGGTTGTTGTATCTACGAAGAAGACGACAGTAACCATTTCCGGTTTAACAACAGGGGAGTATCTGGATAATCTGCGGGTACGTGCTTTTGATGGAAAAAGATGGTCCTACTGGTCTTACTGGTCCAACAGCAGTAAAAACACTACCGTATGTCTGCCGGCAGTAAAAGGTGTGTCTGCGAAGAATGTAACCGTAAAAGGTGCGGATGGAAGCACGAGTACCAGGGTACAGGTAAGCTGGAAGGCAGTTCCGGGAGCAGCATACTACAGAGTATACTGGTCAACCAGTCCGGCGACAGAATATGATAAGGACAGAAAAATATATGGCTATAAAAATCTGGAGGGTTATTACGGCGAAAATCTGGTGGCAAAAGAGAGCAACCAGGATGAGGGGTACAACAATACGGTACATTATACGGAGTACAAAGGACAATCCGGCACCATTGTTGGGACGAACGTGATCGATTATGGACAGTTACAGACGGGTGTAACCTATTACTATTTCGTAAAGGCGTATACGGAGAATGGAAGAGTCGTTTCCGCAGGATATGCAAACAGAGGCGCAGCCGTTACCTTTGGTGCAACTCCAGGCATCAGGAGCGCAAAGGCAAAAGGTGGAAAAGTAACCGTTTCTATCAACAAAGTAGCCGGTGCCAGGAAATATGTGGTATATCGTTCTACTAAGAAGAACAAAGGCTTCGTTGCAGTCGGAACAACCAGGAAAACTTCTTATGTAGATAAGAAAGTAAAGAAAGGTAAGACATACTACTATAAAGTAGCTGCAGTCGGAACCAACGCATTACAGGCAGACTTTGAGACGGGAATGTCTTCCGCAGTAAAAGTAAAAGCAAAATAATAAAGTAATTGCAAAAAAAAACTTGCAATCCGTAAAAAAATCTGTTACAGTACTTGGTGCTGTATACAGATTTTTTTACTTTTAAAGAGAATTCTGAAAAATAAAATAAGACAGTTCGTGACCATCCTGTCTATAAACAAAACTAGGGAGTAACAGCAGTTGCAGTGTAGGTGCAATGGCTGTGTTTGAGGTATCTGAATGGTCTTTGATTCAGGTATCTTTTTTTGTTTTACAATGGGAAAAGAGGAAAACATGAGCCAGCAGACAAATTATATCCGGTATAGCGTGATAACAGAAAAAAATCCAAGAGAGATCGTAATGCTCCGTGGCAGCGGATGCCGTTTTAAGCGGTGCAGGTTCTGTGATTATCATCTGGATTCTTCGAAAAATGAGGAAGAAAATTACGAGCTGAACCGGGAAGTGTTAAAAAAAGTAACCGGGCAGTATGGAAGTCTTGAAGTCATCAATTCCGGCAGTTTTTTGGAACTGGATGAAAAGACGATGGCAGAAATCGAGACAACCTGTCAGAAAAAGGGAATCCATACACTGCGGTTTGAAGTTCACTGGATGTACCGCGCGCATGTGGAAAAATGGCGCAGACATTTCAAAGAGCTGGGGATTACTCTGAAAATAAAAATGGGTGTGGAGACATTTGATGAGACATTCCGCAAAAAAGTATTTGATAAGGGAATGGAAGAAGCCACACCGGAGGAGATCGCAAAAGTGGCAGATGAAGTCTGCCTGCTGTTTGGGATCCATGGACAGACAAAAGAGAGCATGTCTTTTGATGTGGAAACAGGTCTTGCTTATTTTGAAAGAATTTGTATCAACATTATGGTGGAAAATACCACAGAAATTCACCCGGATGCAGACGTAATCCGATGTTTCAGGAAAAATATATATCCAAAATACAAAGACAATGTCAGAGTGGATATTTTAATGGAAAACACGGATTTCGGTGTCGGAGGGGTAGAAGAAGGAGCGAGAGAAGAATGAATGAACTGTTATTGATAGCGAGTCTTTTAGTTGTATATGGAGGAGTGCTGCTTGCATTCCGGTTGTTTGGAAAAACAGGGCTGTACTGTTTTACCTGTATCGCAACCATAACGGCAAATATTGAGGTGCTGATCTTAGTCAATGCGTTTGGAATGGAGCAGACACTGGGAAACATCCTGTTTGCATCCACCTTTTTAGTTACGGATATCTTAAGTGAGATTGCCGGAAAAAAAGAGGCGCAGAAAGCAGTAAACCTTGGGATTTTTACATCGGTTTTATTTATTATCATTTCACAGAGCTGGCTGCTCTATCAGCCAAGTGCAAACGACTGGGCGCAGGAACCGATCCGCAGCATTTTTTCCAACACACCGCGGTTGATGATCGTCAGCGTACTGGTTTATGCCATCTGTCAGCGGTTTGATGTGTGGGCATATCACAAATGGTGGAATTTTACAAAAACAAAATTTGGGGATGAGAAGCGTTTCCTGTGGCTGCGTAACAACGGATCCACACTGATCTCCCAGCTTTTGAACACCATATTATATACCTTTGGAGCATTCTGGGGCATGTACGAATTCCCGGTACTGATCAATATTGCGCTGGCAAGTTATGTGATCTTTATCGTGACAAGCCTTGCAGATACGCCATTTGTTTATCTGGCAAGAAAAATAAATGAAAAAATGTCATAAAAAAACTATGGGAAATGCGCAAAGCGCGTTTCTCATAGTTTTTTCATTTCCGGCTTCCGGTCAGAAAAGACCGTATAATAGGAGAAACCGGCAGATTTTAAAATATCAGATACTTTTTGAAAATCATAGGCGACATGCTCCGGTGCATGTGCATCGGCACCGATCGTGACCAGTTCGCCTCCCAGTTTGCGGTAGCGGGCGATGATGCCTTCCGTCGGGTTCGGGTGTGAGAGACCATATTTAAACCCTGCGGTATTGATCTCAATGCCTTTTCCTTTTTGGATCAGAAGTTTTAAGATCTCATCAATGAGATCTGCGTATTGCGTATAGTCATAGGAAACACCGCGGGAAGGGCTGTAGCGCACCACATAATCCAGGTGGCCGTAAACATCAAAATCATCAAATGCGCGGATGTTCTCTAATATAGAAGAAAAGTATTCCATGCAGCCTTCTTCTTCGGTGCGGTCTGCCCAGTACGGAGCGTAATAGGGATCTCTTCCGTGGACCACATGGGAAGAGCCGATGACAAAATCAAACGGATACTGTTTTAAGATATCCGAGTGGATGGCGGCAAGGTGCGGCTGTAATCCAAGTTCAATCCCGAAACGGATGGAAAGGCGGTCTTTATACTGTTCCTGCAGGGCATGAACCGAAGCACTGTAATTTGGCAGATCCAGAAGGAACAGATCCGGTTCCTCCGGGTAATCAATATCGAGATGATCGGTAAAACAGATCCCGTCTAATCCCTTTGCAATGGCAGAGGCGACCATGCTTTCCTGCGGTGCCCTGCTGTCACCGGAAAACTGACTGTGCATGTGCGTGTCCCATAATCCAGACATAGAAATCCCCCATTCTTTTTCGAAAAAAATCAATATAGATATGTCTATCATAACGTATTTTGAATTTAAAAAGAAGATTTTCTTGTGATTTTGTATAAAATTCCAGAAAATAGCAGGAAAAAGGGCTATATAGTGAAAAATTTAACAAACACAGAAGAAAGTAGCGAAAAAGGCTTGAACTTTCGAGTGAAATTGGTTAAAATGAAAACAGCTTGGGACAACACCATATGTTCCACGATTACATTTACAAATTCTAGGAGGAATTAAAAATGGCAGTAAAAGTAGCAATCAATGGTTTTGGCCGTATTGGTCGTCTTGCTTTCAGACAGATGTTTGGAGCAGAAGGATATGAAGTAGTAGCAATCAACGATTTAACAAGCCCAAAAATGTTAGCACATTTGTTAAAATATGATTCATCTCAGGGTAAATATGAGCATGCAGATGAAGTATCTTCAACAGATGACTCTATCATCGTTTGTGGAAAAGAGATCAAAATCTACGCATTCCCAGATGCAAACAACTGCCCATGGGGAGACTTAAAAGTAGACGTTGTATTAGAGTGCTCTGGTTTCTATACAAGCAAAGAAAAAGCACAGGCTCATATCAATGCAGGTGCTAGAAAAGTTGTTATCTCTGCTCCAGCAGGAAATGACCTTCCTACTATCGTTTACAATACAAACCACGAGACATTAAAAGCTTCTGATACAATCATTTCAGCAGCTTCTTGTACAACAAACTGTTTAGCACCTATGGCTGATGCATTAAACAAATATGCACCGATCCAGTCTGGTATCATGGTAACCATCCATGCTTACACAGGTGATCAGATGACTCTTGACGGACCTCAGAGAAAAGGTGATTTAAGAAGATCCCGTGCAGCAGCAGTTAACATCGTTCCTAACAGCACAGGTGCTGCAAAGGCAATCGGTCTTGTTATCCCAGAACTGAATGGCAAGCTGATCGGATCTGCACAGCGTGTTCCTACACCAACAGGTTCTACAACAATCCTTACAGCAGTAGTTGACGGAGAAGTTACAGTAGATCAGATCAATGCAGCTATGAAGGCAGCAGCTAATGAGTCTTATGGATACAACGAAGATCAGATCGTTTCCAGCGATATCGTAGGAATGAGATTTGGTTCTCTGTTCGATTCAACTCAGACAATGGCTCTTCCGGTTGGCGATGGTACAACAGAAGTTCAGGTTGTTTCATGGTATGACAATGAGAACTCTTACACAAGCCAGATGGTAAGAACAATCAAATACTTCGGAAAACTTCTTGAGGCTTAATTCTCATAAGAGGATCATGACTCAATAGGCAATTTGAATTATTGACTCACAATGGGGTCCGGTCTTATTGTTGGACCGGACTCCATTTTTGCTATCAAGCAAAGAAAAATTAACAGGAGGCTATTATTATGGCAGCACTTAACAAAAAATCAGTAGATGATATTAATGTAAAAGGAAAGAGAGTCCTTGTAAGATGTGACTTCAATGTTCCGCTTATCGATGGAAAAATCACAGATGAGAACCGTATCGTAGCAGCACTTCCGACGATCAAAAAGCTGATTGCAGACGGTGGAAAGGTAATCCTCTGCTCTCATCTTGGAAAGCCGAAGGGAGAGCCAAAACCGGAGCTGTCTCTTGCACCGGTTGCAGTAAGACTTTCCGAACTTCTTGGACAGGAAGTTAAATTTGCAGCAGATCCGGAAGTTGTAGGACCAAATGCAAGAGCTGCAGTTGCAGCTATGAAGGACGGAGACGTTATCCTTCTTGAGAATACACGTTATAGAGCAGAAGAGACAAAGAATGGTGAGGCATTCAGCAAAGATCTTGCCTCTCTTTGTGATGTATTTGTAAATGATGCATTCGGAACAGCTCACAGAGCACACTGCTCTAACGTTGGAGTTACTCAGTTTGTTGATACAGCAGTTGTTGGATATCTGATGCAGAAAGAAATCGATTTCCTCGGAAATGCCGTAGAGAATCCGGAAAGACCATTTGTTGCAATCCTCGGTGGTGCAAAAGTATCCAGCAAAATCTCAGTGATCGAGAACTTGCTTGAGAAAGTTGATACACTGATTATTGGTGGTGGAATGTCTTATACATTCAGTAAAGCACTTGGCGGAAGTGTTGGTACATCTCTTCTTGAGGAAGATTATTGCCAGTATGCACTTGATATGCTGAAAAAGGCAGAGGCGAAAGGTGTGAAACTGCTTCTCCCTGTTGATAATGTGATCGCTGATGATTTCTCAAATGATGCAAATACTCAGGTAGTTGCAAATGGAGAAATCCCGGATGGATGGGAAGGTCTTGATATCGGACCAAAGACAGCAGAATTATTTGCTGATGCTGTTAAGACAGCTAAGACAGTTGTATGGAATGGACCAATGGGATGCTTCGAGATGCCAAAATTTGCAGCAGGTACAAAAGCAGTAGCAGAAGCACTGGCTGAGACTGATGCAGTAACGATCATTGGTGGTGGAGATTCAGCAGCCGCTGTAAACCAGCTTGGATATGGTGACAAGATGACTCATATTTCAACAGGTGGCGGTGCATCACTTGAGTTCCTTGAAGGAAAAGAACTTCCGGGTGTTGCAGCAGCAAATGATAAATAATCACCTGACGAAAAAGGACATAAATGAAGATTGAGTCCTGACGGGGATTCGTTCACCATATCTGAGCAGTCCGGGGAATATGCGACGGATAAGTATGATACGGTGAACATCCCCGTAATATGGAAAAGGAGATAGAACAATGGCAAGAAAAAAAATTATTGCAGGAAACTGGAAAATGAATAAAACTCCAAGCGAGGCAGTAGCACTTGTAGAAGAGT
>URUD01000041.1 GCA_900550935.1 uncultured Roseburia sp.
ATCTGATCAAAACCTATGGGCAGGAAGAATACGATTTCAGCCTCCGGGAGACACAGACCTATGAGATCATTGAGGATGTGGCGAAAATGAAAAGCGAGATCGGAATCCTGTTTCAGAACGACTTCAACGAAGCGGTGATCGGCAAGCTTTTAAAATCCCATGATCTGGAATTTCATCTGTTGTTTGTGGCAAAACCGCATGTGTTTATCAGCAGAAAGCATCCGCTTGCAGGGAAAGACGTGATCACAAATGAGGAGTTAGTGCAATATCCTTATCTTTCCTTTGAACAGGGCGAGCACAACTCGTTTTATTTTTCAGAAGAGATCTTTTCACCATCTGAGAGGAAGAAAAATATAAGGGTGAGAGACCGGGCAACGCTGTTTAACCTGCTGATCGGGTTGAATGGTTATACCGTGTGCAGCGGTGTCATCGATAAAAAATTAAATGGAAAAGATATTATCGCGGTTCCGCTTGCGGACGAGAGCGAGATGCGGATCGGGTATATCGTCCATAAAAAAGGAGTCTTAAGCAGACTGGGCAATACATACCTTGATGCGTTAAATAAATATTTGGAATAGAAAGGTTGTCTATAGTTTAAAACTATGGACAACCTGTTTTTTTAGATATTTTGCAATTTCATCCGGGAAAATTATAATGAGAACAACAAAAATGAGAAGGATAATTTTCAGGAGGATAGGAATGAAAACAGCAGTGATCGGGTTTCCAAGGATTGGCACATTAAGAGAGTTAAAATTTGCTTCGGAAAAATATTTTAGGAAAGAGATCGGTGCAGAAGAACTGTTGCAGACAGCAGGAACATTGAAAAAAACACACTGGAAGACACAGGAGGCAGCAGGGATCGACTATATTTCCAGCAATGACTTTTCTTTTTACGACATGGTGCTCGATACGGCAGCACTGTTAAATATCGTTCCAAAGCGATACAGAGAATTAAATCTGCCGGAGCTTGATACTTATTTTGCAATGGCACGCGGCTACCAGGGCGCATCGGGAGATGTCAAAGCACTGGCAATGAAAAAATGGTTCAATACAAACTATCATTATATTGTGCCGGAGGTAGAAGACGATACCAGGATAACACTTGCAGGGGACAAGCTGTGGAAGGAATACGAAGAGGCAAAGGCACTTGGCATCGGGACAAAGCCGATTGTGACCGGTGCCTATACGATGTTAAAGCTGTGCCGCTATACCGGGGAAAAGACAGCGGAAGATTTTGTGGATGCGGTAATGGGGGCATATCGTGCACTGATCCAAAAGAGTGAGGAAAAGCAGATCGCATGGCTGCAATTTGACGAGCCGGCACTGGTGTGCGATATGACAGAGGAAGACGTGAAGCTATTTCACCAGATCTATGATGCACTTCTCCCGGAGGCGAAGCAGTGTAAGATCTTATTGCAGACCTATTTTGGGGATGTGAGGGATATTTATCCGGATCTCATAAAAATGCCGTTTTCCGGGATCGGACTGGACTTTATCGAGGGCAAAGAAACGGCTCCCCTGATCAAAAAATACGGTTTCCCGAAAGAGAAAGTATTATTTGCAGGTCTGGTCAACGGAAAAAATATCTGGAAGAATCATTATGAGAAGACGTTGGCGGTCCTTGATGAATTGAAGAAAGATGGAATACAGGTTGTGTTATCGACATCCTGCTCTTTACTGCATGTTCCTTATACGTTAAAACATGAGAAAAAGCTTTCGCAGGAATATCTGTCTTATTTTGCCTTTGCAGAGGAAAAACTGGCAGAGTTAAAGGAGCTTGGAGAACTGGCAGAGCAGCAGGATTACACTGCTGATCCTGTTTATCAGAAGAACTGGGAATTTTTTGCCAAGGACAGAAACTGCAAAAATAAAAATGTTACAACACGTCTTTCACAGGTAACGCAAGACCATTACACCAGACTGCCGAAGCGCAGCGAGCGGCAGAAACTGCAGAAAAAAGAACTTGGCTTGCCGGAGTTCCCAACGACTACGATCGGTTCTTTCCCACAGACCAAAGAAGTAAAAGCGAAACGTGCTGCATTTCGTAAAGGGGAGATCACGGAGCAGGAGTATATCGCATTTACGCAGGAGAAGATCGCAGAGTGTATCCGGTGGCAGGAAGAGATCGGGCTGGATGTATTAGTGCATGGGGAATATGAGCGGAACGACATGGTCGAGTATTTCGGAGAGGCATTGGGAGGTTTCCTGTTTACAGAGAAAGCGTGGGTGCAGTCCTATGGTACAAGATGCGTAAAACCACCGGTTATCTGGGGCGATGTTTGCCGTGAAAAGCCGATCACAGTTTCCTGGTCTGTCTATGCGCAGTCAAAGACAGAAAAGCTGATGAAAGGAATGTTGACCGGACCGGTTACCATTTTAAACTGGTCTTTCCCACGAGAGGATATCTCCATAAGGGAATCAATATCGCAGATCGCACTGGCGATCCGGGATGAGGTACTGGATCTGGAAGCAAATGGCATTAAGGTCATTCAGATCGATGAGGCTGCGTTAAGAGAAAAACTGCCGCTCCGTAAATCTGACTGGGATACGGAATATCTTGATTTTGCAATTCCGGCATTTCGCCTGACACACAGCGGTGTGAAACCGGAAACACAGATCCACACGCATATGTGCTACAGCGAATTTACAGATATCATTCCGGCAATCGATGATATGGATGCGGATGTTATCACATTTGAGGCATCACGCTCGGATTTACAGATCTTAGATTCGCTGCGGGAGCATCATTTTGAGACAGAGGTCGGGCCGGGTGTATATGATATCCATTCTCCGCGTGTGCCGTCGGTAGAGGAAATTGTGAAAGCCTTACAGATCATGCTGACCAAAATCGACCGGGAAAAATTATGGGTAAACCCGGACTGTGGACTAAAGACAAGAGGCATGACGGAAACGGATGCAAGCCTTCGAAACATGGTAAAGGCGGCAGAGGAGATTCGAAAACAGGGGTAATAAGGAGCGTACATTACGAATGAAAATATCAGAGTTATCGAGAGAAAAAAAGAGTCTGTCCTTTGAGATCTTTCCGCCGAAAAAGGACAGTGACCTGCGAAATATTGATGCAACGCTGGAAGTGTTAAGCGGGCTAAAACCGGATTATATCAGTGTAACATTTGGTGCGGGCGGCAGTGCAAACTGTAACCGCACGATTGAACTGGCAAAAAAGATCAAGTATGAGTACCACACGGAACCAGTGGTACATCTGACCTGCCTTCATTATGACAAGGCAGAAATTGACCAGTTTGCCAAAATATTAGAGAGCGAGGGCATCCAGAATATACTCGCTCTTCGCGGAGACCGCAATCCCAATATTGCGGAGAAAGAGGATTTTAAACATGCGTCAGACCTGATCGCATATTTGAAACCAAAAACAGATTTCTGCTTTCTGGGCGCATGCTACCCAGAATGTCATCCGGAGTCAAAGAATAAAATTGATGAAATGAAATATTTAAGGGAAAAAGTGGATGCAGGCGCGGATGTGCTGTTGTCGCAGTTGTTTTTTGACAACCGCCATTTCTTTGATTTCCATGAAGCCTGTAAGATCGCAGGGATTGATGTCCCGGTGATCCCGGGGATCATGCCGGTCATTAATGCCGCCCAGATCAAGAGAATGGTAACGATGTGCGGAGCCAGTTTCCCGGAGCGTTTTCAGAAGATCATTAACAAATATGAAGATAAGAAAGAGGCACTGTTTGATGCCGGGATGTCCTACGCGCTCAGTCAGATCATTGATCTGCTGGTGAGTGATATTGATGGAATCCATTTGTATACCATGAATAATCCGAAGGTGGCGCGGAAGATATGCGAGGGGATCCAGAATATAATAAATGTGTGAGGGGGATGAGGCGGTGGTAAGCCATGCCATTCGGACTACACTGCGTTACGTCCTCATGAACGGCTGCCGCCGTATAAAAAAGCTACAAGCCGAGCCATGGAGGGCTGTCGCTAGTAAGCCATGCCATTCGGACTACACTGCGTTACGTCCTCATGAACGGCTGTCGCCGTATAAAAATGCAATAATAAACGCTCCTGCAAGTAAACTCGCGGAGCGTTATTATCACATTTTTGCATGGCTTGTATCTTAACCAAAGTATCTCTTTAATAAGCCCTCAAATGCTTTTCCGTGTCTTGCCTCATCACGAGCCATCTCATGTACGGTGTCATGGATCGCATCAAGGTTTGCAGCTTTGGCTCTCTTTGCAAGATCTACTTTTCCTGCGGTTGCGCCGTTTTCTGCATCAACTCTCATTTCAAGGTTTTTCTTTGTACTGTCTGTTACGACTTCACCAAGCAGTTCTGCGAATTTTGCAGCGTGTTCTGCCTCTTCCCATGCAGCTTTCTCATAGTAGGAACCAACTTCCGGATATCCTTCACGATAAGCAACACGTGCCATTGCAAGATACATACCAACCTCTGAGCATTCGCCCTCAAAGTTTGCTCTTAAATCTGAAACGATGTCCTCGTTCACACCTTTTGCAACACCTACTACGTGCTCTGCAGCCCATGTTCTGTCTCCATCCTGAAGTTTGAATTTCTCTGCCGGTGCTTTACATACTGGGCAGATTTCCGGAGCTGCCTCTCCCTCGTAAACATAACCACATACTGTACATACATACTTTGCCATAATTTTATTCTCCTTTTCTTAAAAAATTGTGTGCTCTTAAAATTGAAATAGTAACTATTACTGATTTTAAACTTTAATTATGAATTTGTCAATCAGTTTTTTGAATGTTTTTCAAAAAATTTCGTCCTCTTAGTCTGCCCCAAAAGTCTTTTTGCAATCCGGACATTTTCCATAAAAATAAATCAGGTGTCCTTCAATCTCACCGTCAAAATTTTGACTGGCGAGAACATTGATATGGTCAAGTCCGGTAACATCCAGATCCAGTACACTGCCGCATTGATTGCAGATGAAATGGTAGTGTGGAGCCGGATTCCCGTCAAAACGGTCAGGTCCGATCCCGGTGGAGAGTTTTTGGATCTCACCGATTTCAGAAAGCAGTGACAGATTGCGGTAAACGGTACCGAGACTGATATTCAGAAATTCTTTTTTTACATTCAGATAAACGGTTTCTGCTGTGGGATGGTCATACCGGGTCATGAGAAAACTCTTGATGGCATCCCGTTGTTTACTGTTTTTTAGCATATCGTCCCTTTCTGTAATAATAGGAATTATTACTATAATAAATATAAAACAAAAACTGGGAAATGTCAAGCGCTATGATAATATTTTTCTTAATCGTTCTAATCCTTCCCCATCCGGAATACAAATAGAAGAAAGTAAATAGAAATGCAGGAGTATCCGATGTCCGGGATGAAACGATTTGTTGCATATATCTATTCTTATGAAAATGGAGAAAAGAACGAAAATATAGGATTTGCCAAAATGGAGCTGCGTGCAAAAGAGGGAAGAATGGAGATCCATATACGGGGAGCCGCCCCAGTGCAAAAAGGGGTAAAAGTCAACCTGTTCATCCGTGAGCAGGGGGAGATCGTGGCAATTCCATTAGGTGAGATGCCAATGCAGGGGGGACGAGGCGATTTCCTGACGGCATTTGAACTTGAAAATGTAATGGGAACAGAATTAAATTTCCGGGCGATGGAGGGGATCCTTCTGTTAGCCGGGGATGGCAGTATCTTTATGAGCAGGTGGAAAGAGGGCGAGCCATTCCGGGTCATGCCGGAACAGATCCGTTTCTGGGAGAAAAAACATGTGACAGAGGAGTTGGACACAAGGCAGGAGACCACACCAACCATCGAGGCAACCCAGCCACAGACCGCACAGCCACCCGAATCCGCCCAATTACAGCAGCAAGACCATCCACAGGAGACGGTCAGTGCCACCGAGCTTCCGGTGCGGAATATTTATCCGCAGTGCGACTGGGAGACGTGCTGGGAGTTTTTACTGGCAAATCATGAGCACTTTGCATTTTACAAAGAGGGAGAGATCACCTGCGTTAAGATCGAGCTGAAACATATCCGGGAGCTGCCACGCCGTTACTGGTATCTGGGAAATAACAGCTTTTTGCTGCATGGATTTTTTAATTATCGTTATCTGGTGGTGGGAAAAATGGAAGAAAGTACCTGGTTTATCGGAGTACCTGGTATTTATCAGGCGCAGGAGCGCGTGATGGCGACCATTTTCGGTTTTCCGGAATTTATGCCGGAGCCGGTGGAAAACCAGTTTGGATACTGGTACCGGATCGTGGAAGAGTAGAAATCAGGTGTCTGGGCGGATGAGGGCGTAGCGTATGTGATCGGTCCATTTCCCCTGAATGAGGAGGGATTTTTGTTCCATTCCCTCTTCAATAAAATGTAAACGTTCCAGCAGGTGGATGGATGATGTATTTTCCGGCATGACACGGGCAAACACGCGATGCAGATCCAGTTCACCAAACGCGATCGCGCAGACTTCACAGAGAGCTTCGGTGGCATAGCCCTGATGCCAGAAAGCGGCATCGAATTTGTAACCGATCTCTGTGCAGGAATAGGGAATAGGCATAATATTATGAAGACAGACCGTGCCGATCATATGCGACGGGTCATGTTTGGAAAAAACATAAAAACGGATGCTCTGCTGTTTGAGAGCCAGTTTTAATTCACATTTTAAAACAGCCTGCTGATAATGCAGGGTATAAAAATTAACCGGGCGTGTTGCCTCATATTTTTCAAATGTCTCCCGGTTGCGAAGCTGAAATTCTAACAGGTCCCGCAAAAAATCCGTGGACGGGAGCCTTAAGATCAGACGATCTGTCGTATATTCGAAATTCATCAGACACCTCATTTCCGCGTGCTCGACAAACACTAAAATCTAGGTTACAATATGCAGTGATACTGACATTTGCGCGTGTTAAAGTGAATGCAGTGATCATAATAATCATAGTATAACATTTTGGAGAGACTGTCCATGACGAAGGAAGAAAAATATATGAGGGCGGCGATCCGGGAGGCAAAAAAAGCGTATGCGCTGGATGAGGTGCCGATCGGCTGCGTCATCGTGCAGCAGGATAAGATCATAGCCCGCGGGTATAATAGAAGAAATACGGAAGGAAACACGTTAGCACACGCAGAACTGACTGCGATCAAAAAGGCGAGCAAAAAGACAGGGGACTGGCGTCTGGAGGACTGCACCATGTATGTCACGTTAGAGCCGTGCCAGATGTGCGCCGGGGCGATTGTCCAGAGCCGGATGCAAAAGGTGGTCATTGGAAGCATGAATCCGAAAGCGGGTTGTGCCGGTTCGGTATTAAACCTTCTGCAGATGGCACAATTTAATCATCAGGTAGAGATTGAAAAGGGGATTTTAGGAGAAGAATGTTCAACGATGCTTTCTACATTTTTCCGCGAACTGAGGGAAAAAAAGAAGGCAAAAGCCCCCGAAACTATTGACAATACTACAGAAAATAAGCTATACTAAAGACTCCGAGCAGCCGGGGTGGTAGCGGTACCCTGCACCAGCAATCCGCTATAGCTGGGGTGATATCAAACAGAGGCTTTCAGGCAGTGGAGCTGCCCTTCATAAGTGGCGTTGAAGTCTGGGTCTTACGCAACAGGAATTTACGAACCGGGTCAGGTCAGGAATGGAGCAGCCCTAAGTAAAAGCTCTTGTGTGCCGTGAGGGCGCCTGGGCCGAGCAGGCTGTGGAGGTAACGTCTAAGGTTTGGAGTCGACGGGCGATGCTCGGTTTAAAATGTGTCAGACAGCGAAAACTGCCTGGCTTTTTTTCTATCTGGAAACCAGTGTGAAAAATAAATTTTTCACACCTTAGATGCCCTGAAACGCGTGAAGAAATGGAGCTTAAAATGAAAGATAAGGTCAGAAAGTACCTGTACGAAATTGGTGAGGTCATAGAGCTTTTAATGGCAGTTGTGGTCATTGGTGCAATCATTGTGGCAGTAATGACATTGATCCCGGAGTTTGCACATTATTGGACGATCCGGATGCAGCAGGGGGCGTTGCTTGAATTTATCGATGCTGTGCTGGATGTTGTGATCGGGATCGAATTTGTAAAAATGCTCTGCAAACCAAATTCCAGGAACATCATAGAGGTGCTTGTATTCGTTATTTCACGTCATATGATCGTAAACAATACAACACCATTGGAAGATCTGCTGGCAGTGATCAGTATCTGTATTTTATTTCTCCTTCGGAGATTTATGGATGCTACCAGGAAAGAAAAAGAAGAGAAAGAAGAAAATTGAGAAAAATAATCGAAAACCCGTTAATTTTTTCACAAAGTTAAAATCATTGTATCAAACTTCCGGGGAAATGTCAAATAAAACTGCATTTATTTGAGTACAAACATTGAAATTCCAAAAAACTGATATATAATAAGAGCAGAATATACGCGAAATAAGAAGTGTATAAATAATGAGAAAAGAGAGGAAAAGAAATGTTTGGATTTGGACAGTTAATCGACATTCTGAAAAAAGATCCGAAAAAAATCGTATTTACAGAGGGAAATGACCCTCGTATCTTAGAGGCAGCTTCCCGTCTGTTAGCAGGAACCTTCCTTCATCCAATCTTAGTTGGAAATCCAGAGGAGATCGCAAAGGTTGCTGAGGAAGCAGGATTTAACATCCGTGGAGCAGAGATCATCGACCCGACAAACTATGACAGATTTGATGAGATGGTTGCAATGTTCTGTGAACTTCGTAAGAGCAAAGGTGTTACACCGGAGCAGGCAAAAGGAATCTTATCCCAGGCAAACTACTTCGGAACCATGTTAGTAAAAATGGGTGTTGCAGATGCCCTTCTTGGCGGAGCTACTTATTCTACTGCTGATACGGTACGTCCGGCATTACAGCTGATCAAGACAAAACCAGGCAACACGATCGTATCTTCCTGCTTTATCATGGTACGTCCGGCAGCTACCGGTGAGAACGAAGTTCTTGCAATGGGTGACTGTGCGATCAATATCCATCCAACAGAGGACGAGTTAGTAGAAATCGCTGGTGAGACAGCAGAGTGTGCAAGAATCTTCGGTGTAGATCCGAAAGTTGCATTCTTAAGCTACTCTACCTTTGGCTCAGGAAAAGGAGAGGATGTTGATAAGATGCGTCATGCAGCAGAGAAAGCAGCTGCAAAATATCCAAATCTTCCGATCGCCGGAGAGATGCAGTTTGATGCAGCCGTATCTCCTCGTGTAGCTCGTACAAAGTGCCCGGGAAATGAAGTTGCAGGTCATGCAAATACCTTTATCTTCCCAGACATCAATGCTGGTAACATTGGTTATAAGATTGCACAGCGTCTTGGTAACTTCGATGCTTACGGACCAATCTTACTTGGTTTAAATGCACCGATCAATGACTTATCCCGTGGATGTAACGCATCTGAGGTATATTCCATGGCAATCATTACAGCAGCACTTGCATAAGAGTGTCGCTATATCAGAGAAAAGGAGTATCGCAAATATCGCGATACTCCTTTTTTGGTGCATAAGATACTTCCGTATCATATCTTGGGACAAAAAAGAGAACTGCCAAAGCAGCTCTCTTTTAAAAGTTCTCTTATTTGTTATCTTTGCTTGAGTGAGTCGGGTATTTATCGATCATACGCTCAATCAGTTCAACGGATTCTTTGATACCGTAGTGAGCACTGTTGATACACAGATCATAGTTTACGGCATCGCCCCATTTACGGCCGGTATAGAAGTTGTAATAACGTTCGTGCTGACGATCAAGCTTTTTTAAGAGCTTAACAGCTGCACGATATTCTAAGTGGTTTACTTCCATGATACGGCGTACACGCTGCTCAAATGGAGCTGTGATAAAGATACTGATGTGCGGAATGCGGTTGTTGGTCAGGATCACATCTGCACAACGTCCCATTACGATAAAGTCTTCATTCTTTGCCATATCGCGGATCAGATCACTCTGGTTGAAGAATACAGCATCTTTTTTCGGAAGACCATGATAGCGGTTAAAATCGCTGATGCGGCGTTTCGCATGGGTATCTGGAAGTTTATCTAATGCAGTTGCGAAGTTATCGCGGTCTGCAACAGAGTCCTGCTCAGCCTCTAAACGGGCTAAAACCTGATTAAAGATCTCAACATCATAGTAGTTGATCTTCAGTGCATCTGCTAGGGCAAATCCGATATCGGTTCCGGCACTTCCGTGCGTTCTTCCGATACAAACGATTAAATGATCATTCGGGGATGCCTGACGATGCAGGTTTGAGATATTAAGGGCTGCTAACTGATCATCAACGATATCAACGGAACCGAAAGACATGGGGATCTTTTCAATCTCTTTTAAAATCTCGTTGTATTCGGTCATCATACGGCTGCGGTCTTCCTTGTTGCGGATGGTACGCGCCATATTACCGATCAGAGCGATTTCGCTTCGTAATACATGACCCTGTGGATGCGCATAAATCAATGTGGCAAGAGTGGAAATGTGTCCGTCTTTGTCGCCACTGAAGGTACGTCCCAAGGCAGAGCCGGATAACTGGTAAACATCGGTGTCTAAATCATAAATCCGCTTTGCCAGTTCAAAACATTTTTCGTGATTATTTTCCATATTCGATTCCCTCCCTTATAAGAAGAATATCAGCATATCCAACAGGAACACTGGAATTAAGAATGACAGTGACCACAGCAGATATCCGAAGAAAGATGGCATACGGATACCGTTTTCGTCGGAAATGGATTTTACCATAAAGTTTGGTGCATTTCCGATGTATGTATTTGCACCCATAAATACAGCACCGCAGGAGATTGCCATTAACATGTGGGCAGGAATGATACCTACGGAAGTTACAAGACCTTCTGTAAATCCTAAAGAACCGGCGGTTGTTAAGAATACAAGGTAGGTCGGTGTGTTATCAAGGAAACTTGATAAAAGTCCGGTAGCCCAGAACATTTCAAATGGTTCTGTGATACCCAGGTCAGCACCTTTTGCTTTTAAGATCATAAGGGCTGGCTGCATGGTAATGAAGATACCAACGAATAATACAGCAACTTCTTTGATCGCACCCCAGGTAAAGTGGTTCTTTGTACGGATTTCCGGATTGGATGTACGGAAAGACAACAGTGCGGCAAGAAGGATGATGGCGATCTCAATGATAGATGGGAAGCCAAGAACAACCTCGCCAAAGTGGATACCACGTACATTTCCGGCAGCATCCTGGAATGCAGGAAGGCTTGGAAGAGAACCGCTTAAGATAACTGCAACAACGATCATAACAAGGAAGATGATGTTGTGAGCACCATCTAAACGGATGGTGGTTCCCGGTTTACTGATGTCTGGTCTCATACCATCTGCAATATCTTTACGATAGTTGCGTCTGTCAAGGAAATAGAAGATGGTAAGTAAGACAACCATATTCGTAAGTAACATTGGGAATAAGTGTAAGCTCCAGAAGAATGGAACACCACGCATAAATCCCATTAAAAGTGGCGGATCACCGATTGGGGTTAAGCATCCACCGATGTTGGAGATCAGGAAAATGAAAAAGATCATAATATGACTTTTTCTTGTTCTCCAGGAGTTCATCTTGATCACAGGACGAACCATTAACATACTGGCACCAGTGGTTCCGATACAGCTGGAAAGTAAGGTACCGATCGCAAGGAAGATTACATTGACCCTTGGGGAACCGGCAAGGTCGCCCTCTAATGTGATGTTACCGGCAACACAGAACAGACCGAATAACAGAACAATAAAGGTCAGATAATCGTTCAGGATACATTCAAGCACGGTTTCTGTTGCCATTCCTGCACCATATTTGATGGCAAATGGAATGATGAATAAAAGCGACCATGCTGCAACAGCGATTGGCTGATTTTTTTCCCACCATTCAGGCTTTACTAAAGGCAGGACTGCGATACACAACAGAAGACCTGCAAATGGAATACAAAGCCAAAGGGGAACGTTTGTCGTTGCGCTTTCCGCTCCGGATTCTGCAGCCATGACAGAAAGAGGGCTACAGGAAAGTGCAGCGAGAATGCCTGCGCAAAAAGTAAAAAACTTTTTCATATGACATTACCTCCGATATCATATTTCATAGATAAACTATTTTTCAACCCCTTATTATGGCTACTGGGTTTCAAAAAGTCAATCAAAAAGTTCCGAATTGTAAAAAATTGTAAAAAGTTTAGCGAATTAGTAACAATTTTTGAGCAAAAATAAAGGAAATTAGTGCAAAAAAGTGGACAGACAGAGTTGACAGAGCAGGTGGCGGGTGGTAGATTGTAAAAGTATTTAATTAAAGAAGAAAGTCATTACAAATGGGGACGATTATGTTTAAGAACAGAGGAAGAATAAAGCGGGTTCTGGAAGAATACATGATCTTAACAGTGGCAACCCTGATCCTTGTGGTTGGTGTTTATGTATTCAAGTTTCCAAACAATTTTTCATTTGGAGGGGTAACCGGTATCGCAGTCGTTTTGAGCGCAGTACTGCCAGCCACTCCGGGAAGCCTTACCTTTATCATCAATATGCTGCTTCTGGTATTCGGCTTTATTTTTTTGGGAAAAGGCTTTGGATTAAAAACAGTATATGTCAGCCTTTTAATGTCAGTCGGATTAAGTGCAGCGGAACGTTGGTTTCCGATGGACAGACCACTGACCAACCAGCCGGTCTTAGAGCTTATGTATGCGATCGTGCTGCCGGCTTTCAGTGCGGCGATCATGTTTAACGTGGGCGCATCCGGTGGCGGAACAGATATTGTGGCGATGATCTTAAAGAAATATACCCGCTTAAATATCGGTGCGGCGCTGTTTCTGGTAGATATGGGAATTGTCATTGCATCCTGTCTGGTATTTGATGCACAGACCGGACTTTGTTCCCTGTGTGGACTGCTTGCCAAATCACTGGTTGTCGATAATGTCATTGAGAGTATCAACCTGTGTAAATATTTCACGATCATCTGCAACGATCCGGAGCCGATCTGTGCGTTTATCACAGAACATTTAAAACGCAGTGCCACGATCTGTCATGCAGAAGGTGCTTACCAGCACAATGAAAAGACCGTGATCATTACGATTATGAAACGAAGCCAGGCGGTGGAACTGCGTAACTATATCCGGGAGAACCAGCCCTCTGCATTCATTGCGATCACAAACAGCAGTGAGATCATTGGAAAGGGCTTCCGCGGATTCAATTAAAAAGGAGAAGAGAAATGCTGATCAGTTTACTTGTAACAGTTATATTTGGGGTGGCTTATTTTTACATTGAAATACCGGCACTGAATATCCATTCGGCAGAGTTTTACACGTTTGCCTATCTGCTTTGTATCGTGTACTGTGCCACAAATATTTTTGTGACGGGCTTCCGCTCGAAAAATGTCAAGGAGTTTGGCTTACATCTGGTAAAGAAATGTACTGTACCGGTTGTGATCGCCGTTGTTTTGTTTGCGGTCAGCGTGGTCGGTGGAATCGCGGGCAATGTATTTTTCCGTTCTAAAACTTATGCAACACTGCTTCCGGTCAAACAGGGAGATTTTTCAAAAGAAGTAGAAGAAGTGACCTGGGATCAGATCCCAATGCTGGATGAGACTTCGGCAAATACACTTGCGAATAAAAAGATGGGAGAGCTGTCGGATCTGGTTTCCCAGTTCGAAGTCGATGAGGAATCGGCACAGATCAATTATAACGATATCCCGGTCCGTGCAACCTACCTGAATTATGGTGATATCATCAAATGGTGGAAAAACAGAAAGAACGGTATTCCGGCCTATCTGCTGATCGATATGGTGACGCAGGAAGTTACCGTAAAGCGGCTGGATGAGGGAATGAAATATTCACCGTCAGAGCCATTAAACCGTAATATTGACCGGTATCTTCGCTTTAAATATCCGACGAAGATGTTTTATGATGTCAACTTTGAAGTAGATGACGATGGCGTTCCGTACTGGTGTGCCACGGTGGTAAAAAAGACCATCGGATTGTTTGGCGGAACGGATGTAGAGGGTGCGGTGCTTGTCAATGCGGTGACCGGCGAGAGCCAGTACTATGAGATAGGAGATGTCCCAAACTGGGTTGACCGTGTGTGCAGTGCAAGCCTGATCATGGAACAGTATGATTACTACGGACTGTATCAGGGCGGCTTCTGGAACTCCATTTTAGGACAGAGTGGATGCACCAAGTCTACCAGCGGTTACAATTACATTGCGATGGATGATGATGTATGGGTCTACACCGGCGTTACTTCGGTCGGCGGAGATGAGAGTAACCTTGGATTTATCCTGGTCAATCAGAGAACAAAGGATGCAAGGTATTATGTCTGCGCCGGAGCAAACGAGGCATCCGGTATGAAGTCCGCACAGGGTGCGGTCCAGCAGTACAGCTATCAGTCCACATTCCCGATCTTATTAAACATTGGTGGGGAACCTACTTATTTCATGGCATTAAAGGATGCTTCCCAGCTCGTAAAAATGTATGCCATGGTAAATGTCAGCCAGTATCAGATCGTTGCCGTCGGATCCACAGTAGAGGAATGTCAGCAGAACTATGCTGAGCAGATGGTGAAAAACGGACTGGCACAGGCGGAGGAGACAAAGCCGGACGAACAGGCAGAAGTGACAGGAAAAATCGAAGAGATCCGTTCCGCAGTCATGGACGGAGATACCTGCTACTTTATCCGTTTGCAAGATAGCAACGTGTATTATATAATAAATGCAAGAGAGTATCCACTTGCAACGATTTTAAATGTAGAGGATAAAGTTCATATCGTATACAAGGTCGGAGAAGGAGAGATCCTGACCGGGGTATCGGTGGAGAGAAAATAAAGGGGGACACACAAGTGAATATTTTAGAGGATTCAAAACAGTGCTATATTAAGGCTGCGATGGAGGCTTGTACGCCAGAAGAGAAAAAGGTATTGGAAAAGAAACTGGCAGAGATCGACTGGTCGGTATTAGAACACATCGAGCGAAAAGAAACGGTAAATGAGAGAGGTGTCTTTGCACCACTTGAGGCAGTAGAACTTTCTGAGATCGAAAGACGTGGTGAGGAATTTCGTAAGATCGGACTGGAAGCGATCCGTGCGGGCAAGGTCGGAGCTGTGCTTTTAGCAGGCGGACAGGGAACCAGACTCGGACTCGACAAGCCAAAGGGAACATTAAACATCGGTATCAACCGGGAATTATATCTGTTTGAGCAGCTGCTCCGCAACCTGATGGATGTGACAGATGAGGCAGGTGTATCGGTTCCTTTATACATTATGACAAGTGATATCAACCATGATGACACCGTTGCATTTTTTGAGGGGCATCAGTACTTCGGTTATCCCAGAGAGGATGTGCGTTTCTTCGTGCAGGAGATGGCCCCGGCGTGTGATTATCAGGGCAGAGTTTATATGGAGAGCAACACCAAAGTTGCAATGTCACCAAACGGCAACGGTGGATGGTTTGGTTCTATGGTAAATGCAGGACTTCTTTCTGATATTAAAGCAAGAGGTATTGAGTGGATCAACGTATTTGCAGTAGACAACTGCTTGCAGCGGATCGCAGACCCGGTATTCGTAGGCGCGACCATTGCATACGGCAGAGAGAGCGGAGCAAAGGTAGTGCGCAAAGCAGCACCGGATGAAAAAGTAGGTGTACTCTGTACCGAGGATGGCAGACCATCGATCGCCGAGTACTACGAGATGACACAGGAGATGGCAACAGCACGCAAGGAAAACGGAGATCTGCTTTACGGATTTGGAGTGATCTTAAACTATCTGTTTTCAGAGAAACGCTTAGAGGAGATCGCAGATGCCAGAATGCCGGTTCATGTTGTGGAAAAGAAGATCCCGTACATGGATCTGGAAGGCAACTTCATCAAACCGGAAGAGCCAAACGGTTACAAATTCGAAAATCTGGTACTTGATATGGTACACATGATGGCGGACTGCCTTCCGTATGAAGTAGACCGTGCAAGAGAATTTGCCCCGATCAAAAATTTACATGGTGTCGACTCCTTAGATTCGGCTAGAGAGCTGATGAAAGGCTGCGGCATCGAATTATAAATAATAAGAAGAACACAAGAAACCCCGATAAAATTTTAGAAATATTTTATCGGGGTTTTACGATGGATTTAGCATTGTCTGTTATACTAAAAGAAAGAGGCTGCCGGGGAGAGGCGGCCCGGAAATGGAGAATACATAATTCTATGGGACAAAAGAAAGTAAGCAGCCACTACGAGCAGGGGGTTATGGTAGAGAGCCAGCAGACAGAAAATTCGAGTGAAGAAGTGTTGCAGGTATATGAAGTGATGTCTTTGCAGGAAGCGATGAATGATGATATGGAGCGGATCGCAGGCATCAAGGATGAATTTTCGCAGACGATCGACCCGATCCTTCGGATGTATAATGCTGCATTGTGTGCGACAACAGCGCGGTTAGAGATCATCGAGGACGAATTTCAGTACCGTAAGTTAAGATGTCCGATCCACCATATTGACACAAGATTAAAATCAGCAAAGAGTATTCTTGGAAAACTCGAGAAAAAAGATCTTGACCTGACCCTCGGTGCCGCCTGCAATAATATCTACGATATTGCCGGGATCCGTGTTGTGTGTTCCTATATCAAGGATGTCTATCTGATCCGTGACCGTATCATGGCGCAGGATGATATCTATATCATGCAGATCAAAGATTATATCCAGGAACCAAAGCCAAATGGTTACCGGAGTCTTCATATGGTTATCCGTGTGCCGGTTTATTTTATGAACAAAAAGCAGATGGTTCCGGTTGAATTGCAGATCCGGACACTGGCAATGGATCTGTGGGCGAGCTTAGAGCATGACATCAAATACAAGTCACTTTATCAGGGAAACGTCAATGATTTCTCGGACGAATTAAAGGAGTGCAGCCGCCTCATTTATCAGGCAGAGGAAAAGATGGAAGTGATGAATGCGATGCTTGAACCATAAAATAAAAATTTTTAAAATAGTTATTGACAAATAACATATGTTAGTATAAACTAACTATCAGAAAAGGAAATGAGCAGAACAAAAGCTCTTTCTTTTTTGAACATGGGTTAGCCAAAACTAACTTGAAAATATAGGAGATGACCATGAGCAGGGAAGTGTTAGAGATTGTGGAGAAGATGGATAAAAAAGAATTAAAGACTCAATTGGCACTTCAGTGTGCCCCGCTTCTTACGGGAATAAAACTTTCCAATTTACTGACGGTTTCAAAAAACTGCGTAGAAGATGTGGAAGATTTATTCCGTGATACAGATATTACTGTACATACACTCTACCAGACAGAGAATCGTGCTACCATGCTTTTATTCCGGGAAAAAGAATTGCTCGCTTACTTAAACCGGGAAGAGGTACGACAGACGATGTTATTGTTTGGGTATCAGACATTACGCCTTATTGACATTTTTGAAAAATTGTGTGCCCGCTATCAAAAATATATGTCAGACCATCAGTCTTTTCCACATGAACTTGGCCTGCTCCTAGGTTACCCTGTAGAAGATGTATTAGGGTTTATTGAGAACGAGGGAAGAAATTATTTATACAGCGGTTATTGGAAAGTATACGGAGATGTGGCAAAAGCCAGAAGAACATTCGAACAATATAACGCTGCAAGAGAAGAGGCTATCCGGCTGGTTTTCGCAGGAATGGACATTACAGAACTCGTGATGTATGGAAAACTGCTCCAATCAGCATAATAACAGGATAAAATGTAAAGAAGACATCAAAAAGGATGCCAGAATGGAGGAAATATGAGTCAGATTATCGTAGCATACTGGTCACAGACCGGCAATACGGAGGCAATGGCAAATGCTGTTGCAGAGGGGATCAAAGAGGCAGGAAAAGATGCAGCGGTTTTACCGATTTCTGCCGTATCCATGGATGACTTAAAGGCAGCAGATTCCTTTGCGCTTGGATGCCCTGCAATGGGAGCAGAGGTATTAGAGGAAGGCGAGATGGAGCCTTTTGTAACGGAAGTAGAAGGATTTGTAAGTGGAAAGAAAGTCGGACTGTTCGGTTCTTACGGATGGGGCGACGGACAGTGGATGCGTGACTGGGAAGACCGTATGAACGCAGCCGGCGCTGTGATCGCAACAGGCGAAGGTGTGATTGCACATGAAGCACCAGATGACGATGCGATTGCTGCATGCAAGGCACTTGGCAAGGCATTGGCATAAAAAGAAAGAATGTAAGCTGATTGGGGGCTGCACACGGGAAACCGTGTGCGGCTTCTTTTTGTCGAAAAAAGAGGGGGATATGAGAAAAATGATTGGATATGCTAGTTGACACAGAGTGAGAACGGGTGTATATTCTATATACCCATAGGGGGTATAAGAAACACAAATGGAGGTAGAGACAATGTCATGTGAAAAATGTGCAGCAGAAGGTTCCGTCCGTCACAAGCAGCGCGAGGCAGAAGAAAAAAAGAAACTCATCACGCGGATGAGCCGCATTGAGGGTCAGGTACGCGGTGTAAAGGCGATGGTAGAAGATGACCGCTACTGCGTGGATATCTTAACACAGGTATCTGCAATCCAGGCAGCACTCAACTCGTTTAATAAAGAGCTTTTATCCCGACATATCAAAAGTTGTGTTTCGGAAGATATCCGTGAGGGAAAAGAAGAGGCAGTGGACGAACTGTGCGATCTGCTTCAGAAATTAATGAAATGAAAGAGAGGGCGAAAAGTTGAAAAAAAGTTTTGACGTGACTGGCATGAGCTGTTCTGCCTGCTCTGCCCATGTGGAAAAAAGCGTCTCGAAAGTGGATGGCGTAGATAAAGTAATGGTAAACCTGTTGACAAACAGCATGCAGGTAGAATTTCAGGAAGAAAAGACCAATACGGCAGCCATCATAAAAGCCGTAGAGAAAGCTGGCTATGGAGCCTCGGTAAAGGGAAAGACAGCTGAAAAGGCATCCGGTGAGACGGATGCGGTATCGGTACAGCAGAAAAACATCGCAAACATGAAAAAGCGATTGATCATTTCTGTTATTTTTCTTGTGCCGTTAATGTATGTTTCGATGGGACATATGATCTATAACTGGCTTGGCGTGCCAATGCCGCCGTTTACGATGAAGTTTTTACACGGCAATGAAAATGCAGTTACCTATGCGTTTACGCAGTTCTTATTGTTGCTGCCGATCCTGTTTGTGAATCAGAAATATTTCCGCAACGGATTTAAGACGTTGGTAAAGCGCAGTCCGAACATGGACAGCCTGATCGCGATCGGAGCGACCGCATCGATCGTGTATGGTATCTTTGCCATTTACCGGATCGGATATGGACTCGGACATGGGGATGCAGACGTGGTCATGCACTACAGCCATGATCTCTACTTTGAGTCAGCCGGTATGATCTTAACCCTGATCACGGTTGGAAAATATCTTGAGACGAAGTCCAAAGGTCGGACGAGCGAGGCGATCACAAAACTGATGAACCTGGCACCAAAGACCGTAACGGTTGTCCGGGATGGAGCAGAGAGCGTAGTCGATGCCTCCGAAGTACAGGTCGGAGATATCTTTCTGATCAAACCGGGTGAGGCAGTTGCGGTAGATGGTACGATCGTGGAGGGAAGATCTTCCTTTGATGAATCAGCGATCACCGGAGAGAGTATCCCGGTATTAAAACAGGAAGGCGATAAGGTTGTTTCCGCCTCTATCAACAAGGCAGGACTGATCCGTGCCCGCGCATCCAAAGTAGGCGAA
The DNA here is from genome assembly GCA_900550935.1 of uncultured Roseburia sp. Lineage (GTDB taxonomy): Bacteria > Bacillota > Clostridia > Lachnospirales > Lachnospiraceae > Roseburia. The sequence continues at coordinate 19,632 of URUD01000041.1, forward strand.
GATACGACGATCGCCCAGATCATAAAACTGGTGGAGGAGGCTTCCCAGAGTAAAGCACCGATCGCCAGACTGGCAGACCGGATATCCGGCATCTTTGTGCCGACTGTCATAGGGATCGCACTGGTTACCTTTTTCATCTGGCTGCTCAGTGGGGCACAGTTTGAATTTGCCATGTCAAATGCGATCGCGGTACTCGTCATCTCCTGTCCGTGTGCACTGGGCTTAGCGACTCCGGTTGCCATCATGGTAGGAACGGGAAAAGGAGCGGAAAACGGTATCCTGATCAAGTCCGGGGAAGCGTTGGAGACAGCCCATCTGATCGATACGGTCGTGATGGACAAGACCGGAACGATCACCAAGGGGAAACCGGTTGTAACAGATGTCTTCTGTGTCAGCGGAAACGACCAGAAACTGCTTACCGTGGCAGGCAGCTTAGAGCGTGGAAGCGAACATCCGCTTGCGGAGGCGATCATCCGTTACTGTCAGGAACAGCATATCTCATTTGAAAAGGTAAATGATTTCCAGGCGACCTTTGGAAAAGGGATCGAGGGAAGTATTTCATTTGAGGGCGAGATAAAAACCTATTTTGCCGGAAATGAAAAACTCATGGAAGAAAAGAAACTGATACTGTCCGAAGAATTAAAGGCAAAAATGCAGGAATTTGCAAAAGCGGGCAAGACACCGTTGATCTTTGCAGAGGAACAGACGATGCTCGGTGTGATCGCCGTTGCAGATGTCGTCAAAGAAACCAGCAAAGAGGCAGTCGATGAGTTCAGGAAAGAAGGCATTCATGTGATCATGCTGACCGGAGACAATGAAGTCACGGCACAGGCGATCAAACAGCAGGTCGGCATCGATGAAGTCATCGCAGGTGTGTTACCGACCCAGAAAGAAGAAAAGGTATCAGCATTAAAACAGGCAGGACATAAAGTGGCAATGATCGGCGATGGCATTAATGATGCACCGGCACTTGCAGCCGCGGATGTGGGAATTGCAATCGGTGCAGGAACAGATGTGGCAATCGAGAGTGCAGATATTGTTCTGATGAAAAACGACCTGTTGGATGCAGTCGGATCGATCCGGCTGAGCAAAGCAGTGATCCGGAATATCAAACAGAATCTGTTCTGGGCATTTTTCTATAACAGCATCGGAATACCGGTGGCGGCAGGTTTGTTATATCCTATTTGGGGAATCAGGCTAAACCCGATGTTCGGGGCAGCCGCAATGAGCTTAAGCAGCGTATGTGTTGTCAGCAATGCACTGCGCCTAAAGGGCTTACGTCTCCGAAAAGAAGATAAAAAACAGGAAGAAAGAGAGGAAAAGAAGAGTATGACAACAACATTAAACATTGAAGGAATGATGTGTGGACACTGCCAGGGCAGAGTCGAAAAGGCATTACAGGAAGTGCCGGGAGTAACCGCTGTTACGGTTAGCCTGGAGGCAAAGAATGCTGTTGTTACATCAGAAGACACCGTATCTAAGGATGCATTAAAAGCAGCCGTTGTGGATGCGGGCTATGATGTAACAGGAGTAAACTAGGAACAAAAACAAAAAGAGGGGGAAGCCGGTTATTCGGCTTCCCCTTCTTTTACAATCTCCTCTAAGACCTGGATCAGATCCTGCATATTGCGGAGCGTAACATTTCGCTCTAAGATCAGATCTTTTAGAGCATTAAAACTGGAACTGTTTCATGTTCTCAGAAAGTGCTTCAATATTCTGTGATAAGGTTTCAATCAGCTGGGAAGAACGTGATACCACGCTCTCTAATTCAGTAGCCATAGCGGAGGTTTCCTCGGTGGAGGAAGCATTGTCTGTGGCGAGCTGGTTTAAAGTGGTAATGCTCTCGGTGATCATTTCACGCTGCGCATTCATGTTCTGGATCTTTCCGCTGATGCTTTCGATGGATGCCATGCAGGCGTGCAGTGCTTCCATCAGTTCCTGAAACATAGTCTGTGTGCTCTCTAAAGCGTTGACCTGTGTCTCGGAAGCGGTGTTCATCTCCTGCATGATCTCAACAGACTGGTTGGAGTTTTTGATCAGTTCTGTGATGATTGTGTTAATCTCCTGAACGGTCTGGTCAGACTGTGTTGCAAGACTTCCGATCTCTTCTGCTACAACAGCAAATCCACGTCCGGCTTCGCCTGCGCGGGCAGCCTCGATGGAAGCATTGAGTGCTAACAGGTTTGTCTGGGAAGCAATCTCACCGATCAGGGTTGCAGCAGAGCTGATCTTGGATACGGAGTCGTTGTTGCTCTGTGTCTGCTGATACATGGAATCAATATCAGATTTTGTCTTTGTTGTGATCTCAATCAACTGCTTTAAGGTATCCATTGATTTTACGGAACGATCCTGCATGATCTGCGAGTTTTCATCGAGGGCTTCAACTTCTTTGGAAGTATTCTCGATACCGTTGCTCATCTCCTCAATACTCTGGGAAGCAGAGTTTGTAGACATTGCCTGTGAGTTGGTGTTTTCTGCAATTTCACCGATGGCGGTGGATACATTCTGAATAGACTCGTTCATACTGTTGAAGTTCTTAGAAAATTCAAGAACGGCATGTTCCAGATCAGAGGCAGTACTGTCAATATTGGAGATAAGCCCTACAATCTGCTGCTGTGCAACGTTTAAGGCACCCGCGGTCTGACCGAGCTCGTTCTTTTCACGGACATCGACAGAGGTTGTAAGATTTCCGTCAGAAATACGTTTTGCAAGACCCTGGATCTGAACCAGAGGTTTGCAGATGACGTTACCGAACTTAATGGAAACCAGAGCGGCAATGACTGCCATTAAAAGACCAATTCCTACGATCGAGATGATCATCGTGGATTCTTTCTGCTGGATCGCCGTTTTTGCGGCTGCCATTGTGGCGTCCATATCGTCTACATAGTTACCGGTAGAAACGACCCATCCCCAGGGTGCAAACAGTTCGGAGTATGCAACCTTTGGTGCAACGGTAACACCGTCGGATTTGGTAAAGTAGAATTCGTTATAACCGCCGCCATCTGCACCGGTGCAGACTTTCATGATCTCCTGGATGATTTTGACACCATTCTGGTCAGTCAGATCGTAACGGTTATTTCCCTCCTGATCCGGTAAGATCGGGTGCATGATGAGGTTATAATCAGTATCATCAATCCAGAAATAGCCGCTTCCGTCATCACGATAACGCATCGCACGTACAATCTCGGCTGCTTCTTTTTTGGCAGCTTCTTCCGTCAGATCACCAGCCTGTACCCTGTCATATTCGGACTGCAGGATAGAAATGACGGACTGTACTTCGGATTTGATCTCGGAGTTGTATCCGTCAGACATTGCATTTTCATAGTTGGAATTTGCCATATTTGACATGGAGCGGATGTTAAAAACGGAAACCGCACCGATAACGGCAACACAGACCACTACAATAAAAAGGCACATCGTGGTCAAAGATGCTTTTACACTTTTGGTTTTCATAGAACTTCCCCTTTCACTTACTAATGTGTATACAAATATTATAGTACTTTGGGACCGGGAATAAAAGGGAAAATATCGATTTTTGTAAAAATTCGTAGAATCTAAGAAAAAACGGAGAGCATGGGATTTGAACCCACGGTACCCTGATATGGGGTACACGGCTTTTCGAGAGCCGCACCTTAAGCCACTCGGACAACTCTCCGTATGAAAAGAACGGTGGAAGACCACCGCTTACCAGTATAACACGACTGAAAAGAAATTGCAAAAAAATCACTGCGCCTTACAGAGGATATCCACGGTATGCCCGCTTGCACCCATCAGATCCATGCGCTCACATGTGGCAAAATGATAGGTAAGAAAATGTTCAAATTCTTCCTCGGTCAGGGCATTTAAGTAAGGACGCATATAATTGGCTGCGCCGTCTGCTGCGATGACCTGCAGTCTCGTAAAACCGCACCGGGCATTTAAGGCATCCATATCTTCCAGGCGCACCATACTGTAAAGCGGGTTTGCTGTTTTGGTGCAGTGGAAAGTGGAATCGAGCATACCCTGTTCCAGTGCCTCGGAAATATGACGCTCTTTAAACGCATAGGTTAAAACTGTAAATTCGTTCATAATATAAGCGGCGAGGATCACACCGTCCGGCTTTAAGACACGTTTGGCTTCGGACAGGGCGGCAGCCTTTTCGTCTGTGCCGTGCAGGTGATAGAGCGGTCCAAAGACTAAAACGAGGTCAAAGCTTTCATCCGGAAAACGGGAGAGCTTCATGGCGTTACCCTGACAGGCATGGACGAGACTGCTCTTTTGCCTGAGGCGGCTTAAATTGTGTTTGACCAGTTCGACCGCAGTAACATCATAGCCCTCTTCGGCGAGTGGAATGGAATAACGTCCGGTGCCGGCACCCAGGTCTAAAATGCGGATCTCCTCTTTTTTACAGTGACGTTTTTCCTCAATCTGGGTAAGATATTTGTGGATATATTTCATAGAGGTAAGAAACTCCACCTGACCGTGACGGCTGTTCAGACGTTTCTCTTCATTAAATTTATTATAATAGGCTTCTAATTCAGTCAAAACAGTGCTCCTTTGCAAAAATAAATGATAAGCCAATTGTAAAATATGGAAGAGGGACTGTCAAATTATTCTTTTCAAATAATAAAAGTTATGATACAATGACAGGGCATATTTTACGGGGTATGGCGTAGTTTGGTAGCGCGCACGGCTGGGGGCCGTGAGGTCGCAGGTTCAAATCCTGTTACCCCGATGAAAGACACCGGACGGAAGTCCGGTGTTTCGCATTATATTATTGCAAAATAGAATGGAAAAGGGTAATATTTTAGGTATGATACAGGGTTTTGGTTGACTCAGACAGGATGAGGAGGAAACGCAGATGAAGAGAATTGGAATGTTGACAAGCGGTGGTGACTGTCAGGCGTTAAATGCGGCAATGCGAGGCGTTGTAAAGGGACTTAGTGAGAATGTTGATGAATTAGAGGTCTATGGTTTCTTAAATGGTTACAAAGGACTGATCTACGGCAATTACCGTCAGCTGACAGCTGCAGACTTTTCAGGGATACTGACAAAGGGTGGCACGATACTTGGCTCATCCAGACAGCCGTTCAAGCAGATGCGGATACCGGATGAAAACGGACTGGACAAGGTCGAGGCAATGAAGAGCACTTATAATAAGTTGAAACTGGACTGCCTGGTGATCCTTGGAGGAAACGGAACAGAAAAAACAGCCAATCTCCTCCGAGAAGAGGGATTAAATGTCATCCACCTTCCAAAGACTATTGATAATGATATTTATGGTACGGATGTAACCTTCGGATTCCAGAGTGCGATTAATATTGCGACAGAGTGTATAGACTGTATCCACACGACCGCGGCATCCCACAACCGCGTATTTATCGTAGAAGTCATGGGACACAAGGTAGGATGGCTGACACTGTATGCCGGCATTGCGGGTGGAGCAGACATCATCTTATTACCGGAGATCCCTTATGATATTGAAAAAGTGATCGAAGCGATCAACAAAAGGACACATGCCGGAAAGGGATTTACCATCCTTGCGGTGGCAGAGGGGGCAATTTCCAAAGAGGATGCCATGCTTTCCAAGAAAGAATATAAAGAGAAGGTTAAGTATCAAGGTGTTAAAACGGAAGCTTCTCATAAGCAGCAGCATAATAAAACGGCTGTAAAAATAAGTTCAAGAAAAAGAGAAAGCGCACGAAATACGCAGAAACAGAATATTTATAAGGATATAGACGATGAAAGAATTGATTGATTTGGTTAATGAACATTTAGATGAGTATCTGCAAATTACTTATCCGGAAGATATATTTAAGGCGATGAAATATACACTTATGCTTCCGGGAAAACGTTTGCGTCCGGTTATGTGTCTGGAAACTGCTAGAATTTTAGGCTGTGATATTAAAAAGGTTATGCCGGCAGCATGTGCGATAGAAATGCTCCATGTGCAAAGCTTAATTCATGATGATTTGCCTTGTATGGATAACGATGATTTTAGAAGGGGTAAACCATCTAATCATAAAATGTTCGGAGAGGCCAATGCTGTTCTTGCAGGCGATGCGCTTTTAACTTTTGCACCCCAGTTAATTATTGAAAAATCAAAAGATTTATCAATGACTCAGATTGTAAGAATTTTACACGAGTATACAAAGTTCGCTGGTGCTTACGGACTTATTGCCGGCCAGGTGGTTGATATAGAGTCCGAAGGGGGTAAATATATTAAGTCTCAAGTAGAAACACTCGATTTTATTCATCTCAATAAAACTGCTGTTCTTTTCAGGCTTGCGGTAAGGATAGGTGCAATCGCAGCTGGTGCCGACGACGAAACTATAAATAAATTTGATGATTTTGCTAAAAAATTCGGACTGGCATTCCAGATATATGATGATAT